>JBJHBL010000007.1:0-147036 GCA_050485465.1 Limnoraphis sp. | reverse complement strand
ATACGTTTCGATTTTCCAAACTTTCAATGTATGGCTCATTCTCATGAATCATTTGCGATCGCTATAGAGCGATACAATTTGGAAGATTAGCAATCTCCGGTGGATATATTATTCACCCTACTGCACTCAATCTTTATAAACCATATAAATTCCCTCCGAGTCTGGTTCATCACTGCGAACAATTTTTCTCAATTCTGTTTCAACATTCGGTAACGGGTCAAACTCAGCAACCCCAGCGGATCATAGAAACTATCATCAGTTTTGCGATTTTCTCGAATAACCGCGATCGCATCCTCTATTTTTTGATTAAATTGTTCAGAAAGTTGCCGACGCTGTTCTCTGAGTTGTGGCAATTGCTGACATCGGTTTCGTTCGCAGTCATAAACTTTGGCTCCAAACTCTATTAAGGTACCCTATTCATCAATAATTTTCTGCTCAAAATTATTCAGGCTAATCCGCTCAGTAGACTCTCAAATATTACGATTGCGGGTAAACTCTCGCAGTTCTTCTAAAATCAGTGGCTCCTTACTTTATAAATCTCCGGGGGGAAATTCGATGTCTTTTAATTCGGTTTCGGTTTGGAGAGTTTCCAAATCTTGAGCAATCGTCATCTGATTCTCCAGTTCACTACTTTATAGTATAATAGATGCACATCAATTAACGATTTCAATCACAGCCGAAAGCACTACCATTCATGATTGAAGATTCTCAAGTTAAATAACATAATTTTAAGAGTATTATCACTTAAAATCTATTTTGAGAGTCTTTCAACTTCTGGACTGAATTTAGCTTAAACTCGTTTTTTTGCTGCCAGTGAGAATCCCCCCATCTAAAGACGTGTCAAGCTAGATCAAAGAGCAGAATTTCAGCATCTTCTGTGGCATCGAGGGTGATTTGACGGCCGCTAATGGCGACACCATCTCCGGCTTCTAAAGTGATATCATCTAGGCGGAGTTTACCTCGAACCACTTGGATCCAAGCATGACGTTGGGGGGCGAGGGCGTAGGAAAGGCGTTCATCTCGGGGTATCATCGCCGCAGAGAGGTTGAGATCTTGATGAACTTTCAGGGTTCCATTTTGGGGGTTAGAAGTGGCTATCTGTTGAAATTGACCCGGTGTTGCTAACAGATTAAAGGTTTTTTGTTCATAGCTGGGGGGAAGTCCCGTTGAGTTGGGAAGTATCCAAATTTGTAGCAGATGAACGGGTTCAGTGGAGGAGGGGTTAAACTCACTATGAAAAATTCCGGTTCCTGCGCTCATCCGTTGAATTTCTCCAGGTTGAATGATAGCACTTGTTCCGGTACTATCTTTATGTTCTAGGGAACCTTCTAAAACATAGGTGATAATTTCCATGTCTCGATGTCCGTGAGTGTCAAACCCCCTACCGGGAGCAATTCGATCTTCGTTAATCACTCGTAAAGCCCGAAAGCCCATGTGTTGCGGATGATAATAGTTCCCGAAAGAAAAGCTATGATAACTGTCTAACCATCCAAAGTTTGCTTTTCCTCTTTCGTGGGATTTTCTTAGGGTGATCATGGTTCAAAACTCCTGGGATAGATTGAAAAATCGTTATAGTTTGATGGTAGAGCAAATCCAGGTAAACTGTGAAGTAGGTACTTCAATGTTAGATAGTTTCCAAAAGGTAACGATGCAATCTCCCAAACCCAAATCTAAAAAAGAAAGTTGTCCGGCTGAGGTGACTTTAGCGATGCTCAGTGGACGGTGGAAGTTATTGATTTTTCGAGAGTTATTATCTGGGGTGAAGCGGTTTAATCAACTTCAGCGATCGCTGACTGGAGTTACGCAAAAGATGTTAACACAACAACTGCGAGAAATGGAAGCAGATGGTTTAGTCTCTCGAAAAGTGTATGCAGAAATTCCGCCGAAAGTTGAATATTCGTTGACTCCAATGGGGGAAAGTCTTAAACCTTTAATTGATCAAATGCACGAATGGGGAATGGGGTATCAGGAAATTTGAAAGTAACTCGTCGGAAAACCTGTTTTTGGGTTCTAAAGTTCTAGGGTAAATATGGCGCCTTTGGGTTGATTGTCTTCTACAAAAATCTGACCCCCATGTGCTTGTACAATCATTTTACAAAATGCTAACCCTAAACCCATTTGTTCAGTTCCTTCTACAACTGTACCCACGGCGTATTTATTAAAGATAATCTGTTGGAGATTTTTGCTAATACCGGGGCCTTGGTCATAGAGGCGAATTCTAACTTGAATCAGTTCATTTTGAGGATAGTGTACTTGACACAGAATTTTACTTTTGTGTGGGGAGAATTTAATCGCATTAGAAAATAGATTATCTAAAACTCGTCGAAAGAGATTAGCATCAATATTAATTTTTTGATGAGGGGGAGAAATTTCTGTTATCAATTGAATTTTTTTTTGAGAGGCGATGGGTTCAAAGTCGGCAATCACATTTTGAATCATTTGACTAAAATTCACGGATTCTCGATGAAGAATGAGGTTGCCAGATTCTAACTTTGCCATCATTAATAAATCATTGGTAAGAGATTGTAATCTTTGCCCAGCCGCGACAATTCGTTCTAATTTTTTAGAACTTGATTTTGATAGTTCTGCTTCCTCTTTTAGGAGTTCTCCCGCGAAGATAATGCAAGCAATTGGATTTCGTAAATCGTGAACAAGCATCTGTGACATTTCCTCACGAAGTTTGAGGATATCTGCGAGGGTATCTCGTTGTTTTTGTAGGGTATCATATTGTTGTTTAATTCTGAGCATGGATCGAATTCTTGCTCTTAATTCGATGCTGCTGACGGGTTTACAAATAAAATCATCGGCACCGCCTTCTAGACATCGAGCTAAATCTTGTTTGGAGTTTAGGGCTGTGACTGCAACAATTGGAATGTGAGATAATTGGGGGTCAGATTTGATTTTGTGACAGACTTCTACCCCATCCATCTCGGGCATCATTACGTCTAAAAGAATAACATCGGGTTTAAATAAAGCTAAACGTTGTAAGGCTTTTATCCCACTAGAAGCGTAGCTTAACTCATAGTCTTCTTCTAATAACTGAGCTTCAATCACATCAAAGTTATTCGGTTCATCATCAACAATTAAAATTTTTGCAGGATTCATTTTTTTTTGTCAAACAAATGATTTTTAAAAAATAAAATTATTGGGATAAAAACAAGCTGTTTTCTCGATTGATTCAAGCTAAATTAAACTTTTTATTTTGTCAGCAAGCTGTTTTAAGCTAACGGGTTTAATCAGATAATCATTGGCGCCTGCTTGTAAACATTGTTCCCGTTCTTGAAAACTAACTAAAGCCGTTAACACAAGAATGGGAATAGTAGCCGTATCGGGATTTTCTCGAATCTTACACAGGGCTGTTTTTCCATCCATTTCTGGCATTTGAATGTCTAAAATAATTAGTTTAGGCTGAGAGTCTTGAGCGTACTGAACGGCTTCTTTGCCATTTTTAGCTAAAATAATTCGATATCCTCTGGTTTCTAAATAATCAGCGACAGTTTCTGCATTAGCCTGATGATCTTCAGCAATTAAAATTAGGGGATAAACCCCATAAAGAGCAGAATAAAGGGTTGATTCATTAGTTGTCGGTAAATCTTCTATTTCTGGCTGAAAACCATGATTTTGAGAACAGATAGCATTGGGGCTAGAGATCAAAGAAGTCGAGTTACAGGGTAAAGTAACAGTAAAGGTACTGCCTCGCCCCACTTCACTTTTCAGAGAAACTGTTCCGGCGTGCATTTGTGTAATTTGTCGAACTAAAGCTAACCCTAAACCTGTACCCGAATATCGTCGAGATAAACTACTATCAATTTGAACAAAGGGTTGAAATAAATGTTGTTGATGTTCGGGATCAATACCAATTCCGGTATCAGTAACGCTGAGATGCACCGTAGAATTTTGCGGATTTCGTTCAATTTTGAGCAAAATATAACCGCCTTCTGGAGTAAATTTTACTGCATTACTAAGGAGATTAATTAACACTTGACGGATGCGGCGTTCATCAATGTCTAGAATAACGGGAACTGGGGCGACACTTAAGCGTAGTTGTAGATTTTTTTGCTCGGCTTGGGGTTTAACAAAGTCCAAACTCGATTGACACAGTTGAGTCAAATCTACTGTAGAAAGCTGTAACTCCATTTTACCTGATTCTATTTTAGATAAATCCAGGATATCGTTAATCAGTTCCAGCAAATGTTGACCACTTTGTTCGATAGTTGAAAGCGATCGCAATTGTTCAGGATTGAGAGAGCCATAAACCTGCTGTTGTAACACTTCTGATAAACCTAAAATTGAATAAAGTGGTGTGCGTAATTCATGGCTCATATTCGCCATAAATTCATCTTTGAGGCGAGTGGCTCGTTCTAACTGAGTATTGGTTCGGCGCAGTTCTTCTTCGGCTCGTTTTCGTTCCGTAATATCCCGACAAACACAAACAAATTCACCGCTATTAGTTAGGGTTAAAGAAAACTCCTGGAGATAGGTACTACCATCTTTGCGGGTTGCTACAGCCTCACTGCGTAAATATCCATTTTCCATCAATTGAGAAATCACTTCTCGATCAATGCGATCGCCTTCTTCTAAACTATAAAGACTTTTCCAATGATGCCCTAATAATTCTGAGGCGTCGGTATAGCCAAATAAGTCTAAATGAGCTTTATTAAGATAAATATAATCACCCAATGGGTTAGTAATGGCAATTCCTTCGCTGGCGGCTTCAATGGCTGTGAGTTGGCGTTGGAGTTCTTCTTGAGCCAGTTGACGTTCTGTGGCTAAAGCGATCGCACTGACGGCCGCTTTTAAGAGGTTAATCTCCAGATCATCCCACTGACGAGGCGTGCTATCATTATCAAAACCAATCACTCCAAATAATTCACCTTTAACAATGAGCGGAAATAATAACACCGTTGAAAGACCCGCAGGTTCAAGAATTTGACGCTGTTCGGGGGTCAAATCTTCCCACTGTTGATAAAGAGTTTGACCCTGGGAGAGTTGTTCAAGCCATGGGGAAAAACAGGGGGTATGATAAAGCGGTTGAAAAACTGAGCGGTTGAGTCGGGAGGTGGCATCGGCTGCCGACCAGTGAGACAGATAATACAGGTAGGGACGGTTCAACTCATCAAGCTGGCGCTCAAACGCATAAACCTGAGTGGCCTGAGCGGCTCGACCTAAAATTGATAACACGAACTCATACAAATTACTTTGACGATTGGCACAGAGGAGTTGACGTTGTACTTCGACCAGGGCGGTGAGATAATTATCTCGTTTTTGTAGATCGGCTGCGGCTTGTTGACGTTCTCGAATATCTCGAGCAATTTCGCAGAAGTAAGGAGTACCGTAAAAGTTTAACTCGGTGAGGGTAATTTCAACGGGAATGGCTTCTCCGGTTTGAGTCTGATGGGTTGACTCTAATAGGAGGGATTTTTGTTGTTTGAGATGCTTACAGAACGTCTCCCAAGCGGGGGAAATCTTTAGGTTTTCATCAATTTGCCAAATTTTTAGCATCAAGAGTTCTGTACTAGAATAGCCTAAACTTTCACAGGCGGTTTGGTTAACGTAAACAATTTCACCTTGTTCATCAAAGATAAAGACACTTTCTTGAGCGTTATCGAGGGCAAATTCAACCAGTCGTAACCGATCTTCTGTTTGTTGACGTTCGGTGAGATCAAGTGCAACGGCTAAAAATAATCGTTCTTGTTGGTGTTCGATTAATTGAAAGTGAACTTCTACTGGATATAAACTTCCATCAGCCCGTTGATAGGCGGCTCTAAAAATAGTTTTGTGTTGTTGATGGTTTAATAGAGGATGAATTAGTTGTTGAAATTGTTCAGGACTCAATTGGGGTTTCAGGTTAACTGCTGTCATCTGTTGAAGTTGTTCGAGGCTATAACCGAGATTTAGCAAGGCACCTTGATTCGCATATTGAAACTTTAAAGTTTCTGCATCAAAAATATAAATTTCGTTTAAACTGGCTTCTAAAATATTTAATAAGCGAGTCCGTTCGGCGATTTCTGTTTGTAGGGCGGCGGTGCGTTGTTGAACTCTTGCTTCAAGTTCTTGATTGAGGTGTTTGAGCTTTTGTTCGGCTTGTTTTTGTTGGGTAATATCTTGAGTTAAAATTACACCTGCTTGTACTTTTCCCTGTTCTAAAATTGGGAAAAAGTAAACGAGATACAGACGATCTGCAAAGGGAAGTTCCTCGACTAATTGTTCTCCCGCTAAAGTCCGACGATAGAGAGGTTCAATCAGTTTACAGGTTTCTGCGGGGAGGGCTTCCCAAATGGTTTTTCCTTCTAATTGTTGCTTAGAAATTCCGACTTCTGCTAATCCTAAACCCCCAACCAAGATATATTGTAAATCCTGATTAAACATCATTACAGCCCCGTTAGGAAAGTTATTGACTAACATTTGATAACGGGCTTCACTACGACGCAAAGCAATTTCAGCCTGTTTCCGTTCGGTAATATCTTCATAGGTTCCGACAACTCCAATAATTTCTCCATCTGCATTTCGCAAGGGCATTTTATGGGTTCTCAACCAACAGGAAATATTCCCAGCTTTTGTCATCGGTTCTTCAATATTGAGTTTGGCTTGTCCTGAGTTCATCACTTGATGATCATCGGCTCGATAGAATTTTGCTTCTTCTTTCCAGGACAGATCATAGTCTGTTTTACCAATAATTTCTTCACTGGAAGATAAGCCTGCATCTATGTAAAATTGAGAGTTACAGCCCAGAAAATGACCTTGTTTGTCTTTCCAAAAGACTCCTTGAGGAATACAGTCGAGGACAGAACTTAAGAGGATTTGATGTTCTTGCAGGGCGCGTTTAGCTTGGATGCGTTCACGAAGTGCAGCTTGTTGTTCGCTAATATCTCGACCTTCTGCTATTAAGAAAATGACATCACCTGTTCTTGATCGCAGGGGACGTAATGAAAAGTCTGTGGCGATGGTTTTTCTATCTGCGACTAATACATCAACTTCATAGTAAATTGATTCTCCTAAAGCAGCTTTTGCTATACTTTGACGGAGTTTTTCTTGGGTTTCTGCTGATACTTGCCACCAATAGGTTTCCCAAAAGGGTAAATTAATCACATCTTCCCGTTTCAAGTTTCCACTGTTTAAAGCGGTTTGATTGATATCGATTAATATTCCTTCGAGGGTTAGTAATCCTGTACATTGAAAGCTATTATTAAAGATGGCTTTAAATTGCTGTTCTTGTTCTTGAGTTTGGGTGATTAGTTGTGTGTTTAGATTTTGAATAGTTTGACGGAGTTGGTGATTTTCAATTGCAATGGAAAGCAGCAGTGAGATTTGCTTTATCCGTTCGATGTGTTGAGGATTCCAGTCGGGAAGATGTTCAGATAGATTAAGGACAAAAAATCCCCATTGCTGATGTTTTACTTTGTTTTTTTCGGAGTTTTTAATGTTGATATTAATTGGGATTTTTAAAGATTTTTTTACTATATTTTGTTCTGAGGTTTGAATAGTATTTAAGGTTGAATTATAGTTTTTAATAGTATTCGTTAAGTTTTCTTGTTCTGAACTCTCCGTCTCATCTTGAATTTCAACACACTCTAAAAAATTAAATTCTTCATTCATTGAATGTGCCATGAGACGAGGCTGAGAATCACTCAAAAATTGATAGATTAACACAGCATTACAATGAAAAGTTTGTCGAATTTCGTTAACTGTTGTTTGTAAGAGTGCTTCTAAATCACGAGACTGATAGGTAAGTTTTGTTATTTTTTGGACTAACTGATCGTATTGTTTCTCAGAAATAGAGTCGGGCTGATTTTTTGGAATGAGGCGAGAAACAACGTTGAAAAAAAGTTCTGGAGTCAGTTTTTCTTGTAGTAAATAATCCCTCAATCCCTGTTGTTTTATGATTTTTTTTGCTTGTTCTTCTTGTTGATAATTTGTGACTAAAATCACAGGAATATTTAGATTCATGCGTTCTAACTCTTGCATGAATAGGAAACTCTCAAAATCTGAAACCTGAAGATTCAAAAAAATGACATCAGGTTGAATTTTTTGGCAATATTGTAGTCCTTGTGCTACAGTTTCAGCCCTCCACAGTTGATAAAGCTGGATATCCTGACTTGCATTTTGTAGTTGGTAATTCTGATAAGCTGCTAAATCCCTGAGAGCATGATCTATAATAAGAATGTTGGTTTGAGCGTTATTCATGGGTTGAGTGAGTTGAGTGCCTCCTCCTCTGTTATAGAATATTTTCTCAAGCATTTTCATCAGTGAGTATACGGAATTTATATTAACTTAAACCGATCTCTACTCAAAAGATGATACTTAATATGAACAAAAGTTGAGATTTTTTGACTGAAAAGTCTGCTAGTCTTAAGATTTTTTCGATGTATTTTTACACTGAAAATCCTGGAACCTCAATGACTGCTTTCTCTTACAGCCATCAAACTCCCAGGATTAGTGTTCTCCTTTCGGCAGACGAATTCAGTTGGAAATTAATGTCAAAAGCGATTACTCAGCAGCCGGGGCGAGTTCGGTAGAACCTGCGGTGCGTTTGCGCGTTAAACTATTGAACAACATTAAACCAATCGCCTTAATTAAGTTCCCTTCTAACTCGTTGAACATTTTCATGTTCATTCCGAAGGCATCGTTGGCTTCAGCAACAATTCGATCAGCAGTTGCTTGATCAATGGGTAAATCGTTCATCATCTGGCGATAATTGGCTTTGAACGCCTTCTCATCGGGAATATCTTTAAATTCATAGAACTGAATCCCTTCGCCTTCTGAGAGGTTCATACCTCGTTGGGCGATCGCTTTGAGAATTTGTCCCCCAGACAGATCACCCATGTAGCGCGTGTACAGGTGAGCAATCAATAATTCGGGTTCTGTGTTGGAAATTTCCCGAATTCGGGCTACATAAGCTTCAGCAGCGACAGTAGGAGCGATTTCTTCCCGCCAGTTAGGGCCATAGAAAAAATATAAATCTTTTTCTAGACTCTGTTTACGATTGAGTTCTGGAAAATACAGCTTGGACAGAATTGGATGGTTGCGATGGCGTTCCATCTCTTCTTCCATTGCAGAGTAGACAAAGTAGAGATTTGCTCCTAATGTTCTGTAGGAGGTTTTTTCTACGGTTCCTTTCAAAAAGCATTTGATAAAACCCACGTTTTCTGCCATTGTGTGGGATTTTTTCGTGCCTTCTCGCAATTGAGTTGCTAAATTAACGCTCATACTAAATCCTATATTCCAAAGCTTCAGTTCAACATCAGACATCTCTATACTGAGATAGCGATTATTAAACCGCCTAAATTGTTACCTTAAACTGATTTGCTGAGAAATGATGTTAAGATTTGTCACAAGGGCTACAGATTCGCGATGATCAGGGTTTCAATTTTCTCTACTGAGTTAAAAAGTCTGGTCATTAGGTAATCCTTACTACGGCTCTAAATGCCAACCTCTCAATATTACTCAGATAGAGTTAATCGCGATCGCAAAACTTCAAACACTTCTCACCAACAAACTAGCAACTTGTAGAATGTTACTTGCTCCGGCGTTCCCTGGACAAAGCGCTATAATCGAATCTGCGTTACAGCAATTTTCCCCCCAAAACACACATCAACATCTGTACCGACTGTGCGTTGACGTTCGCTATAATTCCCCACATAAAAATAATTCTCACCTTCTATTTTATAATCAATGGGTAAAGGTTTTGTAGAAGGTTGACAAAAGACCATTTCCGGTTCCGGATCATCCGGTTCAAGATAGGGAAAATTCACATTCCAAAAACTTCCCGGTTCTAAAGGACGGTTGAATAAATCTTTTAAAACGGTTTGACTCCAGCGAGTAACTTGTTCCCAATTTACAGGCTTTCCCCCTTTTCGATATTGAGATAAAGCAATTCCTTTGATACCCTGAAAAGCCGCTTCTCTCACCGCAGCAACAGTACCAGAAATATAAACATCTACCCCTAAGTTTCCCCCGGAATTAATACCCGAAAGCACCCAATCAATTTGCGGACATAAATGAGTAATAGCGAGGCGGGTACAGTCCGCCGGAGTTCCTGCAACAGCGTATTCCGTTTCGGAACGTTTTTTAACGGTAATAGGTGATCTTGTTGTGACTTTATGACCACAACCGGATATTTCTTGTTGCGGGGCAACAAATATTCCTTGATGGTTAATTGCTTCTGATAATGCACGAATACCGGGTGCATCAATACCATCGTCATTGGTGAGTATAATAGTCATCTTAAATTTTAGCAAGTTGATTAGGAAGACGCTGACTTTATAGTAGCTTTCCTTGAGCTATTTTTATCACTTTTCCGCCCACTTGCACATCTATTTTTTCAGCCGATTTTTTTGCTTTTAAATATAAAATAGAAGGACGATTGATTTCATACCCTTGCTCAACTTTCAGATCAATTTCATCCATTCCAAAATAAGAATACTGAACTAAATATCCAGCCAAACACCCGTTTGCACTTCCGGTTGCAGGGTCTTCTGGAATTCCCAAAGCTGGAGCAAACATTCTAGCACTAATTTGGTTCTCTGGGCTATAGGGTTCAGGAGAAAAGACTAAAATCTCTGTAGAATGTGTAATTTCCATTAACTTTGAATAATTTTCAAAATTCACTTTTGCTTTTTTCAATGCAGCTAAACTTTTCAGAGGAACTAATATAAAAGGAATTCCGGTTGACACTTCTTGAATCGGAAATTGAGTCTCAATGTCATCCACTTCTAACCCTAACATTTTGGCAACGGGTTCTACCGCCAGACTTTGATAAAATTCGGGTTGATTTTGTCGCATCCACAAAATTTGATCATTATTTTCATCTTTCGTCCAAGTCACCGGAATTTGACCCACCCCTAAATTTAAAATAACTTGTTCAGTCGGTTTTTGGATAATTTCCTGTTGAATAATATAAGCGGTTCCCAGTGTAGGGTGTCCCGCAAAAGGGAGTTCTTTTTGAGGCGTGAAAATTCTCACATCATAGCCTCCATCTTCAGGGTGACTCGAAGGAATAAAAGAGGTTTCTGAATAGTTCATCTCTTGGGCGATTTGCTGCATTTTTGCATCCGATAGAGTTTTAACTCCTTCCCCGCAGATCACCGCTAATTGATTCCCCGCATACTTGTCTTCGGCAAAAACATCAACAATATAAAAATCCATGATGTTTATTCTTTGTTGTAAATCGTTTTTTGGTTTACTATTTTTTCAAACAACCAATTGCTTCTAATAATCCTCTGGCTTTATTGAGTGTTTCCTCATATTCTCGTTGCGGATCAGAGTCTGCGACTACACCCGCCCCGGCTTGAACACTCACAATCAATTGACCATCACTTTGAGGACTAACTAACATTGTACGAATGGTAATTGCACTGTTAAGCTGTCCTTCAAAATCATAATAACCATAGACTCCCGAATAAGGCCCTCGACGACACCCTTCTAATTCATAGATAATTTCCATCGCCCGAATTTTTGGCGCCCCGCTGACGGTTCCGGCTGGAAAACAGGCTTTTAATAAATCCCAAGCGCTTTGATTCTCTGCTAATTCTCCCACAACATTACTAACAATGTGCATCACATGGGAGTATTTTTCAATCACCATCAATTCGTCAACTTGAACGGTACCACTGCGACACACTCGCCCTAAATCATTACGTCCTAAATCAACTAACATGACGTGTTCAGCGATTTCTTTGGGATCTTGTAGCAAATCCTCGGCTAAGGCTTCATCTTCGGCGTTCGTTTGTCCTCGACGGCGTGTTCCGGCAATGGGACGTAAGGTAGCTATTATTTTGCCTTCTGGGTTTTTTTCGGCTTTGACCATCACTTCTGGACTGGATCCGATCATTTGCCAGTTTCCGAAGTTAAAATAAGCCATATAGGGGGAAGGATTGACTAACCGCAAAGACCGATATAATTCAAAGGGTTCGCCGTTGTAGGGGGCGGATAATCGTTGGGATAAAACGACTTGAAAGATATCTCCGGCTTTAATATAGGTTTTGGCTTTTTCGACGTTTTTACAATATTGTTCTGGGGAGATATTACTGTGATAATCGTTAATTTTACTTTGGTTTGGCGGTGTCCATTCTAACAGGGTTCGTTCCCGTGAAAAAAAGGGTGACTCTAATTTTTCCAGCAGTTGAGTCACGCGATCGCAAGCTTGTTGATAGGCTGATTGTAAGTCTCCATTGCGCGTATCTGCATAAGCGATCGCCAAAATTTTCCGTTTAATTTGATCAAAAATAATTAAATGATCAATTTGCATCCACAAGCCATCTGGCATTTGATCCGCTGTCGGTTCGTCAACCTGAACACGCGGTTCTATCCAACGAATTAATTCATATCCCCAAAAGCCAAATAACCCCCCAATTCCGGAGGGTAACTCGGGCAATTTTACCGGATGATAGGGAGCTAAACAATTCTGTAGAACCTCAAAAGGATTTCCCTCAAATTCTTCAAGGGTGCCATCTCGATAGGTTTGTGTCGTGCGTTTTCCTCGCGCTTCTAAGACCCAAACGGGGTTACAACCGACCAAACTATAGCGCCCCAACTTCTGACCGCCCTCGACGGATTCTAGCAGAAAACTATAGGGCTGACCCGCACAAACTCGATACCAGACTGAAACTGGGGTATCTAAATCAGCGACCCATTCTTGATAAACCGGAATGAAATTGCCTTGAGTTGCGAGTTGTTGAAATTGCGAGAAGTCGGGAAACATCATAGAAAACTATAGGGAATCAAACAGTTAAGGATGAAGGGAAATAGTGATCCTTCATCCTGTTCTCTACAAAGCGTAGCAATACTCTAACGAGCGTTAATTAAACAGCAAGAAATTAAACTTCGTAAGTTGCTTTTCCACTAAACTTGATTTTAGCGGGATCAGGATTAGATCCGATATTACGGTCGATTTTACCGTAGAAATCACGACCTTCGTTAACTTTTTCAGGAAAGACACCATCTTTCGGATGGAGGTACTCCATGTCACCGTTTGGATAAATCCGGTAGATTTTAAAGTCTTCAATTTTCGGTTTGAATTTTGTCCGCAGTTGGGTTCCCAAAGCCAGACATTGTTCTTTGCGAGATAGATATAAAAGGTTTTCACCTTCGTTCATAATCGCGGCGCCACCTGTTGGCATTTCAAAGACTTGCTCTTTAGGGCTAGTCCAGGTGATGGCGTATTTTTCTTCAATTTCAGCTTTGGAAAGTAAGCCGCCAGTGCTGCCGCCGAAAATTGGGGGTTTTCCAGTCAGTTGTTCTGCCATAGAACGTCTATAGTAAGGTTTTTACGGCATCGTATCACTGATATTGCCGAATCTGGGGTGATCGTAAAGAACCGTTACACATTACAGTTATCAGTGACCAGTGACCAGCGCAAACTTGCGACCCGGCGGTTTCCGTCGGTAGCAAAGTTTGTAAGAGAGTGACCAGTGAAGACAGTTTCTCTCCTGCTTCCCCATTCCCTATTCCCTATTCCCTGTCCCCTGTCCCCTGTCCCCTGTCCCCTGTCCCCTGTCCCCTGTCCCCTGTCCCCTGTCCCCTGTTCCCTGTTCCCTAATGATCTACAAAAGGAATGGTAAAATGAAACTCGCTGCCTTGATTTTTTCCGGGAGAATTTGCCCAAATTTCTCCGCCCCAACCTGTGACAATTTGTTTCCCAATGGTGAGTCCTAACCCCGTTCCTCCAACGGTTCTTCTCAGGGAACCTTCTTCTTGATAAAAGCGATCAAAAACCGCTTCTAAACGGTTGGGTTCAATTCCTCGTCCGGTATCTGCTACGGTAACTTCTAGCATTTGATTGCCGTTACGTTTGGCTTGAATGGTGACTTTTCCTTCAGAACTGGTAAATTTACAGGCATTATCTAAGAGTTTTGCCAACAATTCAACTAACCATTCGCCATCGGCTTTTACTAAAGGTAAATCATCGGAAATTTTGGTTTCAATTACGGGTAATGAATTTTTAGAAAAACGGGCGCGAACCCCGCTAATTGCCAGATCTACACATTCTCTTAACGGTAAGGTTTCAAGATTCCAGTCTACTCGCCCACTTTCGAGGTTAGAAAGGGTAAGGAAATCTTGCACTAATTTTCTGAGTCTTTCTGCATCGGTGAGCGCAGTTTCTAACATCACTTGTCGTAATTCTAAGGACATATCTGGCTCTTGACTCAGCGTTTCTAAACAGACTTGAATGGTTGATAATGGTGTGCGAAGTTCATGTCCGGTAATGGCAATTAAATTACTACGAGTTCGTTCTAATGCTTCTAATTGTTGGTTAAGATCTTCAAGATTTGCGTAGGTTTGGGCTTGAATTAATGCTGCACTGAGTTGAGTTGCAATGGCATTAACTAAAGATAACTCATCTTCTTCCCATCTGCGAAATTCGGCTTTACACTGATGTAATTCAACCATCCCTAATAATTTTCCCTGATACAAAATAGGAACCATTAACCAACCGCGAATTTGACAATCAATCGATATTTTTTTGATCTTTTTTTGCTGAGGATTGGTGAAGATTTTAGGGTCAATCTCTCGATTTTCTGGAGATTGAACTACGGCTACTGGAGTCAATGAAGTATCGCTAATGTAAACCCGATCTTGTTGTTGAATGACTTGTTCAAAGATCGGATTTCCTTGTAAAATCCAGGTTTGTCCGACTAAGGAATCTAGAGAAAGATTGGAATGATTTTTATCCTGACAAGACAAATATTCATGGCTAATAATCACCGCCCCATCTGTTGGTTTACAGCGATAGATTAAACACCGACAAGCCCCCATTGCTTCTCCTAATTCTTGAGTTGCAACCTTAATGATTTCAGAGGGATTGAGAGATTGTCGAATCGCGTGGGTGATCGAGTTAACGAGGCGTTCTTTGCGTTCTTGAGCGGCTAACGAACGGTAAACCCGCAATAATTTATGTTGACCAGCTTGTAAGTACGTTACCAAGCGATGAGCAAAAGCATCACTAAAATGAGAGGGAAAGAATTCGGCGGGTAAAAGATTAGTTTTTTGAGTTTTTTTAGAAGAACGAGACGTTGATTTCTGACGAGTTTTTGAGGGTAAAATTCCGTAGGTTTGAAATGCTTGTTCAACTTTAGAACTCAATTCAGGTCGATAGTATAAAATCCGCTTCAGTAAGAGTTCAGCAACTTTCAAAGACACTTGGTGATCGCCCGTCCAAATTCCTTCAAAGGGTCTCGCCTGATCCATCGCTAACGGTTCAGGAACTTGGGAAGTTTTGGCGATGTTGTGACGTTCTACACAGGCCAGACAAGTGGAGTAATGATCGCCCAAAATCACTAGATTCCATTCTTGACTCAAGGCATCTTCAGGGCCAAATGCAACCATTTCATGATCCCCAGAAGAATTCTTGAATTCAGTTTCGGGGGCGGCCATCACATAAACTTGATCGGTTCGTTGGGCGATGCGTCGGTAGCGATGGGCTTCTTGGCGATAAAAACGCTCTCGCTGAAATGTGGCAATCACCAAAGGTTGATCGGTTCCCGCTAAAACCTGATCTTCCATCGCATGAGAGAGTGCCGTTAAGGATGATTTAAAGTAGATTTGAGACCGCAGTTGGGGCATCACTTGCACCAAATCTGCTAGTACCGAGGTCGAGATACTCATCTGGTGGTCAGGGTTGAAAGATGAATTAGCCCTAGTTTTGGCTATCCCAAGCGAAACCGTTTTTAGTCTGAATAGCAGTGTATCACGTATTATAGGGTATACAAAAATTGAACGCTCTTTTTTTTGCTGAGTCGAGACGGTGGGGGGATCGCTGGCTTTTGCGGTTTTGATGGGTAAGGTGATAAATTTTTGGGGAATTTATAGAGAAGAATTGGCGGTAATTCCTAGCTGTTGTTTTAAAGTTTCTATTAACGTTTGAGTCACCAGTTGATTACCTTGAACGCTGAGATGAATATGATCTCGATACAAGGTTTCGGGTTGGGAAATAGAGTTAAAAATCGGTAAGAAGTCTAGATAAGTTATCTGTTCGGTTTGTGTTAACTCAATTAAACGTTGTCGAGCTTTAATTTCATAGTCGAGAGGGCCAGGACTGCCAATTTCTCGTAATAAAGGAGTTAGGGCTAATAAAAATTGAGCCGAAGTTTCAGTGGTGATGGCTTGAATCTGAGTCAGGGTTTGCAGATTATATCCAACTAAATCAGAGGGTTCAGGTGGAAGTTGAGAAGTATTTGTCGGAGGTAGAGGAGAAGAACGATAACGGTTGAACAGTTCGAGTAAGGCGAAAGCGGGTTTGTGATCGGGATAATTGCGATCGCGTCCAACAATTTCGGGGTTAGGGGGTTTCGTAAATAAATCATCAGTATTAATAATGAGTATGATAGAATGGGCGTGAAAAGTACCAAATTTTTTCAGATAAGCGAGTTGATTGGGAGGCCCCCAAGAATTCGCGGCAATATTTAAAACTTCGATTTTGGGTTGGGGAGTCTTTGGGTCTAAAATTTGGCTGAGGTCTTGACTAAGCATTTCAGAAATCAGATTAGATTGATCCGTCCACCAACCCCCATTGACAATAGAATCTCCCACTAATAAAAGGCGTAACGTTGTCGAGTCAGGAATAGGCGCTATCGGGGAACTCCGCATAGAATATTGGTTAATCTCGATGCGATTCCCAAACCGTCGCGTTTTCTGATCAGGAACTAACAAATAGCCAATCTCCTGATCCGCTTGATAAATTAAAGGATTACCAAAACCGAAAATCAATCTTAAACCCACCTCAATCAAAAGAAGTAATCCGATTAAGACCGCGACAAGAAGCAGTAAAATTTTCAAGGGATTAGCCTCCCAAAAACAACCCAGTAACAATACACTCACACCTATATATAAATAACATGATCACTGAAAAACTTTGACATTCTCCTTTACCTGAAGGAAGAGGATTCTAGCAAGCCTCTATTCCAACCCATCAAAAATTGAGATGCGAGTATCTTTGATTCGGGCGTAGAGTTTTGCTTGTCTAACTCTTGCCCGTTCGTATCGCTTAGAACCCTTCTGTTTTCTAGAAAGATTACGACTGAGTTTACGCAGACGATTAATTCGCTTTTGTAACGGTTTGGGAGCGTCTATTTTTTCTCCATTACTCAGATTTGAGGTGGGGTAACATCGGTACTGATATCTTGCTTTCATGCTCTAGTATTATACCATTGGTCTGTAAGATGACAATATGGAACTGTGAAAAGAAAGGCACAGCGTCACCGACTTGAAAATTCATGGGATTTGTGTAGTGAAGTACAGGAAACAACTTTTGAACAGAGAGAGTTTAGAACTCATTCCCTAGTCCTTTTGTCGCGTAGCGACACAGATGAATTTTAGAGGGGTTGAATTTAACGGTGAAGCCGACCCTGTTCATGTTGTTATCGAGTATCCTCAATAGCTTTCTGTCTCGACTATTGTTAATCATTTGAAGGGTGTTTCTAGCCGAATGTATAGAAAAGTAGGATAGGAAAAACCCCACAAAGCTTCTTTGTGGAGTCCGAGTTATTTTGCTGTTTCTGTCGGAAGCGCGCCTTGGGTTGTTTGAAAGGAATATATTAGAAATCAAGAAAAGCCGTCAGTCACGGACGGGGCTTGTATCCCAATTTTTTCGGTCATCATGTCACCGTTACCGATAAAATCATGGTATACCGTCTCAAACCGTTCTCTATGCAATTGCCACTGTAGCCGATATTCTGGCTTTGGCGTCTTGGTGGTTTAAGGTAAACCTGTGGACTTAAAGCAAATTTTTCAAACACCCAATCCGATTATTGGCGTTGTACATTTACTCCCTTTACCGACCTCTCCCCGTTGGGGAGGCAATCTCAAAACTGTGATGGATCGAGCCGAACAAGAGGCAACAGCCCTAGCCTCTGGCGGTGTGAACGGTATTATAGTGGAGAACTTTTTTGATGCTCCCTTTGCCAAAGATCAGGTCAATCCAGCGATTGTCAGTGCGATGACCTTGATTGTGCATCGGCTGATGAACTTGGTAACAGTGCCAATTGGCATTAATGTTTTACGCAATGACGCCCAAAGTGCAATGGCGATCGCTTCCTGTGTGGGAGCGCAGTTTATTCGAGTTAACGTCCTCAATGGTGTGATGGCAACCGATCAAGGACTGATTGAAGGTAATGCCCATCAACTCCTGCGCTATCGACGAGAACTCGGTAGTGATGTCAAAATCTTGGCAGATGTCTTGGTTAAACACGCGACACCTCTGGGTTCTGCCCTTTTGAGTACCGTAGTCCGAGAAACCATTGAACGGGCCTTAGCCGATGGCATTATTTTATCGGGTTTGTCTACCGGAAGTCCGCCCAGTTGGGAAGAACTAGAATTAGCTCGGACAGCAGCCGGATCAACTCCGCTTTTGATTGGCAGTGGTGCTAATTGGGAAAATATTCCCAAATTGATTCAATCGGCCGATGGTGTGATTGTTTCCAGTTCTCTGAAGCGACACGGACGCATTGACCAACCGATTGACCCCAGTCGGGTTCGACAATTTGTAGAAGTCATGCAGCGTAGTGTTTCAGGAACCCTCGAACCGAACTCATGGAAAATAGACAAACAAAAGTCTGAGTTCCCCCTACCCTAATTTCTTGCTTTCCCAGATAGGCATCTCGCAGGTTAGCTAAGATCTAGAATGAATGTCCTGTTCGATCTAAAATCAAGCTATGATTGCCAAACGTTCTAATCCTTGGATTCATCGTTGGTCTCGCCCAATTGTTGCTGCGATCGCCAGTATGGGAGCCGTTGAGACTGCCTATCTGACTTGGGTGAAACTTTCGGGCGGTTCTGCCGCCTGCCCCACTCAAGGCTGCGATCAAGTCCTCAATAGCCCCTATGCCAGTATTTTTGGCTTACCTTTAACCTTATTCGGGTTGCTCGCCTATCTAACGATAGGTATCCTGGCTATTGCCCCTTTATTAATTGATCCTCATACTCAAAAATCTCTGCGATCTCGTCTCGAAGACCAAACGCAACTCCTGATGTTTGCCCTGAGTACAGCAATGGTTGTATTCAGTGGCTATCTGATGCAAATTATGATTTTTGAGATTCAGGAATTCTGCCCCTACTGTGTTGCTTCTGCCCTGTTTGCGGTGAGTTTGTTTGTTCTGAGTATTTGGGGTCACAACTGGGAAGATCCCGGACAACTGCTACTCACAGGTTTAACCATTGGTATGATCACGCTGATTGGGGCGTTAGGGGTGTATGGCAGTATTAATTCCTCACAAACATCTGTAACGGCGGGTAATTCCTACGAAATTACCACAACCTCTGGGCCGGCTGAAATTGCACTGGCTAGTCATTTACAACAACTCAACGCTAAAGAATACGGCGCCTATTGGTGTCCACACTGCCACGACCAAAAACAGCTTTTTGGTCAAGAAGCATTTGCTATGATCGATTATGTCGAATGTGATCCCAAAGGCAAAAATGCTCGACCTACACTTTGTAGAGAAGCAGGAATAACGGGATATCCCACCTGGGAAATTGACGGTCAGTTCTACCCCGGTCTTTTATCTCTGGAGAGACTGGCTGATTTATCAGGTTATCAGGGGCGGCGTGATTTTAAAAATTAGGGTGAAGTTCCTTCAGGGACTCTAGTTAAAAAAACGAGAATAGACAGTCTATCGAGAGGTCAGGGTCAGCGATTACAACAATTGAACGCATCTACTTGGCGTAGGGTTCCAACGACTTCAGGAGCCATTTTTGAGTTTTTCAATCTTCCTGGAGCGCTTGTTCTATACCCGTATAATCTAGCAAGCCACATCTGCCTATTCTTTGCAGAATCTGCACAAAACACAGATTCAACCTCGTTAACGCATGAGTTTAATCCGTTAAATGATCAAGATAGGAGCGAGACGGTTGCTTTGGATTAGAACAAGAGTAGGAAAATTCCGGAAATCTCAGCAAAAATTCGTGCCGTTCACGGGATGGTTTTCTCAGCAACGTCAAGTGATCTTGACTTCTTCGAGTATTGCAGCAATCGTGATTGCTTTGCGTGCTTTGGGGTTATTACAACCTTTAGAGTGGTCAGTGCTGGATTTGTTTTTTCGCCTACGTCCTTTAGAACCGATTGATGAACGTATTTTAATTGTTGGAATTGATGAATCTGACCTACAAACCTATGGGTTTCCCATACCCGATAACAAACTTGCTCAACTGCTTGAACAATTAAATGCTGCTGAACCTCAAGTCATTGGCCTAGATCTCTATCGAGATTTACCGACACCACCCGGTCACGGAGAGTTAGTCCAAGCCTTTCAAAGCATTCCTAATATTATTGGGATTGAAACCTTTGAGAGTGGCAATACCGAAGCGGTTAACCCACCTCCTGTTCTCTCCGACAAAAATCAGGTTGGGTTTAATAATTTTATGGTGGATACCGATGGAGTGGTACGACGAGGTTTGCTTCATGTTTGGTTTCCCGATAATGTCATTCTTCAGAGTTTCCCCCTGAAGGTGGCGACCCTTTACCTAGAAAATCAAGGGGTTTCTCTCCCTTCACTGAAACCAAGTTTTGATTTTCCCGTCGGTCAAGGTAATATAACTCGCTTTCGCAAAAATGACGGTGCCTATATTCGGGCGGATGCTCGCGGTTATCAATTTTTAGCCAATCTTCGAGGGCCAGCAGGTCAGTTTCGGCAAGTCTCGATGACGGAGGTGTTAGAAGGTCGAGTTTCGTCTGAGTTGATTCGTGATCGGATTATTTTAATTGGCCCGACGGCTTCTAGTGTCAAAGATATTCACTTTACCTCTTATAGCGGGGGTTTATTTCAGTCTCGTGAAAAAATGTACGGGGTGGAATTGATGGCGAATTTCGTCAGTCAAATTCTCAGTACCGCTCTCGATGGCCGAACTCAGATTCGAGTGTGGTCTGACCCCTTAGAATGGTTGTGGATTTTGGCTTGGTCTTGGGTGGGGGCGAGTTTATGTTGGAGGCTGCGTGCGCCTTATCGTTCAACGGCTTTGGTTGTGTTGCTGGGTACGGGTTTGAGCGGGGGCGCTTTTCTGATTTTTTGTTATGGATGGTGGATTCCGGTTGTTCCTCCTTTAATGACGCTGTTGGGTTCGGCGGTGGTTGTGGTTGGGTATTTGGCTCATTTACAAGGGGAATTTAAGCGTTCTACTGATTTTTTGAGTAGTGTGATTAATACGATTCCTGATCCAATTTATGTGAAAAATAAAGACCATCAAAAAATTGTGATTAATCAAGCGTATTGTAAGTTGGTGGGTTATCCGATGAAAACGTTGATCAGTAAGTCGGATTATGAGTTGTTTCCCCAACAAGAAGCAGAGATTTTTTGGCAACAAGATGAACGGGCGTTTTATTCATCCGGAGAGCAAGAAAATGAAGAAAAATTGACGAATGCTCAGGGGGAAACTCATTTTATTGCCACCAAGCGTTCATTGCATCGAGATGGGGCGGGAAATCTTTTTTTGGTGGGGGTTATTCGAGATATTACTGAACGGAAGCGATCCGAAGAAGAACTGAAACGGATTGCGGATGAACTGAAGATTCATGCTGAACAAGATTCTCTTACAGGTTTAGCAAATCGTAAGGTTTTTAATGAGCGTCTTGCTCAATCTTTAGAATGGGCAACTAATAATAATAAGTTGGTGGCTTTACTCTATTTAGATCTGAATGATTTCAAGTTAATTAATGATACAATGGGTCATCATATCGGTGACTTAGTGTTAAAAACTGTAGCTCAACGATTGCAGGGATGTTTACGCAGTAGCGATATGGTTGCTCGATTAGGTGGAGATGAATTTACGGTGATTTTACCGGGAATTCCTCGGAAATCTGATGTGATTCGAGTCGCAAATAAAATTCTTCAAACTATTACCGAAGAAGTCCAATTTGAGGGACAGTCTGTTTTAATTACAACCAGTATTGGGATTAGTATTTATCCGCTTGATACTCAAGATGTTAATCTTCTCGTTCAAAAAGCGGATGAAGCCATGTATCGAGCTAAACGGCTAGGGAAAAATAGATATGAGTTTGCAAGTTCACAACTTCAGCGAAAACCCATTAAATCAGACTAGCTCCTGATCTCACTCAAGTGCTAGGTCTTTCGGGTCTGTTGTTTTTCGCTTCAGAAGGGGGTGTGGGTAAGGGTTAGAGAAACCAACAAGGTATTTCTACCAGCAAGGGATGAACCTATTATAACTACTATTCGGTCACAATTCAATAAAATGTCGAATTTTTTGAGAAATCACCGTTTAAACAGTCCCGATTTGCCAATTTTCGACCAGTCTTTTATCCTTTCTGAGTCAGTGTTACAGCTTTAGCTCTCCTACAAAAAAAGATCTCCGTAAATTCCCGGAAAATTTTCGAGATTTGTTTGTTAAATTTCAGCATATCCGTAAAAACACTGATATACTAGAGTCAAGGGATAACCTATTGATAATTCTTGTGGGTAAGTTGAGTTAATCAGAGGTATAACTTCCATGGGGTGCATAATTCGATTGATGACAGCTACGACGCTCGTTTTAGGCGTACAGCTTACAGGACTAGAAGCGGCTCAAGCCCGATTTGAGCCTCAGCCTAAAGCGAATGATTTGAGTCAGCCTGAAAGGGGAACAAGTTCTCACGACACCGTGTTTAGGTCTTGGCAACAAGCAGAAGAACCGCCCAATACAAACGGTACAGGTGGTGGACGTTAAACTGCTAATTTTTAATCCTGTGGAGACTTCCAGATTGTATGGGAGTTGACTAAAGTATGAGCTTGCCAATTCGGGTCAATGTAGGGATGATCTTGACGGTAATGACCGCCTCGGCTTTCGGCTCGGAAAGTGGCACTTTGAAGAATTAAATATCCCGTATCGAGCAAGTTACAAGTTTCTCCCCAGGTTCGCAAGTGACTCGGCTTAATATCTTTTTCAAACTTGAGTCTTTGTTGAGGACAAAGGCTTAATAATGCTTTACTGATCGTTAAATTCAGAAAAGTCTGACGCCACTTCTCAACTTGAGTCATCGCAGCTTCTAACGTGTGTTGATCACGGCAGATTCCGGCACTTTGCCAGACTAAATTCGGTAATTCTATTCTAATCATTTTAATGGTATCACAGTCTTCGAGCCAGTTTGAAGGGGTGATAAACTCGAGGATTTCTTCTGAGGTCGATCCATCGAGATCAATCCTGCGATCGCAGTCAAGTTTCCCCATTTGGGCCCCATAAACCAAACATTCTAGTAGAGAATTACTCGCCAAACGATTCGCCCCATGTACACCCGTACTAGCGGTTTCACCGACAGCATATAAACCGGGAATAGAAGTGAGATTGAGAGTATCTGTGACAATTCCACCCATCCAATAATGAGCCGCAGGAGAAACCGGAATCGGTTGTTCAAACAAATTAATTCCCCACTGTTGACACACTTGAATAATATTCGGAAAGCGAGAGCGGATTTTGTCAGTCGGAATGGGACGTAAATCGAGCCACACATTCTCACTATTAGCCCCAGGAATAGAACGCAATTTCTGTAAATGGCTAAAAATCGCTCGACTGACAATATCTCTAGGGGCGAGTTCTCCATCGGGATGATAGTCAAAAGCAAAGCGCTGTCCTTGCTGATTAATTAAATGAGCGCCTTCTCCCCGTACCGCTTCACTAATTAAAAACCTGGGCGCGCCAGGAACTTTTAACGCCGTTGGATGAAACTGGAAAAATTCTAAATCCCGTAGGAGCGCCCCCGCCCGCCAAGCCATCGCCACTCCATCTCCGGTACTCACACTAGGATTAGTGGTTTGGGAAAAAACTTGTCCACCCCCACCTGTTGCTAAAACAACTGCTGAAGCGCGAATCCAGTGGACTTGGTTATTATAAATTAGACTTAATCCTTGACAATGTTGAGTTTGCGGATCAATCCATAAATTCAAGGCAAAAGCCGGACAAACAAGTTGAATATTATCCCGTTCGAGAACTCGTTCGGCTAAAATACTAACAACCGCCCGACCTGTTGTATCCGCCGCATGAAGCACACGATGTCGAGAGTGAGCCGCTTCTAGGGTTAAGGCTAAGTTTTGGTTTTTTCGATCAAATAAAACCCCCATCTCTACCAAACGATGAATACATTCGGGAGCTTGAGAAACCAAAAATTGAACCGCCGACTGTTCACACAGACCTGCTCCCGCCTTCAATGTATCCTCAAAATGAAGATCAGGAGAATCATCTGGAGAAATGGCGGCGGCTATTCCTCCCTGCGCCCAATCACTCGCAGAAAGTGAAAGAATATCTTTATTCACTAAACCGACTTGTAGATGGGGAGGCAAACACAAGGCAGCATATAAACCTGCGGCACCTGCTCCCACCACCAAAACATCAAAGGAGTTGGGTATGTTAGCAGGAGGTAAGGGATTAAAATGGGTCATGTTCAGGGTCACGGTGATCGGTTGTCAGGACAGATGATAATGTTCGATCAATCATAACAATCGAGCTTGGATACCGGACACCTGAATTCAAATTTCAGCCGATCTAGTCGTAGGTTCCTGTATTTAAGCGGAAGTTTCCTTCTTGTAGAACCGAAGCCACGGGAGTCACAGTGAATTCATCTAAGTAACTTTCCAGGACTTGCTTTTGGCGATCGGTTAATCCCTCCATGTCCAGAACATCGTTGACTGACTCAAAGGGAGCTTGATCGATAATCATTTTTGCAATTGTGGGATACATTCCCCGCAGTTGTCTAAATTCTCGAATTGAACTGTTGTTGAGATCGATTTTCTCTCCAAATTCAGCTAACTTTTCGTCAGCACGATTTCTGCGCTGTTCAACTGCCAAAATTTGAGGCACCACCGGAAACTGATTCAGACTCAAGTTTGCGGCATTCGCATTCCCCGGCCCAACCCATGCTAAACAACTTATTACTAAACTCACTAGGACTAATAAACGACCCATAGGTTTCATTGAGACTTTTCTCCCAACTGATCTAAACAGCATTGACAAGTATCTCGTAACACACTCTGCGCCCATTGGCGGTGGATAAAATGAAAGCGATTAAGTTACCTTAATGCAGTCATTACCCCACTGTTATGGTAATATACCCTACTCTTGACACCATGAACACCTGTTTTTCGACGATTCAATTGTGGCTAATATCTCAGTCCGACACCTAAACCCAAACCGTAAATTTTTGTGACTTGATCTTCGGTATTGAAAACCACCTTAATTCCGCTTCCATCCGGGTTCATCCATTGATAGGAGGTTTTAAAATTTTCGTCGCCATCCGGGTTGAAATTGGGGTTAACCTCTCCTTCTGTTCCCATAACAGATTTGACTTTTTCATAGGTCATTCCCATTTGCAGTTGATAATACTGTTGACGGGTGGCTAAAGTAGGCCCAGAGGGTGTACGAGAAGGAATTGGGTTTCCGCCAATAGTATATTCATCCAAGTGACGAGTGACTATTGACTGCACTCGGTTATTGGCATCAAAAACAACAATAATACCTGAACCATTCGGATTTAACCAATGATAGCGAGTTTGTGAGGGATTGACTCGAGAATTTAAGAGTTCTTGTTCAGATTTTCCCTCGGAACCCATGACGGTTTTTACGTCGTTATAGGTCATACCTATTTTCAGTTTATTATATTGCTCAATGGTAATTGGACTGTGGGATAAGTTTTGTAGTCGATTGCTTTCGGTTCTCGATAAATTTGTATGCAGAGGCGAGGTTAAGTTATAAGAACCGAGTTTGATGACTTTATTTTCAGCACTAAAAACAACAGTAATCGATGAACCATCTGGGTTAAACCAGTGATACATTACGGGTGAATCTTGATCAGAATTAGCGTGAAAACCCCGATCCTGTTCCCCGGCTTCTCCTCCCATAATAGATCGAACTTCTTCATAGGTCATTCCATGACGAATTTGATCATATTCAACCTGACTAAATCGATTGGCTGGGGCGCTGCTGGCGGGGGTTGCCAACCAGCAATTTAAAACCAATCCTGTTAAAATTAGAATTCGTTTCATTCGGTTTAGCTCCTCACTCCATTGAACAGAAATATGCTGTTTAAAACTTTGATATTCTGCTAAAGAGTTTAGCTCTAAAGTCTTTTCTCTGCAAGCGTTTTAGATGAGCATTTTTCAAATTCTGAATTAGGGTTTTCATTTGGTTTAAATTCGGGTTTTTCCCTCCATAACGCCACTTGACATAATTTTGTGATACTTCTTCGATCACTTCAACTTCATCAACAGAGTGATAAAGTTTCATCGAATCAGCATACTCAAGTGGAGTTTGGGCTGAAGGTTTAGGATATCCCTTAGCTGCCAATAATTTGAGCATTTGTTGATATAAACGTTCTTCAGGAGGCAGTTTAGAAAGCCAGCGCTGATAACGCCAAACTTGCCAGCGATCCACTCCTAACCAACCGATAAAACCGACAACAATCGCCACAAATAACGCCGTAAATAAACCCAGCCATCCTTGATTTAATAGGCTTAAAAACCAACGAATACTGCGAGCTACCCAGAAAAAGATAAACCCAAAAACCGTTTGTAAAATACTGGTAACGGGAGATGGAAGCCAACCCGCGACCCATTCCCAAAAGGAACGTAAGGCACTAAACGTTTGATTTTCTTCAATCGAATGGGGCAGTAAATCCATACCCGGAATCGGGTTAAAAGCAAACCAACCATAATTGGGAAAATAAACTTCTGTCATCGCATGAGCATCAGTATTTCTGACGATATATAATCCGGTAAAAGGGTTAAATTCTCCCGAGTTAAACCCAGCGACTAAACGAGCGGGAATCCCAATGGAACGCAGCATTATGGTTAATACGGTGGAAAAATGATCGGCATAACCGCCTGTAATGGTTTGTCCCGGTGGACTGTCTCGATAACCAAATAAAAAGGCTTCGACTAAATCTTCGTCTTCCTGTAAAAAGGGCGGGTCTTGTTGTAAGCGATAAATGGGATTTTGTTTGAGGTATTGAGCAAGATAAAGGGCTTTTTCGTAAGGGGTATCTAGGGGTCTTTCGTTTTGAGCAACTCGATTAACATTTTGTAAGATTTCTTCAGTTTTTTGGCGAACTTTTTCTCGAATGGCTTCAGGAACTTCCAGATAATAATCAGTCACTCGCTGGGGATAGTCGGTGGAAGCTTCTCTCAGTATTGTGCGATTCCGAAAGGGAACTTGAGAAATAACTGTATAGGTCATTCCTTCTCGTAAATCTAAGGGAGAACGAATATTACGTTCCGCATCAATCGCTAATTCTTGAGTGGGAAAATAAACTTCTTGCGCCCAAGGCATCGCAGGGAGTAAGCTGGGAAGTTGGGAAATAATCGTATAACTTTGAACAATTTCTCTCGTCTCATTGGCATTAATATGAGGAAAAAGCTGAAATTGATAAGACCAGGGTGGACGAGTTACGAGGTACATTTGTTCTCGATCATTGCGGGAAATTTCCCAGCCTTGACCTGTATAGCGATCAAAGGCAACCACCCGCCAAAATCCTCGGGCTTGACTTCGCACTCGCATGACAACTCTAGGGATTAATTGACCGCGAAGATTTTGGTTAATTTGGGTATCAAAGCCAGAATAAAAGGTACTATCCAGTTGACCTGCCCCTCGACGGGGACTGCGACCAGTGCTACCCCCTTCTGAGTCACCGTCTTGATCACCTCCTCCGACATAACCCGGGTTAAACACTTGAGTGCCATCAAATTGACCTTGGGGTAAATCAATGGGAGAACTAACGGGAAAAGAGCGCAGTTGATAACTGGGAAACCTCGGTAACAGGGCAAAAATTAATAAGCCTAAGACAACAATGGTTAAAAAGCTAACGGCGACAAAACGTAGATTAAAAGCCGAAAAAACTTTAGAGAGTTTGGTTTGATCGGTTGTTTTGAAATCAAGTGTAGAAAAGCCCAAACGAGAGCGATAATCAAAAATTAATGTTGGTAAAGCGATCGCTAAAAAGACTAACAGCACAGGCCCAAAAGCCAGAGTTTGACTGAGGGTGGCCGCCACCCCAATTAAAATTAACCCAATCACCATTGAGTAGCCTAAATCTTGGCGACGGGGTAAGTCAAAACTATGGAGAATTTGTAAATGAATCAGAAGTTCAGCCAGGACGAGGCGGGTATCATTGAGTTCTCCAACCAGTCGGCTAAAGAATGCGGCTAAGGCGACCAACATTCCGATCGCGATACAAAATTTAACAGGCACATTACGATGGCGACGGCGAAAATAACTCCAGGTTGCTCCCACGATACTCACTGGAATAGCCCACAGATTGAGGGGTTCTGCAATAGCGACATCAGTAGCAACAATTCCAACAATTACCAGTAACTGAACCAAAACTCGAAGACTAATAGAATCTTCGGGTTCAGGTTTCGGTGTTGCTTCGATCCGACGCCAAAGTTGAGTGAAGGGAGGAATACTAGGAGTCATCGCTCAGTCGGTAGAAATGTGCAAGTTATATAAATACTTTACCGGATCTCCGACGAGCAAGCCACTTGAAATCCTCAATCAAGAGGCACAGTTGAGATAATGTCAATGAGGTGACTGTAAACCAATCGCAAAACTGAGGGGGTGTTGAGCTTGGTTGTTGAGGATGACGTTAAGTTTATAGGTTTGATTGGGATTGGGATCAATCAACTCTAGTTTGACAGATCCACGATCGCTACGTTGAGCAGTCGCTTGGGTATCCTCTCCCGTTAGCCATAAATGTCCCCCATCCGGTAGATGAGCGATCACTTTCAGGGATGCACTCTGGCTGTCTTGTTGAGTATATTCAGCCTCTAAAGTCAGTATACCGAGACTAGTCAGCCATTGTTGTTTGATAGAAGGTTGATTAAGATTACAGCTTAAAGTCAGAGCGTGAATAATTTCCTGAGCGGCTAAAAGAGCCATCAGCATCTGCTGTTCTGGGTTAGCCGTTTCGTATTGGGGAAGGGCTAAATTTTGCACAGAATTTTCTCCTCCCCGTCCCCAACCCAACATCACACGATGGGTTAACTCATTGAGAGGTTCAGACTCTCCAGGAAATAGGCTTTCGACCACTTGGATTAATTTCGCTCCCTCGCGTAAAGAAGACTGAATCGCCTCCTGACAGGGACTTAGAAGTTGAGCAAAAACGGGATCAGGAATGGAAACAGACCAGCGTAGATTTTGCTTGTGAGCGATCCATGGAACTATTCGTTCTTCGATTACGTCTTGATAACAAGCGAAATCAGATGCTTTTGTTTCCCAAGGAAATAGCGGTGGGTTCCGTTCCATTTCGGCTTTTAACCGATTTTTTAAAACCGTCTCAAACCTGTTTTTCACGGTTGGTATCTCTCCCAATGTAAAAAGTTGACCTTGGTAGTCGGAGTCATCGATCTCTTCAGAATCTAATGGGTCGAGTTCTTCCCACTCTCCTTGCTTCACCCTGGATTCTTCATCAATATTCGGTGCAAACTTAGATTCACTCTCTATAGAAGAAGGACTTTTGACTGACTTTTGCATGAGCCAGTCAAAAAAGTGGCACTCGAATGATGGATCATCTTGGTATGTTTCGTTATTCATCGCTAGATGCCCCTGCTCCGGATACTGAATGATTTCTGATCTCCCAAGACAACTCTAATACTTTAAACCAACGTTTTTGGACTTGAGTGACCTTACAGTTAAGGATTTGAGAAATTTCATGATCCGATAAACCCTGTTGTTTTAACCTTAGCAGATCTGCTTGCTCTCGGCTTAGTTGTTCTTGAAAAAGTTGCCATTGATGGGGAGTTAATCCCAAGTCTTTTTCTAAATCTGCTTCTAACCATTGATGCACCAATTCCCAACGATGTCCAAAAGCAAACCGCAACAAATGATATTTGAAGCGCTGCTGAAGGTAGTCTCGTTGACGTGGTGTTAGCCCTAAGATTTCTTCGATTTCCCGAGTGGGTAAATCTTGTAACCGTAAGGCAAAATAATCGGCGCAATCTTGTTGATTGTGTTCTTCGAGATAAGCCATCAACTCTTCAACGACGGTTTGACGTAAAGAGTCTAACTCAGGTTCACTCGATTCGGAAGCCATGGCGTTTCGCACTTGCTGCATGGCAGAATCATTCCAAGTTTGATCCGACTCTTGAGAGGATCCCTCTGCGGCTTGATCCAAATCAACAAAGGTTTCTTTCGGCTGTTGCTGAGAAAAGGTCTGAGCGCGTAAAATCACAAGCTGTTGACTGCGACCCCGGGCTAATGGAATCCGCCTTTTCCCATAACGTTCTGTAAATGCTAAATATTCCCCCAGTTCTAAAATCGTTTTAGGACGATAGGTTGCAGCTAGTTGGGCTTCTTTGCGAAACGCACTTAAGGTTTCAACATAGAAGCCCTGCAAGAAATCCTTGATCAATTCCAGTCGAGCTTGATAACTCGATTGAACTTGGGGGGGTGTAATATAACGGTAGACAATGGCGCTTAAGGTGCTGTGCAGTTCGGCAGGGGCTTGTTTTGACCCGAGCTTATAATAATGCAGACATTGCTGAAGGCGATGTTGAGCTAGTGTCATTGCCCAGGTTTCGATTTCCCCAGAAGCTTGAATGCGTCTGCTTTCTGTACAGATGCGAAGGGCTTCTTCGGTTAAACGTTGGGCAACATCGCGGCAATTCTGCTCAGAGGCGCGGGTGGACTGCTTGAGTTCACTGAACAACCGTTGATAAATCGTCTCGCTCTGGCAGATTTCCCCCATATTTTAATACTTAGTAATATTGTCCCTAACACACCCTTTCGAGTTAAACCTTTTGATTTCCGGAGACTGTCAGCAGTTGGCTGTGATGGATCTTCAGTTGAAATGAGCTTCTCTGTCACAATGTAGAGATGAGTCAGCCGATCATTCTGCCCTCTGACCTTTGATTTTTTGGCAAAATAATGGATTTAGATCAACAAATTCAAGTTTTAATTGATAATGCCCCTCAAGATGGGACAACGCCTGGGGTTGTACAAGCGATCGCTCCGGCGTTGAAAATTCTAGCTGAACAATTGCAGCGTGATCACTATTATATTTTGCAGGCTTCTGATGGAAGTTGGGTGTTGACAACTTTGAGTCATCTCGATCAACCGGATCTGCAAAAGCGGGTGATTTATGCTTATCCGACTCTTCAAGATGCTTCTACTGCTTCTCGGGTTTCTAGCCCGGCTGATGTACGAGTTACACCCTTAGCTGTTACTCATATTCTCTTTCAAATGGTTGCGTTGCCCAAACTCGATAGTATTATTTTCTTTGAGGTTTCGGGGCGTTTGGAAAGTGGAACCGAGGTAAAATGTAGCGAGGTTCAAGATTTAATTCGGGTTTATTTGGAGCGATATCGTGTGACCTCTCAACCTCCATCTCGCTCTCGAACTATTCCTCCAAATTTAGCTTAATATCGCGATGTTTAGGGAAGGGGAATTGACTCTTTCTTCCCTAAACCTAAAATCATCTGGGAGGAAGTGCGAAGCCTGTCTTTAGATCCTGTAGCAATACTGCTAGAATCCAGGTTTTTTACAACTGGTCGAACTCAAGAAAACGATTTTTTGTTCTTTGACTTAAGTTGCATGAAAACAGGTTTTCACCAATCCCAGTCAAGGTCGAAACCTTTAAAAATAGAAAGAGTCAAAAAGTCTCTACAACGGTTTAAACTCGTGTTACCGCCGACAGAGACTTTTCGGGTTTTGATTCAATTTCCTCACTAATATAATCGACTTAAAACGTAATCAGCCAACTCAATTAAAGCTTGCCGAGACTCACTCTCCGGAAATTTGACCATGTGTTCAACCGATAATTGAGCATGATTGGCTGCCAGTTCTCGCGATCGCACAATGGCAGAACTTTCTTTAATCAGTGTGATCGCTTGTTCTAAATCTCCATCTTGAGCAAACTCCCGTTCAATTAAGGTTTCTAAGTAGGGTTTTTCTTCGATAGCGTATAAGGTAGGAGCGGTTAAATTCCCACTTTTGAGATCGGAAGCGGCGGGTTTTCCCAGAGATTCGGTTGAACCTGTAAAATCCAAAATATCATCGACGATTTGAAAAGCCAAACCAAGATGACGTCCATAATTGTACAAATCTTCGGCTAATTCGGCAGAAATGCCACTTAATACACCTGCGGCTTTGGCACTATTTGCAACCAATGAAGCTGTTTTATAGTAACTTTTTTCCAGATAAGCATCAATCGACATTCCCGTGTCAAAGCGGTTGAGTCCCTGCTGAATTTCGCCTTCAGCTAAATCCATAATCACTTTAGACAGAAGTTTCACGACTTCCAAATTGTCCAAATTGGCCAGATACCAGGAAGATTGAGCAAACAGAAAGTCTCCTGCTAAAACCGCAATACGGTTATTAAAGAGACTGTGAACAGTGGGCGCACCTCGCCGGAGTTCCGACTCATCAACTACATCATCATGGACTAGACTTGCGGTATGAATCATTTCCGTGATTTCTGCGAGTCGCCGATGCTTCGGTGTAATATCCTGATTAGGCATCGTAGTGCGCGAAATAAGCAACACAATCGCAGGTCGCACCCGTTTCCCGTGAACGCTGAAAAGATGCTCTGCTGCTGCGTATAGAATGGGGTGACGAGCGCCGACTAACTGTTTCAAGTTGTCTGTCAACAGTTGCAGGTCTGCTTCAACCGGAGAAAATAAGAGAGTGCTAGAGGTCATGGATCCGCCGACTCAGGCAATGGGTTTAACAAAATTTTACATATTATAGTTTTATTTTAAGCTAACCCTGTTTGATCTGGGAGTCAAACTCGACTCAACAAGATCATTCTACAGGGGGCTTGGGGTTGGAGGGTAGGGTTTTGAGGCTAGACATCACCCCTCAAAATTTTTTGCTCTTGACTAAATCAGTTAAGGTTTTCCCTAAACTGGACGGGGATCAAAATTTTACGGATGACTTCAGTAGGTGATGTCCTTTTTCCCTTTTCTCATTCCCCTCGGTCAAAGTCTATCAAATTGTTAAGGAATTTGCCCTTAAACCTCTCACAATCGAGAGTTTTATGTTATTTTAGTAGGTAAGAGTTTAAATAATTCTACACATTCAGGGCTATGGATCTGGCGACAGAGGATCAGATTTCTGTCGTTGCAGAGATGATCCGTAGGCTAAGGGATCTCTGCTGAAGTTTGATCAATCGTTCAAAGCTCATCAGAGTCAACAGGCTAGTCCAGTATGTCCGTAGATCATCTCAGAGATAATCGTTGCTCAGTACAACCTATTCTCTGAGTAAAGCAGTCTGTAAATTAAAGTAAAGTCCTGAGAAGGTTTTATTGGATGTGAAGTTCTCAGATAGTGCTTTCAGCCGATTCCACAGCTAAATATTAGCCCTGTATGCTAGCCGCTATGTAGCTGGTATTAAACTCCCCTATACGCTCCTCTTACTCTTTGTTTGGCTATACCTACCATGATGTACCAAGAAACTCCACTGATGATTATTCCTATTCTGGCCGCAGGTTACGTTTTAACCGTCTATTTATTATTGATGCTTGCCAAACGTACGACTAAAATCTCTAGATCTAGATCTTAGCAGACGATGAAAAATCGGCAACCGCATCACATCGCTAAGACGGCTTTAGCATTTTACAGCAAAGTGAATCTGCCGTCAAGGAAAAATGTTCAAACTGTTGTCGTGTTGAGTCAGATTGGAGATTTTCCCACTCCCATAGGGGGTGGGATTATTTTAGGGGAAATGTCGTGATACGACTCCCGATAGAATCTGAGTTGCAAAATCCCCTATTACACTCGGTAGCGGTGAACGGGGGATTTTATCCATTAGGCGTTCTTTCTGGTCATGTCGGAAGTTTCGATAACTGTTAATTCCGTTGCTTCTACTGCCGGAGTAAATCCCAGCCACTGAACCGACAAACTTGCAAACTGTTGAGGACAACCACTCACACAAAAACGAGTCGGTTTGGGGAGATGGGGATTTCGCAGTCCTAATAACTCTAACTCTTGGCCGATCGCTTTAACTAAATGAACTGCCGGATCAACGAGTCGCACACTTCTCGGAAGTAGCGATCGCAGCACGGGGGCTAAATGAGGATAGTGAGTACACCCATAAATCAAGGTATCGATACGTTGATCTAACAGGGGTGTCAAATATTCCCGTGCGACTTCATAAGTATAAGGATCGTGAATACGGTTCTGTTCGATGAGAGGGACAAATTCAGGACAACTCACTTGCCAGACTTGAACTTGACTCTCCATTTCCTGGATCGCTTGGCGATAAGCATCACTGGTGACTGTAGCAGGAGTGGCAATCACCCCGATACGTCGCCCCTTTGAGACTGCGGCTTTGGCACCGGGCAGAATTACTCCTAAAATTGGTACATTAAACTCGGATTGTACGGTTTCTAGGGCGAGGGCTGAACTGGTATTACAAGCCATGACGATCATTTTAACATCCTGATCCATCGCCCACTGAATAATTTCACGGACAAACTGTAAAATCTCGCTCTGACTTCGAGTCCCATAGGGTAATCGCGCCGTATCTCCAAAGTAAAGAATCGATTCATTTGGGAGTTGTCGGTATAACTCTCTTAAAACCGTTAATCCCCCCACACCACTGTCAAACACTGCTATTTTTTGTGCTTTTTTATCCGTTGTCATAGAGGCCAATATCTGGTGATTGTTGATGGGTTGTCCGATGAGTACATCTTTGATTTAATCTATAGTTCCCTGTTTCAGAGAACAAGAGATACTACAGTCGATTAAACAATGATCCGGAAACATTAGCCTCTCACCATTGGGCTTACCCCAAACGGTTATGTCAGAGTTTCTTGACTTAACTCAATAAAACGAAGTCGTTATGAGTATGATATATAAAGAGCAACAATTTAGGACTCAAAAATATCTCTATGCAAGTTCAGGACATTCCCCTAAAGCAGATTCGACGTCCATTGCCTCGGGCGACGGATGCGGCAAAAGTCGCAGCTTTGATGGAATCTATTCGAGAAATCGGCTTACAAGAACCCATTGAAGTGTTAGAAGTCGAGGGTCAATACTATGGGTTTTCAGGCTGTCATCGGTTTGAAGCTTGTACAAATCTTGGCCATGAAACCATTCGGTGTAAAGTGCGTCAAGCGCCCCGTTCTGTTCTTCAAAAACATCTGGCTTGAGATAGATTATTTGTAACCCCAAATTCAGTAAGATTGAGTTTGACAAAAATATGAATTCAAGTCCAACTTAATTTTTAAGTCTAGCCACAGAAAAGGAGTCATAAAACAATGAGTAATAATAATCTCAAAACCCGTCTCTATCCTTCTCGGATTGATTTTTCCCTGGAAACTCGTCAAGAAGTTGCCGTTATTCTTAATGCGACATTAGCAACCACTTTAGATCTGAAAACTCAAGTCAAACAAGCTCACTGGAACGTGAAGGGTATGAACTTTTATTCTTTACACCAGTTGTTTGATGAAATGGCGGGTGAACTCGAAGGATATGTGGACATGGTGGCTGAACGGATCACGGCGCTGGGTGGGTTTGCGATGGGAACTGCACGGGCTGCCGCGGCTGATTCTATTTTACCGGAATATCCTTTTGATATCTTAAATGGTGAAGATCATGTGATTGCGTTAGCCGATCGCTTTGCGATGTATGCCAAACACTTACGGGAAGGGATTGACAAAACCGATGATTTAGGAGACGCTGATACAGCGGATTTATATACTGAAATTTCTCGCACAATTGATATGCGTCTGTGGTTCCTGGAAGCTCACTTGCAAGGAAGCAACAGTAGTGCTACTAATGGTAACAGTAGTGTAACTCCTAAAGCCACTGCGACAGTCAAATAGTATTGCTCCGAAAATGAGTGCATCTTTACCCCCTGATTATAGCCCCGACCTGCACCGCTTAATGAAACAGGCGGGGCTTTCTACTTTGGATGAATTGAGTCAAAAAACAGGGGTTTCTCGGTGGCAAATTATTCGGCTCCGACGGGGACTAGCCTCAAAACTGCGCCTAGAGATTTTGCTGAAAATTAGTCAAGGATTGAATATTTCTTTAGTGGAATTATTGGCCACTTTTGCGCCGGAGGCGGTGAGTTCTCAAGAGGCGGGGTTATCGGTTGAGAAATTGCAACAAGAGTATCAACATTTGCAAAGCCAGATGGAAAAACAGCGAGAGGTGCTGTTAGAGGAGTTTGAGCGAGCGAGTTTAAATGTTTTGGAGTCTTGGTTGCTGCAATGGCCAACTGTTGTCGAGAAAGTACAACAGAACCCTAAGCTTGCGGCGATTAAACTTTTGCCATTGTTGCGTCCTCTCGATAAACTGCTACAACAATGGGGAGTCGAAGCGATCGCCCCTGTGGGTTCAACAGTTCCTTATCATCCCCAAATGCACCAACTGCTTAACGGAACGGCTCAAACCGGGGAAAGGGTTGTGGTGCGCTACACAGGTTATCGATATCGAGGTCAACTGCTTTATCGGGCTAAAGTGAGTCCTTTACAAAATAGCCAGGAGTAGCTGATGACCTGAAGGTTCACTCTAGGACAAAGGGTTGTTTAGATCAGAATTTGGCGATAGGTTCATCTCAAGGCTATACTAGCGGAAACGGGCGAGTCAATTTCGAGGCTTCACTTTTAATAAATTATGAGTTCTGATGTTCAAGTGCTTCAACCCCAAGGCATTTTAGATGGAACGAAAGCCAGTCAATTCCGTCAAGAGATTAGCAATCTCGTTGATAAGGGAGCCAAAACCATCCTGATAGATTTTAAAGATGTCTCTTTTATGGACAGTTCAGGTTTAGGTGCCTTAGTTTTGGCTCTCAAAACAGTTCGAGCGGCTGGTAGCAAGTTGATGGTTTGCTCAATTAACGAGCAAATTAAAATCTTATTTGAACTAACCAGTATGGATCGAGTATTCGAGATTTTTGAGACTCGCGAAGAGTTTGAAGAAAAGTATGCTGCTCAAAGCAGTTAAATCTTTGACTTGATCTCGAACAATCTAGGTTAAAGTTAAGCGGAGAGGGGGAGAATTCTACTTTGATCATTCATCCGAGTTTTAAGCCAGCTTAAAGGTTGTGAGTCCGTGAAAAAAGTAGAGCGTCAGCTTTGAGATTTTCTCAGTTTTCCCCTTCTCTCCTTAATCGATCAGTGTGTTAATCAAAGTGAATTTTGAGTAAGGAAAAATCATCTTCAAAAGGATTTCCCGAATTTAAAGTTTTAATGGAACTAAAAATACAATTGAGAGGATCAGAGACCGAATGATTTTCATTGGAGTTGATCAGAAGATGAATAAAAGCATCAAGTCCTAATAACTCTCCATTCGGTTGATGAATTTCATAAACTCCATCACTAAAGATATATAGATCACTGGGACTTGCGATCTCACAACAGTCGTCGCTATACTCAGCTTCTAAAAACATTCCCACAGGCATTCCCGGGGTTTTCAAGCGTTGAACTTGTAGGTTATTTTGATCTTGACCCGAGAGTAAAATAGCGGGAGGATGGCCTGCACTGGCATAGGTGAGTTTGCGGGTTGGGCGATGATAAACGCCGTACCAAATGGTAAAATACTTGTCATTTTCATAGGACATTTGAAAGGTGGTGTTGAGGCCTTTTAAAACATCACTGGGTTGATAATAATTAATATTAGGCAGGGTTCGCGATCGCAATAAATTTAAAACCGAAATCGAAGGTAGAGTTGCCCTCAAACCATGTCCGGCAGTATCCATTAAATACATTGACAAATAGTCTTCATCTAACCAACAGTAGTCAAAACAATCTCCGCCCAGTTGACGAGAGGGAATAAATTTTGCGTCAATTTTGAGGGGGGTAGAAGTTGGTTGAGGAAGCAAAGACTGTACATATTCTGCGGCTTCAGCTAACTCAGCTTCTAAAAGTTGTTTTTGAGTTTGTAAATCTTGACTGAGTTGATGTAAACGTAACCCCGCCCGAACTCTAGCATACAACTCATTCATTTCAATGGGTTTGGAAATAAAATCATCCGCTCCGGCATCTAGACCATTGACCCGGTCTGAAATGGACCCCAAAGAGGTGAGTAAAAAGAATTGAGTGGTTGAGAGTTCAGGATTGAGTTTAACCTGACGACAAACCTCTATACCCGTTAATCTGGGCATAATCCAGTCACAAATAATCAAAGCCGGGCATAGTTGTTGCGCTTTTTGAATCCCTTCCTCACCGTTGCTGGCTACTGAAACATCGTAACCCTGCCTTCTGAGAGTTCTCCTTAGTAGCTCTCGAATAACCGTGTCATCATCAATTACCAAAATTTTAAACATGGAGGCTCAGGTAATAAATTTGCGAGGATCAGGTCGGCAACAAGAGTTTGAATCAATCCTTCGCTTAAATAGAGTATAGTTCAACAGACAGAACTCTAAACTCATTGTAGAATCAGTCATCGGTCGTGTTAAATTGATCGTAGATGTAGGTTCTCATACTAAGTGTGATTGAATTTCAAGGTTCAGAACCGTTGCTCCTGCCATGTAAGGTAAAGCTTCAGGCTCCTAATACTCTTGATGCTTTATCCGATATTTTGTCATGGTTTGGTCAATTACAGCACCCATTGGTTCCCAGTTCCATCTGGATTCGCTGTCAACTTGCTTTGGCTGAAGGGTTTACGAATGCTGTTCGTCATGCCCATCATAACCAACCTTCTGATGTCACCGTTGAGATAGAAGTGACGCTCTGTGAGGAGAAAATAGAAATCCGAATTTGGGATCATGGCCCCCCGTTTGATTTGATCAACAAGCTTCAACAGATGCCTTCTCGTATTGATAAGGGTGCGGGTGGGGGGCGAGGTTTGAAGCTGATGCGTGATATTGCAGATTTTTTAAGCTATGAACGGACTGCCGATGGTCGAAACTGTTTGTTGATTGTCAAAAATTACTAATGTTTTGTGAGGCTTAGGCTAAGGGATCTAGCCAATGTAGGACTTCTTGTTTCAGTTGATATAAATCTCGATAAATTTCTTGTTTAATCCATTGACTAATGGCATCAAAGGGTGTAAAAAATTCTCCGACTGAACTACTCATATCCTGATTAACTGGGGTTAAATGATCGCCGCTTAACTCTTGAAGTGCAACCATTCCAGGAAAACGGATCTGCAAAATTTTATTGAGAATTAAGCTTTGATCAATGGTATCTTTGCTAAACTTAATCAGAAGGTTACGACGGATTTGATAACGTTCTTTGACCATGCAGTTCGTTTGTTCAGGAGAAGGGGTAAATTCTACAGCCATCAGGTCGGAAAGTTGTTCAACAAGCGGAATAGAGTCACGCGCCGCGTAGTTGTTGAAAGAGATGAGGATATTACCTGCTCGAGTTACGGGAAATAATGAACCAATCAGTAAGTGTAGTTTACACCCCATGCTATGACCTAGTCCATAAATGGGTAAACCCCGTTGACGCAGACGCCGACTCGAGTATAAGTCCTCTAGGCCATCCTCAAACGTCCACAACACTTTTTTTGCCATAATTCCATGATTGAGGGTATTAATAAAAGGGGTCGCGATCACAGCATATCCTTGTTTTGCAATCTGCTCTAATAGCCATCTATAGGTGATTTGCGGTGCTGTTGCGACAAAGGCTCCTCCCAAAAAGTGAACAATGGCTTTTGGTCGAGGGGGAATTAATACCCAGTTGTCAGAAACTTCTATCCACTCCATGATGGTCTTAAATGATTTGAAATACTGTTTTGAAGAACCGGATCAAGACTAAATCTTCTGACTTCGGGTAGAAGTTCAGTGAATCGCGAATCATTAATCTAATGTTACATATATTGACACAAAAATGTCGATTTTCTCAATACTCTCAAAAAGATGAATCCTAAATTTCCTGCTAAATCACCTATTTCTACTGAAGTGCGTAACGCTAAAGCATCTAAATTGCAACATTTACGCCGATATAGTCATTTTCTCGATAGTGCTTTTCGGGTTCCGGGTACAAGGTATAGATTTGGTCTTGATCCGATTATTGGACTGATACCGGGAGGGGGAGATGTGGTTGGAGGTTTGTTATCTGCTTATATCTTTTTCCATGCTTTACAATTGGGTGTTCCGAAGGGAACGCTGCTTCGCATGGTGTCTAATATTATGATTGACATTTTGGTGGGGACTGTCCCTGTGATGGGGGATCTCTTTGATGCAGCTTGGAAAGCTAATATTAAAAATGTTGACCTGTTAGAGGTTTATATTAATTCTCCCGAAACTGGACAAAAAGCTGATCGGTTGTTTATTATTCTTTTAGTCGGTGGTTTGATGTTGTTTTTGTTGGTGATTGCGATTTTAGGTATTACAATTTTAACGTTTATCTATCAAGTTTTGAGTTTTGTCTTAACAGGTGGATAGGTACTTTTAATGTTGCTTGACTGTTGAGCAGACGGAGTATCCCACTGATTTAGGGTTCTAACCCTTTTTAGACTTTAAAAAAGGGCATCTTTCATTAGGGCGTTTTTTCTGGACTTCATTCAGGCAATATTAATGAATAGAAAATCTTTCAATATCACTTTTAAATACTCTTTTTATACCGAAACCTTCATCAACCGTCAACAAAACAGCATTCTCTTGATTCGCTAAATTTAGCACAGCATCATCAGAAATTCCCGGTTCCATTTCCGCAATGTACCAGACTCGGTGTTCTGCTTGTCGCAACCGTTCAACAATCTGAGCATCTAAACCTTCATAAGCTACAAATTTCACACGGCTTTCTCCACAGGATAAATCACATCTGCTCTTAACGCTTCAACTGCAAATTTTAAAGCAGCTTGAATGGCTTCCTCGGTTAGTCGGGGATGAGAAGCAAGAATTTGTTCTGGGGTTTCAGCAGAGGCGAGTTTTTCGAGAATTAACTCAATGGTTATTCGAGTACCAGCAATAACGGGTTTTCCCATCATTACTTGCGGATCGGAAATGACTAACTGTTGATGTGCTTCTATCATCATTTATTCTCCAGTTATTATTAACAACAGTAGCACAAGTTTAATTCGATAGAACGAACATGACAATCTATTTGGCGACAAGATAGCGATCGCGAAGCATCTCGGAGGCGATTGCGCGGGGCGCAGTGGCGGAGCCAATCGCAATTTTCCCTGATTATAACAATTTCTGTTAACAACGTAACCCCCTTATTTCCACATCTATGCAACATAAGTATGCTCCTACATTTCAGTCCTCAAACTTGCTAAACTTCCGGTTCAAGTCCTGCGGCTCTTAATTGTGCTGCTAGTCGTTCTGCTCTTGTTTCTGCTCGTTCTGCTCGTTCATTTCCTGTTAACAATAAATTCCCTTGAGCATCCCACCATCGCAACCAGGGAGCGGTTAAGTTTTGATATTGACCTTCCCAAATTCCTAGTTCTACTTCTAAGGGTGCAATCAAATAATGACCCCGCTCATTGGGTGTTAATAATTCATATTCACCGCCAACTAAATAATAAACTTCTACGCTGGCTTTTTTGACTTCATAAATTCCATAAAATGCGGGACGAATCACCTGTTCATAAACCCATAATTTTCCGGGTTTTTGTTCAGCAGACTCTACACGGGAAAGAGGGGTTTTATCTCGTTCTTCTCGTCCATCTCCCGATACAAACTCTAAGACAATTAACGGCGCGATTAATTCTCGCCATAACACATAAGAACGCCGAAATTCACCGTCTAACGTGGACGGAACATTGGGAACATAAAACCAGTCGGGAGCAATAGCACCTCGTTCGGGGGGGTCTGTCATCCGCCAATAAATTCCGCAGTCTTGACCAATACAATATTGTCCGTCTGAATGTCGTTTTTGTAAGACAGGTTCAATAGAGTCAGTTAGCAGAATGCTTTGGGGATGTTCTTGGAAGTTTTTCACAAAAGTACCATCCGACTCTGGGAGTTGAGTCTGGTCGGGAAAAGCGGTTAGTTCGTTGACTGTAGCAGTCATATTTAAAGACAAATCTACTATTTTCGTAGTTTAGCAATCCCCATTTAAAAAGACAATATCACTTTACCAATAAGTCGGGTAGGTGAGATTAACCAGTTAATGTTTGAGTAATTAAATTATCGTTTCTCACCCACCCTACAAACTCCTGTCTCGTCTTTTAGGAAAGCTTTACTGTAGCTTTATCAGATTTCTTTGAAATTTTACATAGAGTCCTAGTTTTACTGATATATCAATTGATATGATTTCATCAAATTGAAAATATTCAGTCAAGCTATTTCAGGAGAATGTTAAGTGAAAAGCCGTTTTTTTGTTTCCCTAAGCAGTTTTATTGCAAGTACAATCATGCTTGCAACTGCACCTGCCGAAGCAAATGTTTTCTATGATATGCAGTTCTTTAACGAGGTGGGAGAGTTAGTTGGTACAGGAGAATTCAGCCATGATGAAACTCCTTTTGAAGGAGATGCTCAACAATGTATAAGTGTAATTATGCCAGCAGATACACCTCCATTTGGACCTGTATTAAAACCGATATGCAGTGAATCTATAATATTTGAACGGAGCCAGAATGTTTTTAGATTGAATACTTTTTCAACAACAGTAGGACTGAGTTTCAATCCTGAGTATCTCTTCTGGCGTCCCTTTGATGCTCAACCGGTTGCTGGTATTTTTCTCGGTGGCCGCTCCTCTTCATTTGATCCTTTTCCATCATTGTCATATAACGATTCTGTGTGGGGTATTAGCGCTAGGTTCGTTTCTCTTCGGATGACTGCAACAACATGGTCATTCAGCGTTGGTTCTCCATCTGATGGGTCTGGAACCTGGACTGCTACTCGTCGTCGTTCTATTCCAGAAACAACCCCTGTAGTCGGTTTATTAGCCCTGGGAGGGGTTGGTTTGATGATGGTGTCTAAGCGTCAGTCCTAATCAAAACTGAGAAAATAAAAGAGACGCAACCAACACATGATCGCGTCTCTACAAAATTAATTCAGGTATTATGAGATTCTATTCGACGCCTTCGATGCGGTCTTCAATCTCCTGATACAACTCGCGCAGACGATCTAAATTGCTGTCATCTGTCTCCCAATAACCCCGTCCGTTGGCTTCCAACAACGTTGTTACCATGCGACGGAACGAATGAGGATTGAGGTTCAATAAACGCTGTTGCATCGCCTCATCTTTGATGAAGGTTTCATTGGTTTCTTCATACACCCAATTATCCACCGCACCCGCAGTCGCACTCCATCCCACCGTATTAACGAGGCGTTTTGATAACTCACGAACCCCCTCATAACCGTGAGATAACATCCCTTCATACCACTTGGGATTTAACATTTTGGTTCGCGCATCTAACCGCACGGTTTCCGATAGGGTGCGAACCTGGGCATTTGCAGTTGTGGTATCGGCAATATACGCCGCAGGTTTCTTCCCATCTTTGCGTAAACTACTGATCACTTTTGTGGGATCTGAGTCGAAATAATGGGAAACATCGGTTAAACTAATTTCCGAAGAATCCAAGTTTTGGAAAGTAACTTCTGCGGTTTTTAACGCCGACTCAAACACTTGGCGGTTATCATCCATCATCCCCGGATTATCCGAATTAAAGGCGAAAGATTTGCGCTTCAGATACATTTCTTGCAGTTCTTCTTCAGATTCCCAAGTGCTATTTTCAACGGCTAAGTTGATATTAGAAGAATAGGAACCGGAGGCATTAGAAAACACCCGAGTTGCCGCCTGACGCAAATTAATTCCCAATTCTTCGGCCTGTTTTAAAGCGTGTTTGCGAACAAAATTCATCTCTAACGGTTCGTCGGCTTCTGCTGCCATTTTCACCGCTTTATCTAACAAATTCATCTGATTGATGAACAAGTCGCGGAACACACCGGAACAGTTAATTACAACGTCAATACGCGGACGCCCTAATTCTTCTAGGGGAATTAACTCTAATTTATTGACTCGTCCTAACGCATCGGGAACCGGTTTAACCCCCACCATCCACATCACTTGGGCGAGGGATTCTCCGTAGGTTTTAATATTATCGGTTCCCCACAATACCACTGCAATAGTTTCGGGATAATTACCGCCATTTTCGAGTTTTTGACGGGCAATTAATCGCTCAACCACAATCGCCGCAGACTTCACCGCAGCAGCCGTTGGAATGGACTGGGGATCGAGGGCGTGCATATTTTTACCTGTGGGTAAAACACCCGGATTCCGAATCGGATCGCCCCCTGGCCCTGGCAGAATATATTCGCCTTCTAATGACCGTAATAATGCCCCTAATTCGTTATCTGCACAAACTTGTTGTAAGCAGAATTCTAAATATTCAAACAGAGGTTTGAGGGCTTCGGTGTCTACTTTTGTATAGCCAAATTGATGCAAGGCTTCGATCCAGGGTTCCTTTTTACCCATGTTAAAGAAGTTGAGTTTAGAAACTTTAGAAACTCGTCCTTCTGCATCGGTTTTTTCTTGAACTAACGCGGCAATTGCTGCCCTTGAAGCTTCAGTAATTTGCTGCAATAATTCCACATCGGCTAAGATACCATTGTCATTATTGCGGTAAATTTCTTCGAGATCGCGGTTAATACTATTAGCGATAATATGCGGCAAACTCAACAGCCCGTCTTCTTCGCGATCTAAACTGGCAATATTAACTAAAGTGGCGATCGCTTCTTCTGCGGTTGGGGGCTTGCCAATAACGTGTAAACCACAGGGCAATAAACGCGACTCAATTTCCATCAAGCGGCGATACACTTGTCCGACTACATTATCCCGTTCTTCTGCCGAAAGTTCAGCCGCATCACATTCGGGCAAATTCACATCTTGATCGAGGTTAACTGTCCGAGATTTTTCGATAATGGTGTTGACAATTTGCACCCCTCTGCCACTATCTTTTAAGGTTTGATAGGAACCAATTAACTCGTTTAATTCCTGCAAACCTTTATATAACCCAGCATTTTCCGCAGCAGGTGTTAAGTAAGAAATGGTAGCAGCATAACTGCGGCGTTTAGCAATGGTTGCTTCACTGGGATTATTGGCAGCATAATAATAGATATTGGGGATAGTGCCAATTAAATTATCGGGGTAACAATCTCCCGACATTCCCATCTGTTTTCCGGGCATAAATTCTAACGATCCGTGTGTTCCGAAATGCAACACGGCATCGGCTTGCCAAACCTGTTCTAAATAGGTGTAATAAGCGGCAAAACCGTGATGAGGACTCGCAGATCGAGAGAACAATAACCGCATCGGATCGCCTTCATAACCGAAGGTGGGTTGTACCCCAATAAACAGATTACCAAACTGTTTTCCGTAGATTAATAAATTCTCGCCATCGGTGTTTAAATGCCCCGGAGGTGGTCCCCAATTTTCGTTCAACCGTTCATAATAAGGGGTTAAACGTTCGTATTGTTCCACCGACATTCGATAGGCAATATTTAACTCTGGGCTTTGATATTGGGCGGTGGCGTCGTGGATGACTTCCTGCATTAATTGTTCGGCAGACTCCGGCAATTCTGGGAGATCATAACCGTTATTTTTTAAGGCTTTCATCACCTCATAAATGGAACCAAATACATCTAAATAGGCGGCGGTTCCAACGTTGCCTTTATCGGGCGGGAAACTAAAAATAGTGATGGCAATTTTTTTGTCAAGTTTGGGTTTTTTCCGCAGGTTTGCCCATTTCATTGCCCGTTGGGCGATCGCTTCGATCCGATCTTGCAGGGCGATCGCTTTTCCGGTTGCCCCATCTCGCCCTGAGACAATAATGGGTTCAATGGCCCCATCCAACTCAGGAATGGCAATTTGTAACGCCACCTGGATCGGGTGTAAGCCTAAGTCGCTGCCTTCCCATTCTTCGGTGGTTTGGAAGACAAGCGGTAACGCCACCATGTAGGGACAGTTGAGGCGTTTTAACGAGTCTATCGCTTTCGGGTGATCTTGACGAGCGGGGCCGCCCACCAGGGCAAACCCGGTGAGGGAGACAACGGTATCAACGAGGGGTTGGGCTTGAATGCCTTTCGGGGGGGTATCCCAGAAGTATTCATCAACGGGTTTGGAGAAGTCTAAACCGCCTGCAAATACGGGAATAACGCGGGCGCCCATCGCTTCCATTTCCTGTACCATTGCCACATAATGGGCATCATCTCCTGTGACTAAATGGGTGCGTTGTAAGACTAAGCCAACGCAAGGCGCTAGGGGGTCTTTTTGATCGTCGCTAATATCATCTCGGCTGTTATACCACTGCAAATATTCGCTGACGTTTTCATACATTTTTGGGGCTAAAGGATGCCAAATTCCCATATCGGGATAAACGACGGGATCGGCATATTTAAACTCACTATCTTTTAAGACGTATTTATCAGCCAACATTAATAGGAAGTTTTCTAAATTTTCTGAAGAACCCCCTAGCCAATATTGAAACGACATCATAAAATTACGAGCATCCTGCGCCTTTTCTATGGGCATATATTTGAGAACTTTGGGCAGGGTCCGTAATAGTTTTAACATTCCGTCTTGGAAGGAAGAACCGGATTTTTCCTTCCGTTTTTTCATAAATTGGGCGATCGCACTTTTGCTTTGTCCGAGTTGCGCCATTGAGAAGCTACCCATTTTATTCAGGCGCATGACCTGGGGCATGGAGGGAAAAACCACTGCAACATCAAGGTTATCCCGATGGGGGGTGACGGCTTCGACGACTTTTTCGGCTAAATCTTCAATAAAAATCAGGGAAGCAATAAAGATATTGGCTTCAGCGATGTCTTTTTTTAAGTCTTCGTAATTATCGGGATTTCTCAACTCCTCGATTAAATAACCACTGATTTCTATGGCAACATGGGGGTTATTTTTATTGATAGATCGAACAGCCGCAGATAACGCACTTTGATATTGTGCTTCTAACACAACATAGACGACTTTGAGGAGTGATCGTCCATTCAAATTATCGGGTTTGATGTGTCTAACAGTGGGATTAACGTATGTAAACATATAAATCTTGCAGTCCCTTTGAGTCGGCTTTATTTAAATTGAAAATGTCAGGTTTTTCTGGAAATTTAACCAGAGAGTTTACCTTTTTTAGATAACCATAAACGGGATCGCGAGTCAACCCCTTTGGCTTGCCGTTAAAATTGCGGCTTTGTGTCTCTCGGGTTTGAGTGCTTGGGATTAGAAACTTTAAGTGTTGGATTTCTCCTCAACTTTTTCAGGTTCTTAATGGCCATTTTTGCAGGGGGTATAAAAGATGAGATCACTTGCAAAACGCAGTGTTATCTATTTTTATCCCATTGCAGTCAATTGCACTATGAGTATTGTTAGCAGAAAACGTTAACTTGAAACCCTTTTTCGCCGGATCTGACATAATTCGACAAGAAAATCTAAAGTTTTAGTAATATTACTTGACATTATATGAGTCATTACTCTAATAAATATATAACAAAAATTAACTTGACAAAAAAATATAAATATGTATATTGTTTACAGTTCAGTCAAGATGACGGCTCAAATCCTTGACAACTTGCAAATTATTTGCAACAATCTCAATCTCAGGTACAGCCTGATCAAAACGTTATATGTCAATCCTGACAAGGATTTTGAGTGATTAGAAACAAGTTAAATTAACTCATGAGAATCTAATCACAAAGAATAATAATTGTAGACTCGATGAAATTTATCGATTAAATAATCTCCTTTAAACTTGCTTCCATTAAAGCTTTTGTTTGACCTGAAATACTATAAACTAATGCTTCTCGATAAACTCTTTGGGCATGATGTTGGCTTAAATTTGCTGCCCCACTTGATGCAATAACTGCCCCATGACTACAACGAACCGCTAAATTAATTGCCCAAGCCCTGAGTTGATATTTTTCCGCTAAACTTAAACTCAAATTTTGTTGAGCTTGTTGAATTTTTGTCCGACAGTAATTCAGTTCCTCTGTTAAAACTTTAGCCGTTTCTTCAATAAAAGTAAACCCTTTTTGCTCAAAAGCTGTTTCCAAAATATCTAGCCCAGCCCTAGCACATCCTAACGCAAAAAAACTGGCTTTTAAAGCATTTTTCTGATCATTTTCTTCGATCCAACCAACAGGTTTAATAGAAACCACTTTTTCTTTGGGTAAAAACCATTTTTTAAACGTTGCAGTTACGGTATTTGTAGAGGTCATCGCACAGAGAGACATCGGGGAACTTAACTGAATTTCTCCTTGAGATGTTTGCAGATTTTCTAAAGGAACTAGCCCAAAAACTGCCCGTCCATCAGGTAAAGTTGCAGCGATAATAAATTCTTGAAAAATCTTCCATCCTGTTACCCAGGGAACATCACCCTGAATTTCATATCCTCCAGAAACGTCTTGAGCGATAACTGTTGGTTTTCCCCGGCGTCTAAGTTGTGAAAAACCGACACCTACTGTAATTTTTCCGGAACTCATTTGAGGAAGATAAATATCTTGAAGTTCAGGATTTGAACTCTGCATCAACATCCCCGCTGCACTTTGATGTTGAGTTTGTAAAAATGCCAACGCCCCCGAATATCGAGCAATTATTTCTTGAAATTGAGAAAAATCTTCTGCACTTGCTTGTTTTCCGCCCCACCGTTGCGGAACTCGTAAAGCTAAAACCTCCAATTTTCCTAAACCTTCAAAAGCTTCTTGAAGTAAATTCGGATAAATATCGATTTCATTGGCTATCGAACAAACGTAAGTTTGTAAATAGATTTCGGTTTTTTGAAGAAATTCAGACACTTTTTATCCCTAAATTATTATCTATTTTTTCTATTTTTACACAAAATTTCAGAAATTTAAAATTGATGAATTTAATGATCATCTTCAAGGGGATCGCGGAAATGACTTGTTAATCTGCGTTAATCCGAAAAATTTTCGACCTTATGTGAAGGGAAAAAGTTCTGATGCTTTCATTTTAGAAGATAGTTATTAAGTCTACTATAATGATAGCAATGTAGATCAATGAGTTGATATTTTTCCTTAAAAATATGTCCTGATTTTAAATAAAAATTACTGGATCTTTATCTAGTGTAGTTAACAAACAATCTGATCACTATTAATAACTCGTACATTAGCAGAGACGCACCCGAGTACGCCTCTACTATTTTGCTATAGAATAAAGTCAGTAGACAAGAAATTGGATTTCCGTTCTCGAACAATTTGGGAAATTAATTGTTTGTTTTGATCAATATCTTTAGCCGCCACTAACGTCCGAATAGAAAACGCACGCAACGCATCGGTAACTGATAACGTTCCTTCGGCTGAATCTTTGCGTCCGGTAAAGGGGAATGTATCAGGCCCACGCTGACATTGACTATTGATATTTACTCGACAAACCTGATTGACCAACGGATCAATTAATTGAGAGATCGCATTAATATCTTCCCCAAAAATACTCACCTGTTGACCATAGTTTGAGTTCACAATATACTCAATAGGAGTATCAATCTCATCAAAGGGAATAATCGGTACAACGGGGCCGAACTGTTCTTCAGAATATACCCGCATTTTTTCATTCACGGGATAAAGAATAGCCGGAAAGAAAAACGTTTCGTTGATGACTCCGCCCGCTTCATTAATCACTTCAGCACCATGCTGTTTAGCATCCTCAACTAACTCATTCAAATATTGAGGTTTTCCGGGTTCAGCAATGGGAGTTAATTGAACACCTTCTTCCCAGGGCATCCCGATTTTCAGCGCACTGACTGCCGCTTTAAATTGCTCTAAAAAGCGGTCAACAATCTGTCGATGAACAAAAATAATCTTAATCGCTGTACAACGCTGTCCGTTGTAAGAAAGTGTTCCCAAAATACATTCTTTAACTGCGATCTCTAAATTGGCATGAGGTAAAATAATCGCCGGATTTTTAGCTTCTAAGGCTAAAATAGTTCGCAGTCGATGGGGTTTAGGATGGAGTCGTTCAATCCGATCTGCTGCTTTACTGGAACCAATAAATGCGATCGCATTAATTTCACCAGAAGTCATAATTGGAGGAGTCACTTCTCGACCCGCGCCATAAACAGAATTAACCACGCCTGGAGGAAATGCTTTTTGAAACGCTTCGAGTAAAGGACGGTTTAATAATGTTCCCGGTCTGGGCATTTTTAAAATGGCTGTATTACCCATAATTAACGCCGGAATTAAAGTCGTAAATGTCTCATTGAGGGGATAATTAGAAGGCCCCATACACAATACAACTCCTAACGGAGCGCGTCGAATTTGACCAATAACACCTTCAGAAATCTCAAAGCGAGAACAGCGTCGGTCGAGGTCTTTTAACGCATCAATCGTACTCTCAATATAATCTAAAGTCCGATCAAATTCTTTCGCAGAATCGGTATAGGATTTACAAATTTCCCACATCAGAAGATTAATCACTTCTGAGCGCTTTTCTTTCATGCGGTACGCAAAGTCTTGAACGTGTTCTATGCGTTTTTGTACCGATAAAGTGGGCCATAATCCTCGACCCGAATCATAAGCATTTAAAGCCGCTTTCAAAACTGATAACGCCGCTTCCTCGCTCATTAAAGGAAATTTTCCGATCAGTTTAGTTTTTAAGCCATCAGAGGTTTTTAGATATAAGGGTGAATGAACTTCCTCTTGATGGCCATCCCAAATTCGCAATTCTCCATCAACTAAATACTCTTTTTGGTCGAGAGGGGCATCGAGTAGCCGAAATTCCTCGGGGATACTCTCTTCAAGGGGAAAAATGTTTTGTATTTTTTGATGCAGATCCATAATCATTTCATTGAGAGGGATTAAGATCGAAAGTATACTAAAATTTTTAGGCTACTTTTGTGCTTGATGTTGCTGTTCTATTTGCGTCTCGATCATTTTACCAGTCTCTCAAAATTAACTGAACACTCCCATCAGGTGTAGTTAATCTTAGATTTCTAGTCTATCAAGTCAATTATAATTATATCAACTTAGGAAGAAGCCTTAGACAATATTAAAGAGGCGATCGCAGTTGATATTCAACCTAATCCATATAAACCGGATTTCATATAATGTTGGGTTTCGTTACCTCAACCCAACCTACAAAATGGGCTAATATATTTTCAACCAACGGATATCCTTAGAAAAGTAGGTTAGTTAAACGAAGTGCAACCCAACAAATCCATATAAACCGGGAAAAGATAATGTTGGGTTTTGTTACCTCAACCCAACCTACAAAATGGGCTAATATATTTTCAACCAACGGATATCCTTAGAAAAGTAGGTTAGTTAAACGAAGTGCAACCCAACAAATCCATATAAACCGGGAAAAGATAATGTTGGGTTTTGTTACCTCAACCCAACCTACAAAATGGGCTAATATATTTTCAACCAACGGATATCCTTAGAAAAGTAGGTTGGGTTAAACGAAGTGCAACCCAACAAATCTATATAAACCGGGAAAAGATAATGTTGGGTTTCGTTGTCTCAATTTACAAAAAATGTTGGGTTTTGTTACCTCAACCCAACCTACAAAATCAGAAGTTAATTGGTTTGTAACTGTGCGTCTAATGCTTTAATAATGCGATCGCGAGTCATTTCTAAATGTGCCAACGTGTAAGCATCCATTCGAGCATTTCTCTGGTCTAAGGTCTGATTTAAAACATCTTTTAGCTGTCGTAACTGAAACCAAGCTAAAGTAACAGCATCTTCAGGAACATTCACCTGTCGTAAAACCATTCGCGTTAATATATTCAAATGTTCACGCTGCAACGCCCGCCGCAGTCCGGAAATTTCAATTCCTGGTTTGGTTTGTAAAACCTCCGTCCAAATACCGTTTTGCAACATCTCAAACAACTCGGGCATTGTTAACGAATTTTGCGGTGCTGCTTTCAATTCTAAGTCTCTTAAGCGAATTAAACGAGTTGAGGCGAGAACTTCTTCTAAAATCGATTTCTGTAACCTTAAAATGCGATCGCTAATTCGATATTCTAAAGTTGAGTTAACATCAGGATTTCCCCAATCTTGCCAACGAGATGGTGCTAATTGATTCAGTAAATTCGGTGAAAACTGAAATGCTTCTTCAGAAAAAACATACTTCTGTAATAATGCTAAAGCTTCCCGCTGTTTCTGAACAGGAATGGGTTCAAAAGGTTGCCGTCCATTCCCATAACCCACTCGACCCCGATTAAAAGATTGACCCCCAATATACAACGTCAGATGTTCAGCATTATTTTGATAGTAACCAAAGATTGTTTCAAACATTCGACGAACTTGATTTGAACCCTCAGTTGTACTCGTAGAACGACTTTCTAAACGCTTCCACATAGCAACTGAATTATCCATCTGCCATTGGGAATATTGCAGCATATTATTACTCAAATCAAACACATTAGCTGCCGGATCCAGAAAAACTCCCCAAAAATCTTCATCGGTTGCAAAAGCTAATTCCGGTTTACCGGCTGCCCGTCCCGCAATGTCTTGTAAAGCTTGTCCTTCTGCATAGAGACTATTTCCAATCACAGGTTTATAACCATATTCAATTGCCCATTCATCATAGGGGCCAATAATAACGGGAAAATAATCGCCTTGAGGCTTTCCTTGAGGGGCTAAATTTACGGGAACATAATCCATCACTGACCCAACTAATCCCAAACTATGGGTAATTTTGGTATCGTTTAATTGTTCGGGTGAAAGTAAAGTGCTACCGTGAAAATTGTGTCTTAATCCTAAAGTATGACCGACTTCATGGGCAACCAAAAAACTCAAATATTCTTGAATATAGTCTTTGATTTTCGGGCTATTGGGTTGAACACTATTAAACAATGACATCGCCATCGCCCCCATCGCTAATTGACGATTAGACTCAAAGCCAAAACATAAATGTTCTGAGGAAAAATCATGGGATAAGGTAGAGTGAGACTCAGAAGAAACTCTCGCTAAAGATAACTGTCCTAACTCACAAGGATTATTAACCTGGGCTGTCTGATTCTGTTGTTGACTTTCAAGTAAAAAACCCGTCCCTTCAAAAAATCGACTGATAGCCCGACTTTCAAGGATAATATCCGCATCTAAAATTTGTCCGGTTAAAGGGTTAATATGAGAGGGGCCATAACCACTAAACCAGGGTTGAAAGGAAGTAGACCAACGGATGGTATTATAGCGAACATCTGCGGGATCCCAAGTCGCATTATCGGGCATTTGTTTCACTTGAATTGCATCTTTAAATCCGGCTTTTTCAAAAGCTTTATTCCACATTAATACGCCCTGACGAACGGCTTCTCTATAGTCTAGAGGAACTGTATTTTCGATCCAAAAAACAATCGGTTCAACGGGAGGAGATAGAGAAGAATTTGGGTCACTTTTTTCTAAATTCCAACGCTTAATATAGCGCACGATTGCAGAACTGTGGCTAGTCTGAGAAAGATCTTTATAGATAGTCGTAAAGTATCCCACTCGTTCATCTGCAATACGCGGACGATAACTTTCGGCTTGAGGAACTTCTACAAAACTGTAGCGAACATTTAAACTAAATGCACGACTATCCGGAAGTGAGGCAATTCGTCTAGCTCGATTTCCTGGATTTTGTACAAACCCAAACACGGATTCAATCTCAACATTAAACGGAAAAACTTGAACTTGATTAATATAAGATTGTTTAGAATCAATACTGTAGTTAGAACTCAGAAAAGAGGAAAAACCACTTGCTAAATTAGACAGATCTCGATCATTTGTGAGAACACTACTCAAATCAATTAATACCGTTTGACGTTCAGGATGAGTGCTGAGAATGGGGAGAGAATATAAAACAGAATCACTCACCGAACGATTAATAGCACGGCTTTGGGGATCATTCGGCTGAGTTCTAAAATTAACATTCGGAAGAACCAGCTGTATCCTATTATTTTGACGCCGCCATTCAAACAAATACTCACTTAAATTTAATCCGCGAAAGATTCCGCCTTCTCCAATTCCTGAATCTAATGTAATTAAACACAGGTATTGTTTCTTCAATTGTTCGGGAGTCAATTCTAGATAAACTTTACCCTCTTCTTGATGATGATATAACGTAAATAATCCTGATTTTTTTTCAGTATTTTGAACCACTTGATCAAAAGGTTCTGTGGTGTCAGTAGGTTCAGTTGCAGCATGAATGAAATGAACAGGTAGCCCAAAGAATACCAGTGTCAGCAAGATTGAGACGCTAAACCAAGCTAAAAAAGTTTTAAGTTTTGTCATTCCTAAAGACTCGAATAGAATGTGAGAGATGAGGGTTCCAAGGAGTTGAGCAAACCTAAATCAAACCTAAAAATCTTAAAAAATACAACTCCGCATTCTCATTCTAACTTGCGATCGCTTGGGACTTCCAAATTTTCAGGACTCGGCCAGAGAATTTGTTGCTTTTCAGCCAGTCGTTTAGCCACCGCCGCCGCCCCATAACGGTTTAAATGACTGGGATCGGAATAATATTCATAGGTTTCGAGCCATTCCCAAGCCAAATCAATAAAAGTCAATCCCGTTTCTCTCTCCACTTGCTGCATATACTCTTGAAACTTTTGTTCATAGGCGGTGCGAACCGAATCTAGATAATCTTGAGTTAAAGGCATATTTACAAATACAATTTCAATCTGCTGAGACTGCACATAATCAATTAACCTTCTCAAGGCATTACTTTGAATCCCAGTCAGTTCAAAACCTTGATAATCACTATCATAGTAACCGGAAACCTGAGAATGCTTCTGATAGTAAGTTTCAGGATCAAACCGAATCGATAAAGGTAGAAAGCCATTAGAAGCTAACTGAGGTGTTTCATCCTTCAAACCCTCTTCAACCTCCGGAACATCTGGAAGATCCTGAGAGGATTGATTGAAACTGCGGTTATTTACCATCAATAACAAAAACTGTTTCAGGTGATCTCGTTGTCGATAAGCTGCCGAAATCTCCATCAACTGCTGATCAAACCATTGCTGTACTTGTTTGACTGCATTAGAAGGATTCTGCCCCAATTCTCGGATCGTCAACAGCGTGTTTTGAAAATCCGACGAAGAATCAAGTTGTCGAGTCGGAATTCTAAACGTACCTTGAGCCAGTTCTTGATAGCCCGCAGACCCCGCCAATGCTTCATAAGTGCGATCGCCCCGACCACTATTGAGCGCACGCACCCCATCGGCGACAATAATTAACTGGGGTAACTGTTCCGGAGGTAAAATCCGCCGCACGACGAGATCAACAATTTGAGCCGTCGCCCCATTGACTCCAAAATTAAACACCCGAAGTTGAGGATAACCTTGTTCAGCCAGCGCGGTTTCGAGAACCGCCGGATCAATTCCCCGCAACGCCCGTGAACTTCCCACAATCAGAATATCCGGGGGGCGTTTTTCCCGGAGCAGAAAATCTTGATAACGGGCTAACTGCTCATCCAACTGAGGACTATTAAACGACGGATAAAGCAGTAAAGATTCCTGATCCGAGATAAAATCCGAGCGGTTAAACACCCCATCATCTTCAGGAGAAGCCGTTTGTATCGCCGCCATCTGCTCACGTCTAGAAAGCGTTGCCCGAGGCATTGGAGCCTCAAATTGTTCAGTCGATGTCTCAAACTGGGGGTTATTTTCCAAAAATTGACCCAGCACCCAGTCTAACTGAATCGCCAGTAAACAGCCCACCCCCGCCCAAACGAAAGCTAACCCCATTTTTGAATATCGAGCTGTTTTTGAGGAGTCAACGAGGTCAGGGCTTTGACGAGAGCTAAACAGTCCTGTGGCCAGTAATTGCTGTTGTACCGTCAGGCTGAGGAACTCTAACGGAGCGCTACGATCAAACGACAAACGATTTAATATTAGAGACTCATTCCCCTCCTCATCGGAAGCGAGATCCGGCCGAAAAACCAGTCCATCCGGTTGAGAGATCAGATGTTCACCCTCAGCCTCAGAAAAAGCATTGACCTGTTCATCCGGGGTGAGAACACGCTGAGACAAGGCTACCCCATAGCGCCACAGGGGATGTTTTTGACCCGCCCGACGGCCATAAATTCGCACTCCTGCAATATCATCTATTTGATAAGTTCGGAGAAATTCAGCCAGAGGAGGAGCCACTTTCGACTGAGAGGGACAGGTGGGGGCTTCAGTCATCACATGGAGCAGTTTACCCTTGCGAAGGAGTAAAACACGCACTCCACCTGTTGCTAATTTACTCTCAAGATCCGGGTTAACGATTTGATTGAGGAGAAAGGTGAGGGCTTCGAGGTTCCCTTGTTGGGCTAAGGTCAGAGGATGGGGTTGTAAATCAGGATGTTGAGCCGCCGGGAGATTGAGCCAATCGACCCAACCCGGAGACTGAGGCTGTTTTTTAGCGTTTTGACCCTCAACACCATACACTGTAGCCGCGAGAATCCCTTGAGGAGCGAGGGTTTCCAAAATTGGCGCGATCGCCGTCATTACAGAATGTTTAGCGGGTATGTGACGTTTGTTTTTGTGACGTTTATTTGATTTTTCTGGCAGAGTGTCTACACTGCGGGTTTCACAGAAGATATGTAGGGTTGATTCTTTGAGCGTAGCGCGAACTTTTACGTTAAATTCCTCTAATTTTTGATTAATCAGACGAGTGATCGCCGCATCTGAACCCCAACGCGCCCAATCTTTGAGAATTTGCAACGGCGGAGTCAGATCAATGCGTAACATCCAGTCGGGTGTCGGTTCTCCCTGAACTTGCAGGAATATACAAGCATCGCGGAAGTTTTCCAGCTGTAATTGTCGTAAACGTTGGGCGATAGGTTCTGCCAGTAGAGACGGATCCGGACTATAGGCGGACTCCAGGCGTACCCACAACCGACGAGTTAAGGCTTCTTTATGGGGGTCTGGAGAGGGGCGACGTTTTTTGGACAGTTCTTTGATACTGACTCGGACACTAACGCCTAAATTCCCTAATATTTCACTGAGATCACTGGCGATCGCATGACTGTATCCCTGACGGGCTAAAATTTCCGGCGAAACGGTGATCTGAGCGCTCGCAAACTTGGAGGATGAAGATTGTTCAGGTTGGGTTTGGGTTGCGGTTCCGGCTAAATGAGATCTCGTTGAATGAACCCCATGATCTTCTGAACGCTCTGAACGGTGGAGTTCTGGTGGTTGAGGCCTGGGGATTTGCCGTTTCCAGTCTTTTTCTACAACCGGAGAATCGAGCAACGGCTTGGGGGTAAGGTTTTCAATGGGTTGGGGTGTCGCCACAGAAGCTTCTTCTCGGTTAGCGATCGCGAACACCGTTTCATCGTTTTGCTGATAATCGGGTTGAGGATCAATAACTGAGATCGACTCTGATGAGGTTTCCGTTGCTTTTGTGAATTCACTGTCGTTTTTGTGGGAGGTACGATGAGTGAAGATTCCGGTTAATTTTTCTAGGACTGATGGCTTGCTGGTCTGCTGGGAAGAAGAAGATTGAGAAATCCCTGATGTTTCCGGTTGGGGTTGAAAATCACTACACTCAAGTTTCACCGTCCACTCTGGACGTTTGGCCCCCGGTAGACGACCACAAAGAAAGACTTTATAAACAGGGGGAGCATCCGTTGGCAGTAATGTTTCCAGCCTCGTTTGAGCGAGTGCTGCCGAAAACTGAGACACCGCTGTTTTTTCTCGAGGACAAGGAGAGGCTTCACACAAGACATGGAGGTGATTACCTCGCAACCGAACTTGCACCCGGACATCCGACCGCCCGATTGCCTTCTCTGTCCACTGTGTTAGTGTTGACCAATCTTTTGTCAAGACGCTCCCATCTAGATTCAACTCTACCGACGATCTTGTCTCCTATATTATCGTGCTGAAGTAATTAGCTGTAAACGCTCTCCCGAATTTGTTGTTAAAATAGACAACTGAAGGACTTTAAGATGCAGAGGAAATCGATATGCAGTCACCGTGGGAAAGACCATCTGAGGCAACAGGTTCTGAGACTTACGATTTGAAAGTTCCCTCAGACTTACTCTTGGGTGTGACAACTGCACCTTTGATGTTGCTGCTGATCGGAAGTAAAGCTTTATCAAATACTATTTTAGAGATGAGTCGCAGCAGTGAGGCGGTCTTTCAAGGCGATCGCCTTCCTGTTCTGAATTTTCCCCATGATACTCCCGATCATCCCTGAACCGGGAACAGAAAACGGGGGACTGTTCTCAAAGATCAACCCCTCTCCCCCCAACCCCCATTTCCGATTCTCTGACTTACGAAGTTAACCTTAAAAGTTTAGGGTCTTCTGGAGGTTAAGCCATACAATAAAGAATAATCTTGCCAACAGGAACAGGCCCTATGAGTTCACTGCTCCACCCTTCAAATCAGATCTCTAATACAGTTGTTTCATCTAATAGTGCTTTAAGCGAATCCGATATTTTGTTGCGAAATCGTCTCAAAATTGTAGAAGATTTGTGGGAGTTAGTCCTGCGTCAAGAGTGCGGTCAAGAATTAGTAGATTTACTCAAACAGATGCGCCATCTGACCTCTCCAGAAGGACAGGCCTCTCATTTTCAAGAGTCAAATATTTCACAGATCATTGAACAGCTTGACATCAATGAATCAATTCGAGCGGGTCGTGCATTTGCCCTCTACTTTCAGTTGATTAACATCGTAGAACAACATTACGAGCAACGAGAGCAACAACTGGCTTATACAAAGGGCCTATCAACCGAAAAGCAACTGCTGATCCCCAAAGACCAAAAAAATTCGATCTTTGAAACGCGCAATAGACGCTTCTCCGATGAACGAGAATATCCTCTCAATCTCTCGGATATCTCCAGCAAATCTCAAACGGAACAGGAATTAGCAACCTTTCATCACCTGTTCCCGATGTTGAGGTGTTTAAACGTTCCCTCTCAAGTCATTCAAAGACTGATAGATCATCTCGATGTCCGTTTGGTGTTTACCGCCCACCCCACTGAAATTGTTCGCCATACGATCCGCACCAAACAACGCCGCATCGCCCAAGTCTTACAACAACTCGATCAAGTCGATCAAAGTTTGACTCAGTTGAGTGAGAGTCAAATCGATCAAATGTCAAATCTGTCCTCCGGGAATGATGAACTCTACCAACAAATGACCGAGGAAATCCGACTGTGGTGGCGTACCGATGAACTCCATCAGTTTAAACCTACTGTCCTCGATGAAGTAGACTACACCCTTCATTACTTTGAAGAAGTTCTATTTGATGCTATTCCTCAACTCTATCAACGCATTAAGCACGCTCTCAATGCCTCATTCCCCTACCTAAAACCCCCGAGATACGATTTTTGTAAATTTGGGTCTTGGGTGGGTGCAGACCGCGATGGAAACCCCTCTGTGACTCCGGAAGTTACCTGGCGAACCGCTTGCTATCAACGGCATCTGGTTCTAGAAAAATATATAAATGCCGCTCAATCCCTCAGCGAATTGTTGAGTTTATCCTTACATTGGAGTGATGTTCTACCGGAATTACTCGAATCCCTCGATCGCGATCGCACTCAAATTCCGGAAATCTACGATCAACTGGCGATTCGCTATCGTCAAGAACCCTATCGCTTGAAATTATCCTATGTTCAAAAACGCTTAGAAAATACTCGCGATCGCAACTGGCGACTCTATAATAGCGATGATGTTACCCTAGAACGGGAAAAACTCGTTAGTCCTGATAAAAATACAGGCACTTTCTATCAATCCGGTGCGGAATTCCTTGAAGAACTGAAACTGATTCAACGCAATTTACACGAAACCGGGATTGAATGTCAGGATCTCGAAAATCTCCTCTGTCAAGTCGAGATCTATGGTTTCTCCCTCGCCCGTCTGGATATGCGTCAGGAGTCATCCATTCACTCCAACGCCCTGAATGAAATTGCGGAATACTTACAAATCCTACCTAAATCTTACAACGAACTCTCTGAAGGTGAACGCTCCCGGTGGTTATCAACCGAACTTCAAACCCGTCGCCCCCTAATTCCTTCTGAACTTCCCTTTTCTGAGAAAACCTGCGAAACGATTCAAACTTTCCGCACCATGCGGGATTTACAACGGGAATTTGGCCCTGAAATCTGTCAGACTTACATTATCAGTATGAGTCACGAAGTCAGTGACCTACTCGAAGTCTTATTATTGGCCAAAGAAGCTGGACTTTATGATCCCGCCACCGGAATTGCAAATTTGATGGTGGTTCCCCTATTTGAAACGGTCGAAGATTTGAAATGCGCTCCTGAGGTGATGAAGGATTTGTTCGATTTACCGCTCTATCGAGCTATGTTAGCAGGGGGCTACCAACAGTATCAGCAAAATTCCCAAGATTCGGGTGAGTCTCTACAAGAGATTATGTTAGGCTACTCCGACAGTAACAAAGATTCGGGCTTCCTCAGTAGTAACTGGGAAATTCACAAAGCCCAAAAAGCCTTACAAACCGTGGCTGAGTCCTACAAGATTAATATCCGCATCTTTCACGGTCGGGGCGGTTCCGTGGGACGAGGGGGTGGACCGGCTTATAAAGCGATTTTAGCTCAACCGGGTAAAAGCATTAGCGGTCGAATCAAAATTACTGAGCAAGGAGAAGTCCTCGCTTCTAAATATTCTCTCCCCCAGTTAGCGCTGTATAACCTTGAAAGTGTTTCCACCGCAGTGATACAAGCTAGTCTCCTGCATACCGGGTTTGATGAGATTGAACCCTGGAATCAGATTATGGAAGAATTAGCGGTGAAATCGCGATCGCATTATCGCAACTTGATCTATGAACAACCGGATTTAGTCGAGTTTTTTGATCAGGTCACTCCCATTCAAGAAATTAGCCAACTGCAAATCAGTTCTCGCCCCTCTCGACGTCAGGGAGACAAGAAAAAAGATATTTCCGGTTTAAGGGCGATTCCCTGGGTGTTTAGCTGGACTCAGAGCCGTTTTCTGGTTCCTTCCTGGTATGGTGTCGGTTCGGCGTTACAGGAATTTGTCCAGAAAGAACCGGAAGAACATATCAAACTGTTGCGTTACTTCTACTATAAGTGGCCGTTCTTCCGCACTACAATCTCTAAGGTGGAAATGACTTTAGCTAAAGTGGATATGCAAATGGCTCACCACTATGTTAAAGAGTTGAGTGATCCCAAGGATCTGCCTCGCTTTGAAGCCTTATACGAACAAATTTTCCAGGAATTTCAGTTAACTCGGAATTTGGTACTGGAAATTACCGAACATGAACGCTTATTAGATGGTGATCCCACTTTACAGCGTTCGGTACAACTTCGTAATGGTACGATTATCCCGTTGGGGTTACTGCAAGTGGCTCTGTTAAAGCGTTTACGTCAGCATGGGGTAGCCAGTGCGTCAGGGGTGATTCATTCGCGCTATAGCAAAGGTGAACTGTTACGCGGTGCTTTGCTAACGATTAACGGAATTGCTGCCGGAATGCGAAATACAGGCTGATTTCAATTCATAGGGAACAGGGGACAGTTTACAGTTTACAGTTTACAGTTTACAGTGACCAGTGAAGACAGTTTACAGTTTCTCCCCTGCTTCCCTGCTTCCCCTGAATCTCTATTCACCCATTTTCTTGCGAGACCGAGAAAAACGTGTTATTGATAAGAGTGATCAAGCTGAAGTGAAAGGGTATCAAGATCGGTACACTGCACATTTGCTTGGTCTTCTGCACAAAAGTAAATAACTGTTAAAAATTCAGTAGACTGAACCATTATTATTCATGTATTCAAAACGGATTCCACTCAATATACCTAGTGGTTGGGCGATCATTCATAATACTTTTGGAGATGAAGATCCGTTAATTCGAGACGGTTGGATTGTTAATTCTCATTTTTATAATGAAAATTTACTGTTAATTCAGTCGCTCAGGTTTGAGGGAACAAGTTCAACCCTTGATCCGCAGGGTTATCGTTTTCAAATGGGTTGGTTTCCTCATGGCAATCCTCACGGTTGTTATCGGTTGTTCTTGAAAAAAGGCGATGTCGAAACTCCTATTTTACAGTATGAATCTAGAGAACGTGAAACCATTCGTCGAGTGATTGAACGGTGTTTTCAACTGATTTCGGAAGGATTTCAAGCCGAAAGCATTGAAAAAGAAATTCAAGCTGACTCAAAAAGTATTCAAAAAAGTCAGCGTATTTTTTCGGGAACTCGCAAACGAATATTTGATGACCAAGAATTTAAAGAGAAGAAAAATAGACTCACTTACAGTCAAGTGGGTTTTTACTGGCCCGTATACTATGAGGTGAGTAATATCATTTGCCTAGAACCGAAGTCTAACAAGGTTAAAGATGATATGCTAACAACGGACAGTAAGAAACTTTAAATTTTCTGGGCTGAAAACAACAGCAAGAATGGTTTTAGGAGATTAATAGAGTTATGATTGCTTCCGAACAAAATCCAGAAACACTATCCCAAAACGACTTCACAGACAAGCCTTTGTTTGATGTATTACTCGCTTTTTTTGATGAGGATGGTTGGGTCTTTAAAGAGATAGAACATCGCCGAGTTCTAGCTTTAGGAATTGAAGGGAATAACGGCCGATTTGACTGTTATATGATCGCTCGTGAGGAAGAAAAGCAACTGAGTGTTTATTCTGTTTTTCCGGTTAAAGTTCCGGACTATAAACGGTATAACGCAGCAACTTTTCTCACAATGATTAACTATGGAATTGTGATCGGGAATTTTGAAATGAATTTCTATGATGGAGAAATTCGTTATAAAACCAGTTTAGATGTCGAAGGTGATCGCTTATCCCCAACATTGGTGAAGCATTTAGTCTATTCCAATGTAACAAGTATGGATAAGTATTTACCGGGAATTATGTCTGTGATTTTTGGTAATTTATCCCCAGAAGAAGTGATTTCTCGGATTGGAAACTAAGGGACAAAAACAGTGAAACGGAGAGGGGAGTTCGGGTGAATCCCTTCTCACACTCTACTCTTTGAGTCTAGACCGAGAATGTTCTAAAATGAGTAATTGTTCGGCTTTGGCGATCGCAAGATGAGTGTATTCCACAGCCTCGAGATTCACCGAAATTGAGGTAACACCCCACCGGACTAAATGTTCAATCAGTTCAGGATAGAGAACCGGAGCATCTCCACAGATAGAACAAGGAATATTAGCCGATTTAGCTGTTGAAATCAGGTGTTGCATTGCTTTAAGCATGGCAGGGTGAAGGGGGTTTAAATGAGCAGGTGTGTGGGTTTGGTTGCGATCAATCCCCAGGATAAATTGACTTAAATCATTTGTTCCAATGGAAATCCCTTGCACTCCCGCTTGAATATAATCTGAAAGTAAAAAGATCACGGAAGGAACTTCTGCCATAATCCAAATTTTAAATCGAGGATTTTGGGTTAACCCCATTTGTTCAATACAGCGACGATAAATCGAAAACTCCTCAACAGAGCGCACAAAGGGTAAAATTAGATTAATATGATCACAACCGGATTGATACAGTTGAGTTAAAACAGCCAGTTCTAATTCAAATAAAGTTGAATAGAGTTTAGGACTCTGATGTTCACAGTGAGAAAAACGACTCAAAACCGCGAGTTCAGAATTCTCCCCATTCCATAATGGTCTAGCCTCTTGATGAAACTCTCGCAAGTCCAAAGCCCGGTAAAATAAAGGACGAGGTGCAATCGTTGTTGCTAAGGCTTTCAGCGCTTCCGTCATTCTCTGTAAAAATTGGGACTGATGGGGAGGTTCTAACCATTGACTAAAATCAACTGAGGCGATCGCCGAGTCTAACACATCCAACGCCATGAGTTCGGAACGGACTAAGCCAATTCCATCAATGGGTAAACTGTTCAGTCCCTCTAAAGAACTCGCTTGACTCAAATTCACCATTAATTGAGTTGCGATAGGAACCCGCAAAACACCTGAAGAAAAATGGGGTTTTGTCTCCCAGATAGATGAGTTCTGATCCGTTGTCATATTCGGGTTTTGAATCCGATGAACTTCTCCGCGATCGCCATCAACGAGCAAAGATTCTCCCATTTTAATCTGCTCCGTAGCATTCGGTACACCAATCACTGCCGGAATTCCCAATTCTCGCGCTAAAATTGCACCATGTCCAGTCATCCCCCCCTGTTCTGTGACTAAACCTGAAGCGTTTTTGAGTAAGGGAAGCAACTCCGGTGTAATATTGGGAACCACTAAAATTGCCCCTTTTGAAAACTGAGATTTTTGAGAGTTTGAACCCTGAACTATTAGCGCCGCCAGGGCCATCGTGCGTCCAGAAGATGCGGCGATTCCTTTGAGATGGGGGGATGGTTCCTCTGTCGTTGGGGAATAGTTGTTCAGCAAGATTGCCTCTGCATTCACCGGAGAAATCCGGGAGAGGAAAAATTCATTTTCACAGAGTTTCCACTCTAAAAGCCAATATCTGCCGACTAAGGTGGTGATCTGTTGGGTTAACTCAATTAAGGATTGGAGTTGATCGGCTTGGAGTACGGGTTCTTGGTATTTTTCAGGGATTAAGAGTTTGGCTTCTACAGGGTTGTGAAGATCTGACAGAGAAGATTGAGCAAAACTCCGCCATTGAGTGGTACTTTCGAGAGGGTGTACCTGTTCGGATAATTTTAAATAGTATGCAATCGTTTTATAACCGAGTCGCTGATAGTTAATTTCTGTGGTTTCTGGATGAATGTGATAACTGTCGGGATAGGTTTGTCCCCAGAAGATGGCGAGTTCTAATCCCCAAGTGGCTTTGATTTCCCAAGATTCTGGGCTAATTTGCACTGAACCTGAAGCAATCGTCTCCGGAATAGATTGAACTAAAATTGTGGGTTTGAGTTGTTCAAGTTTGATGCCTTTACGCTGCCAGTACAATAAATTTCTCGCTCTAAATAACTCCGCCCAGCTTTGTTTTAAACTCAATTCAACCGCTTCAATCGTTGTCCAACTCATTACCGGATCAAATAATCCATTCGTTGCGACGGAAGGAGAAACTAAATCCAGATGAAACATCACCGCCTGAGTATTGATTGTTTTTAAGGCAGATTCTAAGATCGATCTCAATTTTGAAGAGAATCTTGATGTGATGATTTGATGACGAATCCGTTGCGCGATGGTTTGTAATTGTCGAGGATCTCTAACATCAAGATGTAGTGAAGAAGTGGGAAAGTCTACTAAGATTGGCTCTAACCAGTCTATCGTTTCTAAAAACTCAGTGTAGATTTTTGCACTCACGACAAATCCCGAGAGGACTGGATAACCCCGTTGGATTAAGTCACTCAAGTAAAAAGCCCTATCCCCAACAACTGCACGGTCTTGGGGCTGAATTTTGTTAAGCCAGTATAGATTTGCCACGCCATCAGTTAGTAGACTGAAAGACACTTTATTATATATAATTTTATGACAAAACAGTTGCTATTATAGCAAAGTCATTCAGGTCTGTTCTGTTGAGAGTAATCAATCCAGTTAGATTTCTGAGCAGGCTATCCCCATTTACCTTTAAATTAAAACCCTTTTCAACTGCAAAAAATGATCATTGCCGTACATCTTCTCACTCCAGATCGTCCCTTTTCACTAAAGACTGATTAATCATTATTCTCAGTTTTTCTGACCCCTAACCCCGGTAAATCATTCGGAATTAAACGGCCCTGTTTCACCGTTGCCCCGATAAACGGATCATCAATTAAATTTAAATGAGAATCTAAATCTAGATAATCGGCTAACGGGGCTAAATGAGAAGCCGCAGTATTGGCTAAACAACTATCGGAATAACAGCCAAACATCACCTGTAAGCCAAAGGCTTTCGCTGTATGAATCATCCGCAACGCTTCGGTTAACCCCCCCGATTTCATCAGTTTAATATTAATCCCATGAATACAATCAGCCAGCAAAGGAATATCCCGACTCTGAAAACAACTTTCATCGACAAAAATCGGTAAGGGAGACTGATCATAAAGCTGTGGAAGTTCTTTTAAAGCCCTCTCTACCCCTAACGGTTGTTCAATATATCGAACACCCAAAGAAGCTAACCAATTAGACATTTTAATCGCATCGGGTAAACTCCAACCCCCGTTTGCATCCACATACAACACCGCATCGGAGGGCGCTTCGGCTTTCACCGCGAGAAACATTTCTTGATCGGCTTCGATCCCTTGAGGGCTACCCAATTTCACCTTAAGTACCCGCACATCTAGATAATTTAACCAATCTCTAACTCGGGCTTTCGCGGCTTCTGGGGTATTAATCCCAATGGTGACAGAAATCGGGACAATGCGATCGCGATCGAGTCCCCACAGGCGCCACAAGGGTAAACCGACTTTTTTCCCCAACCAGTCGTGAAATGCCATATCCAACGCCGCCCAAGCTGATGAGGGAAGTTGACTCTCCTGCAAAATGGGTTCGATCCGTTGTCGATCAAAAGGAGTCAAAGCTTCCAACTTCGGAAAAATCGCCTCCAGCGCCGCGATCACCGTTTCTGAGGTTTGGGGTTGACTCCCGGTAGAAAAGGGTGATGCTTCTCCCCAAGCTTCGATCCCATCGTGATCAAGTTTCAGCCAGATATTTGTAGAGTGGGCTGTGGTTCCCCGGCTGATCGTCAGGGGAAAGCGTTTGTTGACGGTGAAGGTTTGAACTTGAAACTGCATTTTCTAGGATCGGTGGATCGACTTTGCTGTATGGAATAGGTAGTTTTACAGGGGGGTGTTACTTCCAGCTATTTTTTCCATTGACCTTACTTTAACCCCAAGATTCGAGAATTAGATGTGACAGCTATCACGTTTATTGTTTCTGGGTTGTCACAAACCCCAACGGTTTTCCCTCACGCGGATACTTCTGCATTCTCACCGAGTTTCGAGAATACCATCACTTCGGATTTTTGGAATTGCAATGATACTAGGTCTTGTTGTTCAAGTGCATCCCAAGTGTCAGATATGTTTAACCTTAAAGCCCTCTTGTTCTCAATGCGTAAACGATTAACCCGGAATTCTCAAAAAGATTTGACGATTTTGAGCTTACATCAAGTGATGCACCATCAGAATCAGATCATACAACAACTGCAATCTGAAAATCAAGAGTTAAAACAATTAGCTAATTTAGATGAACTTACTCGCCTAGCAAATCGCAGAAAATTTTATGCTTATCTCTATCAAGCATGGGAAAAAATAACTCAACAAAATCTCTCAGTCATTCTCTGTGATGTTGACTTTTTTAAACCCTACAATGATACTTATGGTCATATTGCGGGAGATGTTGCTTTAAAACAAATTGCTGATGTGATTCAAAATGCTGTTCACGATATTCTCGATCCCAATTCTTTTTTAGTGGCGCGTTATGGCGGTGAAGAATTTGCGGTTATTCTTCCAGTCTTAACAACTCAACAAGTGATGCAGATCGCTGAACATATTCGTCGTCAAGTTGCTGATCTTAAAATTCCTCACGAACAATCAAAAATTAGTTCTTTTGTCACCCTGAGTTTAGGTGTTTCAAGTCATCAACCGGAAGATCAATTTTCACCTCTAGAACTGTTGATGAATGCAGATCGGGCGCTATATCAAGCCAAGTCAAAAGGACGCAACCGTGTAGTTTTGAGTCATCACCATCAACAAACTTGTGAACTTAATGTTTTTTGTTCTTGTTCAGAAAGAGCTTAACATCAATTACACGATTTTATCACATCTACCTCTTTTTTAGATATTCACTTTAAACGGAGATTGACAAACACATCGAAATCATCTAAGACAATGAGTTGAATGGTTTAGCCTTGAGAATCACTTTTGAAAAACAAAAAGTTAATAATTTAAAGTTAAAAAATCAATGATGAGTTATGTTCTTTTAAATCGGATTCACTCGAAATTGACTAATCACTTGAGGACGACGATTAATAATTGCAGCTGGAATAGATTCTACCTGATCTTCGGTGTAGGGTTCTATTCCATAAACGGTGACTTGTAATTGTTGATTTTGGGGATTAATCACAAATTCAGTCCAGCCAAAGGTATGAGTTGCTAGATATCCCCCTTGAATTAATTCAGCATCAAGTTCTGAATCTTCTAAGCCTATCGGATCATAACCTAAATTAACAATTATATTATCTAAAAACTCTTGAATAAACTCATCTTTTTGAAACCGCAGATCTAAATTAAAATAGGTTTCTTTCAGTCTAGGCGATAAAAAATCATCCGGTGTTAACGCTACCGTTGCCGGGCCAAAGGGTGCGGCTAACAGTTCGTTATCTAATTCTAATTGTACTCCTGTCGGTTCAACCGTAATTTCAAAGGCATTCGTCTGAATTTGAGGCTGTTCAAACCCGGCTTGATAGGTGAGATTATTGACAATTGTACCATTCGCCTGTCCGGAAACAAACACAACATTATTAATATTATTTTCATCAATAAACCGTAGTAAATCATTGCGTTCATCGGCGTAACCTTCCCAGCGATCTTCCGCCTCAAAAAAGCCTAAATTTTGTATAGGAACGGGAGAAAAAACAAATTTCCAAGTAATACCTGCCGCCTCTGAACCTAATAAATCATTTTTTAACTCTTGTAATTGTGCTTCTCCTAATAACGTTCTATCCGGGGTAAACGTTTGGGCAATAAATTGATTAATTTTTGCTTCTGTCGGAACATCAGGAAGGGGAAATAAGGGCGCATCTCTAAACGAACGAACATCCAAAATAAACGCCGCAGCATCTTGTCCATAGGGAATAGCGCGATACAGTTTTCGCTCATTTGTCGTGCGAGGATCTCCCGTTTCTCCATAGAATAAATTCCTTAACGGTTTAGACTCAATAAACGAATTTAACGCCGTTTCAAATAAAGGCGTATCATTTACAAATTCACCCTCTGTCCCAAAAATCGCCTGTGTTAATAAACTACTGGTTGGTGCGACACCTCCCGCAAAATTCGGAATTAAATCAGCATCATCCCAAACTGCATAAATTGGCGTTGAAGACCATAAATTTGCTAAGGTATTAATTCCGGCCCGTTGAGACACGGTTTCATTGTATTTTGTGTTAAAATCAAACTCAGTTAAAGCTTGAGATACTCTCGGTAAATCCGGCGAAACCGTACTCGCAGAAATGGTATCACCCAGTTGTACAAAAAAATCTAAATTGCGTTCAGGAACGTTAATTAAAGCTGGATAAGGCGCTAATTCTCCTTGAGTTGTTCCACTGACTCCAAACCTTAACCCCCGTTGAACTTCTAAAGGCGGAACGGTTCTAAAACTTCCAACTTCACGACTTCCTAAAACATTCGTGACTCGATAAAAATATTGGGTTCCCGGTGCTAAATTCCCGACTTCTATTTTAACCGGAGTCACAACATTATTAATAGGTTGAATTTGAGATGTGATAATTTGATTAAAACTAGGATCAGTTGCAACTTCAAACAGAATCTCTCCTGGAACAATACTCCGAGTGATTAAAATAGCCGAAGTTTGTGTCACATCTCCCACGCCAATTTGATTCGGAAACGGCGAATTATCGGGTGATAAAAACGCACTAAACTCTCGATTTTGCGTCGCACCAATATCGAGATAATGTTGAATACCTGTTAATTCATCCCGTGCAACAGCAACCGCTACATCAGGATTTTGAGATAAATAATAATTAGAATTATATAATAAACTGGGGGCGCGATCTTCAAACTGACCAAATTTAACAAAATGTTCGATAGCAGTTAATAAGCCTTCATTCACCACCTGATTAACATCAGGATTTTGCGTCAAATAAAACTCGGTATCAAATAAAATACTGGGGTTGAGTCTTTCCAACTGACCAAATTCAATAAAATGTTGAAAACCGTTATTAATAATTCCTTGTGTTACTGCTTCCCGCACTAAAGGATTAGCCGCCAAATAATCCAATTCACTGTATAATGGACTCGGTTGACGGACTTGAAACTGACCCGACTCAATAAAATGATCAAACCCACTGGCAATAATCCCCGCCTCTACTGCGGCTTCAACATCCGGGTTATTCGCCAAATAAAAGGCTTCATTAAACAAGTCTTCTGCATTTAACATCGTGGATTTTTTGAATTCAATCTGAATTTAAGGCTTGGTTTTTAAAGTCACTGATGACCAGTGTAATACTAATTTACCCAAGTCTTGTAATATAATCTCTACCTCCTTCTGATTGTAAGCGGGTACTGTAGGCTTGACAAGGCTAGGTTTTAAGCTGATTGACAAATTTAGAGTCTCACAGATACCCTCAACTACTTGAAAAAGTCTCGATGGGCTGCTACTCGTTGACGGGTTTTAGTAGCAAGTTGGACTTTTAAAGCCCCAGAAAAAGGGTGTCTTATTGCCCAAGCATCAAATTCTACCCTGTTCAACACTTGAAGCTTCAGAACTAAAGGCTGTCGTGGTAACACTGAAGATCAGCCACCCTGTAAACAAAACAATGATAATCAATCACCTAACGAGTCAACAGTGCTAAATTAGGTAATAGCTGGTAGCTTCCACTATCGATTAAAATAGACAGTCCTAACCAAATTAAAACAAAGGGAAAAACTTTACTCGCGTAACGAGATAGAAACTTCGCAACGACAGGGGTACGAGTTACATTGTAAGATAAAAAACACCAGAAAGCCACAGTTAAATAACAAACTAAGACAATAATGCCTAAACTGGGAAGAGTGCTACTCGCAAATAAGGGAATGTAGATTCCCAGATTGTTTCCACCATTGGCAATTGTTACAGCTGAAACTCGATAAGTTTTAGGGTCAAATAGGGTCGTCCAGAAGTATTTTCTAGATTTAGAGGATTGATTATTTGTGATGAAATCAACTGAAATTGCTTCAAAAGCTTCAGCTTCTGTTTCCCGACTGATTAAATTACTAATCCCAATCATTACGGGAAGCAAACCCAGTAATCCAATCCAAGCATCTGGAACCATTAAACCTCCCAAATAACCCAGAAAACTCACGAGCATTAAGACTGTAAAGCCTAAAAACTCACCACAAACAACGTGTGTGGGACGAAAATGACGATTCACTTTTCCGAAGAAAGCGGTTAGATAAATATTGTCATCAAATGTTGTTGCAATCGCAGCAGACATTCCTAACATTAATGTACTGATTAACCAGGTCATCGTTTTTTTGAGGGTAAGAATAAAAACATTCAGGACATCTCAGTAACTTTTTTCGGGAAAAATTGATGAAGAACTTGAAGTTAAAGTTTGCTACTGGGATAATTCCTAAACTCAATATAAGGCTGGTCAATCCATAAAATCAAATGTTGTTTTTTGTTGTTTTAATAACTATAATTTATTCATAATTCTGTTAAAAGTGGCCGACTTAACCCACAATAAGAAAGCTGGGGTTTCCAGAGAATTTTAAATTAGCCTGATACCAAATCTGCTTTAAAAGTCGATGAAAGAGCTAAGAATAACTAAGCCAGTGAGAGTTAATTAAATTTTTAATTTCTTCTGTCATATTTTGGAGAGTAAAAAAATGTACCCTTTTACAGAGTACAGAGAACACAGAGAGATCATCTTAGGTTCTTTGGATCTTTCTATTTGAACAAAACTTTACTCAAATACAAATAATTCTATCGGGCTTGCAGAACTTGTAAATACAAAATAAATAATTCCAGTTCCCAATAAAGTGACAGCTAAACTAAAGACAATAACCCAACGATCAGGTGGTTCGTAAGTATCCTCATCAATATCACGACGCACTGTAAAATAATGCTGAGTTGAGAGTAATACGGTGAGTAAACCGACAACAGAAAATAATAACCCTAATTTCCATCCATAACCCGGACGAGGAACAAGGGGAGGATGAAAAGCCCGCAAGCGTAAAATTAGAACACCAAACCCCATTAAGGCGATCGCTGTCCGCATCCAAGCTAGGTAGGTTCGTTCGTTTGCTAGGTGATCTCGAATGCGAGAAGGATTGAGTTTTTTGAGTTGATTTTTCGACTGGGCTGGGCTTTCTGTAGATTCAAAAGTCATGTTTGAAGACATAGTAAAAATTAAGTTGAATAGATAGAGTAAGAAAAGAGGCTTAAAGACTAATAGTTTAAACCTCTAACCCGGGTAAAAAATTGAATTAATTCAGGAAAATAGAAGAGTGGCTAGGATTTTTGAGTGGGTGCATTGGTAACACGACTATCAATTATGGCTTGGGAAACGTTAGGAATAAACCAGTCACTTTCATGAGTTTGGAAAACTTTAGCTGAGGGAGCATCAAATTCAATCTTTTTTGTCTCCGAATTGCTGCTCAGAATTAATTCTGTTCCATCAATAATTTTGATTGCAACAGGCCCTTCTAATGTGAGTGTTTCAGCCAGGGGATTAACATTATTTGCGGTTAAACCACTGGGTAAATAGAAGCCATCACAATCCCATTTCTTTTTCGTGGTTTGACCATCAGCGAGAAAATATAAGCGGCTGGGAACTTCATAATCGTCATCATCATCTTTCTGCTGACTTCCATAAACAGCAAGAGTTTGTCCAGTTTTATTTGTACATTGTCCCCAGTTAATTCCTGACTCTAGAGTATATTTTTGAAACTCTAACTGAGCAATTTTATTCTGAGTTTCTTCACTCACTGATCCTTGATTTTTAATCTCTATGTCTTGTTGTTTTTGCAGTTCTGTTAAGGTTTGAGTGATTTCAATATAGTCAGGATTCTCTTGAAAGGGGGGCAAATCTGCCCAACTGGACTGCATGAACACAATATTGAACACAAAAACAAGAGCAACTAAAAGAACTTTCAAGTATTTCATCGATGATTCCTCCAAATTTGAGAATAATTTAACGGGAATGGGATAGCTTTAAGCTATCAAAGCAATTCAATTTTTTTAGACTGAGAGACAATATCTTTAGATGAAAGAGTTTGGCTTGACCACAAATAGCTAATCCCAAAAACAAATACAGTCAAAGGGATATTTTCATGGATGATAAATACTCCTAATGCGACTAATACACAAGAAGAAAGGGGATGGTCTGAATTCGCTAAAACCTGATTAACAAGAGTCGAATGACTGAGTTTTAGGGCGATATAACACCAGAGTCCAACCATCAATAAAAATAACCCCAATAGCAGAAATAAATCTTGCCACCCACTACGAGCGAATAACGGCAGATAGACTCCTATATTATCACTGCCATTCGCAATGGTTATCCCTGCAACAGTAATCGTTAAAGGAGATAAGTAACGACTCGAAGCTGAAGGGTTTTGCAAGAGTTGATTCCCTTTTAAAAGAGAACTGTTATTAGAGTCCAATTGGAACAATCCATACAGTCCTATAACTATAGGAATCAGTCCTAACCCTTTAACCCAATCTGGTGAAATCAGATAATGACTAAAGAAACCCGGAAGACTCGCCAATAAAAGAATAGAAAACCCCAAATACTGACCAACCAGAATTGAACGGTAAAGCGGAGTAGAATTCACTTGAGCAAAAAATAGCACCAAAATCAAGATGTCATCGATATTTGTTGCTGTAAATGCAGTAATTCCAGTCAGTATTGTTGTGATGACTTCATTCATAGGGAGTCCTGAAAGCTTAGGGAGTCGTTGCCTTTGAAGGCTTGATCTTCACTTTAAGGCGGTTCATCCATAGAATCAAATGTTGTTTTTTGTCCAAACGATAAGTAAAAATGATTCGGCTTCCAACTAGGGGTGATGTCCACATCGAAAGCCTCATCAGTACATTGCAAACCCATGCAACTTAAATTGTATTGTAAATTAATCTTGAGTATTTTACAATTGTTTTGTGAAAAAAATTGAGGGTAGCAGCTTGGCCTGACTGCATGGGCAATTCAGGGGATCAAGCTTAAACCCTTTTGTCTATCCAGCACTAACGAGAGAAACAATGACCCTTGATCAGTTAAGGATTTTTTTAGCCGTAGCAGAGCATTTACACTTTACCCGAGCCGCAGAAGAGCTTTACATTACCCAACCAGCAGTGAGTGCAGCTATTCAAAGCTTAGAAATCGAATATGGTGTCAAGTTGTTTCATCGAATTGGTCGTCACATTGAAATTACCCAGGCGGGGTTGCTTCTACAAGTTGAGGCTGAAAAAATTTTGGATCGGGTTAAACTGACTGAGCAAGGGTTGCGAGAACTCAATAATCTGCAACGGGGTGAGTTAAAATTGGGTTCAAGTTTAACGATTGGGAATTACTGGCTCCCGGAAAAAATTAGTCAGTTTCATCAACAATATCCAGGGATTATTATTAACTGCACTTTAGCGAATACGGAAGAAATTTGTATTGGAACGGCTCAAGGAAAGTTTGATATTGGTTTAATTGAAGGAGCTGTAAAACCCGATCTAGACGAATGTTTAGACCGAGAAGTGATTGGAGGAGATCGATTAGTTATTGTTGTTGGAAAATCTCATCCCTGGTTTGAAAAGCAACAAGTGACTTTACCAGAACTAACAACAACAGATTGGATTATGCGAGAACCCGGATCAGGAACCCAACAACGTTTTGAGCAAGCTTTAAAGAATTTTGGTGTTGCGTTAAAAGATTTGAATGTTATTTTGGTTTTAAATACAGGAGAAATGGTTAAAGCTGTTGTTGAAAAAAGTCAGGCGGCGGCCGGGATTTCTGAGTTGATGGTGATGAAAGAATTGCAGTTAGGCACTTTGCGATCAATAAAAGTTTTAGGATCTTTGCATAATCAAGAAAAAACTCTCGAACTACTTAGACCCTTTTTGCGGATTAAACACAACCAACGATTTCAAACTCGAATTGCTCAAGCCTTTGAAAATATATTGATTGTTTCTCCTTTTAATGTTTTAAAGTCTCAGTGCTGTCAATCGGGAGATTCTTAGTGAGTGAATTAAAATCTAACAACTTTAAACTTTGACTATCAATCACCAAAGGTAAACTACCATTCCATTTTTCGATAGCTTGTTTCTGTAAAATTTCTGGAGTTAAGGTTTGGTGAATAATTTGATGGGCGACCGCTTCTCCTCGCGCTAAATTAATCGTTCTTTCAGCTTCTTTTAATGCCTTAAGTGCCATAAAACCAGCTTTTTTTGCTTCTTGTTCTGCAATTTGTTTTGCTTCCACTGCCTCGGTAAATCGTTGAGAAAAATGAACAGTAATCAGAGCAATATCATCTACTTCAATATGATACTGCTTGAGTCTCTGGGTCAGTAGTGAATCAATTTCTGCTTTGACGTTATTCCGCTTAGTAATCATTTCTTCGGCAGTATATTGAGCAATAACTGATTTAAAAACTTCTTCAATACTGGGGTTAATAATTCCGTTAATAATTTTGCTTTCATCCCCGATAGTTTGAAAAACAAAATTTGCTTTTTCCGGTAAAATATGCCAGTTGAGGGCAACATCAGTAAAAATTTCTTGTAAATCTTTGGATGAAGCTTCAGTAGGAATATCTTGCTTCTGAATTCTGACATTTAATTTAACGATGGTATCAACAACGGGAATAATCAAATGGAGACCTTCACCCAAGATTTTATTTTGTACTTCTCCAAATCGGAGAATCACTCCCCTTTCTCCTGCATTCACAATAGCAAAAGGATTTAATAATACCAAAATCAGAAACAAAATAAAAACAAGATTACTCGGTTTTAAAATCTTGGGTTTTTTCATTGAAAATCACCAATAATAACTGCAATTATCTTGGATTAATAATTGCTTGATCCAAAATCAACACTGTTCTAAAATCCGTTGTAAAATTTGATGTTTTAAACGTATAAACACAGGGGTTTCAGTGGATCGAGGACGATCCAAAGATACAGGCATATCTAAATCAATTTTACCATGCTTGATCACAATCACTCGATCCGCCAAATAGATAGCTTCTTCAACATCATGGGTGACTAATACGGCTGTAAATTGTTGCTCTTGCCAAAGGCTTTGAATCAACTTTTGCATTTCAAACCGAGTCAACGCATCCAACGCTCCGAGAGGTTCATCTAACAACATTAATGGAGGTTGATTGACCAGCGCTCTTGCTAAAGCAACCCGTTGTTTTTGTCCTCCCGATAAAACCGTTGTCCAGTCGTGAGCGCGATCATCTAATCCCACTTGTTGTAACGCCCAAAGTCCCCGATCATAAGCATGATTTTTTAATCCTAAAATCACATTTTTAAACACTCGTCGCCAAGGCAAAAGTCGAGAATCTTGAAACATGACTCGGCTTTGAGTATTGAGTCCTTTGAGGGGATGGCTGTTTAAATAAATTGTTCCTTGGCTTGGTTTTTCTAGCCCTGCTAGTAAACGCAAAAATGTACTTTTACCACATCCACTTTTCCCCACTACAGCAATAAATTCACCTGATTTAATTGTTAGGTTTATTTCACTTAAAACCAATTGATTACCAAAGACTTTACAGAGATTTTCAACCTGAATCGAAGTTCCATAAGAAGTCGGATTGAAAAGTTTTGGCTTTAAGATTTTTTGAATGGTCATCGTTTTCAGTGTTTTAGAGTATTTAGTAATTAAGTATTCAACTGTTGGCTAGGATGCCATGCTAACCACCATTTTTCGAGAAACCTAACAACAGAATCGGCTATTTTGCCCAATATTGCATAGAGGAGAATACTGAGTACAACCACATCAGTTTGCATGAACTCACGGGCATTCATCGCCATGTAACCAATCCCAGAATTAGCAGCAATAGTTTCAGCAACAATTAACGTCAACCACATCCGTCCCAAAGCATAACGCAACCCAACTAAAGCACTCGGTAATGCACCCGGTAAAATGATTTGCCAAAATAAAGCATGCGATCGCAACCCATAGACCCTGCCCATCTCAATTAATCCCGGATCAATCGCACGAATCCCATAAAATACATTGATATAGATGGGAAATAATACACTAATTGCCACCAAAAAAATCCGGGCTTCATCCCCAATCCCAAACCAAAGTATTACCAACGGAATCATCGCTAAATGGGGGATATTACGAATCATTTGAATCGAGCTATCAAGAAGCAACTCAGCCGGACGATAAACCCCATTTAACAACCCGAGAATTAAACCCAAACTCCCCCCAATCCCAAAACCCATCATTGCACGCCAGCCACTAATCCTAATATGCCGTAACAATTCACCATTCAAAGTCAAACGAATTGCCGCATCTATCACTTGCGTTGGAGCAGGTAAAATCCGAGTTGTGATGACTCCAATTTGAGAGAGAAATTGCCAGAGAACTAATAAAATAATCGGCACTAACCAGGGTAAAATATTCTCCCAAGGCAGTTGCTTCATTCGGGACTGAAAAACCGTTAAAGATGTCATTGTTTATTTCCTCTTTAACGCCGCACATTAGTAATAAAAGATTGAGGTGAATACACCAGAGCAGCAAGAGCCTCAACTGCATTTTTAAAACGTAGTTCTAGTTCTTCATCAAGAAATTTAATTTCCCCTCCTTCTAGCTTTTGAAGTTGGCTATCAACCAAATACACTCCCGATAAAATATTCCGAGCGCCCAAGGCAGAAAGCACAGGCTTGAGAGCATAATCCAAGATTAAAAAATGAGCATTCGTTCCACCTGTGGCAACGGGTAAAATGGATTTCCCGACAAAAGCATTTTGAGGTAATAAATCGAGAAAAGCTTTAAGAGCCCCTGTATAAGCCGCTTTGTAAACCGGAGTGGCAATAATCAAAGCATCAGCCTGTTCAACTTTAGCGATCGCATCAATCACATCAGGATGATTAAATTGACCATAAATCAACGCTTCAGGACTAATATTCCGCACAGACAAAATCTCATAAGAAACCCCACTCTCTTGAAGAAAAGGTTGAGCATAATCAAGAACTGAATAACTGCGAGAAGGGTGAGATGGACTCCCAGCAATTCCTAAAATTTGGGTCATGGTAAATCTCCGAGTTTGTTGGTAAATTTTTTAAAGAATGAGTCCTAACTCGCACTTGTCGGAATCTTTTCATTTGCCATAATTTCACCAATCGGACTAACATACCGACTTGGAGCAACAGTAGGCAAATTTTCTAAAGGCAACTTCGGGAATAAAAGTTCTGCAACACGATAAGCTTCTTCTAAATGGGGATAACCCGAAAAGATAAAAGTATCAATCCCCAAGCTGGCATACTCCATCATTCGCGCTACAACCGTATCGGGATCGCCGACTAACGCCGTACCCGCACCGCCCCGCACCAAACCCACACCCGCCCACAAATTCGGACTAATTTCTAAATGGCTGCGACTCCCTTTGTGCAGTGCCATCATCCGACGTTGCCCTTCTGAATCACTCTTGGCGAGGGCAGCTTGAGCCGCAGCAATGGTATCATCATCTAAATACTGAATCAGTTGATTCGCCGCATCCCAGGCTTCTAACTCGCTCGGACGGACAATAACGTGTAACCGAATGCCAAAGCGGATAGTGCGCCCTTGTTCTACGGCTAAACGACGAACCTCAGCAATCTTGGACGCCACTTGATCGGGAGGTTCACCCCAAGTCAGATAAAGATCACTGTGCTTGGCGGCGATTTGTTTAGCGATCGGCGATGACCCCCCAAAATACAGAGGCGGATAAGGAGTCTGGACGGGAGGAAACAGCAGCTTTGAGCCGAAGATCTGTAAATACTGACCCTGAAAATTCACCACATCCCCTTGCATAACCCCACGCCACACGGTCAGAAATTCATCAGTCAATTCATAACGAGCCGTTTTATCAAGATGTAGTCCATCGCCTGCCAACTCAGACGGATCGCCACCTGTCACCACATTAATGAATAACCGACCTGCCGACATCCGATCAAACGTTGCCGCCATCCTCGCCGCCAGTCCCGGTGATGAAATCCCTGGACGAATTGCCACCAAAAACTTCATCCGAGTGGTCACAGAAAGCAGCGATGCAGCCGTAATCCAAGCATCCTCGCAGGATTTACCCGTTGGTAATAACGCTCCTGTATAGCCCAAAGTATCGATCGCACCTGCCAGTTGACGCAAGTATTCTGGGGTAATTGCCCGTCCACCCACAGAAGTACCCAGATAACGACCATCGCCGTGAGTCGGAATAAACCAAAGAATATCCATCTGTTAATCTCCTAAATTGAATGCAAAAACTTATGACCCAGATGACCACACTGAATCGGCAATCTTGATCTCTTGAGGAATCAAATTGAGTCCATAAAAAGCATCAGCAATCTTTTGTTGATCGGCTGCTACCTGTTGGGAAATTGGCAACACACCATAGCCGCGACGTTGTTCTGCTCGTTCTAATGCAGCTTTTTCAATGCCTAATTCCTTAGCCAGAAAACCAGCAACTTCACTGGGATTTTGTTCTGCCCATTTGCTCACTTTCGATAGCTCGTCCAATAGGATTTTCAAAAGTTCAGGACGTTCGCTTACAAAGGTTTGCGTTGCCAGAAAAAAGCCTCGATTCTCGACAAGTCCAGTCCCATCAACTAACACTCTCGCGCCAATGGATTCTTCGGCAGCCGCCATAAACGGGTCCCAAATTACCCAAGCATCAACGCTTCCTCGTTCAAAAGCTGGACGCGCATCACCTGGCGGAAGAAAAACTGTTACGATATCGCTATAGTTTAATCCGGCGTCTTCCAATGCCCGCACCAGCAGATAATGAACGTTAGAGCCTTTATTGAGGGCGACTCGTTTTCCTTTTAAATCTGCAACCGTTTGAATGGGAGAATCTTGCTGAACCAGAATGGCTTCTGCTTTCGGGCCTAAAGGTTCAAAGGCAACATAGCTTAAAGGCGCATTCGCAGCTTGGGCAAAAACGGGCGGGGTTTCCCCAGTGTAAGCAAAGTCAATACTGCCCACGTTTAAGGCTTCTAGCATTTGCGGGCCTGCAACAAATTCACTCCACTCCACTGCAATACCGTCACCTTGAAGTCGTTTTTCTAGATCACCTCGACTTTTGAGTAAATTGAGTGCTGTTGCTGACTTTTGATAGCCAATCCGCAAGGCTGACGCAGGAGTAGAAGAAACCGCAGAAGACGCCCCATTGCTGTTATTAGCAGGGCTACACGCCGCCAAGACTAAACTGAATACTAATCCAGCAATAAAGAGTAAAGTACAGTTTAGCAGCGATCGCCGAGTGAGTAATATTTGCGATCGCCTCCAATCAGTAGATAAACGGCGTCTGGCTTTCATGGTTGAACAAAACTAGGTTGATGGGTGGATCATCAGAAATATTCAGATGTTTTTAGAAGCCGGAAAATTAATCAAATCGGAGCAATAAAAGCGTTTATGATCACGGCTTCCATACAATTTCAGACACTTGAATTTCTTTGGGAATTAGCCCTAATTCAAAGAAAGTATCGGCAATTTGTTGCTGTTCCTTGACGACTTCATCTTGCATCGCCTCAAAGTTATAGCCTCGCCTGCGTGTTACCCGATTGAGGATTTCGGGTTCGAGTCCCAATAAAGGCGCGAGAATTTTCACCACTTCATCGGGGTTGGCTTCTGCCCAAGTTGCAACCTCTTGAGTTTCTTGAATAATGGCATCAATCACATCCGCGTTTTCCTCTGCAAAAGTGCGAGATGCTAAGAAAAAGTCTCGATTGGTTGCTAACCCTTGACTGGTGACTAACGTTTTGGCACCCAGTTGGACTTCTGAAGCCCCATAGAAAGGGTCCCAAATTGCCCAAGCATCAATTCGGCCCTGTTCAAAAGCGGCTCTAGCATCAGCAGGAGACAGGTTAATCGGTTCAATGTCATCCCAGGTTAAACCCACTGATTTTAAGGCTTGCACCAGCAGATAATTGGCACTCGATCCTTTTTGAAAAGCCACCCGTTTTCCGTTGAGGTCTTCTACAGACTGCAATGGCGAATCACTAGGGACGACAATCGCCGAAGACAGATCTTTGGGAACACTACTGCCGATATACACCAAAGGAGAACCCGCCGCTTGAGCAAAGATGGGGGGAGCATCTCCTGTGCGTCCGATGTCAAGACTACCAACATTGAGGGCTTCCATCATCGGCGGACCCGATTGAAATTCCGTCCATTGAACCGTCACTCCCAAAGGTTTCAAACGTTCTGTTAAACCCCCTCTGGCTTTCACTAAGGTAAACGGATCAAATTTCTGGTGTCCAATGCGAACAACTCGCGCAGGTGCGTTGGAGACATCAACCGAGGACGTTGAAGTATCAGGACTACAGGCTGTCGCGGCAATGCTGAAGATCAGCCCCACTATAAACAGAACAACGGCTTTGAGATGCCGATATCGGCTTGAAATCATTAAAACCTTTTCAAACACAGCCTATCGCCCCGATGAGATGAGAGCTACAACTTTTTAACTCCGGTATGTCGATTGAGTTACCGAGGTTAATTGTAATTTAACTCATTTACGATTTAATTGCAAATGTATTGAAATTATGCCATACTCTAGTTAATCCATGAGTCAGTCAGTTGAGACACCGCAGTATACCTTCTCATAAGCGTTGCGATCGCTATCAGCCATGACCAATATCGTCAGTATTCCACCAACTAGACAGTCATTTGCAAAATCCACGTCCAGGTCAACCCCTAGAAGAACTTATTGTCGGGTGCGAGTATTTTTATCAAGATCAAATCAGGATGAAACTCTCATGGGAGGTTTACAGTTGTACTGTCCGAAGTTAATCTGTGTGACACTGCCCTCAAGTTCTTATACTGAAATACCCCTATTTTTGGATTTAGAACTCATAGGTTCAATTCAAGACATTCAGAAAGGTTTGGGGTATTTAGAATCACTTCATTTGCCAATTTGTGGAAAACCCAACCCCGATGAAGATAGTTGGTATTGCTGACTTCAAACATCAAATCGCCTGAGTTCTGTCCAATAACTTAATAGAGATTTCTAATATTAATTCAATCTTCTTCAGGGGGAACTTAAACTATCATGTCTGTGACCACACTCAGCCAAACCGATCCACTTTGGACTACCATTCAAGTTCCTAAAGAATATCATCAATTCCCGATCTTGTCTTATTTAACCTCAAGGTATGGTTTAACAGTCAATATTACAGGTGCAAACCTAAACGCGAATAGTATCAATGACGGATGGTTTGACCTGAAGATCAGAGGTAAAATTTATCAGCAACAAGCGGGTTTGCGATATTTGCGAAATTTGGAAGTACAGGTGTTACGAGCAGGCCCCAAACATATTGTTGAACGAGAGAGTAATAATATAACTCAGCTATCGATCCCAGAAGTCCCTCAACTTTTAACCTCAAGTTCTCAGAGACTTCAAATTTGTATTCCTGCTGACTACCGCCATCAACCGTTAATTTCAAATATGACTCAATATTACGGATTAACCTATACAATTTTAAACGCTGTTTATAATGGTGTAGATGAAGGTTGGTTTGACTTGATACTTTGGGGATATCCTTCAGAACTCCAATTAGGGATCGATTATCTCAAGCAACAAAAACTGGATCTATGGAAAGATGAATAATTTTAAAATAGACTTAGTTAGATAAGCGAAAAAAAGGTCGTAACCTAACACCCACAAACGTTCCCAAAATAGCAAAAGCAATCCATAACCACCCATGCAAACTCGTTGAGGCAATGCCGCTAAAATAAGCCCCAACGTTACACCCAAAAGCCATTCGCGCCCCATACCCCATCAAAAACCCTCCAATTAAAGCCGCAGCGATCGCTTGATAAGAGGAGGGTTTCTTCAAAGCGAGACGACCTGCTAATGCCGCAGCAAATGCCGCTCCGAGTACAATGCCAAAATTCATCACGGAGGTGATATCTGCAAAAACACTAGCATTAAGGGCATTAGCCGGAACTCCTTGACTCCAATAGGGACTAGTTGCCGGGTTCCATCCCAAACCTGTCGCCAGCTTTGCTGTCCATAAAGTAAATCCCCAAGTAACGCCCCAAGGACGTCCAGCAATCATCAAAGTGAGCCAATTAAGAACAGCCAGAGAAACCGCCCCAAACAGGATAGACCAAGGGCCATACAACACATCCTGAAGACTTCGAGGCCAGAAATTTGCAACAACTAATGATTGAACAGCCAAAGGACTTGATTGAGAATAAAGCTGAGAATGCCAATACCATAAGCCAATTCCAAGCAAGAATAAAACAAGCAACTGAAGACCAACTCCCAACCAACCCCAAGCATTAACTAAAGCGAAAGCTTCAGCTTTAGGGAGTCCCTGCCATCGTTGAGAGTCTAAAGTTGACCAAAATGAACCTATCCCAAACGTGAGTAGGGTAATCGGCATAATACCGCTTCCAGCACCAATGGTATAGAGAGTACCACAAGCACAACCACTGCCTAACTGCATTCCAATCCCAAAAATAAACGCCCCAACTGCGCCTTGAACAGCAATGGGGGCGATCGCTCCCGCAACGCTTGACCCCAAGATCGAACCTGAAAGTAAAAGGGGCGCAAACAGTAGTGTAGCGATCGCAAGCATCACGATTTGAGCCAACAAACCACTGATATCTCGATGCACAATGAGCCGACGATAAGCAGACGCAAATCCAAAACTCGCGTGATAAAGACATAGCCCGAACAGTCCGCCAATTATACATAAAACGCCTTGTCGCCAGCCAAATTGACTTGCTATTAATGTTAGAGCAGCTATTAGAAGAGCAATGCTAAACACTAGCCTTCGTTGAGATCGAGGCTGTCTATTTTGAGTAGGATTTTGGGTTATGTCTGCAATGTGACTCATCGTTTCTCTGTCTATGGTGAATTCAATTAGTAAACTACGTTTCTAGAGGATTGTTGAGGAGATGACGTTTGTTTACCGTTTTGGTTATCTTGCTTCTCCTCATCAGGGGTAGGCGCACAGCTTGCAGAAGCAGGTAAAACAAGAGGACTGAAATGACCTGTGACCACGCTCAAAACAGCCCATGTAACTCCACACAAAATTAGTTTAATGTTCATCATTCTCTCGGCTCTCAATTGTACCTCAGTTTATGCACCATGACCCGTCTCAACAGGCAAATCAAGCTGTGCCGAATATTCAGTCCATGAACCTTCATAAACTCGCACTTTAGGATAACCCAGGAGATGCTTGAGGACAATATATTGCAACGTGGCTTCACGCCCTGTACTGCACGTCACAATAATATCGTCATCACGGCTTACACCTTTGCTTTGAAGAATTTGTTTAATTTGATCGAGCGGTTTGAGAGAATAGGCTCCTTCTTCACCTAATGTGAACGATACCCAAGGAATATTTTTGGCACCGGGAATATGACCATTACGAACAAACAAATCTTCTTCGCCAGAAAACTGAGCGGGTGGGCGGGGATCAATAAATGTAATATCAGGATTACCGATAAACTTGCGAACTTGATCGAGCGTTACACGCACCGAAGGTTGATCTTGAACTGTAAAACGTCCTGTATTGTAATTAGGAAACTCCCGTGTCAGGGGCAATCCAGCTTTTTTATAAGCGCTATATCCCCCATCTAAAATAGCTGCTTGGGAATGACCACTGCGTTCAAGTAAGTAGGCAACCATAGAAGCTCCCAGTAAATTTGTACCATCGGAATAGATAATAACTTGGGTATCATTATTAATACCTGCTTCGCTGAATAAAGACTGTAGTTTGTCTGTTTTCCAATATTGAATCGGTAATTGTCCGTTCGGCCCTCGGAAAGCATTCTCGGCAATATGAACCGCATTGGGAAGATGACCCACAATGTAATCAAAAGGATTAACGCGAACGTCTAAAATCCGAATATTCTGATCTTTTGTATGTTGAGCAACCCATGCAGGCTGCACAAATTGAAGCTTTGTAGATTGAGCATGAACATTATTAAACTGCATCGTTACAACAACAGCAATCAATGATGCAATGCAGGCAACAACCGGAAGTTTGATTCTGCCTTTTAGGGGTTTCAGTTTGATGATCGATATTGGAACTGTTATCGGCCAGCAGACGGAGGCTACTACCAAAATGATCCAGGATCTGCGATCGCTGATGGGTGTTGTCGAATCATTCAAAAATACAGTTAACCTAACTCCGAAAGCGACTAAAGCAATTAAAAAGTAGGAGGTTAATAGAGTTTCCATAAAATACTTGCTCTATGTATTTTCAACAGAAAGTTCTAACTCTTTGCACAAGTTAGATTGAGTGTTTGAGATGATGGCTGAATTGCGATCATTACATTTCGTTTGGCTTTGCCAATGTAACGGACGCGAAACGATGAACTAGCCGTGAACCCCGGTTAGTTGAGTTGAGTGATGTCTGTAATTACAAATATGACACAACTGAAATAAAATTGCAAATGTTTTAAAAAACAGATTAAAATAAAACGAGTTCCAAGAGCTTGGGCTTGCTCATTTTCTCTAGACAATCGATGTTCTCTGCGTCATCTGTCACCCTAGAGGTTTTAACGATATGGCTGAATTTCCGACGATTGCCATCATTGGAGGTGGCTTAAGTGGTTCGATGGTTGCCCTCAACCTCCTACAATTAGCAACGGTTCCCCTGACAATTAAACTGATTGAGTGTCGCTCAGAATTAGGGCGTGGTGTTGCTTATAGCACCCCTGTTAACACTCATTTGCTCAATATTCCGGCCAGTAGTGCCAGTCTGTTTGAAGATGATCCAAACGATTTTTACCGATGGGCCAAGCGGGCAGAACCTCTGTTATCCGTCACGCCAAACTCCTTCCTACCCCGTCGGCTGTATGGTCGATATGTCAAGTCTGTGCTGTATGATGTCGTTGAAATATCAGTTGCTCAGTTGGTACATATTTACGATGAGGCGATCGCAATTCGGCATCCCCATTCAAGCCATCCCCTTGAGATTGAACTAGCTGGAGGTCAATTACTTCAAGTTGATTATGCGATACTAGCCTTGGGTAACTTTCCCCCTGGTAATCCCCCTGTGGCTGATAATTCTTTTTATAACAGTCCCCGCTACATTGCATCAGCTTGGTCAAATTGGGATTTATGTCAAATTGCCCCGGATGACCCCGTTGCGTTGATCGGAACAGGATTAACTGCGGTGGATGTGACGCTACAACTTCGTCAACAAGGACATCACGGCACGATTCATTGGATTTCTCGACGAGGACTATTACCTCATGCTCATCGCTTTGACGTTCCTCAGTCTGCCTGTCCCATTCCAGATGATCTCCCCAAAACGGCTCGTGCTTATGTCCATGCGGTTCGACAAGCTGTAGATTTAGTGAATGCTGAGTCGGGGGATTGGCGCTCGGTTTTTGATGGTTTGCGCCCTGAAGTTCAACGGCTTTGGCGATCGCTTCCTCTGCAAGAACAACAGCGCTTGTTGAGGCACATTCTACCTTATTGGTCAATTCATCGCCATCGGGTAGCCCCAGAAGTGGCCCAACAAATCGAGGAACTGGTGCGATCGCAACACCTTAAAATTCATGCTGGTCGGATTCTACATTATCATCCCACATCGGAGGGAGTGATCATTGAATTGCGTTCTCGTTCCTCGTCTGAGAGAGTACAAATCCCTACGGCATGGGTAATTAACTGCACCGGATCAGAGGGTAATTATCACCGTGTACCCATTCCTTTAATTATGGAATTATTGCATAGTGGTCTAGCAACATCTCATCCTTTGGGTATTGGACTGAATGTGAGTGAAGACGGAGCGTTAATTAATGCAACTGGACTACCATCAACCCATCTTTACACTTTGGGGCCACCGCTTCAAGGTCTACTTTGGGAAACGACTGCAATTCCCGAAATTCGACAACAGGCACCCATTCTTGCTGGAAAACTTCTCCGTTTGATTAACCAGAACTTTAGAGTCACAGTATTCTAGCTTTGCTTGTTATCCCAAGCATCTGGGCTATTCTTGCTATCAGGAAATTACATCCTGTTGTTGGGTAATAGAATGAGTTGAGCAAGCACTGTGAGTTTGACCAGAGATCAGGCTTGCTCATCAATTCATGCTTATACAAATACCTATTCTCATTTTTCTAGAAAGCGAATTCTAGAAACAGTTTTTGCTTTAAATAACCTGTGCGATCGCAGTCCGATGACGCGGACTATTACAAGTTAAAGTGACAAGTTGAAAACCTGCATTGGTTAACGTTTGTTCTAAATTTAAACTAAAGTATTCGTCTAAATAAGGTTCCGTGCTTTTTAACAACGTAAACACAAAAGGAGGCATTCGAGTAATCACTTCTGAATGAGGGTTCATATCCATAACAGCAAGATAACCCCCCGGACGCAATAACCGTTTTGCTTCTTGAAAGATTTGTTGAGTCGCCACTTGTGGTAATTCGTGACAAACTAAACACAATGAGACTAAATCAAAACTATTTTCCGGTAAATTTGTGGCTTCTGCGGGGGCATGAACCCAAGTCGGTTGAGGATATCCCTGTTGTTGCCATTTTGGACTATTATATTGAGCAACCGCTAAAAAATAGGGCGACAAATCAACTCCGGTAATATTGGCTTGGGGATAAAGTTGTTGTAGGGAAAAGGTACTCATTCCCACACTGCATCCCAGGTCTACAATATGCTTGAAATCGGTTGGTAAATGAGTTTTTAAAACATCATTATAACTCTGACGCAGACGGTTATCCCCCTCAATGCCTGCTTCCGGCCAGATTTTAGCATGAACGGTGTAGGCTGCCACTTCCACTTCTACAGCCGCTTCCCAACTCAAATTTCCCTCATCGTAGGCATGAAACGGACGAAGATAATAGTCAGGATAACTCAATTGAGGACTATGAACTTGAGCAAATTCTGCGTCCCAATTGTGAGAAAGTAGGGTTTGGGCTTGTTCTCGCCAGGGAACCCCCAATTTTTCCGCCCGCTTAATCATCATCTGACGGGCTTGGTGCTTGGCGACATTAAATAGCGGTTTAACTGCGAGAAAGCCATTAACTAAGCGGGAAGCGAGTCCGGGTTGAGAGGTTGTACTGACGGTCATTGTTATGTCTAGATATTAAAGAAGAACTCAACCGTCTAGTTTGTCATTGAACGGGTTAACCTTGCAACCTTTTGAATTATAGTGCTTCGCCCAGGGAATCAGGAGTCGGTTGCAGGTTACGCTATTTTTTCCAAAAACCTCAATCAACTACGCCCCAAAAACCTGTGTCCAATAATGATTGTAATTAACAACACCCGTATCATTTTCTAAATAGAAATAACCCACACCAATCTCTGTATAATTGGGATTAAGCAAGTTCTCCCGGTGTCCTAAACTGTCAATCCATCCCTGTACAACATCCTCTGGACTCAAATAACCCGCACCAATATTTTCACCGACAAAAGAGAAAAGATATCCTTGAGCTTGAGCGCGAGAACTTGCCGTCGAACCGTCTAAACCTGTATGACTAAAAAAGTCTTGAAATGCCATATTTTCACTGTGTTGTTGAGCCGCATTCCCCAACTGAGAGTTAAACATTAACGGTTGCAAACCATTGTTCTGACGGAAATTATTGGTTAACTCTATGACTTCGGAGACCCAACTAGAAGAAAGCTGTTGATTATCTATCGGTTGCTGTGAAAAACCGGAATTGTCTTCTTCAGATTCAAACACAATGTTACCGATAAAATCATTTTCTGTTAACTGACTCGGAAGAATACCATCAAGTCGTGCAAATTCTTCACCTGTAGAACTCAAAACCAACCGAGTTTGATTATTTCCCACTGCTTCTACTCGCACTTCACTCCCATCATTTGGGAGTACAATTAAATCAATACCGGGTTCAAAATCGGTAATAAAATCTTGACTTTGCTGAGGTTGTAACAAGAGAAAAACATCTTCACCCCTTCCCCCAGTCAAAGTATCATTTCCTAAATCTCCTGAGAGGGTATCATTTCCATCTCCCCCAAACAATACATCATTGTCTCGACCACCGAATAAGCTATCATTCCCATCACCCCCATAAAGTGTATCATTTCCCAGATTCCCAAACAACAGATCATTCCCTTCTTCTCCTTGTAAAATATCATTATCTTTCCCACCAAATAAGGTGTCATTACCACCGCCTCCCCACAACTGATCATCCCCTGTATTCCCTAAAATCAACTCAGGATCACTCGAACCAAAAACGGTATCATTCCCCCCCAGTGCTAATAAACCACCAGGATAATTTGATAACTGACCAGGAACAAGAGAAATCATTTCTGAAGCATCACTTCCTAGTAAAGCACCGATAGAAGCATCTGGAATTAAAGTCATGGTTGAACTTCTCCTAATAAATTTCGGCTCATCTCACAAGTTATATTTTGTGCGATCTCCTCTATTTTCTGTTGTAGCTCAGTTTTTTTGACCTCAAGAATAATTTTACATTTGTTATTGGAGTGAGAGAGGTCAGGCGGGTTGACCTCAGAAAAAAAGGAACTTTTTGACAAACTTTAGTACTCAGAAAGACGACGAGATGTTATTCCCATTAAACTCAAAACAGCCAAACCAACAAGTAATCTAGGTTCGGGAATTTCCTGAGTTTTATTTCCTTCGGATAGTTTAATTTGAAAAGCCAACTGAGACTGAACCGGGGTGATTTCTTCCCAAGTCATGGTAGATTTTCCTAACAGTTGAAAACTCCCCGCCACATCAGAAATTCGCAAGATATCTAATCCCCCCGTTTCCGCAACTGCATGGGATTTGCTATCGAGAGATACTCCATCAAGTTGTAGATGACTCAGTAACATTGAACTTCCGGCTTGGGTGGCACGGGTACGCAAAAAGAAATCAGAAAAAGGGTTATGATAGGTGTAGGTTAATGTGCGATCGCCTACGGTAAACTCAACGAAATGAGAAACGGCATCGTAGAGTAATTCAAAAGGGTAAGCTACACCAGAAACCCAATTAAATTGGTCTGTAACTTGCGGATCACCGGGGTCAGATTCGTGTAAATTCAGTTCATAAGTTGCAGTACCATTATTATCGCCAATTCGTCCTTCTGCAACGAACGCCATATCGGAAATTAAAGCGTTCATTTCATGATCAGAAGACAAACGAGTTAAAGTTACGGCTTCGGCTGATAATGTACTAACAACTAAACCGAATGTGCTGATCAGAATGGTTCTAGCAGGTTGATGCAATTTCATTATGATTAACTCCAAAATAGGTAGAACCTGACTTGTTTGGTGTTGTATTTTTCAAGTCAGGTGAAGATGAATTTAACTGAGTTTAGAAAGGGAAGAATTTTCCCCTCGAAGTTTAGAAGCACCCATCAATAAACCCACAGCCACAACAGGTAAAGCTGTTGCAGGTTCCGGTACTTTAGAAATTGGAGGTTCAACAGGGTAAAGTTGACCAATCATTGCAACCACATCGTTATCACATTCGGGAGCGAGATGAGCAATAAAGGAACCGTCTGGAAGTAAAGAACGAGCTACACTAAAGGCGAGGGTTTGTGTACCTGTGGCTCCAAATTGACCGAAATTTAATCCTAAATGGGTGAGATCATTAATCAGATTAACCTCGCCAATTTTAGTCCCAGAAGCGATAACATTGGGAATATGTTGATTTTGATTAAAGTAAGGATCTTCTGCACCCAAATCCCCTATTGTTGGGTTTCCGCCCTTGTTTCTTACCCAATTATTATAGCCTCGTAAATCTGTTAACAGCAAGCCGTTTTCTTGAGCAATTGTTTTTGCTGTGACGTTATTATATAATCCCAGTTCAGAGACGCCGGAATCATTATTATTTGCCCAACGAATGCCAAAAAGTTGAGCCGCACCACTAGCAACGTCTAAGGTTTGTCCGGTAAAATTGAGGAGTAAATCGCCCCATCCGACATGATTATCCTGAGCATACTGACTGTCTGTTCCCTCGTAGGGTAAGTTACTATTAACCGCAAAAATGACTTCATCTGCGGTTTGTTTCATCGCCATTCCGTAGATTTCGTAAATCGTACCGCCGACATGATTACCGGACATACTATCATTAAAAGAATCGATGCTGTAATACCAATCCCCGGATAAAACTCCTGCACGGGCGGTTTCTGTTGAAAGAAAGGGAACTAGATTAATACTCGCAGTAATTAAACCCACTGTTAGGGTTTTTGTGTATGAGTTTGCCATGTTTTTAATGACCTCGCGATAAAGATAGCAGACAGTTAACGTATTTGAGAGTAATATGAGGTAAATCTGACAAAGCGATTACCAAAAATCATTTTTAGCTGTACATTTGAGATAAAAACTCACTGAACGCTCAGAGATTTTCAGAATATCCCTCCGAATTTAACCCCCCCTCGCAGTTATACAGAAATTATGACGGAGGTTGAGAAAACAGCAAGGCAATTTCATACTATTGACGTTTTAGAAGACAAAATTTGAATCCAAATCTGAAAAAAATATAGAAGATCAGTATTGAATTTCCAAAATGAAGGAAGATAGTTGATTGACTTGTTGACTCTCAAACCTATGCTTGCAGACGTTCATCACATTCTCATGGGTGTACCGAGTAGCGGAAAATCAACCTTCGCCAAACATTTGGCGCAATTAGATAAACGCTATTGTATTGTTTCTACGGATGATATTCGCCGAGATTTATTTGGGGATGAAAGCATACAAGGAAATTGGGTTCAAGTTGAAAATGAAGTTCTTCAGCGCATCAAAAATGCAATAAGTTTAGAAAAACTGGTGATTTATGATGCCACGAATGCTAAACGAGCATGGCGACTAAACTTTTTTGAAAAAATTGCAGTTACAATAGAAAAACCTCTGATTTGGATGGGTTGGCATTTAATCACCCCATTAGCAATTTGTAAACAGTGGAACCAAAATCGCACCCGTAAAGTTCCTCAAGGGGTGATTGATGAATTGGCTCAATTCCTGACAACATTTTCCCCCAATATTGCCGAAGGCTTTCTGGGAATTACAAATATTAATTGTTCGGATTTTTCTTTGAATTTATCCCAACTTGAGCAGATTATTAAACAATCCTACTCCTCTGATAAAGCGCGTAAAAGTCGAACCGCAAACTATACGCTTCATCCCTATTCTCGACTTCTAGATTTTGAACGATTAGTTTATTTGATTTCCCTGATTATTCAATATCCGGGTTTGGGTCAACTGCACGAGACTCAACCGGAAAAACTTCAAGAAATTTTTAATCGAGTTCCTAAGTTTGACAGGGATATCGATGAAATTTGTGGCGTGGTGTCGCATCTAAAAGGAGAAATTTACAGCGATAAAAATATGATCGCTCAAGATTTAGTAATGCTTGAAAACCTGGGATTTTTCAACCTTTCTGATGAGCAAACGGATTTAAAAATTAACCCTTTATCGCAGGTAGAAATTGAACAGTTTAAAATTCAAAACTGGGGATGGCATCGCTATTCAGACTTGGAACCTTTTCAACGATTAATGAAGATCATTCGTTCTATTGCCTATCATCCTTTTCAAATCTCTAAATCCACACAAAATTCTTCACAATATAAACGTCAAACCCAAAAACAATTTATGGAACAATTGCAAAGGGAGGCTAACCTTTGGGGTCACTCTTTGGATAGCGTTCAACGGGATATTGAAAAGGTGTTAAAGCCCTATGGTATTTTACCTCAATTTAGTCTCAAACGGGGTTATTTTCTAGGAACTGCTATTTTTTCAAAATGGGAATTAAAAAAGATATACGGACTGTTACAGGCTCAAAAGTTTCATTTAGATGATCCGGTGGCGGTGGAAATGACAGAACTTTTTCAAAATCGAATCGAGTCTAGTCGTTTGCTGGAGTTAGAAACAGTTTATCCAACTAGAGTAATTGGAAATCGAGGAATTGTCAACCCGAATTCTTTACCCTCATCTGCTCTTTTTAAAAATTTAGAACAGTTGGAAACAGCGATCATCGAAGGACAGTTGTTAGAATTGCAATTGTTTAGAACAAGTGGTCGTTTCCCCGGTCAAACCTTAGACAGGTTTACCGCTTATCCGTTGCAAGTGGTGTTTCATAATATTGCTTGGTATTTGGGCTATGAAATTCAAGATTCAGAGCAAAAAGGACTGCTACATTTTGAACGGTTGGATCGGTTGTCTTTAGAAAAGATTATCGATCAATCTCGTTCTCTTGAAGAACAACAGGCGGCTTTGAAACAACTTTCAAGACTTTATAAAGCCAGTGCGGGAATTTATTTGGGTGCTAGTGTAGAAGAACAGCAGAAATTTCTGAGTCTAGATGTTCAACAACGAAAGTCTGTAGAAATTGTAGTTGAATTGTGGATGAGTGATTATATCTTTAAGTTTGTTAGCGAAGGGAATCAACGGTTTTCTCGAAGTCAAATGAAAATGTCTCATCGAATTTATGAAGCGACAACGGAAACCGAGAAAACGCTATTTTCTCTTAAACCGAGTTCTGATCCGATTTTCCCCAACCGTTTTCGGCTGACACTCCCCCGTTGGTCACTCCGTGATATTGATTTAAAACGTTGGGTTTTAGGATTGGGTGGACAGGTGAAAGTGGTTCATCCTCCTGAATTTATTCAAATCATTCGAGATGAAGGAAAAGCGATCGCCGAAAATTATCAGAAGGATTGTAACCCCTTGACAAAAGCAGAAACAAGCGAATAAACTTTAAGAGGAAAAGCTGTTAGCTGACCGCATCAACCCCTAGTCCCAAACGCTACTGTTTTTTCGGCGGGGACAAAGCCGAAACCCTTTCTCGGAAGGGGAAACACCACAAAAGGGATTGCGGATCATGAACAGCCAACACGATCAAACAACTGCGAGCGCTCAACTGCAAAGTGAGTTGCTAGATATCCAATGGGATGGGCAACAAATCCTAGAAATTAATAGCCTTTCCCCTGGGAAAGTTCAAGTTCTCAATCGTTCGGTCTCCGTACTGGTTCCGACCACCATTGATGCTACAATTCCAGCAGATACCCGCTTGTACGCCGAACAAACAAAGCAGTTCATGGCGGAACGGTTTGGAGGCGCGATCGCTATTGAACAAGAAGGACTCTACATCAGCCCCCAGTGGGGAATGATTCGTGAAACCACCATCGCTGTACGTTCCTACACTACAACAGCCAGTTTAAAACAGCATTTCCCGATGCTACTCGGCTTTGTGCGTTACCTGCAACAAGAACTGCGACAAGAAACAATGGGAGTTGAAATGGACGGAAAACTGCTGCTCATTCAGTTTGAGTAAACGGGAAATCAAGGGTGAGTTGAAGTCTCGGTTTCTCAAATCTTGATTTCAACAACCTCCTTTAGAAAAAAATAGAATAGACCTGTTGACAAAACCCCAAATCGTGTTAGAGTAAAGATACCTTCATCAAGACAACCCAATATCTGGTTAAACCTGTAAGTTTTGGCACTTTTTTTAGCCCGGACTTAAGTTCAAACCGAACTCAGCCCAGGGCTGCAAAAGCGAACAGGAAAAACCAATGAACCACCGCCAGTCTGACTTTCCGACAGCTAATTTGCGGGCTTCCAGTCCTCAAAAAACAGTAGAAGACCTGATCCTGTACATTGAGCAAAACGGCAAGTATGCTGAGTTAGTAGAGAAAGCGAAAAACCCTAGCCCAAGCCAGAAGAAGCCTAAAAAACTCCGAAACCTGATTAAGCAACTCCTGGGATTAGTCATTGCTAACCCCAAAGACTTTCGGGGTCGAGCTATTGTATCCAATAACTTAGCAAAAGATAGCAAACGCACTGCTTGTTTAGTTACCCTTAGCAGTGTGATTAATGCGGCGACTAGCTTTCCACTGCTGTACTATGCTTTCAGAGACTTAGGTGTTCTAGGAGTTCCGGTCACGCTACTCGTCAATGGTTTGCTTCTCAAATACACCAACGATGCAGCCACAGCCGTTTCTGCTCGAAAACCCTATGGTCGTTCTTGGTCAAATTGGGCGATCGCAGGCATGATATCCATTAATACAATTCTATCACTAATCGCCGCAGTGGGAACCGAACTCTTACTCAACTCATCCGGTTTAAGTCAACTCAAAGCCCAAGAATTATTCGCAGAAACAATCAACCGGGTAGAAAGCCTCAAACAACTAGACAGCCCTGAATACAAAGACGCTTTAACCCGATGCGAACAAGGGGAAAAAGAACTCAACCGACTGCATCAAGACCACCCCCGTAGACAATCCCTATTCGTGCAACTGTACGGAACCTGGGAACAACAGAACACCAACTGGGAAACAGTACCTCTCGAAGAATTACCCCTCTGTCCGAAAGCTTCTCGACTCGCTCAACAAGCTTACCAAAACTATGAAACCGCCAAACAGGAACTCGAAGAAAGCCTCGCTATCCGGGTGAAGATGGGGAACGACTTGGCATTCCTCCAACAACAAAAGCCCCAAGTCTACCAGGAACACTTTACCCCCGACGGTGAACTCCGCTCCGGTATCGAAGCCACTCGGCTGGCTATTATCAACTTTCGCACCAAATTAATTCAGGGAAATTGGTCTAGCTTAGGCTTTCACCTGTTCTCCCTGTTAGTCTCCATCATCACCAGTGGCCCGGCTTGCGGGATGACTATCGCCCTCAGTCTTCGCAAAGATACTCGCCAATCCTTCAGTGAAACCGTTGAACTGCAACGAAACATCTGGCTAGAAAGCCGACGCCAAGAACTACGAGAACTGATGAACTCAGAAGCAGAATTAAACGATTAAACCCCTGGCATTCAAGGCGTTTTTCCTAACCTCTGTCCCTCAATTCACCTCACTTCAAAAAATAGCTGGAGATTTAACCATGAACAGACAAGACTCCATTTCCTCCAACGGTTCCTCGCAGTTCAACACCAATAAAGTATCCCCCCTCCATTCCGTTTCAGTCGGAACTGAAAATCCTCAAAATTCCTCCTATAAAATGCGGCTACTCAGCTTATGGATAGATGAAATGAAAAAAACCGGAAGAATTGATTACCCAGAATTAGTTCAATACCTCAATCAAGTCTACGAGGTCGAAAATACACCAGATGGACAGTTATTAATGCCCCAACACTGTGAGGGTTTAGTCGAGAATTTAAAAGCAGCACAAGCTGATATTCGCCAATCCGCTCAAATGATTCAGTTAACGCTCAATCAGTTGACTGATGCGATGAATCATCAGAGTTTAACCCCGGAAAAACAACAAGAATTAAGAGCGCAGATTCGGGAAAAAACCCAGCAATTTCTACAAGGAGTAGAATACCTAATCGATATTACCCAATACTATGTCTATGAACCTTCATCCTTTTGGCAGAAATGGATACGCCGCACAGAAGATAGTCAAGCAGAAACCCTTCGCAAATGGATAAACGATCTCAATTATATCCGCCAGTACATCGCTCAACAAGTCCAAATCGGACGACTCCCTGGGGAATTTCCAGACCATCATCTCAACAGCCAAAATCTCCGAAGACTCCACAAATACTTGGAAAATGCACCAGGTTTAGGGGATTTATTAGGAAACTTTGTTCAACAGGCTTTGCAGCATAAAATCGCCGGGGAAACTCGCTTTAAACTGCCTAAGCCCTTTCACAAAGACTCGTAAACAATCATAAAATTTCAGTAAAAATCAATTCTAAATAGACTCAAAAAGGAGGATAAAACCATGACTCAATCCCAAAAATTCGTAAATAACGGTGAAGCCATTTCCACTCAAAAGTTTAAAGAAGAATATGCCAAAGGGCGGCGAGATTTCAGTTATACCAACTTGACCAAAATTAACTTGCAGGGGATGAGTTTGTGTGAAATAGACTTGCGTTGTGCTGTACTTTACAAAGCAAACTTAGAGGGAGTTAACCTTTTTAAAGCTAATTTGACGGGAGCGAATTGTGCGAATGCTAACTTGAGTTGGGCAAATTTAAGTTTAGCTTGTCTTGAAAATACGAACTTTGCGAGTGCAGAGTTATATCAGGTTGATTTACAGGGAGCAACTGCTTTAGGATGTAATTTTTACAAAGCTAATTTGCAGGGGGCGAACTTGAGTCAAGCTGATTTAGAACGGGCGAATTTAAGTTATGCAAATCTCAGGGATGCCGATTTGAGTTGGGCGAATCTCAGTGGTACAAATTTAGCACAGACCAACTTACAAAATACAAATTTGAGTTGGGCGGATTTGGATATTGCTAACCCGGAACACGCTCAGTTCAAGTTCACCACTCTAACAGGAGTTCGTCTGCCCTGGGGAGTCTATATTGTTAGTCATAAAAAGGCGAGAAAGGAAGATCATTCTCATTAAGTTTTCAAACGGTAAAAGGTCAAATTGAAAACATGACTTTTTACCGGATAACTTTAAAACTTTTCACCGAGAAAAATCCATGCTTTGGCAAAACCTCGCTATCGATATAACCGCAGTTCCGCTAGAACAATTAAATGTCTATACAGCAGTTGAGTATTTTCTCTGTCACGAAAGTCAGCCTTCAGAAAATGCCCTTCCCCTTCAACAAGTGCAACATTATTTACAAGCCTTCACCCATTTGTGTGATGTCGAAGACTGGCAACGTGCCGTATTAATTTTAATGGTAGTTCCAGATCATCAAAGTGATGAAGAACTGCACCATCAACTGGGACTATGGGGCTATTATGCCGAACAAGAAAATCTCTACAATGCCTTACTCTCCAAAATAGATTTCCCAATCGATACCATTTGCTACAATGGCTTGGGAAATATTGCCGATTCCAGAGGAGAGTTAGACAAAGCAACCCACTATCATCAGCAACACTTGGAACTCTCTAAAGAACTCGGCGATCGCCAAGGAGAGTGGATGGCGCTAACAGGTTTGGGCAATGTAGAGAAAAGTCGGGGACGATGGAAAGAAGCCACCACCTATTATCGTCAAGCTTTAAATGTGCTTGAAGATGGTCAGGACTTCGCCAAATTTACTCAAAGCCGTGCGATGCTTCTGGGCAACTTAGCGAACGTCTCGCGTTACGACAAACCCGATGAAGCTCTCAAACTCGCAACCTCCGCCCTTGAACAGTTCCAAACACTCAATCGTCCTTCCCTGATGGCCCGCACTCTGGTTTTGATTGGAGACATTTACAATACCTTAGAACAGCCCGAACTAGCACTCAATTATCATCAGCAGGGCTTGCACTTGGCTCGAACCTGCAACGATCCGGTTTCCGAAAGTGAGGCGCTCAAAGGGATGGGAGAAGCCCAGTTTCAGATGAATAATCCTCAAGCGGCGAAAGACTGGTACGAACAATCTTACAAACGGGCCAAGTCTATTGGCGAACGTTCTTCAGAAGGTCAGGCGTTGCGGGGTTTGGGCTTGGCAGCCTACGAACTCCTTGCCTACGAGGAGTCAAAAGCTTATTTTCAGGAATACCTTGAACTGGCATCTTCTGTCGGCGATCGCTGGGGAATATTAGGAGCGATGCAAGGACTGAGTTATGCTTGTGATGCCCTCGATGACATCAATGGGGCGATCTTGTGGGAAACAATGGCTCTGAAGTTGTCAGAATCAATGGGAGACGAAGCAGAAGCCGCCAGATCTCAGGCTTATCTCGGCTATGCCTATCTCAATGTTGAAAATTACGAGATGGCACGAAGTTATTTGTTAACAGCTTTGGCGTGGCAGCAAAAGCACGGTGAATTTGCTCAACTTGCCATGACCTACTATAACCTCACAGCAACTTACGACGGTTTAGGAGAATCTCAAAAAGCTTCTCAATGCTATCAAAAAGGATTAAAACTCGCACGACAATATCAGCCCGATTTGGTGGCAGTATTTCGGGACTTGCGGCACCCAAACCGCTCTCAATTTTAGGTTAAACTAGATTCGGTGTACTCCCAAGCGCCTATGCCTCGCTCGGTTCGGTTAAATCCAGCACATCGAGAAACCGCCTTGAAAGCACTTCAACGCAACGGCTTTTTAACCCAGGGCGAATTTGCCATCCACCTCGACATGGCTGCTTCTACAGTCAGCAAATTCTTTACCCATAAAGCCATCTACGTTTCCAAATTTGAGCAAATCTGCGAAACCTTGGGTTTGGAAACAAGAATGATGGCGCGTTCGTCCGATCCCTCTCCAAACCCACCCCTGCCGCCCGAACCTTCAGACGAACCCCACACACAACGTCCCAACTTCCTGTCTTATGATCGTTCGTGGGTGGGGCGGGAACCTTTGATTGCAGAATTGTCTGAAGTTTTCCAGTCCCGTCGTTTGTTGATGATTTTGGGATTGACGGGTATCGGCAAAACGGCTCTCGCAGAATGCCTGATTAGCAACAGTCCCGTTGAACTTCACCCCAAACAATTTCAACGTGTTAATTTGGAAAATGCCGAAAAAGCGGTTGATTTTTCTAGCATTGCGATTCAATGGTTGGAAGCGTGGGAAATATCCCTCACCCCAGAACAACGCCAACCCGAACGGCTTTGCGATCGCCTGCTGGACTACCTCAGCAATCATTCTGTCGTACTGTTCCTGGATTCATTGGAAACCCTATTAACGGAGACTGAAAACGGCTACGGGGGTATTTTTCAGGATGCAATGTGGGCGAGATTCTTCACGGGTTTTCTGTCTGCGGAAACCATGCTCAGTCGCATCATCATCACATCCCAAGAACTCCCCCTCGATATTGCTCAACAACGTTATCATCGCCTCTGGTATCGCTGCATTTTAACCGGACTGACGGAAGCCGAACAAATCGCCCTGTTTGAAATCACCGAGTTGGATGTTTCCGAAGCCTCAGAGGAGCGTGAAATCTTATTGCGGTTGGGGCGGGCTTATCGAGGACATCCATTGGTTTTGCGGGTGATCGTCGGAGAAATTTGGGAGGCTTTTCAGGGTAATGTGGCGGCTTATTGGTACGAAGTACAGAACAAAATTGAGCAGGTGGAACAGGCGATCGCCGAAGCCGAAGCAGATGTCACAAAAATTCAGGGCGCAGAGGATGAATGGAAACTACACGTTCTCACTCGCCAAGTTCGTCTTGAAGTGAATCAACAGCGTCTACAATCGGTTTTTGAGCGTCTCCAATCTCAAGCCCCTGATGCCTATTTGCTACTTTGCATTGCTTCAGTGTATCGCATCCCCGTAGAGGTCAAGGGGTGGACGATGCAGTTGGCTAATTTTATACAGCGTTTGGAAGGTCAGCACTGTAGCGAAGAACGTCAAAATCTCGCACTAGAAGAACTGCACCATCGTTTTTTACTGGAAGAAGGAATCAATAAAAATAACCGGAGAACTTTGGGACAGCATCCCCTGGTTCGCAGTGCGGCTTTAGAACATTATCGTCGGTTAAGCGATCGCTGGAAGCAAAATAAACCCAATCATGAAAAATCCTAATCCCCCTACTTTGGATGAAGCCCATATTCAACGGCTGGCTACCCCCGCAACCTACGAACGGGGGGAAGACTGTTACCGCCGCCAAGGGATTTTACAGCCAACACGTCAGGGTTCAATTTTGTCTGCTTACTGCGTTGGAACTGCGCTGTATCAGGTTACTGCAATATTTCAAGAAAATGGTGCTGTTTGCCATTCCTGTACTTGTCCCTATAACCGAGGCGGACTCTGCAAGCATCGCGTAGCACTGCTTTTAACTTGGCTCAGACAGCCCGAACTCTTTCAAGTCTTACCCACCTTGAGAGAAAGACTCGACAATTATAGCAAACCTGAACTGATCGATCTCATTGAAATCATGCTAGAGCGAGAGCCAATATTGTTGTCTCTTGTGGGCGGCTCTTTTCTTCCTCGTTCGCCAATTTTTGAGGCTCTCCTTTTACCAACGAGTCAAGCCATTGTCGAAGCACTACAACCCATTGTTGACAATGCCCAATTTTTTCTCAAAGCGGGCGATCCATTCAATGCTGGACTACTTTATCAACACCTTCTCGGAGAACTAACACGGGGCTATGATGCCGAACGACAAGCCCTCGACTACAACGGCGAACTCTGTCGGTTTTCAGCAATATTGGTTGTTGAACTGGCAGAGTGTTTAACAGATCAAAGTATTTCAGAATCGGTGCAAAATCTTTGGGTCAAGACTCTTTTGGAAGCCTATTGCAAAGACCTCGAAATGGGTGGAATTGGGTATGCTGATGGGGTTGAGACAGTCTTGCTAAACACTCAGGCGACACAGTGGGAGAGTATTTTAACAACCTTGAAAGGGCTGAACCAATCACTTTGGGTCAGACAGAAAGTAAAACAGTTATTGGGGCGACGGGAGAAGCTTAAACAATCTCCTCTAGAGGAACAGGATTTTGATGAAATTTTTCGAGACTATCAAGAAAAAGTAGAAAAGTATATCGCCCAACGCAATCGTCGTTCCTATCGAAAAGCGATTGAATTTTTACAAAAACTGAAATCCATTTGCGATCGCACACCGCAGCAGTCTGTTTGGGATTGCTACGTTGAAGTTTTGCGATCGCGTTATGCCAATCTCAAAACTCTATGGATTGAAATTGATGCTTCAGATTTACAGTTAAATTGACACTCCCCGACCTAAAGGTACGGGGATTCTTGGTTCACGGAGATTACTTGCTTAGACAGAATTACTTCTGAGAAAGTAGAGGTATTCTCTCCCCAAGCGTTGATTGGGTCTAGCCCAAAAGTTCCCGTATGCCCTACGGTACTTAACCCTTTTTTAAGGATATTGATAGCAGCGTTTTCGTCCCGATCTAAAACACATCCACACTTGCATTGATGGGTTCTAGTTGATAGAGATTTTTGGACATTTTCACCGCAGTTTGAACAGTTTTGACTTGTATATTGTGGCGGAACAGCAATAGTTATCTTGCCGAATTTAACCCCAAAATACTCTAGCCATTCTCGAAACTGATACCATGCCACATCATTGATCGATTTAGCTAAACAATGATTTTTAACTAAGTTCTTAACCCTTAAATCTTCATAGGCTATCACATCGTTAGAGTGAACTACGCACCTTGCCAACTTCACGGCAAAGTCTTTACGTTGCCTACTTACTTTCAGATGAGCTTTAGCTAATCTTTGTTTAGCTTTTTGTCTATTTTTACTCCCCTTTGTCTTTTTGGATAAACGTCTTTGAAGCGTTTTTAGTCGTTTCTCAGACTTTCTCAAGAATTGAGGATTATCTATCTTGTTCCCCTCATTGTCGGTATAAAAAAATGCTAACCCAACATCTAAGCCAATGCACTTACCTGATGGTTTAACATCTTCTTTGACTTCGCAAGAAAGCACAAATTGACAAGAATAACCGTCTGCCCGTCTAATCAGCCTGACTCGTTTAATATCAGATTCTTTAAAGTCGGCTAAATCCCATGTTCCTACTAACTTAAGAACACCTATATTCTTTTTGTCAGTGAACTTAACGGTTTTAGGATTTAGAAGTTTCCATCCTGATTGTTTGTATTCAACCGAACGACTAAACTTCTTGAATTGAGGATAACCCTTTTTTCCTGATCTTTTACATTTACAGTTGTCGTAGAAGCGACTAATTGAACTCCAAGCACGTTCAGCACTTGCTTGTCTAGCGGTTGAATTAAGTTCGTCAGCAAAGTTAAAGTTATGAGCTAATTCTTTAGAGTATCGATATAAATCATTTTTACCCGTTCCTCGTGTATCCATCCATAACCTTAAGCACTTGTTACGGATAAATTGAGCGGTACGGATAGCGTCGTCTATCGCTTGATACTGTTGAGTTTTAGCTTTTACCTTGAACTCTAAAACAAACATTTTACGCGGGACTTGCTTGGATAAAATCAGTATAGCGCACAAAAAGTTGACTTGACAACCTTAAAATTTCAAGCATCCGTCCTAAAAAGACGGGGCTTTAAACCCAAATTTTTGGTAATTCATTTTCATTACTCTCAGTCAACTCGTTTCCATACGTTTAACTTTCAAAGAAGTTTCAAGAGCCCTATAACTGTAAATGGTCAAACCATTGTTTACGTTTCCATACGTTTAACTTTCAAAGAAGTTTCAAGTAAATTACAGTCTGTCCTATTTTGATAGTACAGAAGATGGTTTCCATACGTTTAACTTTCAAAGAAGTTTCAAGGCAGAAATGTTCCTTATGGAGGCGAAATTCACATTACGTTTCCATACGTTTAACTTTCAAAGAAGTTTCAAGATCATCTCCAAGTCGGAGGAATGCCCTACATTCCTAGTTTCCATACGTTTAACTTTCAAAGAAGTTTCAAGGCTCGCCAAAAGTGCGAGCGCTTTCGGGCGCATTACAGGCGTTTCCATACGTTTAACTTTCAAAGAAGTTTCAAGCTGGCAACCCTCTTAAACCAAGAGTTCTGGGCAAAAATGTTTCCATACGTTTAACTTTCAAAGAAGTTTCAAGAAGTGGTCCTTAGCGATTCCTACACTGGGGAATCGTTTCCATACGTTTAACTTTCAAAGAAGTTTCAAGGATATCAACCATGCGGTTGCAAAGCTTGTCAGAGTTTCCATACGTTTAACTTTCAAAGAAGTTTCAAGCGTTAACTCCCGTCGGTTTGGTTTCAAACAGACTATCGTTTCCATACGTTTAACTTTCAAAGAAGTTTCAAGGATGCAGCAACTAGAGCCAAATGCAAATGGGAGGTGTTTCCATACGTTTAACTTTCAAAGAAGTTTCAAGCACTTTTTGCATTAGCTTTTGGTTGGGTAGTCCATACCGTTTCCATACGTTTAACTTTCAAAGAAGTTTCAAGTACAGATATATTACCTTCCAACGAAGTGGTTATGTTTTTGTTTCCATACGTTTAACTTTCAAAGAAGTTTCAAGGGGGCATTTGCAAAATATGTTACATGCGGCAGATTCAGTTTCCATACGTTTAACTTTCAAAGAAGTTTCAAGTTTCAGCTTAATTTTCAGCTTAAAAGGAAGCCCTATAAGTTTCCATACGTTTAACTTTCAAAGAAGTTTCAAGACTTCCGTTTTTTTCGTTACGTTTTGAGTTATGTTTTTGTTTCCATACGTTTAACTTTCAAAGAAGTTTCAAGGTGTAGGTGAAGTTGCTTACACTTCTAAGCTTGTTTCCATACGTTTAACTTTCAAAGAAGTTTCAAGGCCCCCGTCTTTGAAGAAGGAAAATACGGTTTTCAGATGTTTCCATACGTTTAACTTTCAAAGAAGTTTCAAGCTTAACGGAAACTGTCCTAACTGTGATGATGGTAAGTTTCCATACGTTTAACTTTCAAAGAAGTTTCAAGTCCTGTTCCCAACCGGGACCCCAGGTCCGGACATTAGTAGTTTCCATACGTTTAACTTTCAAAGAAGTTTCAAGGCTTTCGGAGACTTCGATGAAGACGATCGTTCTTCTTTGTTTCCATACGTTTAACTTTCAAAGAAGTTTCAAGCCCATGACCTTCTTGTTCAATTTACCAGGGGCGGTCCTTGGTTTCCATACGTTTAACTTTCAAAGAAGTTTCAAGAGTCTTTAGAAAAAGTCCTCCGATACGGAGGTCTCTCCAGTTTCCATACGTTTAACTTTCAAAGAAGTTTCAAGGTCTCTAAAAATAGTCATCGAGTATGGGGGGATATCCTCCCAGTTTCCATACGTTTAACTTTCAAAGAAGTTTCAAGCCATGACCTTCTTCTTTAATTTACCAGGGGCGGTCCTTGTTTCCATACGTTTAACTTTCAAAGAAGTTTCAAGTTCACAACAACAGACAACTGACCCTAGTCAGACAATTTTGTTTCCATACGTTTAACTTTCAAAGAAGTTTCAAGCGACGGACTTTTCTATTTGTTAAACAGCCATTGTCGGTAAAGTTTCCATACGTTTAACTTTCAAAGAAGTTTCAAGGCTACCGAGTTTAAACCCTTGCCCTGACTGTACTCTAGCGCTCAAATTTGTGGGGGTCAAGCAAACACCCCAATTATTGAGACATATTTGCAATAAAACTCCAGAGAAAATGCCTCAAACCTTTACTGTGACTGAGCTTTGTGGGGGTCAACGAAATCATCAGGGTTTCAGCGATTCTTCAACCCCCACAATGATATTTACTTTACATCTTTGTTAGCATGGGCCGATAAACTTCCCGCTCTCCCATCAGGCAAGAAATATACTCCCAAACCTGCAACTCCAAACACCGATAGTAGCTAACCTTGTAACCCGTATGGGGATGAGTCGTTTTCAAAGAAAGCTTATCCTGCCAATGCTTCAGATATTTTTTGAGAGCATCGGAATAAAGGTAAACCCCACCCCGTTCGTCACTTGGGGTAAAATCTTCCGCGGTAAAAATTCCCGAATTCACCAGATAGATAACGAGAGAATCCACCACAGGGGCGCGAAACTCCTCAATCAAATCTGACACCAACGCCGGATGGTTGCTACGAGGAACATGAAGATTGCCGTAATGGGGATGTAAACCCACCGCCAGAATTAACGAGTGAATATTTTGATGGAGTAAAGTATAACCCAGACTCAACAAACTATTCACTGGATCAGTTGGAGGGCGACGAGTACGGTGTTCAAAGGTGAACGGAGGTTGTACCAATGCCCCCAAAGCCTGAAAATAGATGCGAGTTCCGAAGCCTTCGTAACCCAATAGAGATTCGAGCAACTCCACCTCAGCAATTTTTTCTTGCCAGACTCCCAATTCTTCAATCGCCTCAATCACTTGAGAAATTTGGCGATCGCGGTTGAGACGACGCAGTAAAATCCGACAGTTGTGCAGTTTTCCGGCAACAATCACCTTAGCCTGACGCAGCACAAAGGTTTCATCTTCAGCACAATGGACTTGTCGGCTGAGGTAGTCTACCCGTGTCATCCCATCGGTTTGCAAGCGACCAAAGTAACGACCCTGATAAGACAAAAACAAAATGGGAATGCGACGACGCAAAGCCAAACCAATCGCACCGTGCGACAAATTACAACAGCCAAAGAGGATAATATAGTCTACGACATTGACGGGAATAGACACTTTCAGATCATTGCCGAGCAAAACCTGAAATTGCTGATGTTTCACCTTGACATAAGCACCCTGATCCGTAACATAAAGTGTTGTCATACCTTCCCTCCAAGAATCCAGAAAATTTCGAGTTGATAAAGACTTGCGGGTTGGGGTAACAATCGAGCAAGCAATGGGAGGACGAGACGCTACAGAAACCGCTTTCTTGTTGTGATTTCGTCGGGGTTGCTTGTACTCTGGGGTAATAATTTCTCCAGCTTGAAAGCCATAACCAAGAAAGACAAATTCCTCACCCGGGGCAAAAATGTGAGTTTTCTCCGGTTGCAGGGTTAGATAAATATCTGATAGCCAATCTTCGATTAAGTTCAAAAAGCGTGTTGCTTCTAATAGGCTTCTCGCTACAATGACAAAATCATCTCCATAACGGGTAAGAGAGGCTCCTGCATCCAAACAGCGTCGGTCAAATTCACTCAAATACAAATTCGCCAAAGCACCCGACAAAATGCCACCTTGTAAAACCCCACGACCCGACAGGATAGGCATTCCCCCGACAACAATACCCGCCTCCAACTGTCCTTTGATATAACGCACCACCGTTTGATCGACTGACAGTTCCTCCAACTGAGACAGCAGCAATGTTCGACAAAGGCTATCAAAAAACTGCGAGATATCTGCTTTGATTGTCCATGTTTGGGAGGAATACACCTCGGCAACCCGTTCGATCGCGTGTTTCACTCCGACTCCTGGACGATAAGCAAAAGAGCAGTCTTGAAACGTTTCTTCTAAGATCGGATAAAGCGATCGTAACAGCAAGCGTTGGACAATGCGATCGCGCACAGTTGGAATACCAATAAGCCGATGACCACCACTTTTTTTAACCCGATAAAACCCCAAAGCGGGTAAAGGATGATAGATATCTTGCTGAAGCTGGTGGGCGAGTCGTTTGAGTTCTTCGTCTAGAAAATGAGCAAATAATTCGACAGAGATTCCATCAATTCCGGCTGTTTTGCTGCGAGTGCGGACTTGATACCATGCAGCCAACAAAGCATCTTCCATTGGGAGTTGAGCATCGAAAAAAACCACATTGTTTGAGTTGAACAACGACAGTATTCAGTTAATCAAACGGATTTTTGTGTTCGCACTTGAGTTGTTTTTTTACAACTTCTATCCGAACGCCTATCCCAACACAGAAAAATCTCCTGAATTTTTGTTGGATCTCAGGTTCGAGCGCAAAATCAGTTTCGGTTCAATACAGTCATGGAACTTCGGAGAAAGCCAACATGACTGCGATTTACCTCACCGAACCGCAATCCCATTTGGAAGCGGATCTGCGAGACTTTGCGATCGTTTACAATGATCGGATTCAATCTCGCCACTCCATCGACACCACCCAACAGATCATCGCTTTTGAGGGCTGTACGCTGGGGCGTCATGCGATCGCGGCGATCTATCGTTACCGCATCCCGCTCAGTTTTATCGGCGATAACGGTCATATCACCGCTCAAATTACCCCCCAGGAAACACCGTTCTATACAGCCTTGCAACAGGAGCGCAATAGCGATCGCAACTTCCGCATCGCTTTCATTCATTCACTTTTACGGGGACGGTGGTACAACGCCACTAAAGTTCTACAAAGCTTAGGATACTCTGGCATTCGAGAATGTCTCGAACAGCAACTTGAGGTTCTGCCCGGTTTGAATAGTTGGCTTGCCTTACAAACCTGGCAAGTTCAAGTGTTCCAGCGTTATCAAAAAGCCCTTCGCTCTGTTCTGGTTTCTGTCAAAGATTTTGAGCCAACTTTAGAACTGGCTTATGCTTTGCTGTCCCGTGAACTGTATGTTTTACTGCTATCGTCGGGCTGTTGTGCGGAAGTTGGAACACTGCACCTTCACTGTCAGAACCACCTTCCTCTACCCTGTGACTTGATGGAACCGTTTCGCCCGGTTGTCGAAGCGTGGGTTTTTGAAAAAGCGCCCAAGTTTAGCGATCGCGGAGGGTTGAGTCAGTCCTATCGTGCCATCTTTATTCAAAACTGGGAATCTCTGATGGCAACCCAGATTTTTCATGCTTATGCAGGTCAAGTGAGTTTGCGGAGTGCGTTGGCGTGGCAAGTCGAGGAATATGTTCGCGCCATTACCGAAACCCTTGAATACCGTCCTTTCTTGTTAAAATCGTGACTTTTTACCTCATTTGCTACGACATCGTTGAGGATCGCCGCCGGACTAAAGTCTCGTCTCTGTTGGAGGCTTACGGCATCAGGGTTCAAAAATCAGTTTTTGAGGCGGTTCTTACCCCTCCACAATTCAAAAAGTTGGAGCAACGGTTAAAAAAACTCATCAACTCTGACTGCGATCAATTGCGTTTTTATCCTCTTTCGGCCAAGTGTCGGACTCAAGTGATTATTCTGGGTATTCAACCTAACTTTGCCGTTGATGATGCGGCTATCATTGTTTAATCCTAGTTCCATAAAGGATCGGATAACAGTAAGCAACTCCTGAATGAATTGCTAGTTACTTACTCTCTGACTCTCAGTTCTAAAGCTTACAAACAACTCAAAGCCCTACCTTTAAAAAGCCAGCAACGATACGGCAAAGCTTTTTATTTACTTCAGACTTTTGGTGCTAAATACCCCAGTCTTCGCACTCATCGTTATCACCAAAATGGAAAGGTGATTTGGAGTTCTTCGGCATCAATGGCTCTGCGATTTTATTGGGATTATACAGCTTTGCGATCCATTGAAGTGATTGGGTTAAACTCTCACTAAAGAGAAGGAAAAAAGTGCTGTGCGTATCGCCCTGAAAAGCGTTCTTTTGGGCTTTGAGACATCTCAGCTTGCCCCTTAACACTTGGCGTTTTCCTATGAACTACCTTCGTTCAGAACCCCCCGGCTATTTAAAAGCTCTCAAGGATTTTAATATTCTTGAACTCACGCAGAAACTTGCTGAACTCACTCAAGGAGAATGTGACTCAGATGATCTGAAAACCTTAACGGCTTTGTTAGTTAAACATTTAACGAATTTGCTTTCTTCTGACTGGCTACTACCTTACTGTCATGCTTTACGCAGAAACAAAGCGGATGTGGTGGAAAAGGTACTTTCAGTTAACTTAACACTGCCGTTATCTCCTGATTCTGTTTCGTTCTTTTTGGATGCCGAACCTCCAACTTTTCCCTTTGGGGTAATGGTGCGCTGGTTTCCTTTGGATAATCTGATTCCCCCGGATTTCGGGATTGTTATTGGTCGCTTTTATGGCTACATTCCCGAACGAATGCAATGGTCGTGGTGTTATGTGATTTTACTCGATCCTAATTGTCCTTCGGCGCGATGGTGCAGCGTGGATACCGGATGGGAAAGCGACTTGGAGATTTGCCAGAATGGATAAACCTAAGCCTCTAACTGAGCGTGAACTTGCTTTGCTGTCGGGTTATAGTCATTGCGAGTTGGGTCTATCTCCGCAAGCTTTTTATGCCAAGTGGAATGTGACTTATGAACAAATTGCCGAAATTTGCGATCGCTCTATTTCTACCGTTAAGCGATGGTTTGCACGGGGTAAACGTTACCGTCGCCCAACTCCCACTGACCTGCGACATTTGGCGCTGATGGATTTGCTTTGGGAACGATGGGACGAGCTACCAACCGAATTAAAGGAGCGGCTGAACTGCACAAACAGTTGATTTTGTCAAGGGTCGCCTGCCCTGTTTTGTGCAATTTCTTCGGCTTATCGTGGGGTCAAAGCGTAAGGAGAACGAGCAATGACAGCTTTTGAAAGATTGCATCCCTGGTGTTTGGTGCGATCGCCAAACGCCTCAGAACGAGAATCTGTTACTAATAATCAGTCTTTGGTTGTGGGTCGTTTTCGTTCACAAAATGATGCAGTTAATCATCAGCGCCTTTTGCAAAAGCTCGTTCCTAAAGCTGAGTATCGAGTGGTTTACAACCCATTTGAGAACAGCAACGCTTTGACTTCTAAGCAAGTCTAACGTATGGAAAGAAACTGAATTTAGTTCTAACAAGATACCCTCAAATTTGGGGGTATTTTTTTTAAGTTATTTGCTCTATAGGTTGAACTTTCAAAGAAGCAAAAAAAATAGGCCTCCTCCTTTTAGGGGGAGGTTGGTGGGGGTTCCATACGTTTAACTTTCAGAGAAGTTTAAAGTCGGTCACTTTCAAAAGCTCTTTCCTACGGAAGTCTTCTAGTTTCCATACGTTTAACTTTCAGAGAAGTTTAAAGCTTTTGGAAACATATACCAGAAGCTGTCACCGCATCGTTGTTTCCATACGTTTAACTTTCAGAGAAGTTTAAAGCGTAACTAGGACACTTTACCTCCCATTGAGTGCGATGGTTTCCATACGTTTAACTTTCAGAGAAGTTTAAAGAAGTTGGGCAAGTAGGCTCCCTTGGCAACAGAGTGTTTCCATACGTTTAACTTTCAGAGAAGTTTAAAGGTTTTTTTAATCCTCGAGTGGAGAGTGGGGTCCGTAACGTTTCCATACGTTTAACTTTCAGAGAAGTTTAAAGGAGACCGGAGATGTGAAATTGGGATGGGCAAGTTCCATAGTTTCCATACGTTTAACTTTCAGAGAAGTTTAAAGTGGAGTTTTTTAAGAATTACTTTTGAAGGGGGGGCAAGTTTCCATACGTTTAACTTTCAGAGAAGTTTAAAGCGTCACACTGTAGTAAATGGTCAAACCATTATTTATGTTTCCATACGTTTAACTTTCAGAGAAGTTTAAAGGATAGTGGAAAAGATAAAAACGAGAAAACAGCAAAGGTGTTTCCATACGTTTAACTTTCAGAGAAGTTTAAAGTTTTAATTCCGATAGGAAAAAGCAGCACACTAGAAGTTTCCATACGTTTAACTTTCAGAGAAGTTTAAAGTGCTGGAATTTATTCTTGGATATAGTAAACCCCCTAAGGGTTTCCATACGTTTAACTTTCAGAGAAGTTTAAAGGTTACCTTCCTGTGTTTATACAACAGGAAGGAGCGTTTCCATACGTTTAACTTTCAGAGAAGTTTAAAGAGGGAGTACCATGTATTTAGCAGTACTATTACTGGTTTCCATACGTTTAACTTTCAGAGAAGTTTAAAGCTTTGGAGCTTTGGATGAAGATGATACTTCATCCTTTAGTGTTTCCATACGTTTAACTTTCAGAGAAGTTTAAAGAGTGCCGGGTTAAAACCCTTGCCCTGACTGTACTCTAGCGCTCAAATTTGTGGGGGTCAAGCAAACACCCCAATTATTGAGACATATTTGCAATAATAGGGTATGAATAATCGCTCAAACTCAGACAGAGAAGGCTTTCCGGGGGGGTCTACGAAATAATAAGGGTTTCAGCGATCGCCAGACCCCCACAAGATTATTGATCGTGATCCAAAATTTGCCCAACCCATTCCTTAATTTCCGAGTAAAGATAATAGGGTTCAATCGGATCGCCCGTTTCCTGATTCACCATTAGATAATCTTGTACATTTTGAAAGCCAGAAAGTGGAACCAACTCAACAAAACAGCAATAAATTTGACTCATTTGTGCTATAATCTCTGTGGGTAAACAGGAAACACGAACCGTATCTTTAATCTTCCAATTCCCTGGATTTTCTAAATCTTCAGAGCGCACATCTTCCATCCGTTGTTTAGAGATTCCCTTCGCTCCATGAATCAAGAAATTGCGCTGTTCGGCCCAGTAGTCAAGACTTTTTAGAGATGCGATCAATTTCTCTAAAGTATCTGGACTTTCCTTTTTCTCTTGAATTAATGCCTGAACAAAATTTCGTTTGCTCCAGCGTCCTTGTAGTTTATAATTGCTTTCCTTTTTATTTTTATAAATTCCGGGAAATTTAGTGTTTGTTTTCTTCTCTATTTTGAGAAAAGTTTCCCCCAGTTGAGTTCCTCGAATCTCATCCAACTTTAAAAACCAATCATTTTCATTTTTAGTCTTATCAAAATAAGAGATTGCGTCTATTTTTTCAAAAGTTTGATGTAAAATCTCCTCATAAAAAGCACTCATACTTCCTAAAAAATCAGCAATGCGTCCCAGTTTCCAAAAGAGACAACATTGAGTATAAAGATTCAGAACAGGTTCATAATTTTTACACAATCGAAAGGGATTTTGTTCACCATTCAAAATGAACCCTTGCTCATTTTTACACAAAACCTCCAATAATTCCAATCCGCTATCAGCTTGATTATCAGCCTCGTAACTATCTAAATTCAGATAAGCAATAGACATTTTTAAAGCTTGTACTGCCACAGTCAACCGATGACGACTCTCAGAGATTTCTGTAATCCCAGACGCCTCCAAAGTTTCCAACGTTTCTAACCATCCGGTTAAAATTTCTCGCGCCCCGTCAAAATCCCAACGCGCCAATAGTTTCTTAACCGTTTGATATTTTTGAACCCGTTGATAGCGCCAGTAAGATACCCGATGACAACTCGATGCTTTCCCCTGCAAAAGCTTTTGAATCGAAAGTTGAGGTTCAAGGTAAATTTGATTGGCAATATCAGAAGAAATCGCTTGAACCCGCAATGCAGTTTGCATTTGGGGCGTACCCCCCTTAACGCTAATCAAGATCCCCTCACTCGGATCTAAACCTTTAAAAAAGTTGTAATATTCTCCTAACAAACCATCTTGGTCAATCGGAGAAATCATTTCAGGAATCAAAACTTTATGTAGATTAATTTTATTGTTAAACTCCCGGTCAAACCAAAGCTTTAAAAGCTCAAAAAGATAAACCGTATCGGAATCAGCCCCTTTGTTTTTCTCACCGTTTTCCTCTAGAAATTGGTCGGTTACAAAAATATAAATATCTCGAACAGAAGCTTCAACAGCCTCTTTAACTACACCCCAAAGACGACCCGGACGAATGCAGTCGTGCAACTCCTGGGGAGTCTCTATATATTTTCCCAGCAAGCACTCTGTAAACTCTCGAAAAGTGTTAACTTTCCACGTCTGATAATACTGTTCTTTAACCAATTGATAGCGGTTTTGCCAGAGAAATAATTCCCCCGCACTCAATTGGCTTTCAGCTTCCTTCAGATTAGGTTCATTGCGATCAAAACCGATAGGAAGAAAATAATCTTGTTCTAAATATTCATCGCTTACAGAGGTTTCTAGTTGAATCTTTTTCAGGGGTTGATGGAACTTCAAAGCCAGATCAGAAGTACCAATATTAGCAATCAGAATCGTCATCGTTTCCATCCTCCGTCGTTATTAACAGTTTAACCACCGATACCAATTCGCACAAGCGTTTCATGCGATTGACGAAAAATTAAACCAGTCCGCGATCGCCCCAAATTTCCCGATACTCAATCGCTTCTTGTTTCAAAGTCTTTAAAAAATCCAGACGTTTACCCGTACAATTAAACACCGTCACCACTTGAAACTCACCTAGATCTTTAATCCAAACGGGGGAAGGATTTTGCTTGGAGTCCCCGCACAGTTCCGGGTCATACCTTCCGTTAATTCTGGCTTTTTGATGTAAGATTTCTAAAGCAAAACATTTCGGTAATTCTTCCCGACTTTTTGAAATTTCCCTCCGACATAATACAACCCGACAATTCTTTCGGAACACCTCAAGGGAGGGTAAATCATCACGATAATTTTCTAAATTTTGAATCTTGATCGCAGTAAAACCCGTCAAAATGCCCAGTTGATGGTAGAACCCTTCTAACTCCTGATAAAAATGGGTTTTAAACTCGGCTAAAGTCGTCGGTAAATTAGAAAATCCTGCGGTAATTTCTAAAGACGTACCCCGATAAGGAGGCTTGGGGTTATTCCGAAATTTGCGGGAATAAAGCGGACGACGCGCCCCCTGTCCGACCCCACCTAAATGAAACATCAACCCCGTTAAATGGATCATCAGCGCTTGAATATTTTCTTCTTGATTTGAACTTAAACAAAGTGCTGCGGAAGAAAAATCAATACAAAGGGTTCCGTTTTGCTGCAAACAGGAAGAATTTGGGTGTTGAGTGCGAGTATTAGGACTGCTACCGTTGATTATATTAAAGCGAAGCCATCCTAAAGTTTGGGGTTCAATTCCTCCAAATAACATCGGTTCCCACCTGTCTCGAACTAAAGCTGGAGTAATAAAACCCAAACTCAACACTCGAAACCAGTACCGCAACATAGACTTAAAAGCGATAGGTCGCACGTCGGGGTCTGCTTCTCCTTCAAACTTCTCTTTCTCCTGGTTCCAGCGAAGATGTTGATAGCTGTGAATGAGTTGTCCGGTGAGTTGAAAAGAAACTCGAATAAAAGGTTCAGAAACGGGCAAATTTTCGCCAATATTCTTGATAATTGCCGCACCGTAGCCTGTATTAACCTGAGAACCAATCCCCGATTGTAAGCCTTGAATTAACCACTCGCGCACTTGCAAAAAATCGGCTTGACCGCAGCGTTCAGTCGGACAAATCCCGATGCAAAATGTAACCTTTTTCAGCGATAGAAAAACATTAGGATTTGATTTATAATTTAGTTGTTCTCCTTCCCAGTTCCAAATATTATTGGCAATATCTACAGTTAAATTTCCCCGCCACTGTTTGGGAGTTGGATAAGCATCAAGGAAAATTATTTTCCCGGCTTGATGTTCTTCAGGAGCGTCTAAATCCCCAAAATAGCGGGCAATTGTTTCGGGTTTAATGCCTTCTTGTACCGCTCTGGCGCGGGCTATTCCTCGTAAACTAGATGATGGAAAATAGGGCATCCCCAGGACATCAAAAGCGGGTAATAAAATCTGTTCAGGCCCTCGCTGTCCCCCAACCCGCACCCGCCAATCACATTCGACAGTGAGAATACTATCTTTTTTATTAAGCCAAGAAGTGCGTTTGATCGCCGCATCTAAAATTTCATTAAGATAGCGATCGCGTTTTTCGTACCATTGTTTATAACCGGAGGATTTTTGGGCGGCTTCCTGCAAAACCTTTGTTTTCAAGGCGTTATTATTGGGATCATGATCATCAAACAACCGCATCCAACGCAGATATTCAACAAACCCGGCGCTGTTGTGAGGTTGAACTTGAAAATTATAACTTTCTAACCATTGAGAGGGTTGAGCGTTACCGTTCACCATTTTGATTTTCTCCCGCTTTAATATCATAATAAACCGAGTTTGCCCAGAAGCTAAATTCTCGAGCAATTTCTAGCGCAATCCCCATCAAACCCAAATAATTTTCAATTTTTGTATTTTGTTGAGTTAAAGTTTGAATTCCCTGAATTCCCGTTAAATTTGGTGTGCCTGAAATTTCCTGAAGACAGTTAAAAAATTGTTCAACAATTTCTCGCCGTCCTTCTTGACTTTGGGTCGCCCGTTTTTTCATTGAAATATTATCGGGATTTTTCCCCTGCCATTTATTCAGAGAAAACTCCTCCCCCTTGAGTCGCAATAACCCCCAAGTTGAAAGAAAACTGTACAATTCTTGAGCCTGACTTTTTTGTTCTTGAAGATGTTTTTTGCACTCATTCTGAGTAATTAAACCCGCATCAACAGCGTGATCGTATTTCTCGCGCAACTGACTTAAAACCCGGTAAACCGATGAACTATAACAACGCGGATCGAAACTCATTTAATATGATCCTCCCTGTCCGTTATTTCTGAACTCCATTGACGCACCATACCCCGACCCAGACTTTCTTGACCACCAAGTTGTAAAATAGAATTTTGGTTCAATAATTGTTGAAAATCTCGTTGAGCTTGATGAGGTTGACGAGCTTGTTGAACCGTTCCCCAGGAAAAGTACATTAATGTATCAGGGGGAATTGCTTCTTCATAACGAAAACTTCCATCGGTAACAATTTTATGCTCATTTAGCTTAACTTTTACCTGTCGCCAAAGACTCATTTGAATCAACGTTTCACAGTGTTTATTCGGCAAAACCAGAACATTTTGAATGCTCGTCTCATAACTTTTGGGGATATAATCAGTATAGTTTTCCCAGCCTTGAAGTTGTCCCCTGGTAATTTGAGCATCTTTGAGATAAATATTACTATTGAGATTACTGCTATAGTCTGGAACAGTGAAAAACCCCGATCCCGTAAGATTAGATAAACGCTGCCAACGTTGCAGCAAAAAAGGACTGCTCACCCAAACCACACCATGACTTAAAGAAGCAACCGGAAACCAAAGAATAGAAGCATCTCCTATCCAAATACTGCCCTGTTCAAGTTGGGCGAGTTTAGAACCTGTTTGGCATTCATAGTATTCGGTAAAATTATGATCTTGCAAATCAGCCAGTTCGGGGCCGAATAGTCTAACTTTATTAATTTTCGCCTGAATCAAAACGTCTTCTTGTTTGTTAATTTGAGTGTTGAATTCCTCAATTTTAGAGCTTTGTCCCTGTAATTTAGCATCTTCTTTTTGCTCCTTTAACGTCTGCAAACCAATATAATCTTTCAGCCCGACACTGGCTCGCAACCGTCCGCGTATGGTACTAGAAGGCAAATAGGGCAAATCCGTATGAGTTTCCCGAGCAATACCGACAACATTTCCTTCCTGTGAAGTTCCTCCGGTATGCAAAGGTGATAATAGGTACAAATAGACCAAATAGCTGTTATTCATCGTCGTCCCCAAAGTAATTTTCCATAATTAAGTTTGCGAAAGGTTTCCAACCAAGGTTTATCTTGAGTTACCGGGAGCAAATAACCAAAAGTTGATTGTAAACGGGTCAATTCAATTGATTTGGGCTTGAATAAATACACCGTTCCGGGCGGAGCAAAAGCATATTGGGGTTGCAAAGCAAAGGATTTTTCTGGCAATTCTTCTAACCCGTTTTTTGTGCGAACCTTGCGGCGATTTTTTTTGGCAACTCCGCCCCACCACAATTGGCGATCGCCCACACACCCCAATAAGCAGTCCCGCCAAGCCTGGGGATAAAGACCATAGACCTGTTCTGCCGTTTCTGCAAGTCCGGGGGTGAGGAGATAGGCAAACAGTCCCGGTTCGAGAACATCCGGTAATGGTCGTTTCCAAAGTAAATTCAGGCAGTCTACCCCGTCAGTATCATTTTCAGTGGCTTTCAGCTTGGAAACAATAGCGCGATGTCCTTCCCCACCCAAGCGCACCACAAAAGGTTCATCCGGCAAACCCTGCAACTCCACCCCAGCAACAAAACACCATCCCGGGTTGAGGCGTGTTGCGACTTCGGTGAAAAAGCCCTCCTCATCCCGAACCTGTCGGGTACCGTCTTCGATGTGAGTATGGGGGAGAACCTGAATATTCCAGGGGTTATCGGTAAAATTATCAGCAGCAAAATCCGAATTTCCACACAAGTAGGCACATAAAGCAGAAGCTTTCATCCAGGGTTTGGGTGAACCCGAAACATATTCCCCACCGTTGAGTTCAGGCGGAACCATTGGCGGTAAACTCTCTTGGGGATAACAGACTGACTCCCACGACTCCAGAGTTTCACAAGGCACCAACCGCGTGAGTCGCTCCCCACTTGTTGTTTCCTGGGAATCATCTTTGGGAGGTCGCAGCACACGGATCAAATCTTTGGGAGTGGGTAGCCAAAGGGTATTATCTCCATCTAATAGAAATACCCCCAAAAACTCAGGATGGAGTTGGACGGTAGGGGTTGCCGTTCGCAAAGCCTGAAAGACTACACTGGGCATAGGCGGAAACTGTCCTTTAGCCCGTGCGCCTTCCCCTGGACTGAAGGGCTTGGCTTCCCGAAATAGCAGAACATCTAGGGGGTCAATCTTATACCAATCCATCTAAGCCTCCTGATCCTGTCTGTGCCACTGTTGGCGTTGCTGCATTTTGTCGAGCCAAAACGCCGAAAAACGCAGAATATTACTCAAGTCCTTAAGGTCAATTCCAATCGGTTTGGGGGTATCGGGGTTTTTCTCCCGGTCGATTAACCATTGAACGTAGACTGATCGCGCCCAATCTTCCCAATATTTGAGCCAGATCAGCAGTTTGTCGATATTTTCTTGAACCAAGTCTTTTTCGTCTCGGCGTGAGGCGATCGCCCCGGCAGCTTGAGCGATCAGGTAAGAAGATGGGGTGAAATCCGCATGGCGGGGGAGTTCTTCGGCGAGGCGATAGAGTAGAGAACTCAAGGCTTGATGATGTTCAGTGGTGATCCAATCTCGCCAACCGGGGTATAATTCTCCTTTGATCAGAGCTTCTAGGGTGTTTCCTGAACTGTAGAGAACTCGAAAACATAGGCCGTTTTTGTTGGGAAGACGGGATAAACGGAGAATTTGAGACAGGACAAATCTCATCAAAGACAGCGATCGCCATTCCGTCAGTCCCCGCAACAGATCGACAGACATTAAAAAACAGCCGGATAATTTTTTAGCCCGGTCGGATTCTGCTTCCCAAAGGGCTTCCAGGGCGACCGGGAGGGGAACACTTTTATCGACGATCACGATACCCAGACTCATCGTCGCCCCTTCTCCCATCGTAAACAGCGATCGGTCTGGTAAACCTTGAAAATCATTTGTATCCGAACTGGGTCGCCAGTAACCGCCCTGAGATTGAAATTTCAAGTCCGGATCGCCCGGTTGGGGTTGATAGGGGTCGTCGCCACCACACCAAGCGGCTCTCAGAGAGAGCAGATAATCGGGTAAATCTTCTAAAGGGAGTACCGTCATCACATCATCTCCGCCACTGTAGACCACGCGACCACAAAACCGCTTTTCGGTAATAAAGGGAACTAGACGGTTAGAGAAGTCCAGCAGGGCGCGGTTTAGACCCACATGAGTGGCGGGTCCCATGCGCTTACGGGTTTTCAGCAGGGAATGTTCATCATCTCTAAAGGCTTGAATGAACTGCCGTTTTTTCTGCTGATACTGGTTTTCATCGAGGTCGGGATAGCGATCGCGATTGATGAAGATTTCAGGATGAGTTTCGGTTAAATATTCTTGGTAAGGATGAAGTTTTTTACCAGAAACATACTGCCCCATACCATCCCCATCCCCCAAGATCATCACCGACCAATCTGTTGGACTACTATCGCCAAAGCCACATTCACGATGAGTTTGGTCTATGATATTTCGCAATTGGGGTCTTTGTTCTTTTTCTAATCCCAGATCTTCAGCAAGCCATTTGCTGGAAAACATCACACCGTTATAGTGTCGCCCCGGTAAATTTTGGCGATTAATACAAATATCGGTTTTAGGGATGTGGAAAGGACGACCCCGAGTTTGAGCCAGAAAATCCTGATATTCTTGACTGGTTTTCCCAAATTGTTGTTTGATATTAATTTGTAATTTCTGCCAATATTGACTGAGTTTACCGTGATTTTGATCTTGTTGCCAATCAAGATAAGCAAATCGGGCTGAAGCAATAGAACTGAGATTGGGAAAGCGAATTAATTGGCTATAGTCTATTTTTTTATTTTCTAAATTGCTAAAATTAATTCCTAAAGATTCACCCACACCGCCATAAACCCAAGCCATGCGCTTCGTTAATTCTAGAGCGTTCAGCATTTCCGAACCGTCGAATAATCCCGGATAAACTTCTGCCATTAATCGCCAAAATAATCGCATCGACTCGATGGGTAAACCGTATCCTTCTCGGAAGTTTCCAGAATATCGAAATTGAGGATGCAGGGCGCTCAGTTGTCCCGACAATGTAGAACGAACACCCGGAGAAATGGGAATCGCCCAAGTTCTAGTATTTTTAATGGCTTGAATGGCTTGGGCGCAACGAGCTTGAATTGACCCCCACCAAGTCCCATTATTGAGGGTTGTGTAGAGCATTTTTTCCGCCGTTGTGGGAGGGGGATTGATCACGCGAGTTTGAGCCACTTTTTCTTGTTTTTTGATCCAGTCTTCGCTCAATTGATCGTCATCATTTTTCTCAATCATTAGAGAAGTATTCGGATCACCCAACGGAACCGCCGTCCAGTAGGGTTGCCAAGTTTGGTCAATTTGAGCATTCCATAATCCCCGCCATTCCCAACAGCTTTTCCGCTTCCAGTTTTCGAGATCATGTCGGTTTTGTTCATCGTGACCTCCCTGCTGGGAAAATTCTTCTAAGATCTTCTCAATCCGCTTATGATTTTGGGGGTTTTGCAGAAATGCGATGGTGCGATCGCGAATTCCTTGTCTAAGTTCGGGTATGGGATGATCGGGAATTCCTTCTCTGAGATTTTCGGCGATCGCACTCCATTCGGACCGCAATTTTTGATGCAAAGTTTCTCCGAGTTGCTTCGCTGTTTCGGAGCTTCCGACTAAGATAGTTATAGTATTGGGAAAGCCCGCCGTTGCCAGGGTGGTACTCAAACGCTGATTAAAGCGACTGATGGGGTCGTTTTGATCGGCACTTGTAGAGCGAAAGGTTTCTGCAAAAACGGGGTAGGTTTTAAGTAAGAGTGCGTCGATGATTTCTTGCCCCCAGAGAGAGGGTGTAATCACCGCATCTGCACCGTAGGTTTCAGCCACGAACCAACAGAGTTTGGCGCTGAGATAGTGTAGCAAGTATGACCCCGCCCAAAAGTCTAGAAATTTGCGGGAGGCTTTGATAAAGTCCTGAATGGGGGAAAAGGTAAACAGCAGCAAGTAAGGGTATTGAGTGACAATCCCCCGTTCATCAAAGTCTACCGCTCCGGCGATCGCTGAGACTGTAGCGCGATAGCTATGAATCGGACAGTCGGGTAAAATGTAGTGTTGGGGGTCGAGTAGAGCGTCCGGATGGTGTTGTCGCCTCAGTTCGGGCATCATACGCCACAACCAATTAAATACGTTTTGGGGGTTTTGTTCCTGTTGAACCCATTGGGGAAAAGCGATCGCTCTGTTTTCTGGAGTTTGAATTTTTTGCTGTTGAGCGCTGATGGGATGTTTAATGATCTGTTCTTTAGTTTGTCGTTCTGTTGAGCTTCCTCGTTCCAAATTGACCCGATCTGAGGAACTGGCGATCGCTTCAAGCGGATGTTGATTTTGTTCCCACCAAAACAGCGCCGCTTGTCCATCCTCTGTTTTCAAACAATCCAGGTCATTGCAGAGAAGGCGATCGCCAACTAAGGCACAAAGTTTACGAAGGAAAACAGACATTAACAAAATTCAGATTAGAGGTTATTTTTCTACTTTATCCTTCTTTTTTGAAGATGCCTCGGTTTTCGTGCGAATGACGCTAACCATAGTAGAAACAAGGTGTGCGGGTTTTTCGTTGCAAGTTTTGAACTGGCGATACGGGCTACGCCCACGCCGAAGCGAACACTTCAACTGAGATCGAATACTGACCTACAACGCTAGACAATAGTAATAGTTCCCCCTAAAACTATCTCACTAGAACATCTTTTGTGAGTGAATTTAAGCTATTCCCAGATAACAGTTTCGGCTGAACCTCCTCCAAAAAGTAATCCACCTTATCTCGATTCAAACGACTATCAACATTTACCCAACTGTTATCCCAAACCACATCCAAAACCTTATGCTCGGTGTCATTTTCCATTAGAGTTAATTTGCGATCGCCTTTACTCCAATGAGCCGTATGCTGAGAACCTTCTAGATGGTGAGTTCGAGCCTGGTTCAAACAATCGCAAACCACACAAGCAACCATTTCCGCCCATCGTTGCTGTTGTTTAGCGTCAGCTTCGGCTTGCTGAATATCTTCAAGAGTAAACCCCGCATCAAAAGCATCACTAATATCCCATCCCTTTTTTACTTCTCCTCGATGGGGAACAAGAGCAACCGTTGCCCGTTTTCCCACATCCCGTAAAGCTTTAGCCATTTTAATCGCGCCAATTTGTCCCTGATTGTGGCTATCAAAGCGATTGCCTCGCTGCGCTCACCATGCTTCGCAAACATAGAAAATGACAACTTCTTCACCTGGAATGGCTCTCAGTTGCTCCGGTGGAGGAATGCCCCTGGCTCCTGTCGAAGTGCAAGCAACCGCAATACTTTCCCCAGACTGACGCACCGCCTCACCCAACCTCACCGCATCCCAAGGCCCTTCTGTTAAATAGGTTTTCTCCACATTTTGTTCGGGCTGTTGTACGACCCACACCGAAGGCGGAACACCTGACTGTCCCCATTTGGGAGTTCCCGGTTCAAGTTCGTTTTCTGATAGCCAGGGAGCATAGCGGCGGCGAAGGTAAAGCTTATCGGGTTCAACGGCATCCCGGTGATGGAAAGTAATGGATGCAGGAAGCGATCGCCCATCGGGAGTGCGGAAACCAAAGTTCAAGCCAATGTTATAGCGTTGAGCCATTTCCGGTGTAATTCCTCGACTTTCAAGGTAATTTAAAGCTTTTTGTTGAAGGGAATGGTGTTTGGCATCAGCAGAAAGAAGACGCTGTTGTGACCTCTTTAAATCTTCTTCTGTAGCAACTCTGGGTGTAAGATTAGTGGACTTTTGGGATTGGTTAAACTCTCTAATATTAGGTAAGACTTGAACTTTCCCAACTTCTGGAAGTCCCAACGCTTTATTAATCGGGGGATATTGATCAGGTTGAGGTTGCCACTCTCGTTTTCTGCCTAATAATGTGCGAGTTTGTGGGTATTGATTATCTTCAGAAGATAAGGCAGCATTCCACTGTTGCTTAAAATTCTGTCTAACCTGTTGTTCGTGTCGGGCAACTTCTGGATAACCTTTATCCATTGCCGCTTGAAACTTCATTGCATCTTCTATAGAGAATTCTACTCCGTAGGAAGCGATCGCATAACTCTGTAATCCCTGTGGAGACTGACCATAAATTTTACCAAAATTCACGGGTTTAGCTCGTTGTCGTTCCTCGCTGGTAATCTTATTTTCCGGCTTCCCCGTCATCAAAGAAGCGGTTAACCTGTGAGCATCTCTACCCTCTTGATAAGCGCTCGTTAATGTTTTATCTCCGGTGAGTTGAGCCAAAATTCTCAGTTCTTGTTGAGAATAATCCCCCCTGACAAAGACCTGTCTTTCCTCTCCTTGTTGTTCGGGAATAATTGACCGTTTCAGGGAGGCGGGGATATTTTGAATGGCGGGTTTTGTAGCAGACATTCGACCCGTTGCGGCTGAATTTTGATGCCAGGTTGGATAGACTTTATTCTCGTCGTCTACCACATTCAATAATCCTTGAATTCCCTTGTTGCCAATCAAGTCACTGACCGTTCGCATCCTCTGAAACTGATTCAAAATTGGATGCTCTGTCGTCAAGCTTTGAATGTGATTTTTATTAAAGCTTTCTAGGGGAACACCCGCCCGATTAAACCACTCTAAAGTTTGAGTTTTGTCGGTTTTTTTGGTTGAGGTTAAGTCGGATAGTTGAATCTTGTCTGTCTCATCGGGAAGTTTCTCACCTAACCAGCCCTTAACTTGACTCTCTAATCCCCGTCTTTCTTCTTGTAACTCTTGCTGTTTATCTTTGAGCCAAGCCGTATCCAACCGCACCCCATTTCGACTCATCTGTGCCGTTGCTTTAGTGGCGTTAAATTCAACCAATGCAACATCAACTAATTTTTCCTCAATCAGCTTTTCTCGTAGATTCTCTCTAAGCAAAAGTAAATCTTGAGGCGTAGGTTCTGATAGAGATTTTCCCAAATATCGTTGACCAATTGAATCAATTGAATTATCTATTTCTAAACCTGCCGTTAGTAAGCTATCCGCCAACGGCACATCAAACACCTGACCCTTAACTTCCAAACCATTTTGTTGGAGTAGCTTTTGCCCTTCTACTGCATCTGCAAAAACTTTTACGGTTTGCGTATTTAATAATATTTCTGACAGTTGAGAATCGAAGTAACTGTAAAGTTGCCGTTCCTGTGAAGTGCCAATTAACACTTGATTAAGCTGAGGAATAATAGCAACAGCAGGTTTAGATGATTTCATTATTGTTCTCCCAACCTTTTAAAAAGGAACTTCGTCATAGTTAAACAAAGCATCAACGTTCTGTTTAATCTGCCGATTAATTTCCCACATCACCACCAGGTCGTAACAGTCAGGTAGAAAGGGTAATTTAGGTTTTAACTCTCGAAAAAATCGAGGAGAATGTTTAGTAAATTCTTCCAAATCCGACATCAATTGTTGTCCATCGTGACCCAAAATTAAGACCAGTTTCCGGTCAAAATAAACCTCGGTAATTTCGGCTTCCTGATAACCCGACAAGAGACTTCCCTCCAATTCAGATTGTAAATCTTCTCCTTCTTTCATCACAAAACAGCCAATATTATGACCGTTGGGACAAATATCAACGCGATTCGGTACGTCCATTTTTCCTCCTGGTTGATAACATTATCTGATGATTTGTTGTCGTCCCCGCTCCGAATTTGTATGCTCTCTGGCAACATTTTCTAAGCGGTCTTGCATTTGTAGAAACTGATGCAACATATCGGGGGAAGCATTGGTTCCATTTTCAATCCATCCATCCCCATCTCTAACGCTCGTCATACTTTCTCCCGTTTGGCGATTCATAATTTTCATCGTGGCATTATCGGGTTCATACTGCAATTGAAACTGGGGAGAATCGAACGTGTTTAAGCCGTTAATATTAAGAAGATGTCCCGCCACAATGGAAACCTCGTCAACCAGCTTTTCTCGAAAGTTAAAATCAATATCATCCAAGTTAATATCCAACATAAAAACCTCCTTAACCCAATCCCAATTCTTTGGTTTTACCTTTTTCCTGATGAAGATTATCAACCGCATCAAGAATCATGTCACGGTGAGTTTTAGTCAGAGAAGATTCCCGACGCACCCAACGATTTTCATCACCGTTCCATTGCGCCTTCATTAACACCTCTCCCAGAGTATTTTCTACCAGTGAAAGTTGATTTTCTTCCTTGTTAAACTCAATCGTGCGGTAGGTTCCCTCAAACTTATCTGTACCCAATCCATTTAGGATATCAACCAACTTGGGGGCGAGTTCTTGAACCAATTCTTCTTGTTCGGCTTCGAGAATACTGACCATCTTATCAAAATCGCTTTCGGTTTCGTCATGTTCGGTCGATTCATTAATAAAAAATTCTATTTCTTTCATTTCATCACCCTTCAAAGAATTAGTATCTTCCGAAGGATTGGAGTTTTCTAAGGAGATAAATCTTTCCGAATTAGTGTCATAAATTTCCAGGAGTTTATTATAGGCTGCATCTAACAAATCCTCCTGTCTACTCAAGGCAATATTTTCATTCTCTAATTCTTCAGCTTTTTGCAATTCCTCCTCAATGTCGCCGTCCAAAGCTTCAACTTGATTGTGAATTTGGTTTTGTCTGCGCTCAATTTTACGAAACTCTCTCCCCAACCAGTTATCGACAGAATCTAAAACGCGATCTATTCCAGCCAAGGATTTGGAGTTGTTAAACTTCTTCGTATATTTTTCAACATCCAAAGTATAATCTACCTGCTTTTTTGCAAAAATATCATTCTCAGAATTGGCATCTTGTTGTGAGTATTCTTGCTGATTAGGGTTTGAAAATTGAGGTTCATTCATGGTTATACTCCTATTATTATGGACTATTTCTGTCAAAGACTAACGCTCCAATCCGGTTTCTTTTTGCTTTTGATGAAGACTCTGAGCCGCATTGAGGATGTGGTCGCGGTCATCTGGAGTCAGAGAAGAACCCAAATTTTTCCAATGTTCTTGCTCGGAATTCCACTGAGCTTTCATCACAACATTTCCGGTGGAAGTATCAATAAGTTTGAGTTGGCTTTTCTCTGGGTCAAACTCAATAGAACGGGAAGTCCCCTGATAATAATTCGTCTCAAATTCATTGAGAATATCCACCAACACCGGAGCAATTTCTTCGACCAAATGTTGCTGTTCGGCTTGCTCAACTTCCGGGTCAGCTTCGAGAATATATTGAATTTTAGGAAGGGACTTATCAATATTATCGAAGCGTTTATCCATATTGGTGAGACTGGCTTCAATATTATTAATATTCTGACCAACTTCTTCAACGAGCGCCTGTTGTTGCTCAACAAAAGAGTCACGAATTTGAGAGACATCTTGATGAATTTCTTGGGCTGTATTGTAAACCCATTCCTGAGTTTCGGAGTGACCCGAAAGATTGGGGTCTTGTAAAATTATTTCATCGACCAAAACTTGAGAGGGAGAAAAGCCAGTAGTTTCAGTTAAAACTCCGGGGTCAGTACCATCGTCAATTTCTTTAATATACTGGTACACCGCATTTAAAAAACGGCTATCTCCCCGTCCTGTATCCGTCGTTTGAAAGCGAATGGGAGTGGGAGGATTAATAGGTTCCCAAGTCGGCTGATTTGTATTCAGTGTACGCGCCGTTTCCCTGGCTTCTGCGTCAATTTCTTCTAAAATTAAATCGGTGGAAACTTGCAATTCTCTGTAGTTGTCTGTTATGCGATACCACTGAATTTCCGCCGCAAGTGCGGGGTCGGCTTCATCCCATTCTGGATAAAGATTTGTAACCGCCTTTTCAACCACAACCTTCAACGCCTCGTAATCAATTTTATCCCCTGCATCAACCCGATGAATCTCAGTAAGTTGTGAGCCAAGTTGATATTCCTGATTCAAGAAATCTTTGAGACTGGACGTGTCAAAATCATCCAAAGGATGAGAAACGGTAGGGGAATTATCTGGAGTTAAAAAAGGAATTTCAACGGTAACAGACTCATCAACGATAGGATTATCGGGTTCATTAACAGGCTGACTAACAGCCTCGTAAATAACATCTCCCCCCCTGCTATTTAACAGATTTTCTCCGATTAATTCAACCGAATACTGACCCTTAATTTCCCGGTTATAAAACTGACCTGCACTTGGTGCTTCTTTAAACTCCTCCCAAACTTCGGGTGAGATATTGCGGTAGGTGTAATCTTTCCCGCTTTGAAATTCCAGGGTCAATTCTTGAGTATCCCGCTCGTAAAGTCCAAGACTTAACACAGAAGAATCAAACTCCCAAAGTTCTCCTAATTCCTCGCGTCCCATTTTATCTGCTTCCGAATAAAGTTGATTTAATTGTTGTTGAAGGTCATCAAGTTCAGTCTCCCATACTGGCTTATTAGTCTCCAATTTGGCATCGGCTTCTATGAGGGCTGCCATTTGTTCTTCCCGATTAAACAGTCGCAAAAGGTCAAACTGATTCACCGTAACTTCCCCATTTTGTTCGGAACGCAGCAAGACTTCATCTTGGGCTTTAATTTCAATAAAGGGAGGATTAGAAGTGAGGAGTTCGGGTTGAGCATTTTCGCCCAATGCGTTCATTACCGCATCAATTTTTGCAGAAGTTATCTCATCTCTATAGCTACCATCCTCAAGCTTTCCCAGAACGGTTCTGCGCCCAAAATTAACGGTAATGTCTTCTTCGTTGCGCCGAAACCCAGAAGCCAACATTTCCCTGAATGTATCGTGTTCAAGTTGACGGCTTTCTTCAGTTTGTTCAATGGGAGTAGCAAGAGCTTCATCCAATTCTGTAGATTTAAAATTATCCATTTCTTCAACCTCGACCCATCTTAACTAGCAGTTTTATTGAAAGGAATAAATCCATTCATTCTCAAGTTTTTGTCCCGACTGGCGACCAGATAAATTCGGTCAACTAATACCTCACCCCGAACGCTAAATAATGCACATTCGCCATCAAACCGGATTTCAACAAACTTGGGGTGGGTTTTTTCTTTCCAGTGTTTGTAGTGGGTGTATTTATCTCCTATCCGGGTTACATAAATTTGGTCTTCAAATAAAATATCCAGGCGTTTAGGTTGATAATCTTCTGGAAAAGGAGGTTGAGAACGCGCCTCAGCAATGGACTGAACAATTTCATGGTCTTGATGTAAAATTCGGTAAGTTTCTAACTGAACGTGCCAACTTAATAGAAGCTGTTGGGTTTGAGTTGTACGGTTAATTTGCATGATAATATGAGTGAATCAACGGTCTAAATTGCGAGTGATAATTCTTGTGGAAGGTTGGGATTGTAGTTGAGAAGCAACCTGATTTTCCAGATGTTCTACATACTCAGAACTCAGCTTAGAACGATAAGAACTCACCTGTTTATCTGAGTCGAACTCAATATTTAATTCTTCGTCTCCTTGAACAGTCAACCTGCGGTTAGGAATTGACCATCGAATTAAGTTTCGTTCCCCTTCCAACACAATAGATTGACCCCCTTCTGAAATAGTACCGTAACGTTCTAAAGCTTTAAACAGAATGGGAACCGCCCGTCGAATTAAGTCCTGCTGCAATGGGTCATCATCAACATTTTCCGTCTCATCAACATCCTCAATTTCCGATGATAATTCTTCAGATTCACCCCTATTTTCTGGAGTCAAAGCTTCTTCAAAGATGGTAGACTGAAATGAGTTTTCAGAATCAATTAAATTAGCGGTGGTAGTCGTGTTTCCGGTTGTAGAAGTTGAATTATTATCATCTGAAACCTCGGGAAAAAAGTCCAATTGCAGCCAGGTATTAGCGGAATCATCTCGTTCGGCTAGCAGGGTTTGTCGTCCATCATTCCAAAACTGCTCATCCATTCCCAGAGAAAGGGTTTGTTCTCGAATTGAGTTGGCAAAATTTCGACAAGATTGAGCAAAATCCACCCAATCCTCTCCCAAACCTTCCAATCCTTTAGCCGTTAATTCAAAACCAACCGCCCTATAAATTGCCTCCGGTATCTTGTTCTCTATCTCGGTCATAATACCTCCCCTACTGATGAAGTTCTGTGGTTTTAGATTGGGCTGAATGGTGTTCCAACTTGGGTAAAATTTGCTCCCGAAAATGGTGTGCAGTTTCAAAGGAAATCACATTTTCTCCCGTATCTTTCCAACCGGAATCCCCACTCCAACGAGCCGATAAGAAAGGTTCGGAATCCCCCTTTTTCCAGGCGGTTAACGTTTGGGAAGATTGATCCCATCTCGCACCATGTTGAGAGCCTTCGAGGTGATTAGTTTTGTTGTGACGCAACACCTCAGCCACCACAGGTTGAATGGCTTTAAATCGTTTGGCTTGTAATTCCTCGGTACAACAATCAAGAGTAGACATGATTTCATTTTCAAGTTCATCAACCTGCCAACGAGAAAGCTGAGAATTGATATTTTTCCATCCGTTATCGGTGAGTTGAGCGGTTAAGATTTCCTCGCCTTTCTCCTCATCGATTAGCGTTAAAACTTGCTGTTTTGTATCCCAACTCGTACTGTAATAACCCAAATTAGCCTTTTCCCCATCCGATGCTAAGTCGTGATAATCGGCAATCAAAGGAGCCAATTGCTCCACAAATTCCTGCTGCTGTTTGTTGCGTTCTAATTCCTCAATCCGTTGAACAAGAACCGCCTGAATACTTTGAAAATGGGAAACATCTTCATCGGATAAATTGGAGTTAATGTTGTGCCAATTGCGGGAGGTTTCATCCCAACGAGCGCCCATTAAATGCTGATGTTCCAAAGTTTCAATATTGAGGGTGTCGTCTTGGCGATAAGCAATATTCTGAGAACCTTCATAACGGTTTTCCCCGACAAATTTCAATAACTCATTGGTGATGGGGGCGACAATTTGAACTCGCTGCTGTTGAATGAGTTCCGATTGCTCAATCTCAATTTCATTGATGTTTGTCTCTAAAATTTCTAGGGGTTGTTCTTGTAAATCCTCTGGGGAATTGAAAAACTCAACTTCTCCTGGTGACGCTTCTGGTAATGTTGAATCTGTGGTTGCTTGCTCAGAATTTTGAGATTCTAACTTCCTAATCTCTACAGTTTCTATCTCCGAATTCTGGGTAATATCAGGTTCTACCTCTAACTCAACCTGTGGTGAATTGGTAATCTGTACAGTTTCCGTTTCCGAGTTCTGAGTAATATCAGATTCTACCTCTAACTCAACCTGTGGTGAATTGGTAGTCTCTACAGTTTCCGTATCTGAGGTAATTGATAATTTCCCTCCATCAATAACCGATAAAGTCGGTGAGGCGATATTGGGTTCAACATCCTCTGATGCTCTAAGTTCCTGTTGAACCTCAAACGCCGTCGCCAGAATCTCCTCAAAATCGGGAATTTCCAACCCAACCAATTCCCTGGCTATCGCCGCATCTTCTTTTCCAATCGCATACAACCCCCATTTTTCATCCAAACGTTCAACGACAGCCTGCAATTCATTCTCAGAAAAATACAGATAAGAACTATCGCCCCGACTGTAGAATTCATTGCGTTCTTCACCTTCTAACGTGGCGGCTTCTAACAGCTTTTTATCCAAGAAAAATTCCCCACCCGCCTTCTTAGATTTGGGAACAGAAATTCCATAAACCTCATTCTCCTCATCGTAGAAAAAACTCAACCGAGCATCGCGAGTGTGCAAGGTTAAGCCCTGTTCTTTGGTAAAATTTTCAATGTGTTCAACTTCAGTTAATCGCACTGGAGCGTTGGCTAAATCCCTTGTCGGTTCAAAGCTTTTTCGCATCAAAAAACCGGGATGACGTTCGCCCACCCTATCGGTGTAATGAACAATTTTGCCCTGAGAGCCAAACTTATCAGCCGCTTTCAATAAGTTCCCCGTCATCATATAACGCTGTTCCCGGTCGGCATTTTGAGCCTCGTCAAACAGTTGTAAAACGGGTTTTTCTTCGTCCCCTTCAACAATCGAATACTGGGGTTTGATGAAATATTTACCTTCTCTTGGTCGGCATTCCCTAGCGCCCGCAGGTGGCGCGGGTTCCGACCGCTTGGTAGAACCAAACTTAGAATAAGCTAAATCTAACTCTTTTGCTCCATCAGCCACAGCAATTTTTATGTTGTGATTACTCGGTCTTAACGGGTTGCCACTCTTGTCCGGTGACTTGGCATAATGACCCAAAATCACCCCATACATTTCGCTTCCTTCCGGCGTTTCAATACCAACCGGAGTACCAACAGAAAACGCCCTCCTCATCCCCGTAATAACTGCCGTTTGCTTATTCGTCGTATCAATAAAATTCTGAAGACTGCTATCAGTTTTAAACAAACTTTGACGGTCTTGTTGATAGCTTTCCTTTAACTTTTCCAACTCAGAAATTTGTTTAAGAGCGTGATCATATGAAGCTCTACGAACCTCGGAATTCTGTAAATCATTTGGATGAATAGAGGTTTGAGAATCTAACGGTTCTAGTCCAAGTTCCTGACGAACCCGATTGAAAACCTGTTTAGAAGTATAAGGTTTTCGACCGGATTTAACATCTAAAATATCCATGAGAACGGGTGCGGAAAAAGGGGTATCTTCCACACCATTTGCGGGTACGACTTCAACCGTCGAAAGCGTCACCGCATCTAAATCTAGAGTGGTAGTTTTTAACGTATTAATGCCCAAAGAATCCAATTCTTCCATTAAAGCGTCATAACCCATTTCAACTTGTTGCATGACTTCTTCCTGTTCATCGATAGAAAGAATGGGTAATCGTCCCGTTAACTTAGAAATTAGTCTCCCTTCCTCATATTCAAATCCTTCTTGATAAGGAGAACTTAGGCGATAATTCAGTTCAGGATTATCCTTTAAAACCTCCTCGGCAACTTGGTCGCCATATCGGTTGAGAAAATCCCGACTTTCCCCAAAATCCACCTGAGATTCTCGGTTGGCGGTGGTATTTGCACTGAGTCCGGCTAACTTCCCCATTAAAATCGATTGCATCCGTCTCTCATAAGGAATATCAGCCGCACCAATTGTTATTTTGGGTGCATTAACCTGACCCGTTCTATCAAAGCGTCCAAAGAACTGTTTGGCAATATTAATATCCCCTTCCGGTTGTAATAATAAAAAATGTCTCTGTCGTTGGTCAGCAAACTTCTCAGAAGCATGAAGACTAATACCCGTAGACATCGTTCGATTGCCAATTAAACAATCAATTTCACCACAATTAAACCCGTCCGTTGTTGCCCGTTTAATCTCGGCATTGTTGAGCGGTTTGAAGGTTTTATAATAAGCCTGGTAGGAACCATCCTCCCGTTTAATATAATCAATTCCCGACGAACGCCCCGTGACTTCTCCCACAGAATACCCCCGTTCTTCCATCTTGGTTTTGAATAAATCAATCGGACTAACGGGAAGTAATGATGTATCCAATTCTTCAATTGCATCCAGAATATGATCCCAGGCGATGCTGCCATCTAAGCCAATTTCTTCATCAGTTAAACAGCGTCTTTCATGGTTTCCATAAGCATCTTTGGTCGCAACTTCTCGGCTGCGTTCGGCGTAGTGAAGCAGCATATCCTTAAAAGAAACATTGATTGCCTCTCCGGGTTTAATATGATACTCATCCGCATAATCTTTAATAAAAGCCTCAACCGTACTTGCCACACCAATACAGGGTTTTTCGCCCCGTTCCAGACATTCACAAGCAAATTTAACCCCGGCATCAATCTTTTTTGCCAGATTAGAAACCGATAAATAGTTGTGCATCAAACTGGTAAAATTGGTTGAATCGACACCCGCCCCACCCGTCGAATTATCCGAGTTAATTCGCTTGGCTTCCGCTTTCAAATTCTCGGACATCGTTTTCACAACGCCGTTCTTAATTTGGTCAAACTGAACAATAGCATCCATCACCTTAGACTCGGCATCACAAAGTTGTTTATCCACCTCCAAATTGACCGTTTTAAACTCGGCTTGAAAGGGTCTTTCTCGCCTCAGATATTGTCCGGCTTCGGTTAATTGATTGGATAAAATCTCCTGTAATCCCCTTCCCCCTTCATTAATCAAAGTAATCAAACTCTCCGGGTTTTCTACCGCCTTAATCATGTCGGTTCGTGAGTATAAATCCATCACTTCGGGATATTTGGCAAAGGTGGCTGAAGCAGAAATAACCCGCCCCGCTTTTTCCTTAAGTTCTCGTGCAAACATCGCACCGTTGGGGGCTTTATCCTTCTCTAAATCACGAATTGTTGTTTTTCCTCCCCCCGCCAAATGACACTCATCCATAATTAATAATCCATCGTTGGCAACGACATCTCGCAACAGTTGACGGCGTGGGGTTTCTTTACCTTTCACCGAAAGCATTTGAGAATAGGTTGTTAACACCATATTTTTCTCCCCCAAATCACCCGATGCGAGAATTTGTTCCGTTTCTAATTGATGAGCTTTCTTTCCAATATCCGGGGTGTTCGTTTCAAAAGGTTTAATTCCTTCAACTCCAATTTCGTCAAATCCCCCCAAAACATCCTCGTAAAGATTGTCATCTTTGGTCACGAAAACCGGAGTAAATCCCTGCTGCATTCCATAAGTCGTTAACATCGCCAACTGACGAGTTTTTCCGAACCCTGTTTCATCGCCGATAATAAACTCGCTGTTTTTATCAAAGTTATAAATTCCGAGTGCAACCGAATCAATTTGTTCGGCACTTAACGCCTCAAATAATCGTTCTTTTGTCCAATGACCGCTATCTAACTTAGCTTGGGGAGACTTATCATTCAACTTATGAATCACCCAATCATCAATATCTTCAATTCCCTCTTCTTGAGTCACTTGGTCTACCAAATTCCCCAGAACTTTATGCACCGTTCCCTGCATATTGATGGGAACCAAACCCCCCACCCGTTTGCCTTTAGAAAAAGGTTCATAATTAGCTTGTAAATCCGAATTGGATAATTTATTATTGTTAGTTAATCCATCGTTCCTTGTCGGTCGAGGGGAAGAATAACCATTCGATTCAACCACTGACTCAGTTCGCTGTCTTTTATCAGTTCTTGGGCTTGTTTCTCCAATTTCCCCGTCACTGGGTATTGGGGATAAGTGATGTTCAACCCCAGTTGCAGATGTTCCCGAATCATCGGGTGTTCGAGGGTTATCCCTTCGGCCCAGCGTTTGCGAATCCAGTATTTCCGTCCCCCGTCTAGCGGCTCCCTCTCGGGTTTCTCCAAGTTCACCAGTGCTGTTTTCCATTCCCATAGTTCCGATGCGTTGTAAACTCTGTCTATTGCTTCGATTAGTGTTTCCTGTTCCATCAATTTCTCGGCTCTCAGTGCGAGGCATTGAAGATGGTCTTTCTGGTGTCGGAGATAGGGAATCTCCGGGGTTAACTCTACGGTCGTCCAGTGAATGATGATGTTTTTCAGCCTGTTTTTCTGCGGACTGCACTGTGAGGGTGCTGCCATCCAATAGGGCATCTTTCAAAACCTCCCTGAGTTCATCAAAGCTATGGTACATCGGAGGCAAATCCACCGCAGGAAGAGGTTTGGCAGACTTCCCCCGACCCTCAATTTTGATGAAATCAATGGGAAAACCCGCCCCCTGTCGGTTGTATAAATCGCCATCGATGCTGAAATGTTGGGTGACGTTATAGTGGTCGTACAGAGTTTTGAAAAAGGCGACACTTTGACCGGAACTGTAGTGTTTTGAACGTTCTTCCGCATCTCGGTCTTTAGTTCCCGCAATAATTAAAACTGCCGTTCCATCGTCTTTTAAAGACTCCAGAGATTTTAATACGATCGCGTGGTCGATTTCTTTACTGCGATATAATCCAACATCCCAAGAAACCGTGTTTTTCTCCTCATCTTTAACCCGACCAAACGGGGGATTGGTAATTACAACGTCAAAGGTTTTATTAGGTTTAAACTCTGTGGCATCTCCGAGATTAGGGGAAAAACCGGATTGCCTTAAATTCTTAACTCGTTGTGGGTCAATCTCGTTTAAGACAACTTTTTCCGGGTCGGTTTCTATCAGTAACGCTCCATTTCCGGCGGCGGGTTCGTAAACCGTTTTCTCCCCATCAATTCCTGCTAACCTAGAAGCCAAAAAAGCAATTGGAAGGGGTGTTGAGTAGGCTTGACGTTCCACACTGCCACTCGAACGGGTTCCGAGAATCGGTTGACGTTGGTACAAATCAACCAACTGGTCAAAACTCTCTAACGGATTGTCCGATTCCCGAACAATTTGACGGCCGACAGCGACCAAACTCTCCTCAATCGTTTCTTCTAAAGCTTTGGCGTTGGGCGTACCAGGGTCATAGCGATTGCCCGTCAATTCAGAAGCCCATTTTCGAGCGCTCGTGATTGACTTAAATCCCTCCCCATTTGAAAAATAATCGATTAAGTGCGATCTCAATCTGTTGTCGGGGTGATTGTGTAGTTCACTCATCTGGTGAAACTCCTAAATATCAATGGGGGCGCCGCGACGAGAACCGCCCGGAATTTTGTCATCTTCTTTTTCGGGGGGCATGGGTAATAATTCCTCAGCCAATTGAATTCGGGCCTCCATTTCTTGAGCCATGCGCTCGTCAAGTTCTTCGTAACTTGAAAGCCCCAAACGTTTGAACTCCGAAGCAATTAGAGAGGGTTCGATTTGTTCGAGCCAAATTTTCTCGTTTGCAACAAACCGCTTGACTTGCTTGGGGGGAAGTTTGATTTCCGGTTTAATGTGCCAGGGAACGCTTCCCTCTTGAGTTCCGCCCACCGCCGGATTGATGAACACGCAGCTACGCTTGAACTTCAGCAGCACTTCTTTCGACATCAACGGCACAATTTGAATGGACTGGTTTTTGGAACGCGATCCCCCCGCCGCACCCGTCCCGAAATTGTGAGAGATATTTTGGGTTGTATAGGCGACTTCTGAATCTCCCAGATACTTGGAAATCTCCTCGGCTGTCTCTACATGACCGGGGTTAAAAAAGAATTTGGTCGCCATATTTGCCTGAACAATCGTCGCCCCTTCCGAGCCGTAACGCTGTTGAAGCTGTTGGTTATTTTGAAATCCGATAATGGTTCCGCAGCCTTTGGAACGAAACTCCGCCGCATACTGAGCAACGTTGACTTTAATAGTGGGTAACTCGTCAAACATCAACACCAAGCCATGTTTGCGCTGTTGGGCAAAATTCTGTAAAACAATCATGTGGATGGTTCCCGCCAACACCGGAGCCAAAGCATCCTGACGGGCGATGTCATTCTCGACAACAAGCATCATGCCGTCATCGATATAAGTGTCAATGCTGGATTTTCCAATGGTGCAAGCCATCAGTTGAGGCTGAACCAGGGGTTGCAGTAGGTTGTAAGCCCCGGCGATAATTCCCCCGGTGGTTTTTCCCGCATCCTCTTTAGCAAGTGAGGCAATCTGATTAAATTGATACCAAAGAAAAGGAGAGTAGCGTTCTTTCTTGCGGGTGGCTTCTAACAGCCTCTTTTCCAGGTCTGACAGTTGAATCAGGGCATAGCACATTGCCAAGTCGGGATAGTCCGTCGCCCGTGCCAGTTGCAACAATGCCTGTAGTAATTGCTGGCTGGCGGGTTCAAAAAACGGATCGCCACCGGAGGCATTTTCCTTGATGCTGTTTTGATAGAGAACTTCTGCAAGTTGCTTGGCACCGAAGTTGTCGGTGGGAGTGCGAATAAAGTCTCGAACGGGGTTAATGCAGCAGGAGTAGGGCTTTCCGGGGGCAAAAACTCTAACCTTCTTGTAGCCGTTTCTCAACGCTTCTGTAGCTACAATCCACTTTTGTTCGCCCTTATAGTCGTAGAGAAGAATGCCGAGGTTTTGAGCGATCGCAGAACTGGCCAACGGATTGAGAACTCCAAGTGCTTCTCAACAATAAGTAGAGATCATTTCATTTTCCAGTTGATCAATATTGGAGTTTGGGCTAAAGAAGATGTATGATGTTTGCTTATGAATACTGCAACCCATGACATTGTTGCCAAGCTCTGGAATCTCTGTAACGTCCTCAAGGACGGCGGGATATCCTTTCATCAATACATGATTGAGCTAACCTACCTACTGTTTCTGAAGATGGCTAAGGAAACGGGTACTGAAAGCCTGATTCCAGAGGGTTATCGCTGGGACGATTTAAAAACCAAGCCGGAATCTGAGCAGCTTGAATTTTATAAGCAGCTTCTGAACCACTTAGAGAAAGATGGTTCTGTTATAGTCAAAGCAATTTTTGCGGATGCTAAATCTTCTATCAATAGACCTAATACCCTTTCTACACTTGTTAGTGAAATAGACAAGCTTGATTGGTACAATGCGCGACGGGAAAGTATAGGAGATGTATATGAAGGACTCCTTGAAAAAAATGCCAATGAATCAAAAGCTGGTGCAGGTCAGTATTTTACGCCACGCCCGTTAATTGACAGTATGGTTCATGTCATGCGTCCCACCTTAGAAGATATCATTCAAGACCCTGCTGCTGGTACGGGTGGATTCCTGATTGCTGCTGATAGATATATTCGAGAACATAGCGATCCCAATAGTTGGACTAAAAAGCAAAAAGAAAAATATCGCACCAATACTTTCTACGGAATGGAACTTGTGTCAGACACCCACCGTTTAGCATTAATGAATTTGATGCTGCATGGATTGGATTTTAATCCGCAAGGAACAGGTATTCGTTATGGCGATACGCTTTCACCAGATGGAAAAGCCTTACCAACCGCAACTCTAATTCTTACAAATCCACCTTTTGGGAGCAAAAAAGGTGGGGGTTTACCTGAGCGAAAAGATTTTGAGTTCCCGACCAGCAACAAACAGTTTTGCTTCTTGCAACACATTTATCTAGGCTTAAAACCGGGTGGTCGCGCTGCGGCTGTATTTCCCGACAACGTGCTGTTTGAGAGTAATGTAGGACGACAGATCCGGGGTGACTTGATGGATAAATGCAATCTTCATACAATTCTGCGGTTGCCATCTGGTATTTTCTATGCTCAGGGTGTGAAAACCAATGTATTGTTTTTTACTCGGGGAAAGAAGGAAAAGGATAATACCAAAGAAGTTTGGGTGTATGACCTGCGTGCTAAAACTCCTCAATTTGGTAAGCGGACATCCCTAATGCGTCAACATTTTGAGGAGTTTGAAATAGCCTTTGGTGATGATCCCTTGGGTAGTTCGGCTAGTTTAGCTAAACGTACTGATACGGTCGAAGAAGGACGCTTTAGAAAATTTTCCCGTGACTGGATCGCTGAACGAGGGGATAATCTAGATATCTCCTGGCTTAAGGATGAAAGCGAAGATGATAACAGTAATTTACCCGAACCTGCCATCTTAGCCCAAGAAGCAATCAGTGAATTGGAATTTGCTATAGCCGAGTTGCAGGGAATTCTGCAAGAATTAGGTGAGGAAATTAACTTTTAGGTAGGTCATTCATATTATGCAAAGCATCAAGTTAAAATCTCATATCGGTAGTGATGGTCTTTTGAAGGTTCACTTACCTGATGTACAGAATATGGATATTGAGGTGATCATTGTCTATCAAACTAGCCTACCTCAACCAATCGAAGCAACACCGCTTTCACAGTTTTACGGATGTATTCAGGACGACTCCTTTATTAGACATCCTCAAAACGAACAACCTGAACGCGAACCCCTGGAATGAAATATCTTCTTGATACAAATGTCTGTATTGTTTATTTGAAAGGCAGAAATTTAAACTTAAAGCAGAAACTTGAGTCAGTTGCGATTCAAGAGATAGCGGTATGTTCAATTGTTAAGGTAGAACTCTGTTTTGGAGCGATGAAAAGTGCTAATCCCGAACGAAATTTTGCTCTACAGCAAGCCTTCTTGGAGCAGTTTGTCTCGCTCCCCTTTGATGACCTCGCCGTTACAACTTTTGGAGTGATCCGATCGCAGTTAGAAATCAAAGGAACATCCATTGGAGCTTATGATTTACAAATTGCTGCGATTGGTTTAGCAAATAATTTAACGCTGGTAACACACAATACACAAGAGTTCCGGCGTGTTGAGGGGTTGCAGGTTGAAGATTGGGAGGTTGAGCAGTGAGCGCAAAGATTCCGGAGAGATGGGCTTGCTGCAAAATAGGAGAAGTTACCCAAATTGTCAGCGGAGGTACTCCTCCATCAAAAGACTTAACAAATTTCACTTCTGAAGGCGGTGTTCCTTGGATCACACCTGCTGATCTGAGTGGCTATAAAGATATATACATTAGTCGTGGTGCAAGAAACCTCTCTGAAAAGGGATTTTGGGCTTGCTCTGCTGCAAAGATTCCACAAGGCAGCGTACTTTTCTCTAGTCGCGCTCCAATTGGCTATGTTGCAATTGCCGCGAATGAGCTAACTACTAATCAAGGATTTAAAAGCTTTGTCTTACCAGAAGATCTCGATAGTCGTTTTGTCTATTTTTACCTGAAGCATATTAAACCCAGAGCTGAATCCATAGCAACGGGAACAACTTTCAAAGAAATTTCAGGTTCGGTTGCAGCTCAATTACCAATGGTAATTGCTCCTTTTAATGAACAAAAGCGGATTGCCGATAAGCTCGATTCATTGCTTGCCCGAGTTGATGCGTGTCGCGATCGCTTGGAGCGTGTATCGCATATTCTTGAACGTTTTCGACAAGCTGTTCTTACTGCTGCAATATCGGGAGAGTTAACAAAAGATTGGGTTAATACTAATAACTCTGAACCCTGGCAAGAAGCAGTCATTGGAGATCTCTTAATTGAAAAACCTCGTAATGGTTATTCCCCCAGATCAGTTAATTTTGAAACGGAAACGCGATCCCTCACGCTGACAGCAACAACAAGCGGAAAATTCAATCCCACGCATATCAAATATATTAATGAAAAAATTCCAGAAGATTCTTATCTCTGGCTTCAACCAAACGATATTTTGATTCAACGAGCCAATACTCTAGAATATGTTGGTGTGAGTGCAATCTATGAGGGTTTGCCGAAGCAGTACATCTATCCTGATTTAATGATGAAATGCAGGGCTAATGATAGAGTTTTAACGAAATTCTTGTATTATCTACTTTCAAGTGATCATGTTCGTTCGTACTTTCGCAAATACGCTACTGGAACCAGTGGTAATATGCCAAAGATCAATCAAAAAACTGTTATGTCCGCACCTGTATCACTCCCTTCTCTTGATGAACAGCAGGAAATAGTAGATCGTCTCGATAGACTCTTTGTATACGCTGATCGTGTTGAAGTTCGCTACCAAAACGCTTGTAAGCAAGTTGAACAAATAACGTCTGCTTTGCTATCTAAAGCATTTCGGGGCGAGTTAGTACCACAAGATCCTAGTGGCGAGCCAGCAACAGTTTTGCTAGAACGCATTCGAGCCAAACGAGCCGAGCAAGCTGCTCAACCCAAGAGAACTTTTAAGAGGAAGCAAACTATGATTAAGATTACTGAAGCATCAGTTAAAGAGGTAATTGATCAATTGCCGCAAGACACTTTCTCATTTGATGAATTGTATGAAAAAATTTCTGGTAATTATGATTTAATTAAAGATATCCTATTTGCCTTGCTGAGTGAACCTGAACCAATGATCACGCAAATCTTTGACCCAAAAGCAAAATCAATTCGCTTTGTTAGAGGAAACCAATGAAACTTTTACGAGTTCATATCATTTCTGCTAAAACCTGTGGTGGTCTGCTTGATGGTCTTGATGTAAGACTGCGAAGCCAATTTAATGACGACTATTCTTCCTTTGACCCTCTATGTCTTATTGGGCCGAATGGAGCCGGGAAATCTCAGTTTTTGCAAGTCATAGCAGAGATATTTCAGTCCGTGTTTCATGTTTGTATCAGTAAAGAAGAACGAGGTGAAAGTAATCCCGATCTGCAATTCGAGATTGAATACTTTATTTATCCAGAAGAGGATGAAATCCCTGTTCGCATCCGTATATCAAGGCAACGAAGTAGTAGAAGTAGAAAACGCCCATCGCTTTTAATTCAGAGAAGAGATGAAGACGAATATGATTGGATAGATTGCGATCCAAAAGCGCCTCAAACTCATGCCTTCCTACCTTCTAAGATCGTTGGCTATACATCAGGCGATAATGAAACGCTTAGTCTACCCTTCCTTGTGAGCCGCAGTGGATATGCAGATGAGGTAGCACGCAAAGCCTTAAACGTAGCAACCAAAAATCAACCTATTCCTGATACTCGTTTAATGCTGATTGACTATCAAACACATCTTGAAGTTTTCGTAGCAAATCTTCTACTCGGTGATGTTTCACAACGAGAAGCATTGTTAAAAGAAGCAAGATTGCAAGACTTGCACTCATTTCGTTGTATTATCCAACTTGCTCATTCTGCCGCTCCAAGAAATCAGGAAAATATTCAACAAAAAAAAGGACGCAGAGGTATACAACTAACTGAAGAACTTGAGAATTATATTGATCAGCTTCAGCGATGTGCTACCTGCTATACATACGATGACAAGACAGAAACTTATATATTTGATTATTGGATTAACGAAGAAACGAGAACTGCATTCAGTTCATTTTGGAGAAATGCGCTTGAGCTTTATTCATCATTTCACAAATTTGCAATGTTGAATGATTTGGCACTACCAAAAGGTGCGCGTGATCGATTTCGCAGAGACATAAAAACAAGAAGATTTGCGTCGCGCCTTCCTGAACCTCCAGATGAAGATAAAGTTTTTCGATTTGAACGAGTTATGTTTCGTAAGCAAAAAACTGATCAAGAAATAGATGATCAGGAAGTAGATTATGTATCGCTTTCCGATGGGGAACACCAAATGAGTCAGCTTCTTGGCACATTTTGTATGTTGTCATCTCCTAATATACTGTTTCTACTGGATGAACCTGAATCACATTTCAATCCACAATGGCGGGTAAAATTCATCTCCCGTATACTTGATTTGCCTACAGAAGATGGCGATCGCAGAAAAACCGCTAGAGCAGCTAGACAAGACTGCTTGTTGACAACACACGCACCCTTCATCCCTTCCGATATGCAAAGAGACAAAGTTTTCATCTTTAGCAAGGACGAAGAACAGAAAATCCAAATTAGAAATCCCGATGTTGAAACATTTGGTGCTACATTCGACACAATTATTGAAGAATGCTTTGATATTTCTCCACCAATCTCACAAATTTCTCGTGATAAGATTAAAAAACTTATGAATAGTGACAATCCCGAAGAAATTAAAGCAGGAATTAAAAGTCTGGGAAACTCTGTGCAGAAGGCATTTCTTGCAGATCATCTTCGACAAGTAACAGATAAGGACGGAGTTTAGGATGCTTTTTGGTTATCCAATTGAGGCGATAGAACAAAATTGGTTGCACGAGTGCTTAGGTGAAATTATGCAATCAATTCATACTTATATAGAAACAGGAAAACCACTACCAGACTGGCCTGAGATAGTTCCAGAACGATATAGAAAGAGATTAAAAAGGCGTACAGGACTTCGGGATCGCTTGAATGCTTACCATAAAGTAATCGAAGAACTTACTCCTGAAGATCAATGTCAAGTTTTGCAGACATTCAAGGATCAGAATGAAATTCCTCGCCTGCTATCCTGCCAAGGTGAGTGTGAGAGTATTAATGATCTACCAACTGCTATTCATAAGCCAGTAAAAGATCTTTTTGAATTTGCATTCTGGCTTCTTAAGGATTTAGAAATTCGTGATAAACATTATAAAATAATTTATGATAAGATTTCTTGTAAGGTCTGTCCTTTCTGTGGATGTGAAGATTTTAGTGCATCAGGTGCAGCCCGTGAAGCATTAGATCACTACCTATCAAAAAAGAAATATCCTTTTGCGGCTGCAAATTTCCGCAACCTCGTTCCAATGGGAAATACATGTAATTCGCGTTATAAGCGTGATCAAGATATTCTTAGAAGAGATGATGGCACAAGGCGCAAGTCATTTGATCCTTATAATCATCAAACAGTTACGATTTCTTTGGATAACAGTCAGCCTTTTGCTGGAGCAACTGGAAAGACTGGAGAACCACTACCAGAATGGGAAATTGATCTTATCTTGGATGGTGAAGGTTTTGGCTTGAATGCTGAAGAAGTAACTACTTGGGATGATGTATTCCACATTCGAGAACGATATAAAAGAGATGTCCTAGATCCAAAATTTCAATCCTATCTGGGAGAATTTGGAGCTTATTGTATATCTCGTCAACCTGTACCTACTTCTACAGAAGAATTGCTCAGGGTACTTAAAAACTATATAAGTTTTCAAGAGAGTAATGAATTTAACGATAGGGCATTTTTGAAAGCTGCTGTATTCAGAATGTTGGATGTCCACTGTCAGAAAGGTGATCAACGGGTCATTAATTTAATTAGAAATGTTGTAAAGATTTGTAGAGGGAACTTACCCGAGAATTTTCCGGATTGAACGGGTTGCCCAATTGGTAAATGGATTGGGTGAGTTGATGGCGATTTTGACCGGATGTTTGACTCATAATCTTCTCAATTAATCGATAAAAACCCAGGTTGGTAGTGTCACCTTCAACTAACATCCCCCGTTCAAACACCAAACAACTGGTGTTGCGATACCCAAAGACCAAAGTGACGATGGTTTTTGTAGCTTGCGATAAACCCGCACAGCGATTAATCGTCACACCCGCCCCTTCGGGTAAGGTGTTCCATTGCTTCAGTCTGATTCGGTAGTGCGTTCCCCTAAACCAAAAGGATCTCAACGCTTTGCCAACCTGTTCACTCAATTTTTTGCGATTGCCTCGCTTCGCTCACCATGCTTCGCAAACGCTCCACTCCGACCAGGGTAAAAGTACCGCCAGATTAACGGTCATCGAGGTAGTTTGGTGCTGTTCGGCGATCGCTCCGATGATGGCAAGAATTTTGTGCAATGCCGATTCGTACTTAAGGGCTTTCAAGTTGACATGGGCGAGAAGGGATTGGGCTAAAAACCCAACAGCGTAGGCATTTTCATCACCTTTGTTGAGTTTGACCCACAAATCCTCCCGCGTGGTGGCGTAAAGGTTAATTTTCTTGGTTCTGTAGGCGTCTAGATAGTCTGAATCACAGGGCAGCACCTCTGGTTCCATTGTCAAAAAGTTGCAGGTATCTTGATCATCACCCCAACTCCAAACGGCTTTGGTTAAGCTGCTACCCAAATCAATTGAGAGATTCACCTCCTCCACGTCGAAATCCTCAGACTTCTTTTTGAACTGGCTAGTAAATTTACTCATAGACATCTTTCAGATTAACGGTTAGGGAGGTAGTTTGGTGCTATTCGGCCTCCGCTCCGATGATCGCTAGAATTTTGTGCAATGCCGATTCGTACTTGAGAGCTTTTGAGAGATTCACCTCGTCCACATCGAAATCTTCTGACTTCTTTTTGAACTGGCTAGTAACTTGGCTCATAAACATCTTTTTAACGTAAACTTCCCCGATGTCCAAGAGGTCTTTAGATTTTCTTTATAATTTAAAAATAATAAAAAAACTTGATATTTAATGTAACAAAATTTTACCTGTTTTTCCCGCAAATTTTAACGACGGTCAATTGCCTTCAAGTTGCCTTCAAATTGCTTTCAAGTAGTCTATGGGTTGCCTTAATTTTGTCTTTAAATTGCCTGGTTATTTAGATTAATTGGATATAAATGAAAAATAAAAAAGTGTCAGACATTTCCCATTGCTTGCAACTTTTCATCGAAGTACATCGGTTTGCTATCAATCCAAGCTGGATGTTTTGATTGGAATGTGCTACTTTCAGAAATAAGAAACCTGGGGAGAGGTTCTTGTAGTATCAAATGAAGAAAGCGAACTACAAGTTAAGCATCCGACTCTCCGCCTCAGAATACTCAGCCTTAAAGTTTGTTGCAGAGAGGTCGAATAAATCTTTAAGTGCCGTCGCCCGTGAGAAACTTTTCTCAATTCCGAATCCCGGCATTACCCCAGTAGAAAACAATTGCGGAATTGCTCGGAATACTGCCCGGAGTTCGCCGATTGAGGAACAACTGTCGGGAAGCGATTGAGTTAATTTTTAAGCTAGTCGATTGAGGAAAAAACCTCACAGAAATCCACCCTAAAAACCCTCCATCCGCTATTAGAAGACATCCAACAATTTCTGGAGTTAAGCCATGATTGGGAAGGTCACTAGAAGCACTAATTTCCACCGCATCGCCCAATATATTTTTGGAAAACCCCAAGCCGAACCTCTGATTGAGAGCGTACCGGACGGGAAAACGCTGGCTCAAAAGGTGGCGGCGATGGAGTTTGTGGCATCCCGCAATCGTCGGGTGAAGCGACCCGCCTATCATCTGTCCCTGTCTCCGGCAGAGGGCGACAACTTGAGTCGAAGTCAATGGTCGTTGCTGTGCAAGCATCGCTTTGTCTGGTATTGTTGGAGAAGGTGTCCACCTTCCCCGTTCCTCTCTGCCTACATGAGCCGTTAGAATACTGGTAGAGGTAAACTTGTTCCATTGATCTCGAGTCCTTTAAGAGCTATGGCTGCACTAGGAATTCTAGATTCTCGGAATTATGTTCTTATTGAACTGTCTATGTAGTGCTAAGAACTGAATTGATGGATAAACGAAATTATTGGCTAACAGTATTTACAGGAGCCACTTGGCAAGAATTTCTGGACTCAGGTTCAGAGGTCGCAGGATTTCCCCAAGGAAGATGGCAAGTTGCTCAGAAAATAACTCCTGGAGACTATTTAATCTGTTACCTTGCTAGAGTTTCCCGGTGGATTGCCGTTTTAGAAGTTACTTCACATCCTTTTCTCGATAGTAGCCCTATATGGAAACACGGTGAGTTTCCGTGTCGAGTAAAAGTTAGAGTTGTTGTCAGCTTAGAGCCAGAAACCGCTATTCCGGTACTTGACCTGAAGGATAAACTTAGTATTTTTGTAAATTTAAGAAAACCAACTGCTTGGGCTGCCCACTTTAGGATATCACCAAAGCAATGGAAAGATACAGATGGGGCGATAGTTGTTGAACAAATTTTAGAAGCCAATAGAAATCCAAGCTATCGTCCAATAGAGGGATCTAAACTTACAAAACGGTAGAAATAGAAAGAATGACAAAAATTGGTGTCTTTTTCTTAATTGAACCCGGAAAATGGCGATTTCAGTCACATGGTGATGTTGTGGCTGCTAGCATACGTGCTGAGTCATACAAAGAACTACATGGAAGTTATGATGGAGCAGAGTATCAGATTGAAGAATTTGTAAGGCAGTGGGTTCTTGAGCAAATTCTTGATAAATATAGCTATCCAGTAGATTGGGTTGGAGAACGCATCATTATTGAAGAACCTGTTAAGATGGGTTCAACCGAAAAACAAGCGGACATATCACTCAAGAATAAATCTCGTCGAACTTTTCTATATATTGAAACTAAAAAGCGAGGAGTAAATGATATCGATTTTCGGGAAGCTGAACGACAATTAGAAACTTACCTTGCATCAACACACACAGCTACTATAGGAATGGTTACAGATGGGGATCGTGTTCGATGTATCAAGAAAAAAATTGATCCAAATGACTTCGATTATATTCCAGATATTCCTTCATATGGTGTTGAAACATCTCAAAAAGCACTTTTGGTTAGAGAGATTCCAGCAGAAATTGGTAACAAGCGTCGGACTGGCTTGAAACCGATTATTGAACAGTATGAACGCCGTTTATTTGAGGCTCATAGTGCAATTCGTGATGTAGATGGGCTACACCCAGACGAAGCCTTAGATGAGTTAGCAAAAGTTTTATATACAAAAATTTATGACGAGAGAAATACTTGTAATGCACCAGAGGGAACACCTTTTCTGTTTCAAGTATTTGGTGCAAGTAATCCCTCAGAAGCAGCTTCCTCTATTCGTGAACTATATGATGAAGCCAAACAAAAAGATATTGAGAGATACTCTCAACGTATACCTGGATATGAGCGTTCACGTGGAGTCTTCAAGTCTCAAATTCGTTTGAGCGATAATGCACTCTATAGAGTTGCAGAATTACTTCAAGAATTTTCGTTAATAGATTCTGAAACTGATATTAAAGGTAGAGCTTTTCAGAAGGTTTTAGCACCTGCTATTAGAGCAGGTATGGGACAATATTTTACTCCCGATCCTGTTGTTGACCTTGCAGTAAGAATTGCCAAACCTAAACCGTCAGATTTTATTCTTGATCCATTCTGTGGATCTGGTCATTTTCTTACGCGATGTCTTGATTACGTAGTTCAAAATTTTTCAGGAATTATTTCTGATCATAATCTCTATCAGTTTAAATTTTTTCATTTACATGGAATAGAAAAATCTGACCGTATGGTTAGAATTGCGATGACAGATATGCTTTTACACGATGATGGTCACTCAAATATACGAAACACAGATGCTCTATTAAGTTTTGACAATTATCCAGATATCATTGGACTACGAGAAGATAACAATAGTGACCCTGCTATCTTTGATTTAATTTTAACCAATCCTCCTTTTGGAAGTTTAATGAAGAGTGAAGTAATGGAAATGCTGGGACGCTTTCAGCTAGGATACAAAAGAAAAACTTTACCCCTTGAAATATTAGGTTTGGAACGATGCTTTCAATTTCTTAAGCCAGGAGGCAAGTTAGGGATTGTGTTACCTGATTCTGTAATCAAGAATAAAAATACATTGTTTGTTCGTACTTGGCTAGAATCATTCACAGAAGTAAAAGCTATTATTAGCCTTCCAATTGAGACATTCGCTCCTTTTGGGGCTACTGTTAAAACATCACTTTGCTTTTTCAGAAAAACCCCTACAGGAGTCAAGCCACTCCCAACAGAGAAAGTTTTTTTAGCAGAAGTAGAAAGCTTGGGATATGATGCTACAGGCAGACCCAACAATAGTTCCGAAGTTGATGATTTAGTTAATGCTTTTTATGAATATGTAGGTTGGTAAAAATGAAATTTCTTATCAAGGAAAACTCTTCACTGGTAAGTGAGAAGAGATATGATATTGACTATCACTTACCTCCTCAAGGAATCTTACAATTTCCAGAAGATCGAATTGTAACAGTGGCGGCTATGGCAAATGTTTCAGACCATACTCGCAATCCAACCTTTGACCCAGAGGAAGTATTTACTTATGTAGACATTGCAAGTATTGATGTCCAAACGGGAACCATAACTAATGCTCAAGAATTAACAGGTGAAGAAGCTCCTAGCCGTGCTAGAAAGGTAATTAGAGCTTATGACATAATATAGCAATCACAAATGAGATGTGAGAAAATCAGGAAGATAAGTTACTCAGTATTGAAGTGGACGAATTAGCAACCTTCATAGCATCTAACCCTGACCTGAGAGAACTTAAACGGGCATTGGCAGT
>JBJHBL010000006.1:0-154349 GCA_050485465.1 Limnoraphis sp. | reverse complement strand
CTCTAAGACATAATCGCTCTCTGGATGTCGGACAAAAGGCAGATGAGCATGAAGAACCAGGGCGAGATAGCCAATAGCCATAGTGATTTAACTTGAGTAGAGAGAAAACAGATAGGGGCTTGCTGACAACTTTACAATAGGTTTAGATTCTGAACTACCCCAACTGGGCGACGGGCTGAAGTTGGAGTTTCTGGGTTCAAAGGCGACTGCCGAAACTTGACGCTTAGGGCCAAGCTTTGGTCTTCTGTTGCCTCCACCGTGCCGAAACCTCCGTTCCAGAGGCTAATGTTCTAATTCCTTCTGCTCTATCTGTGCGGGGGGAGTAAATGGCGATCGCTTTTTCAGCAATTTGATTAACCCATATAATACTCTAAAATGGACGAAAAGTTAACTCACTTTCCACTCTTGTCAATGGCGGCGTGGGTTCTGGTTTGGATTTGGCTTTAGTAGAATTGGTCTAATTCTCATTAAATATCACAACGCAAGGACAGCCCAACTCCGAACTTTCGGTTTTTTATTGGGTTGATTTTTGACCCTCTACTAAACTCGATCTTAGAATTTGTTTCTGTTTTTATGAGCGTTGATTCCAGGCTTTTTCTGCATCTAAAATAGCTTGTTCGACTGTTTTTTCATTCAACATAGCAGCTTGTAAATTATCATAAATAATTTTTTGTAATATTTTGATATCGGCTAAGGGGGGTAATAAAATAGCTGTTTCATCGATTTGTTTTGCACTAATAATTCGGGCTTGATCTTCTTGAGAATCTCGTCCTCTAACCGGGCGAAAATGGCTATGTTTTAAAGCTTCAATAGTTGAAGGTAAAACATTGGCAGCTTTTGCAAAGGCTAATTGATTGGTAGAATTGGTCACATATAAGGCAAATTTGAGTGCATTTTCAGGATCTGGAGTATCTCGAGGAATAGCTAAGTTCATAACCGCAACGCTTTTTTTTCCGGTTTCGCCAGTAATTTGAGGGGCTGGGACGGAAACTTTGGCAATACTGGGAGCGTTTTCTGTAATTGCTTTAAAAAACTGTGGCCCTGATGTTAGAATCGCAATTTCTCCGGCTTGATAAAGTTCTATTGCCCGTCGATGTCCCTGGGTTAAGACTTCTTGCGGGAGGAGGTTGTTTTGATATAAATCTACCCAATATTGAAAGGCAGCTTTTCCTTCTGGAGTATTAAAGGCAGCTTGATTTTTTTCATCTACTAACTGCACACCCATTTGAACGAGAGATTGTAAAACTTGGGAGGAATCTTCAGGAACAAATGACACAAAAAAGGCATTTTTTCCCGTTTTTTCTTTAATAGCTTGAGCAATTTCTGCGAGTTCGGTAAAGTTGCGAGGGGGGGCGGTGAGTGAGGCTTGTTCAAACAAATCTCTATTATAAATCGTGATTTGTGTGGTTAAATACCAGGGAATTCCAAAGGTTTCTAGAGTACAATTTTCTCCCTCACAACTTTGAATACTATTCGCCTCCCAAATATTCGGTAAATATTGCGATCGCACGTCTTCTGGTATTTGTTCATTTAAGTTTAACCAAGCATTTCGTCCAGCGAGTAAAGCGGCAAAGTCTGGGTTTAAATTCACAACATCTGGTGCTGTTCTTGCTGAAACTGAAGCTAAAATCCGACTTTGCATCGCTGACCAAGGCACATCTACCCAACGAATTTTTAACTCGGGATTTTGGGCTTCAAAATTAGCGATTAATTTGTTAAAATAATCCGTGAACTGGGGCTGAAGTTGCATCGTCCAGAATTCAATCTCTTGACGATCATCACTCTGACTATTAGAAGAAACCGTCGCACAACTAACAACAAAACTGAGTAGTAAACCAACTAAAGCAAAGATTCCGAAGCGTTTCCAATTGTTCAGACGTTTCATAGCGTGGGGATGTTTACTCGCAAGACAAGACGAAAATTAAGGAGATTTGTTTCTGAAGTCATAGGGTAGGCGATCGCAAAACGTTTATGCTTTCAGTGAATTGATCTGTCATAACTCACCTTATCTATTAGCACAGATGTAATGTTGCACGTTTCTATTATTATCCCAACCTTGAATGAAGCGAATCATCTCAACCGTACCCTTAACGCTTTACATTTACTGAGTCCCCCGGCTTGGGAAATCATTGTAGTAGATGGTCAAAGTGAAGATGAAACTGTTTTGATCGCAACTTCTGCGGGAGTTCAAGTGGTGTCTTCTCCCACACGGGGACGTGCCACTCAAATGAACTTAGGCGCGAAATTAGCAACGGGAGAAGTTCTCTGTTTTCTACACGCAGATACTTTAATCCCGGATGACCTGGTGACTATTATTGCACAAACCCTATCCGATGCGAAAGTTGTTGCAGGGGGGTTTATTTCACTGATGGCAGGTTCTCAAACAACTCGTTGGGGAGTTTCCCTACACAACTACCTGAAAACCTATTATGCGCCATTATTGTTCCGTCCCCATTTGTTTTTTCGGGGACTGCGTCTTTTGTTTGGAGATCAGGTGATTTTTTGTCGTCGCCAGGCGTTTTGGGACTGTGATGGCTTTGATCACAATTTACCGATTATGGAAGATGCAGATTTATGTCGTAAACTGGTTCATATTGGACAGATTCGCTTAGTCAACCGGATTGTTCAAAGTAGCGATCGCCGTGTAGCCCGTTGGGGTTCATTTAAAGCGACGTTAATTTATCTCTATATTGGCTTACTTTGGGGAATGGGTGTTTCGGCGGACTACTTAAAAAAATTTTATCAAGATATTCGTTAAGAGGTTACAGGTTAAAGGTTACAGGTTACAGGGAGTAGGTTAGAGGGGTAAGAATTTAGATTTTCCACAAATCATTTGCGCTTATTTAGATTTTTCAGGGATTGACAAGTTATATAATCTGTGCTTGAATCGGGCTATGCAGACGAATATCTACAGCTTGGGTATTCGTCTCATCGGTATTACCTCAGATTTTGAGGTCAGTGTATATCCAGTATTAGGGTTTAGCATTGATCTGAATTAAAGACCTATTTTTTCAGGTAACTGGTTTGAGGTTATGAAGTAGTACCTGTGAGACGGTGACCGTTAAGCGCAATAAAAAACTTTTCGCTTCTTCGAGCGAGGATTTTTTGCATAGTTTGATATTCCGATGCTAGTTCTTTAGCAAAGGATATTCAGGAATGAATCCTAAACAGAAAAAAAGTAAGAAAAAGCAACTTAGTAATAAATATGGCGAGTGCTGTTGGTGGTGTGGATGTCGCTTACCCTTAGATAAACTGACGCTTGACCACCTAAAGCCTAAAAGTCGAGGGGGTTCTGACTCCTTAGAAAATTTGCGACTTGCTTGTTTTCGATGCAACCATTCTAGAGGAAATAGTCTGTTTCCACCTCAAAAATATAGCAAAGCTATTTTGCCCAGTCACAGATCTATCTAATTGAAGTGGAGAACTCAATCAATTTCATACAGAGATAGAAGAAGACTTAATATCCCCTGGTAAAAGGCATAATACGGATCATGCCTTTTATCCTCCTATTTTCAGTCATAAACTGGTTGATATTCGATGAACGTCTATCCCCGGTTTTCTATTCCCCGTTCCCCTTTTTCAGTTGAGACGTGCGGGTTTTTAAGTCTTCAATGGTAAATAAGGTTTGAAAATTTAACCCCTTTTCGGCGTAAAGTTCCGCCCCGCCTTGCTGACGATCAACTAATGAGATAATCTGTTCAACACAATATCCGGCGTCTTGGAGTCGAGTAACAGCTTTGAGGGCAGACTGTCCGGTTGTCACCACATCTTCTAAGACGACAACATTCGCCCCAGTGGGTAATTCTGGCCCTTCAATATAAGCCATTGTGCCATGTCCTTTAGCTTCTTTTCGGATAATCAAAGCGTAGACTGGGTGATTTTCATAAGCAGAAACCACACTCACGGCCGATACAATCGGATCAGCACCGAGAGTTAATCCCGCGACAGCATGAGTGTCAGGAGGTAACATGGCACAGAGAAGACGACCAATGGCTAAAGCACCTTGAGGATGCAACGTCACCTGTTTGCCGTTAATATAATAGGAGCTTTGCTGTCCGGAGGAAAGTACAAACTGCCCTTCTTGATAAGCAAGCTGACAAAATAGATTAAGCAGCCAGTTTCGCAAAGCATCAAGGGAAGCAGTTGTTAGATAATCAGATTGAATTTGAAATAGAGATTGATCCATAGGGTTACTTTTCTGGGCGAAATCAACCCAAAAGTCTTGAAAAATAATGAGCTAATCTTTATCCTAATCGGAAATCGAGTTAATATTTAAATAAGATATCGAGGATAAGTATAATGGGTCTAACTTCAAAGTTGCTCAGTGGTGTGTTAGCTGTGTCGGCTGTTTCCGCAGTTTGGGCGACTCCCCAAGCTTCTCATGCTATCCCCCCGCAAACAACTTTCAATCCAGTGGCTGATGATTTTAACCGGGCAGCTTCTCGTAGTTCCGGCGATGCTTTTAAAGCCCAATCGATTTTCGGACAACTTCAGTTTATGTTTGGGGTTAGTTTTCCTTGGCCGAGTGGTTCAATTGGAGCATTTCCTGAACAAGCCTTATCCCGAGATACGCGAGATTTAATTCTGTTGTACCGTGAGGCTTTCTTGAAACAATATGCCAGTGATCCGGTGATTCGCGTGGTTGATCTGCCCAATCCCTATAATACCTCTATTTTGACTCAACCGAACTACAACAACTTGAATCAACCGAATCAGTTTCGTTAAATTGATCCTTTTGACCAAAAATAATGGGATACAAGCCTCGCCCTTCTAGGGCGACTTTTGATCAAATAACAATGGAGTTAAAAATCGAACTCTAGGCTCAAAATACGTTGAAACAGCTACAGTGAGAGCAGGGGTAGAGAAAAACCAAGATGAGTAATTCCCAAAAGTTGTGTATTATTAAGCGTCCGACGGGCAACTGTGAAATCCTTTCATATGAAGCTGTCCAACAGGCTAGAAATAGTGAAATTGTTGAACAGTGGGGGCCTTTTGAGTCTGCCAATGAAGCGATCGCCCGTCGGGTCGGTTTAATTCGGGCTGGAAAATGTCAACCGCAGTGAAGGTTAAGCAGCAAGGCGTTTTTCTGTTAAGGAAGAATCCCCACACCTTGAGGCAGGGGAGTTATCAATTCCGGTGTACGACGAATCAACTTAAGGGAAAGCCAACAGACCCTGACAAACCTTACAAACTTTTTTGGCTTCCCTTCGATGAGTTTCAACTTTTGTTTTGGCCAGAACAGGGAACATGAATTGCAGCCCATCAAGATCTAACTTGTCCGTCTTGGACTCTATAGAACCTTACTTTGTTTTAGCTTGGGTTTTTTGGGCGGCAGCGATTTGTTGATTGAGAACTTCGAGAGCTTTTGCAAATTGAGGATCATCTAACGTACCAATTCTGGTGCGTTCTTTCCGCAGTTCGTCTCGTTGGGCTTCGGTGAGTTCAACTTTGACATCGGGTTCAATCCCTTCGTGATTAATATCTGTACCGTTGGGGGTAAAGTATTTGGCAATGGTTACGGCAATTCCTGAACCATTTCCCACCCCTCGAACAGACTGAACTAAACCTTTACCAAAACTCTTGCTACCGACTAATAAAGCCCGTCCATTGTCTTGTAAAGCCCCGCCGAGAATTTCACTGGCACTGGCGGAACCCCCATCCATCAAAACCACCAGGGGTTTATCGGTCAAAGCCCGATTGTTAGCCCGTTGACGGTCTAGTTCGCCCCGACGGTCTACAGTTGAAACAATATCTCCTTCATTCATCCACATCCGGGCAATTTCAATACTGGAGTAGAGTAAACCACCGGGATTAGAACGCAGGTCTAAAATATAACCCGAAACATTTTGCTTCTCTAACTCTATAATGGCTTGTCGCATTTCATCAGAAGCGTTGGCGCTAAAGGTATTTAAGCGAATATAGCCGACTGTTCCGGTTGAAGTCTCTTGAGTCGAAAACCGCACGGGATGAATTTCGATTTTCGCCCGTTTAATGGGAACCACAATTTCTTCGCTTCCGCGCTGTATAGTGAGTGTCACCTGGGTTCCTACAGGGCCACGAATCAGTCTCACCGCTTCGTTGATGTCCATGCCCTCAGTGCCTTGATCATCAATTCTCAGAATAATATCCTGAGCTTGAATCCCTGCCTCAAAAGCCGGAGAATCTTCAATGGGAGAGATAACAATCAGGTTTTTAGAGTCTTCATCTTGAGTTAGTTGAATCCCCACCCCTGTGAGTTCTCCAGAGGTATCAATCTGCATATTCTTGAACTCTTCAGGGTCCATGAAGCGCGTATAGGGATCATCAAGCTTACTCAGCATCTCCCGAATCGCTTCAAAAGCCTGTTTATCACTGGTATAGTTTCGGCTTAGAAATTCAGTCCGAACGGCTTTCCAGTCAACCTGATTAAATGTGCCATCAACATAGTTTTTTTCTATAATCTGCCAAACTTCGTCAATCAGTTCTTTTGGACTTTCTCGAAACGACGCTTGACTGGAAAGGTGTATTCCTGCACCTGCAACTGCAACTGCTGCTAACATAACTGCTGTTGCGCTGACAACAAGCCCACTTTTTGATACAACCATCTGTCTTCTGAACCGGAGGAAAGGACTGCAATTTTATTATGCCCAATTTAGCACAGGCAATGCTAACTCATGTACCCTTAGTACACAGATCTACAACTCAAGGAGGAGATCAGGATTTAAAAAAAGAGACAAGCCCACAGAAGTCCTAATTGTCATATCCTCCCTGAGTTCCACTTTCAAAGTTTACCGCTTCTTGAAGGGCAATCTGTATAACCAACAACTGGGAGAAGAATTCTGAATCGAGCTTGGGTCTTGTCTCTTTTAATTTTAGCTAGGGATCAATCCAACGTCCATCAGCTTTAATTAAATTAATTAATTCTTCAACTCCTTTGTCTTCTGTGACTTTTTTCACTTCTTCTCGTCCACGATACAACGAGATATAACCCGGTTGTTTACCGACATAGCCATAGTCAGCATCGGCCATTTCGCCTGGGCCATTGACAATACAACCCATCACTGCAATATCTAAACCCGTTAAATGTTTAGTGGCTTCTCGCACTTCATGTAACACATCTTCGAGGTTAAATAGGGTGCGACCACAAGAGGGACAGGCAACATATTCTACCATCGTTTTTCGCAGTCCCAAGGCTTGTAAAATACTATAACAAACCGGAATTTCTTTTTCGGGAGCTTCGGTGAGAGAAACGCGAATGGTGTCTCCTATTCCATCGGCTAATAAGGTAGCAATTCCTGCGGTTGATTTAATTCGACCATATTCTCCATCTCCGGCTTCGGTAACACCTAAATGTAAGGGATAATCCATGCCGATTTCATCCATGCGTTTTGCCATTAATCGATAGGCAGCTAACATCACAGGAACTCGAGAAGCTTTGAGAGAAATTACTAAATTTTGGAAGTCTAAAGATTCACAAATCCGAATAAATTCTAAGGCAGATTCGACCATTCCTTCGGGAGTATCACCGTAAGTAAATAGCATTCTTTCAGCAAGAGAACCGTGATTGACTCCAATTCGCATTGCTTTTCCTTGATCCCGCAAAGAAACCACTAACGGTTCTAAGGTTTTTCGGATTTTCTCACCAATTTCATCAAATTCAGATTGAGTATAATCACTGGGATCAGATTTGGGTTTTTCAAATACATATAACCCGGGATTAATCCGAACTTTATCAACGTGTTTGGCAACTTCTAGGGCAATTTTCATGCCATTGTGATGAACATCAGCCACCAGGGGAACAGGTTGATAGGTTTGGGCGAGTTTTTCTTTAATCTCTCCAACGGCTTTGGCATGACCCACACTCGGCACTGTGACGCGGACAATTTCGCAGCCTATTTCATGTAAACGACGAATAGCGGCGACTGAACCGTCGATATCCATAGTATCTTCGTTGATCATCGACTGGACGACAACGGGATAACCACCGCCGATGGTAATATTTCCGACTTTCACCGGACGGGTTTTGCGACGATGTATCATGGTATCCATAACAGGTTGACTGGGGGTTAAATCTTCAGTAGGACGGGGTAGAGTTTGCATAACAAGTTGTCAATTGCTGTAGCAGAGATTTCAAAATGTTTTCTCCTATGTATTAGGTTGCCACAGAAGGGGCATTTGTGGGAGGAGGAATTCTCGAAAAATTCGATTAACCCGACTGAAAAATAAAGCTCAGTATTTTTTGATCTGTTAGTTTATTGAGTCGATCACCTGTTTTCTAGTTTTCAAGTCAAAAAATGATCAATGATTGATATTATTGAAGCGGATCTCAATAAACCTGCCCATTCTGAGGCTATGGTTCAATTAATGGAAATCTATGCCCGGGATCCAATGGGCGGAGGTCAAGGTCTGTCTGACTACGTTAAAGCTAATCTCCCTGGAGAACTTGCGAAACGAAAATCGGCTCACGTGATTCTCGCATTTGTTAATAGCGAACCCGCAGGACTTGTGATCTGTTTTGAAGGATTTTCTACATTTGCCTGCAAGCCCTTACTGAATATCCATGATGCTATCGTTGCTCTACCTTACCGTGGACAAGGCTTGTCCAAACTGTTACTCCAAAAAGCTGAAGAGATTGCGTTAACTTTAGGCTGCTGTAAACTAACCTTAGAGGTACTCGAAAAAAACGAGATTGCCCAGGCTGCATACAAGGCATTTGGATTTAGTGGCTATGAGCTAAACCCCCAAATGGGTAAGGCTTTATTCTGGGAGAAAAAATTATAAAGGATGCTTGATGACGTGAAAATTTTTAAGAATAATCTAGAACCGGAAAACTGATCAATTCAACTTAAAATTTGTCAAAAAATCATCCCTCTAAGCTAATGATTCAATTCAATGGGGCAGTTCTAATCGCCTCGTATCTTGCTGAATCTTGAGTTTTTTTCCCTCGGGCAAGGAATTCTCAAACAAGTATTTGACAGACTGGGGGGATGTCCATGTATCCTGACATCAAGCTACGCTATGGTGCTGGACTTATAGCCTCCCCCAAACCCCCACCATCAGTTAAAGCAAAAGTATCATCAGGGAGTCGGGTAAGCGAACCTGCGGGTGGGAGAGAACCCAACCCAGATCTTGGCGGGGATGGAAAGCCCTAATCTTGCAATGTTGGGGTGAAAAACCCAAATTTCAGGGATCGTTAACTTCCGATGTCATCTCTGCGACCAAATTCTGATACAATTCACAATAACTTAAGATTTTGTCTTAAGATTATTTCAAGAAGACTGTCTAAGAAAAAACTCACAGACAACACACAGTTTAGGAGGAGACTATATATGGCGCTCGTACCCATGCGGTTGCTACTCGATCACGCGGCAGAGAATGGCTACGGTATTCCTGCATACAACGTTAACAACATGGAGCAGATCATTGCGATCATGCAGGCTGCCCATGAAACCGATAGCCCCGTGATTCTACAAGCTTCTCGCGGCGCTCGCCAATATGCGGGTGAAAATTTCCTGCGCCACTTAATTTTGGCGGCAATTGAAACCTATCCCCACATTCCCATTGCCATGCACCAAGATCATGGTAATTCTCCCGCAACTTGCTACTCTGCCATGCGGAATGGCTTCACTAGCGTAATGATGGATGGGTCTCTCGAAGCAGATGCGAAGACTCCTGCTAGCTTTGAGTACAATGTTAATGTTACCGCCGAAGTTGTTAAAGTTGCTCACTCCATTGGTGTAAGCGTTGAAGGAGAACTGGGTTGCTTAGGTTCTCTAGAAACTGGAATGGGTGAAGCAGAAGATGGTCACGGTGCGGAAGGAAAACTTTCCCATGATCAATTGTTAACTGATCCAGATGAAGCCGTTGAGTTTGTTGAAAAGACTCAAGTTGACGCTTTAGCGGTTGCCATTGGCACCAGTCACGGCGCGTACAAATTTACTCGCAAGCCGACTGGCGAAGTTTTAGCCATCAGCCGTATTGAAGAAATTCACCGCCGCTTACCGAATACTCACTTGGTAATGCACGGTTCTTCTTCTGTTCCTGAAGATCTGATCGCCATTATCAACCAATATGGCGGTAAAATCCCTGAAACCTACGGTGTACCCGTTGAAGAAATCCAAAAAGGAATCAAGAGCGGTGTTCGTAAGGTTAATATCGACACCGACAACCGTTTAGCAATTACGGCTGCTTTCCGTGAAGCGGCTGCTAAAGATCCCGCGAACTTTGACCCTCGTCACTTCCTGAAGCCTTCGATTGCCAAAATGAAGGTTGTTTGTGCTGATCGTTATCAGCAATTCTGGGCAGCAGGAAATGCCAGCAAGATCAAAGCTGTTACTCTCGATGAGTTTGCGGCTAAGTATGCTAAAGGTGAACTGAGTGCTACGACTAAGTCTGCGGTAGCAGTCTAGAATTTGAATTCACTCAGTCCACTCGGTTAATTAACCTGATGAATGACAAAGCCTGGTTTCACGATGAAACTGGGCTTTTTATTGGCAAGCTTTAATGTCAAACCCTCGATTATTCTTCACTTCAACTGAACAAGTGTGTTCAATTTTTCCTCCATTCCCCACATTGCCTTGAATCAGATTTTTACTACCCCCTGCGCTGGCTTTGGCGATAATATGACCCCCAACTTGATTGTTGAGAACCTTTACTTCTTTCATGGCATAGGGACTGTTATTCGTATCAGCGAGAACTAAAATATCTGCGTTATTAACTTGATTATTTTCAATGGTGACATTTTGCATCTCCTGAACTTTATAAAAGCCAATATAGGCATTTCCCTGATTATTACGAATGGTCGCCCCATTGACAATTGTTCCCCCACAACATTCTTGAATTAAAATTCCCTCGCCATCTACGCTTAAATACCCCGTTTCTCCGACAACATGACGATACACTTCATAGTTATTTTCTTCGACTAAAACATCCCATCCTGACCAATCTATTCCTCGATTTTCAAGCGTTACTGCACCCGTTGCTTCTCGCATTCCGGTCGGGTCTAACCACCATTGTTTATTGGCTTGGTCTTTAATTTGATTATTTTTAATGATTAATCCTTGACCTGAAGCATGAATGGCAACTCTCATCGTATGGTAAACCCAATTATCTCGAATCACAACTCCAGGGCGAAATAATCCGGGTTCGGTTTGCGGCGTTGCAGCTAATTTAAATCCTTCGCCATCTTTTCCAAAACGGTTCACAACAATGCCATAATGATTGCCATAGTGAAAGATGGCTTGTTTCCCGTCTGTATAGGTTAAAATTGATTTTCTGTCGCGGGTTTGTAGTTTATAGCCGGGTTGTTCAAAGTTATCGGTAATTTGATCATTAACACGGTTATTTGCGACTAAAATATTCTCGGAAGCTGTGAGTGCAATATTCGCGGCAAAACGATAACTGTATCGTTGCCAGGGTTCTTGAAAAGATAGATCCGGAACGTTTGGATCGGCTTGAGCGACGTTATTACTGCGAACACCAAACACGACAATATTTTTATTATTCTGGGCGTTCATATTCGCTAAAATTGAAATCGCTGCCCGATTAATATCTAAATTAATCAATCCAATATTACTATCTTGTAAGGGATTTGCCGTCGATATTTTTTTAAATGCTGTATCGTTTGGCGTGCCATTTCCTGAGAGTTTGGATTCATATTTCGGAAAAATTAATTTAGAAGGGGGAGAATAGTTGGCAGATTTAGCATCTTTTACAGAAGGGGTTTCTCCTCGTAAGATTACACCGTCTTTGAGTTCAATATTGTCGTTAAAGGTATAGGTTCCAGCCGGGAAATAGACGACTCCCCCGCCATTGGCTGCGGCTGCATCTCGGGCTTTATTGAATTTTTCGATTAAATTTGAACCGGAAAAGTTATTAATATTATAAACACAATTCCACTGTAATTGATTCGTCCAACGATAAGTGTTTTCCCCGTAAAAAGAGGTAATCGGATTATCCACAGGTTCTCCCGTAGAAGGATTACAAGCAGATGAACGATTAACCTGAGAAAACAGTGGGGGTTGATTTTGAGGGGGTTGATTTTGAGAAACTGAATTTTGCAAGGATGCAGAATTAATCGAAGATTCTGGGGCTTTCACGGTGACAATTCCGACAAAAGCATAACAGAATGCTGCTATTCCGAGAAGAACAACTGTTCCGAGAAACAGGATCAGGAATTTTTTCCAGCGAGGGGGGAGGGGTTTTCGTCTGTTCATTGAGATTGAGATATCTTTTGATCAGCTTAATTTTATTTTAGATCTAAATCGCTTTATTTTAAACAGTCTTCAGAAAAATTCTGCAAGCATTACAGGGTTCAGGGATTAGATGAGGTAACATCCCGTAAAATGGATTGTTTTTGTAACCTAAATTTTCAAGATTAATTAAATGTCTTATGCAAGTTAAAATCATTTAAAAAAAAAACAGACTTTTAGAACTGAATTCAGTAAGGATTAATAGAGTTTTAATATCAGCAAAAAATTCACAATTAATTGATGCAAAATTAACGGTTTTAGATCTGAATTCCAGCCTAAAATGCGATCGCAATCGTTCCTGTGACAGTTTATTAACCGTCACAAAGTAGTTTTTTTTCTTCCGGAACTTAAAAAAATGCTTTGTAGATAGGGCTGTGTATTGAAAGGTCAGATTCTAAAAATCAAGGTTATACGATGACGCAGAGAAATCTGAGAAGCATTTCAACACAAGAGGAAGTGAGTGTTTCACTCATTTTTTTGGGGGGTTGCTGAAATTTTTTGTAGAAGCAATCTGAGGATATTTTAAACATGAACACAATCAACCCATTTTTGATCATTTTCAATCTCAACTCTTTATTCAGCTTTATTCATCGAGTCAACGAGTTTCAGGGTTTGACTGAGGTGGGAGAATACTATGTAGTCTTTTGAATAAAAAAGTCAAAAATTTAAGATAATATCCTCAGTATTTTTTTATTTTTTACTGAAATACTGATGAAATTCCGCGTGAATTTTTCAACAAGTTCATCCAATTTTTTCTGCGAAAAAATCGCTTTGTGACACCTAATAAACTGACACAATAAACAATTGCTAAAACCAGGGATTTCGGTTTAAGATAAGCGTGTTCTCATCAAGAACTTATTTGTTTTTTAAATCATAAATTTGAGGAATTGATGAGAATAGGTGTGAGTGAGTGGAACGGTACTTCTTTGACAATATAGGGTCTTATCCGAATCAGTTTGACTGAAAGTAGCCCAATCCCAAAAACCAGAGGCTCAAGCCTTAAACATCATAGGCTGAACGATTTAGCCCTAAAATCAACTCAATTTATTGAGATTGCATCAACAAGATTTAATCCAATATTCTCAAGACTCAACGAACTTTACACACTGTTTAAAACAGGTGTTCATTCGGAATGCTTGTAGATATTTTGGATACAAAAACCAGGTTAGCTTCTACCAATTTTTGAGACCACAAAAGAGCTTTATTGTCCACAGAAATTAAGTAGAGGTTCCAAAATGACTGAACAACATCATGCACATCACAACGATCCCAGTAAGCACAGAGAACACATGGCTTTATTGGATTTAGCCCCCGATTCAAAAGCCACTCATATTGCGATTAATCAGGGTTCATGGTTTGATGCGAACACTTGGAAAAACGGTCAAATTCCGAATAATCAAGCTAACGTCATCATTCCCGATGGAGTTCAAGTCACTTACGACGGAGAAAGTGAAGCCAGTTTACGAACCTTGCGAGTCGATGGCCAGCTTGATTTTGCCCACGATAAAAACACCAAAATGGAGGTTGATACTTTTGTCGTGGCACCCAAAGGTACACTCACCATTGGAACAGAAAACAAACCCATTCAAGGCGATAAAACGGCTCGGATCATTATTGCCGATAATGGGGCTATTGATCAGAAATGGGATCCGGAACAGTTAAGTCGGGGTATTATTTCTCACGGAAAAGTTTCAATTCACGGTCAAGAAAAAACCTCTCATCTGAAATTGGCTGAAGATGCGATGACAGGTGATACCGAACTTATTTTGGCAGAGAAACCCCTGAATTGGAAAGTCGGAGATACCCTGGTTTTAACAGGAACAAAACACGTTCTCGATCAATGGAATGGTCAAAAACTGGTTTGGCAGGGAACCCAAGATGAGGAGGTGAAAATTGCTGGAATTGAAGGGAATCGAATTCTTTTAGATCGCGCTTTAGAATACGACCATGATACACCGCGAGAAGACTTAAAAGCCTCCGTTGCGAACTACAGTCGTAACGTGATTATCGAAACAAAAAACGCTGAATCACTCCCGGCAAACCAACGGGGTCATGTGATGTTTATGCACTCCGATGATGTCGATGTGCGCTATGCCGAATTCTATGAACTGGGTCGCACCGATAAATCTAAACTCCTAGATGATTTTGCACTTGATAACAATGGCAGTCGGATTTTAGATGCAAACGGTAATCCACTCAATGGAAATCGCACCAATATTCGGGGTCGTTATTCAATTCATTTTCACCGCACTGGAGTTGAGGAACCTAACAGTCAACCGGGTTTAGCAATAGGTAACGCGGTTTGGGGATCTCCAGGTTGGGGTTATGTTCATCACGATAGCCACGTTATTTTAGAAGACAACGCTGCTTATAATGTCTTCGGTGCGGCTTTTGTCACAGAAACGGGCAATGAAACCGGGGCTTGGCGTAATAATATTGCGATCAAGTCAGAAGGAAGGGTCGGTATTTCTAAAGGGGGTACCCGAAACCATGATCTTGCTGCCAATGGTACCGGTTTCTGGTTTCAAGGAAGACTGGTTGAAAACGAGAATAACATCGCCGCAGGTCAGCGTCATGGAGGGATGACTTATATGCTGCGAGGAGTTGATCAGATGGATGTCCTCGCTGAAAATCTGCCCAACCCGGAAATTGCTCGTTACGAGTCCAGTCTTGACCCCGAAAAACCGGAAATTAATGGCTTTAAAGAGGGAGAAGTCTTTGCTTCGGGAATGGGACTGGAAGTGATCAAAGCCAACCCCCGACAGCGACATGATGTTCGGAGTGTTTTAGATGGGTTCAAGGCTTGGGAGGTTAAAACCGGAAGTCATATGGAATACACCAGTAAATACACGCTCAAAGACTTCACGGTGATTGCTACAGAGTCTAGACCTGTTGTGGGGATTAGCTTTGGGAATAACACTGAAGATATGGTGATTAACAATGCCCATGTTGAAGGCTTTAATACGGGAATAAAATTCGCTAAACACCGCACGTTTAGCAGTTCAGCAGACTGGGATTTTGTGATGATTGATGCTGACCTGGTTAACAATAGTAAAGATTTTGAAAACTTTAACCCGAAAGAAGACAAAATCCTCACGCAAGCTGACCTTAAACCCGGAACACTCAAACTAGAACTGTCTCCCCAAGCGGACTTTGTATTTAGCCCCGATCCTAGCGATCGCAAAGCGGTAATTACGGGTGTGAAAATAGATAGTATTGGTGAAATTGAGTATCCGAGTGGCAATGATTCTGCTCAATTCAGGTATGGCAGTCTCAGAAATCGTCTCTTACAAGGGTATTATAAAGATTCTGAAGGGACGAGGTTTATTACTGTTGAAGAATTGATTGCAGATCGAGCTACTGGTGAACTGTTAAAGCTTGAGTTTGTTGTTACTCTAGATAACAGTTGGAATGAGTTTACACTGGGTAGCGTTTTGCGAGATGCTCCTTTATTAGGAGTCTATCCGGGTAATGTTCAACCGGGTTTTATTAATGATTCTGTACAGCAGTTTATCAATTCCATCGCCAGCAATATCAACACGAATCTAGATTCAGATATTGTTGAGGATCATTCTAATTCTGACCATGAACATCACGAGCATAGTGAAAGTTCTGATGAGGAAATGTCTGAAAATGAGGAGGATTCTTCTGACCATGAACATCACGAACATAGTGAAAGTTCTGATGAGGAAATGTCTGAAAATGAGGAGGATTCTTCTGACCATGAACATCACGAACATAGTGAAAGTTCTGATGAGGAAATGTCTGAAAATGAGGAGGATTCTTCTGACCATGAACATCACGAACATAGTGAAAGTTCTGATGAGGAAATGCCTGAAAATGAGGAGGATTCTTCTGAGTTTGAAGGCGATTTAGATGATGATATTTCTGACTCCGATGATGGAATTATGGAGAACTTTGACCCCATTCGGATAGAAGCAGAAGAGATGGAACTCACCACCTATCGTGTAGAGTCTAACAAAGCCGCTTCTAACGGTTCTTTAATTAGTTTAGGAGGGGGTTTAAAGAATGAGACGGGTAAGGCTGTGACGCAGTTTGAGGGGCCTTCAGGGACTTATAATGTTGTGGTGGGTTACTTTGATGAAGCCGATGGCGAATCTCAAGTAGAAGTGAAGCTTGATGGTGTTTCTCTTGATAGCTGGATCTTTGATCAACAGCTTGGAAGTAATATCGCCAATCATAAGAGTTTTCTAACTCGTACAATTGCTGAAGGTTTATCGGTTGAACCGGGAGCAATAATTGAAATTATCGGAACGGAAGACCAAGAAGAATTTGCACGAATTGATTATCTTGAATTTATTCCTTCTTCTGGGAAAACCGATCCGTTAACTGGTGAAGTTCTTAAAGAAACGACTGATTCTATTGCCAGAAGTAATACTTCTAAAGATCGGATTCAGAATCCGAATACAGACCATTTGTTCGTGAGCAATTTGGTTGATGGTCAAGATATTATTCAGTTAGATGAAAATTTGACCTTTGAACAATTGGAGTCTATTCAGTCGGGTGAAAATACCTTGATTCAAATTGCGGAAACCGAGCAACTTTTAGCCACTTTTGAAGGATTTTCTGCAAGTTCTCTGGATAGTCAGGATTTTGCATTGATCTAATCAAATAGTCAGGGGCGGGTTGAAATAAATTAACGGTTGAGAGATTCCCGCCCCTTAACTCCAACTCCTATGAAAAGTCAAAATAGTTGGCATTCAAATCAAGAGATAAATTTCCAGCAACAATGGCGATCATTTCTTTTGATCCATTAACAGCTTCAAAAATGATTGCGGTTCCCTGGGGTAAAATAATAGGGCTATTAACTTGTAGCTCATCAGAACTCATTAGCTCATAGGAGGCAACATTTCCAGATAATAAAATGGTATCTTGTTGAGGATTAAAATCTTGAATATAGGTATATCCTTTACCCCGACCACTCACACCATATAGAGTATCATTACCGCGATCGCCTAAGAGGAGATCACTTCCTGTCCCACCGACGAGAAAATCATCACCTTGACCGCCATAAATGGTATCATCACCACTATCACCATAGATGGTATCATTATCTGAGTTGCCAAATAAGACATCATCCCCTGAACCACCATACAAAGTATCATCACCGCGATCGCCAAACAGGGTATCATCTCCTGCTTCTCCAATCAAGATATCATCACCTTGACCCCCAAACAACAAATCATCGCCGGATTCTCCATTGATGAAGTCATTGCCTGTAAAAGCTGAAATTGTATCATTTCCCCGACGACCATACATGACATCATCACCCGGAGTCCCGAACATTTCATCATCCAAAAAAGTCCCTTGGTGGGTGGCGGGTGGTGTTAATAATAATACATCGAGTTGATCGCCGTTGTTTTGCAGTACAAAAGTGTTTGAGTCTGCTCCCCCAATGAGAGTATCTATTTCTTCTGTAAAAATTTGGGGCGTTTGACTAGACATGAGGTTTTATTATTACACAGCTAAATTATTAATTCGGCTGTGTTGAGGGTACTTCAGGATCGTTTTTAACACGTTTTTTCGCTTTTTTGATCTAAAAAAATCCTAAAGTTTTTTCATGTCTTGATAGGATGACTGTATATTTGAAGTTTGCACTATATTTCTGGAGTGTTGATTTAAAAATGGGAGTGAGTTTCAGCTTGTAATACTCTTAAAGAAGCCGCTTCAAAAACCCATTCTAAGCCTCTGCTATTAATCGCTTTAATTAAGATAATATCTTCGGGGGACAAGTCCGGCATTTTAATCTGTATCGACCAAGATAGAGTTGAATTTAAAGAGGGATTAGGATCGGGTTGAACTTGTTGAATGAACGCTCCATTAATCAAAACGACAATCGCTTTAATATTGCTATTAGGGTTCAGTTCAGATACCCAACCTGTCAGGATGAGTTCACCGTCGCGGGTTAAATTAATTTGTTCAACTCGTCCAAAGGGATGATGACTAAAGGCTAATTCAGAATCATCTGGAAGGGGAGATTTAGAGACAATATATAAATCTTGGTAGCGACAAATCCCTTGAGGAATTCGATAAAAACTCGCCGTATTTTGACTAACGCTCTGAATAATTTTTGTCACAAAGTCTTCCCCAACATAAGAGGTGCCGTATTCATTCACATCCAAAGAATAACTTTCACTTTGGGGAATAAATAAAATTTCATCAGACTGAATTTTTGACTCCGGGGGTAATAAATCTCGATGATGAACACTAAACATTAAAATTCCCTCGGTTGAAATGAGGTTATAAAGCGTTTGCATCCAACGTTGAAAAGTTTTTTCGGGGAGATGACTAAAAAATGAACAGGCTAAGATACAATCAAACTTTCGATCTACTGAATATTCAGACGGATGAACGCTAGAAACAATCCCATTGACTCCAAACTGTTCTTGTTGAAACTGAACCGCTTCAGCATAAATATCAGAAATCCAGACTTTTTCAGGGGGAAATTCTTGGATCAAAAATCGGGTAAAACGTCCATAACCACTGGCAAAATCTAAAAAAGAGTTGATCGAATTAAAAGTTTTAAATTTCCACCGCACAACCTGTTGAACTGCATCAAAAATCCGCCGTCCATTAAAATAATACCGAATTTTTGCTTTTTCAGGAATTTTATGATTTTCTAAAGCAAACAAATACATTTCATCTTGTTCACTGATCACGGACTTGAAATCAAGGGGAAAGGGGACTTGATCTCGAATGAAGGTTTGCAGAGAGGGATGAAGTTGATCAAAAGGATTTATAATCATATTAAATTTTGTATCTAGAAAAGAAAAAAGTGAAAGTTAATCCTCAAAAAATTAATCTTGGGGGTTGCAAACGTTAATTATACTCCGGGAGTTAACACAGATTAAATTGAAACCGCTCCCCAATAATGATATTGTATAGTAGGTAGATTGCTCGTTTGGCAACGGGCATCAGAGCAGTGTAAAAAACAGTTGTTATCAAACAGTCGGGAAGCTATGCGCGTATACGTACTACTGTTTAATGCGGGAACAGAGAACGAAGGAATTCATACCATCCAGATGGGCGATCGGAACACGGTGCTGATGTTTGAGGAAGAGGAGGATGCAACCCGCTTCGGTATCCTACTAGAAGCCCAAGACTTTCCGACTCCCAGCGTCGAAGCCATTGAGGATGATGAAATTAAGGAGTTTTGTCGCAGCGTTAACTACGACTGGCAATTGGTAAAGGCGGGTGAGTTAGCTGTCCCTCCTGAGAATAACGTAGAACAGACGGAATGGCAACCGGAGCAAGAGTTCGATGAAAAGTTTGATGAAAAGCCCAGTGAAAAGCCTGAGTCCGATCCAGAATTTTCTGCTGATGAACTGGACACCATTCGTCGTCGATTAGAAGGATTATTATAAGGGATTTGGATTAAAGAAGCACCCAGAACAAACACGGATCGGTTAAATTTTTAAGGTTTGAAAGGCAATAATGATGAAGGATTCTGAAACCCGGGGACATCTTTTAACTGAACAAATTAATCTGAGTAGTCACAACTTAGATCAGTTAACGTCTCTGGAGTTGGTAGACTTATTTAATCGAGAAGATATTCAAACTTTATTGGCGATCGCTCATTCCCGTGAACAGTTAGCCCAAGCCATTGATCTCACCGCCAAAGCCTTGCGTCACGGGGGGCGGTTATTCTACGTCGGAGCGGGGACTAGCGGGCGTTTAGGCGTGTTGGATGCGGCGGAATGTCCCCCCACGTTCTGTACGCCTCCTGAGTTGGTACAGGGCATTATTGCCGGGGGTGCGGCGGCTTTGGTACGGAGTTCAGAAGATTTGGAAGATCGCAGCGAAGATGGTAAACAGGCGATCGCCCATCGAGAGATTACCGATCTTGATGTTGTTGTGGGAATTACCGCAGGGGGAACAACTCCCTATGTCCAGGGGGCGTTAGAAGCGGCGCGTCAGCGAGGGGCGAAGACGGTTTTTATGGCTTGTGTTCCCCAAGAACAAGTCAAAATTGAGGTAGATGTAGATATTCGTTTATTAGTGGGGGCGGAAATTCTCGCAGGTTCAACTCGGTTAAAAGCAGGAACCGTAACCAAAATGGCGCTGAATATTCTCTCAACGGGAGTGATGGTGAAGTTGGGGAAAGTCTATGGAAACCGCATGATTGATGTAGCGGTAACGAATCAGAAATTACGCGATCGCGCTTTAAGAATGATTGCAGATTTAACCGAAATCAGTCGCGAGGAAGCGGGGGAATTATTAGATAAAAGTGGTAAATCTGTCAAGTTAGCGTTATTGATGCACTGGACAGGTTTAGAAGCGGAAGTTGGGAAAGAATTGTTAGCAAAATTCAAAGGAAATTTGCGAGAAGCGGTATTCAGTTTTCAGTCTGGATCATTATTTTAACAGTTGGAGAGAAAGAGATTGAAGGCGATAGAATTATTTGCGGGTATTGGTGGATTTCGCTTGGGAATGAAAGCCGCTAATATTGAAACCATTTGGGCGAATGATTTTAGTCAATTGAGTTGTCAAGTATATAAAAGTAATTTTGGCAACCCTTCAATTGTATTCGCAGATATCACTCAAGTTAACTTATCAGATATTCCTCAACATGATCTTCTCACCGCAGGTTTTCCTTGTCAACCCTTCAGTTCTGCGGGAAAAAAACAAGGAATTCGAGATCAAGTGCGGGGAACATTATTTGAGCGAATTGTTGAAATTATCGCCTGTCAACAACCCCAATATTTTTTACTGGAAAATGTCAAACGCATCTTAACAATGGAACAAGGCTATCACTTTCGGGTGATTTTAAAGGCTTTGGCGGCGTTGGATTATTTGATAGAATGGCGACTGATTAACCCGCTTCATTTTGGCATTCCTCAAAATCGAGATCGCGTGTTTATTGTTGGAACAAAATATCGAAATCTCGATGATTTACCCAGTTTAGAAAAATATTCTGTTTTATTAACTCAAAAAGATTGCGACGATTTAGCAATCACTCAGCACAATTTAGAAACATATCTTCAGCCGATTATTTTAGAGAAAAAAAGCAAAAACTGTAATTGGGGAATTGCCTATCAAAATAAAATGTATACTCAGCAAGTTCCTGCTTTATTTCATCAAAAACCTCCCCAAAAACTCAAAGATATTCTTCAACCAGAACGAGATATAGATGATCATTTTTATTTTACCACAGATACCGAAGAACGAATCAAAAAAAGTACACCAGTTCATCGATATTGTAATGGAGTGGAAATTCTATATAACCAGGATGGGGGCGCCCGTTTAGGGTATACAATTTTTGGAGTGAATGGGGTAGCTTCGACTTTAACCGCATCCACATCTAGACATTATGAACGGTATCAAGTGGGAAATCAATTTCGACGCTTAACAAATATAGAATATGCAAGATTAATGGGATTTCCGGATGATTGGTGTAGAGTGGCTAGAGTTTATGATCAATATAAATTATATGGAAATGCGGTGGTTCCAGTTTGTGTTGAATGGATTTGTAAAAGAATGGGTCAGCAAAATATTCAGTTAGATTATAAAATAGGGGAACAACTCAAGCTACCTATTTAATTTTTTGACTAATACAGTTATGAGAGTCCTTACTTTATCTTTCCTCAAAATTGAAGCAGGAAATTTTGTTAAAGAGTTAAAAAGCAGAGAAAATTCTCAACTTTACGGTATTACAGATGGAAAAGCCGTAGGAACCTATGTTGAACAAACATTTAATCAATATTTAGCAATTAAATACTCATATACTCCTGGAAGTGCTGCTAGTGGAATTGATTTTCCTGAATTAGAAGTCGATTTAAAAGTGACTTCAATTCGCCAACCTCAATCATCTTGTCCCTTTAGAGATGCTAGTCAGAAAGTCTATGGACTGGGCTATCACCTCCTTATTTTTGCTTATGAAAAATTAGACTTTCACGAATCTCGTACTACAACTTTGAACTTTAAACACGCTATTTTTCTTGAAAAGAAACGAACGGGAGATTATCAAACAACATATGGTATAAGAGAGATTCTACGCCGTCAAGGTAACAAAGATGATATCATTGCTTTTTTAGAAGAACGTAATCTACCTTTAGATGAGATTGGACGTGAATTATTAGCAGAGCGAATTATTAGTCAACCTCCTGAACTTGGTTATCTAACGATTTCTAATGCTTTGCAATGGAGGTTGCAGTATAGAAGAATCATTGATCAAGCACAATTGGGAATATCAGGAATTGAAAATCTTTGAGTTAGAGGATTGATGTAGAATTAAGTTAGTAAAGACTCCGGAAAATAACGATCTATCTTTTTAAATCTTTCTGGGTCTAAACAAGAGCGCCCCTAATCATGATCATTCTAATTGATTTGTACCGTTTCCCCTTGAGGTTCTTCCGTTGGACGATTAATCTGTTGCCAATATCCCTAGATTAAACCCAGAATCCCCCTCACCGCATCCGTAATAACACTGAACTTTTCTAGCTTATTGTAATGTGGAAAATACTGACAATTTTTTTTGATATATTATTCACTTAGCTCAAACGTGAACATAAAATTGTTAATGATCAATTATTAAAAATCTGTTGAACCGTCAACTCTAATTCAGGAAAAGCCAACGACTCAACTCGGTCATCCCCTCGAAATTGCATCACTTCATACTCCCCATCAACCATTGTATAAACCGAAAGCGTCGGAGATTTCGGTTCACCAATAAAACGCCGACCACCTAAACCTAGATAATCTACAATCCAATATTCTGGTATCTCCATTAACTCATAATCTCCCGCCTTTCTCAGATAATCATTCTGCCAGTTTGTGCTAACCACTTCTACGACTAACCGCACGGAACTCCCCAACGAAATAATAGACTCTTTTTGCCAACGGGGTTCTTTACTTAACTCCTCTTTATCCAACACAATCACATCCGGTTGATAACCTGATTGAGTCTCCAACGGTTTCAGCAAACAATCACCGGGGATAGAGTAAGGTAACTCGTAACGGTCAATTTGAACTCCCAGTTTTAAGCGGATAAATCCTGTAATATTAGAGTGCGCTCCCGTTCCTAAAGGCATTTCAAAAATCCTTCCGTTGTGTAGTTCATACTTGCAGGTTGCATTTTCTGGATACCAGACAACAAATTCATCAAAGGAGATAGGTTTAGTAATGGTTTGAGTCATAATCAAAGAGAATGAAGATGGGGAATCTAAAATAGAATTCTGATCAATTTGAGGTTGATTTAATTATCAATTCTCACTATTATAAACCAATGTGAGTTAGGACAGTGGAAACTGAATTGAAAATGGGCTGCGGAATGCACTTACTTCTGCAAACAGTACAACTCAGACTCTCCAAATAGAAGAATCATTGATCATGCACAGTCGGGAATATCAGGAATTGAAACTCTTTGAGTTAGAGGATTGATGTAGGATTAAGTTAGTAAAGACTCCTGAAAATAACGATATATCTTTTTAAACCTTTCTGGGCGCAAACAAGAGCGCCCCTAATCATGATCATTCTAATTGATTTGTACCGTTTCTCCTTGAGGTTCTTCCGTTGGACGATTAATCTGTTGCCAAAGGGCTAAACCACCACCAATCACTAAAACTGCAATACCAATAATCAACAGAATTTGCCATTTTTTCAACCCAGAAGTTTGAGGTTGGGGTGTTTTTTCCGATTCCTCCTCATCATACATTAACGCTCTAGAAGCTTCCGTGAGTTCAGGTTCAGTTTCTTCTGGTATACTCGGTTTACTGGTGGTATCAATCAGAACTAATTTCTGCGGTGAAACACCACAATAAGTTAAAACAACCGAAGTATTATCATAACCATTTTGAGTATTGGCTAAATTAATCCAGCCTTCAACCGCAGACTCTAAAGATTTTTCCCCTTGTAACACCGCAGGTGCGTAGGCTTCCCAAGATTTTTCCACCCAATCATGATCACTTAAACCATCAGAACACAACAATAATAATCCATCTTCTTCGATAATAAATCGCTGCACAGTTGGGCGAAGAAACTCAGCTTCTCGGGTTCCAACGGCTTGAGTTAATGCACCCCCATCTCGACGCTGAGAAGCTTCCCAATACAAACTATGACCCGATTTAACTTCTCTTGTTGCCACATCATCATCAACCGTTAAGGCTTGACAAGAATCACGAGTCATCCAATAAGCTCGACTATCGCCCACATTGACAATATACAATTCGTGAGCATTTTTCAACTCAGACCCTTGAGCCGTTTTCAACTTTTGAGGGAGTTGTAACGCCATGACTAACGTTGTTCCCATCCGTTGACGTAACTCGCGTTTTTGTTCATTATTTTGAGCGGCAATCACATTATTAGCAACCCGGGTAATTTCTTGTAATTGATCAATAATTAACTCCGGTGGCGTTAACTCCTCTTGTGCTAGAATTTCGGTGAGAAAAGTAGCAATTAAAGGCTGAATCGATTTTACAGCTAATTGACTGGCAACTTCTCCCCCATCGTGACCGCCAACGCCATCACAAACGAGACTTAAATGAGGAATTAACTGACGATTCGGATAACTATCCGCCTGGTCTATATCTTCTTTTGTCGGATAACAACTATCCTCATTATGCGATCGCACAGGCCCAGTATCACTACGTCCGGCAACCGCTAAATGTAAAGGCAATTTAGCCGCCTCTTGTAATAAGATCTGATTCAGATGGTGAGTAATCGTTTCCAGGGAAGAAGGAGTAGCCTGCATCAGTTTATAAATCTCTTGTAAAGGCTGCTGCACTTCATCGTGAGCGGTTTCAATAAATGCTAACCAAAATTCAGCTAAATCTTTCAGCGTCGGCTGCACTTTTCCCTGATGTAATTGCATTAACCGAATTCGCCAACCATCAGTGCGAATATTATCCTTAACCAAGAGACTATAAGCTGCCCCTCGTTCAGATAACGGTGTCCACAATTCCAACAATTGCCACAACCAATACACCTGACGAACCGTTTTTGTTTTCGGCCAAACTTCCACAATTGAAGGCAGAAGACCCCCTTTAGGATCAACCGGGATATTATCCAACAATAAAACTTCTTCGCCGTCTGAGGCTGAACCCAAATGATAAACCCCGTGAACCCCCGGTAAATGCAGGCGATAGGGATATAAAGACAAATAAGGTGAAATTCCATCCGTCACCTGATTCGGCAGGGTTGGCGGCACAGCAGGCTTAGTATCCAGCCAAACTTGAGGCGCACTGATATAATAGCGATTTCCCACCGTCTGTCCCGGTTGAATTTGACTCGCGGATGAACCCATCGCCCAGAGATAGCGATAAGTCAGTCGAGTTTGACAGGTCTCACAAACTTGACGGCCAAGAGTATTGCGAGGCTGGGGACAGGTTGGGTTTGGGCAGTACATTGGTGGCTGTGATGCACTGCTAATTTGGAATAGTTTTTGTAAGGACACTCTGAAGATATGTTGCTTGGGGACTCAACTTAGAAAAATTCAAATATACAATGATTGTAACTGCTATGTGTCATCCCTGGGATGTTCCCTGCGCTCTCTGTCACACCAATTGCCTATGTTACTCAATCCCACAATTTTTTGGTTACTCATTGGCTTGTTGCTCTGTTTGATGGAATTCTTCGTTCCCACAGCTTTTGTTGAATTAGTGATGGGATTGAGTGCGTTTATTGTTGCCGGAGTCTCGCTGATTGTTCCCTATGCTAATTTACAAGTATTACTGTGGATGATTTTGTCGATTAGTGCTGTGATTGCAGTGCGACGACTCTTTCCTGATCGCGAAGTTGCCAGTATTGAGGATGCGCGAGAGGCAGAAACCTTAACTGAAATTTTACCCGATCAAACGGGTCGAGTTTTGTATGAGGGGATTTCTTGGCAAGCACGTTCTGATGGCATAGAAATGACGATTGCTCCCCATCAAAGGGTGATTGTCATTGGACGAGAAGGCAACACACTGATTGTCATACCGGAAAAGTTACTCAACTCTTGACAACAGTGATTTTATTAGATTTTGAGAGAAGATTGACGAGATTAAAGAGAATCGATCATTCAACTGATTTCTGTTGACTGAACCTTGCTAAATTTTGAGGGAACTTAAAATGGGACAATTCTTATTACTCATCATGCTGGCTTTCGGCGGAGCCAGTCTGACTGGATTTAAAGTGGTTAATCAAGGTGATGAAGCCTTAGTGGAAACCCTGGGAAGATATAATGGTAAAAAGCTCAAGCCCGGCTTACGTTATGTCACGCCTATTGTAGAGCGACTTGCCTATAAAGAAACGATTCGAGAACAAGTTTTAGATATTCCGCCCCAACAATGTATTACTCGCGATAATGTTTCGATTAGTGTAGATGCGGTTGTCTATTGGCGAATTATGGACTTAGAAAAAGCTTGCTATAAGGTTAATAATTTGCAAGCCGCGATGGAGAATTTAGTCCGCACTCAAATTCGTTCAGAAATGGGTAAACTTGAACTGGATCAAACTTTTACAGCCCGCACAGAAGTGAATGAAATGTTATTGCGGGATCTCGATATTGCTACTGATCCTTGGGGTGTGAAAGTGACTCGTGTAGAATTGCGAGATATCTGTCCGGCGAAAGCGGTGATGGATGCAATGGAGTTACAAATGTCGGCTGAACGACAAAAACGGGCAGCGATTTTAAAGTCTGAAGGGGAACGAGATTCTGCAATTAATAGTGCGCGAGGTCATGCAGAAGCCCAGGTTTTAAATGCAGAAGCCCATCAAAAAGCGATGATTTTAGAAGCCCAAGCCCAACGTCAAACCCAAGTGTTAAAAGCCCATGCAACCGCAGAGGCGTTGCAAATTATTACAAAAGTTCTCAAAAGTGATCCCAAAGCTTATGAAGCGTTACAGTTTTTACTCGCTCAAAATTACATGGATATGGGAACAAGTATTGGGAATAGTGAAAGTAGCAAAGTGATGTTTATTGATCCCCGTAGTATTCCCGCCACCTTGGAAGGAATGAAAGCCGTTGTGGGTCATAATTGGCAAGACACTGATTTGAATAAGCCGAATTAAAGCTGATATTTTGGGCTAAAATTTAGAGTGGGGTGGGTTTAACCTATCCTATTTTTTTAGAGATATGGCGCTGCGCGCAGGCAATAGGCAATAGGCAATAGGCAATAGTGATAACTGATAACTGTTTAAAGGATTCTAGGATTTACCAATGTCCTAACCGAATTTTGTACTGCTATAACTTACGGTTTTTAAAAAAGCCGCAACGGTATGATTAAACGAATCGGGTTGAACCAAAAACGGCCAGTGATTCCCCGGAACTTGCTGGATTTTCAGATCCGTTAAATACTGTTGATAGGGTTGAAGTTGCCATGTCATCCGATTCACTCCTTTTTCGGGTTGAATGAATAAACTTGGAATCTTGATTTTTTCTGTTAATCCGGCGACTTTCATCACTTCTGAAAAAATTTGATTGCGTGCGGCAATTGTAAATTTACTGCCCCATTTTCCATCGGTTTTTTGTTCGATTCCGGCTTGAAAAACCTCCTTTTGAACAGGAGTCCAGCCTGTATATTGACTCAGTTGACGGGCTAATTCTTCGGCTTCTTCATAACTGGAAAATGGCCCCATCCCTTTTAAACAATCTAATTTTCGATACACAATTGGTAAAGTTATTTTAAAAATACTCGGCATTTTGGTAATAAAAATGGGATCTACTAAAATCATGCTGCGAAAAGATTCAGGATGTTGTTTTGCCCAAATCGGTAATAGTTTGCCACTCCAAGAATGACCTAATATATGAGCGTTTGACCAGTTGAGATGCTGCATTAACGCTTCTAAATCCCTAATCACTTCCGAAAACTGATAGCCTGTTTCCGGTTTACTACTCTCCCCATGACCGCGCAGATCGGGGGCAATAATATGATAGTCATTTGATAAAAAATTAGCTAAATTTTTCCAAACTAAACCCTGATCCGCTAAACCATGTAATAACAGTAAAGGTTGAGTCTGTTGAGTAGGATTTGACCCCTTCCATTCTAAATAAGAAATTTGGATTTGATTAAATTCAAAAGTGTGACGGCTAAGATTCATACAAAATGAGTGACATAATTTTTATCTTTGTTAGAATGTTAGTATATAAAAACCAGGGAAGACTGTCAACTTCAATGAATACCAAAGATTCTCAACCTCTCGCCTGGGAGCGAGTTAAAGCAGAATTTCAACGCATTTGGGGATATGAAGATTTTCGACCCCCTCAAGATGCAATTATTCAATGTCTCCTTTGCCGTCAAGATGCACTAATTGTTATGCCAACAGGCGGCGGAAAGTCAATTTGTTTTCAACTTCCGGCGTTGTTACAAACCGGTTTAACTGTGGTGGTTTCCCCCTTAGTGGCATTAATGGAAAATCAAGTTCAAGAACTCCGAGAAAAGAATCTTCCTGCCGCACTTTTACACAGTCAAATCCCCAAACAACAGCGTCAACAAACCCTTAGATTACTCGAACAAAATCGCCTAAGATTACTTTATGTTTCTCCAGAAACATTATTCAGTTCATCGGTGTGGAGTTTAATAATTCATCCGCGTACGGTAATGAATGGATTGATTTTAGATGAAGCACATTGCTTGGTACAATGGGGAGATACTTTTAGACCTGCTTATCGTCGTTTAGGAGCGATTCGACCCACAGTTCAAAAGCTGAAACCGATGCAGAAACCCTTTGCGATCGCAGCGTTTACCGCTACAGCCAATCCCCTCGCCCAAAAAACAATTCAAACAGTTTTAGACTTAAAAAATCCCCAATCTTTTTTACTCAATCCCTATCGCCCCAATTTAAATTTAAACATCCAAACCGTTTGGACTCCCAGAGGACGAAAACAACAGCTTTTAAAAGTGCTGCAAACTCGCCGCAAACAGTCGGGTTTAGTCTATGTGAGAACTCGCAAAGATAGCGAAGAATTAGCCCAATGGTTGCAGCAACAAGAGTATCAAACAGCCCCTTATCATGCAGGTTTAAGCGGAGAAGAACGGCGAGAAATTGAACAAGCTTGGTTAACAGGAACCCTAAAATTTGTGGTCTGTACTTCCGCGTTTGGCATGGGAATTAATAAACCTAATGTACGTTGGGTTGTGCATTTTCAAGCCCCCTTTTTACTCTCTGAATATTTGCAAGAAGTCGGACGGGCGGGACGAGATGGAAAGCCCGCTTTTGCCTTAACCTTAGTCTGTGAACCCACAGGTTTATTGTATCCCGAAGACAAACAACGCCGTCAATCTTTACAAGACCGTTTGCAACGGCAATATCAAGAAGCCTATCAACTGATTAAAAAACTACCCAAACAGGGCGATCTAGAGGAAATCTCTCATCAATTCCAGAGTGAAACTGCCCTTTCTCTTTTGCATAGTTCAGGACAATTGACTTGGAAAGATCCGTTTCATTATGAAATTCATTCTAAGTCTGTTTCATCGGTTGATCAAAATGCCCAAGCCCTTCAACACATGACACAATACCTCCAAACTCGCCAATGTCGTTGGCAATTTTTATTAAATGCTTTTGGTTTTAAGAAAGAAGCCCAATCAATGCGTTGTGGTCATTGCGATAATTGCTTGAAATAACAGTCTGCAACGCTTGAATGAGCTAAAATCAAAGAAGCTAATGTCACTCCTCTAGGGGAAAATCTTCCTGACGAGGTTTAAGATTAGAAGGCGGGCGATCGCTACTCCAAGCCCACCAGACACAACCACACTGACAATGATAAAATTCTTGCCACTTGCGGCGATGATTATCACCATACACTGGGGAACGACGATTGATCCAAACTTGCTGTGCTTCTAAAGAACTTGCAGAACAACTCGGACAGCAAAACTCAAAAGCGTGAATTGCATCAGTCGTCCAGTCAGGCGGAGTAGGCAGAAAAGCATCCATTGGTAAAAAATCGGCTCACGCTAGAAATACTACTACTATTGTGTGGTGATTTTACAAGATTTTGTATTTTAAATTTTTCAGCTAAGGGATTTAGGAAATGGGATATGGCAATAATTCAGGTAATCTGTTGCGAGTTGGCAACTCTACCCTTTTCAAACTTCAAAAGTTTGACACTTTCAATTGAGATTGTCAATCTGTATGGCAAAATATTAGGAGCATCAAAATGCTCACATTGTCTGCAATTATCGCCCATGACCTCAACTATCCCCAACCTGCCGAGTCAATACGACCCGTTTACCACCGAAGCCAAATGGCAAACCTACTGGGAAGACAAACAAACCTTCAAAGCTGACCCCAACCATCCCGGTGAACCCTATTGTATTATGATTCCGCCCCCCAACGTCACGGGAAGCCTGCACATGGGTCACGCTTTCAATAATTCCTTGATTGATACCCTGATTCGGTATCATCGGATGAGAGGCTATAATGTGCTTTATCTTCCCGGAACGGATCATGCGAGTATAGCAGTTCATAGTGTGATTGAACGACAACTCAAACAAGAGGGAAAAACTCGCTTTGATTTAGGACGAGAAAAGTTTCTTGAACGGGCTTGGGAATGGAAAGAACAATCAAGCGGTACAATTACCGGACAACTGCGACGTTTAGGAATTTCAGCCGACTGGACTAGAGAACGTTTTACCCTCGATGAAGGCTTGGCGAATGCGGTAATTGAAGCCTTTGTTCGGTTGTATGAAGACGGGCTAATTTATCGCGGTCAATACATGGTGAATTGGTGTCCGGCGAGTGAATCTGCGGTGTCGGATGTTGAGGTCGAAAATAAAGAAGTTAACGGGAATTTGTGGCATTTTCGCTATCCGTTAACCGAAGGAAATGGCTATGTAGAAGTCGCCACAACTCGCCCCGAAACGATGTTAGGTGATACCGCAGTTGCAGTCAATCCTAATGATGAACGCTACAAAAATTTAATCGGAAAAACGGTAACTTTACCGATTATGAACAGGGAAATTCCGATTATCGCCGATGAATTTGTAGACCCCGAATTTGGGACGGGTTGCGTGAAAGTAACACCCGCCCACGACCCGAACGATTTTCAAATGGGTCAACGTCATCAACTGCCGATGATTAATATTTTAAATAAAAACGGTTCGCTGAATGAAAATGCGGGCAGTTTTGAAGGACAAGATCGATTTGTTGCCCGAAAAAATGTAGTTAAACAGTTGGAAAAAGAGGGATTTTTAGTTAAAATAGAAGACTATAAACATAGCGTTCCTTATAGTGATCGCGGAAAAGTTCCCATCGAACCGCTATTATCAACTCAGTGGTTTGTTAAGATTCGCCCCTTAGCCGATAAAGCGTTAAATTGTCTCGATAACCAAGATTCTCCCGGTTTTGTTCCGGAACGTTGGATGAAGGTTTATCGGGATTGGTTGGTAAAATTAGAAGATTGGTGTATTTCCCGTCAATTGTGGTGGGGACATCAAATTCCCGCTTGGTATGCGGTTAGCGAAACCGACGGAGAAATTACCGATAATACTCCGTTTGTTGTGGCTAGAACCGAAGCAGAAGCCGTTAACAAAGCCACCGAAAAATTTGGCAAAGACGTTAAACTGCAACAAGAACCCGATGTATTAGATACTTGGTTTTCATCCGGTTTGTGGCCGTTTTCAACGTTAGGATGGCCGGAAGAAACGGCAGATTTAGCAACCTATTTCCCGACAAATACCCTCTCAACAGGCTTTGATATTATCTTCTTCTGGGTCGCCCGAATGACGATGATGGCGGGATATTTTATGGATAAAATGCCGTTTAAAACCGTTTATATTCACGGGTTAATTCTCGATGAAAACGGTAAGAAAATGTCAAAAACTGCCGGAAATGGGATCGATCCCTTGTTGTTGATTAATAAATATGGAACGGATGCGGTTCGTTATACACTGATTAAAGAAGTGATTGGGGCGGGTCAGGATATTCGCCTAGAATATGACCGCGAAAAAGATGAATCGGTTTCTGTTGAAACCTCCCGCAACTTTACCAATAAAATCTGGAATGCGTCTCGGTTTGTAATGATGAATTTAGAGGGAAAAAGCCCTCAACAGTTAGGACAACCGGATAGCGAAAAGTTAGAATTGTCTGATCAATGGATATTGTCTCGCTTCCATAAAACCGTTAAACAAACCTGTGAGTATTTAGAAAAATACGGGTTAGGAGAAGCCGCGAGAGAACAATATGAGTTCATCTGGGGTGATTTTTGTGACTGGTATATTGAACTGGTTAAACCTCGTTTACAAGGGGAAAATACAGCCTCAAAACTGGTCGCCCAACAGACTTTAGCTTATGTATTAGAAGGAATTCTCAAGCTGTTGCATCCGTTTATGCCTCATATTACCGAGGAAATTTGGCATACGTTAACCCAAACGGGGGAAGAAGATTGTTTAGCAGTTCAGTCTTATCCGCAGTTAGAAACAGGGTCTCTTGGTGCGCGTTCCTTAGCGGATGAAACATCCGCAGGGTCGCACCGCTTCATTAACGAGGAATTAGAAACCGAATTTGAGTTAATTTTCGGTACTATTCGGACGTTAAGAAACTTACGGGCGGATGCGGATATTAAACCGAAAGTAAAAGTTACCGCAATTCTGCAAAGTGAAAATGCCAAAGAACGGGATATCCTAACAAAAGGTGAGAATTATCTCAAAGATTTAGTGAAGATTGAAACCTTGAATATTACTGAGACTTTACCCGAAGATTTGGGTCAAACGATAGCGGGTGTAATTGGTACGGTTCAGGCGTTAATACCGTTGGCGGGTGTGGTTGATCTGGCGAGTTTACAACAACGAACTGAGAAGAAATTAGCGAAAGTTGAAAAGGAGATTGAGTCTATTTCCAAGCGGTTAAGCAATAAGAATTTCGTTGATAAAGCTGACCCCGAAGTTGTGCAAGCAGCCAGAGATGCCTTAGCAGAAGCCGAAAAACAAGGGTCTATTTTACGCGAACGTTTACAACAACTTCAGTCGATCTAACTAAATATTGTAGGATGGGTCAAACCCATAATTTCTAGAGTCTCATCCAAGAATTCAAGGAAATTGACCCATCATTCTTTCAATAAGAACAATTAGTTGTAGGATGGGTCAAACCCATAAATTCTAGAGTCTCATCCAAGAATTCAAGGAAATTGACCCATCATTCTTTCAATAATAACAATTAATTGTAGGATGAGTCAAACCCATAATTTCTAGAGTCTCATCCAAGAATTCAAGGAAATTGACCCATCATTCTTTCAATAAGAACAATTAATTGTAGGATGGGTCAAACCCATAATTTCTAGAGTCTCATCCAAGAATTCAAGGAAATTGACCCATCATTCTTTCAATAAGAACAATTAGTTGTAGGATGGGTCAAACCCATAAATTCTAGAGTCTCATCCAAGAATTCAAGGAAATTGACCCATCATTCTTTCAATAAGAACAATTAGTTGTAGGATGGGTCAAACCCATAAATTCTAGAGTCTCATCCAAGAATTCAAGGAAATTGACCCATCATTATTCGAGTAGGAACAATATTTAATTTTATCAATTTTGTATTATTTTTAGAGATAAAGTTATCTATTCCCATATAACAGATAAAATAATCAGCAATTTTTGAAAATATTTTTAGGATCATTTCAGGAATTAGGGTGTTAAGACTGTGTAGTTAACAGATGAACCCTTAGAACTCATCTAACCTACTATGATCAACAATCGTGACAGAATTGGTCGGTGCTTAGACTTGTTAAAACAAGGTTTATATCGTTATTTTGAACAACGGATGAGAGAAGCTTATGGGGGTCAATGGCTTTCTCAAGCTGAAAAAGCTTTATCTCATCAGAAAGAGACTACACTAAAACGTTCAACAGAAGATAAACTGCAAGATATATATAATCTGCTGTTGATCATGATTGAACGAGATAAAGCTTTTAAGTCTCGTTTAGAAAGGGCTTTAGCCACTGAATTAATTGAGGTTCGGAACAAATGGGCGCATCAAGTTGATTTTTCCACCGAAGACACCTATCGCGCTTTAGATAGTATGTCTCGTCTCTTAAATACAATTCGTTCCTTTGAACAAGAAACCTTAATTAATCAGCATAAACAAGAAATTTTTAAATGTTTACTCAAAGAACAATCTCGACCCCATGATAGTCAAATTTCCGGTGAAGAATCATCCGTTAGAGAACGTTTAAAAGAACTTCTGGGAAAAATCCCCTTTCAAGATGCTAGACTACTTCAACGGGCTTTAACTCACCGCAGTTATTTATTTGAAAATCCCACCCAAACTCAAGGTGACAATGAACAATTAGAATTTTTAGGAGATTCTGTATTAAACTTTTTAGCAGGTGATTATCTGTATGAACAATATCCGGGTCGAGAAGAAGGAGAACTTACCCGTCGTCGTTCTCAATTAGTCGATAATTCTCAATTTTCTAAATTTGCAACTCAACTCAATTTAGGGGACTGGATGCTGTTAGGGAGAGGAGAAGAATTACAAGGGGGTCGAACCAAACCTTCACTACTGAGTAACACCTTTGAAGCGGTGATGGGGGCTTATTATTTAGACTCTGGAATTGAAGCAGTGCGAGAATTAATGAAACCCTTTTTTGAGTCGGTTGATACTGCAACGGTTGACAGTCCTATTCCTCAGCAAACTTTAATCGATCCGAAAGGACGTTTGCAGAATATAGCCCAGACAAATAATCTCCCCCTTCCCGAATATATTCTCGTTGATGAAATAGGGGCTGATCATAAGAAAACCTTTACAGTAGAAGTCCGAATTAATGGTGAATTTTTCGGCGAGGGAGTTGGAAACAAGAAAAAAGAAGCAGAAAAACAAGCCGCTATAGATGCCCTTCAACGTTTAGATTTGCTATAATTGATCAGGGGTGATCACACGGGTTGCCTTGAAGCTTGAAACTGACAGCATTAGGCATTCGTCCCTTAACCAGGTTGACAAAGCTTGAAGTTGGTCTACAAGCTAACCATGCCTTTTACCCCTCGTCAACACCGTCTCCAACCCTGTTAAGAGTGTGACTCCTGTTTGACTCATTCTCTAAACGACAGAACAGTTCATCAGTTACGAGTGAAAAAATCCGCAAATGTGCTGAAGAACTAGAGCGTTTTGCTCCCTGAGCGAGGTAAAATGACTACACGAAGGAATCTATCATGTTTGGGGAGTGGTCATGCCAAATCCGAGTTCATTTGCAGTTTACTTGATGATTGAAGGGGGACATCGGGAAGAAGTACGATTTTCTACCCTTCAAGAGTTTCAGCTTTGGTATCAAAAGGTGTTGATTCCTAAGTATACTTCTGATGAGTTTCTCAATGTTCCTATTAAGACGATGCAAGGGGAATATATGGTGGTTCGTCCTTCGAGTATTAAAGCGATCCGAGTTGAACCGATTTTTACAACCAGTATTGATCGCGATGAGGTTGAATAAGCTTGAAGGATCAGCAAATTTCATCTCAGGTGATTGGTGTTGATTTGGGGGGATCGGCGATCAAATTGGGGCGTTATGATGCTTTGGGAAATTGTCATCAATCTCTAACCGTTCCGACTCCCCAACCTGCAACGCCAGACGCAGTTTTTTTAGTGTTATTAGATGCGATCGCCGAAATCCGTGACAATGTCTCATCTATTCAAGGGATTGGGGTAGGCTTACCTGGACCCGTTGATGCTTCTGGGCGAATTTCTCAAATTGCAATTAACCTCAAAAACTGGCAAAATGTGCCGTTAGCCGATTGGATTGAAGCTAAAACAAACTTGTCGGTTGTGATGGCAAATGATGCCAATTGTGCCGGGTTAGGAGAGGCTTGGTTAGGGGCAGGACGGCGGTTTAAAAATCTGATTTTGTTAACGTTGGGAACGGGTGTCGGTGGGGCGATTATTCTCAATGGTGAATTGTTTGTTGGGCCTCAAGGAACGGCTGGAGAATTAGGATTAATTACGTTAAATTTTGACGGCCCGGTTTGTAATAGTGGAAATCAAGGGTCTTTAGAACAGTATGCCTCAGTGCAGGCGATTCGTCGAGAAACAGGGTTAGAACCTGCTGAACTTGCAGCTAGAGCGAATTCAGGGGATGCAAAAGCGCTCAAATATTGGCAAGAATACGGCCGAAGATTGGGGGCAGGTTTAGCCAGTTTAATTTATATTTTAACCCCAGAAGCGATTATTTTAGGCGGTGGAATAAGTGCGGGTGCGCCATTATTTTTACCAAGTACAATTTCGGAAATTGAACGGCGGGTTTTAGCGAGTTCGAGAGTTGGATTACAGGTATTAATTGCAGAATTGGGCAATCAAGCGGGTGCGATTGGTGCGGCAAAATTAGCCCTTGATGCTTTTGTTTTCAAACAGCCAGGGTAGGGTGCATCAGATTTTTAGGGAATTCTGTAAGAAATATAATCTGATGGTCTGATACACCCTACAAAATTCCAGGATATTATAGCAGTACGCATTAGGGTGTTTGACATTGGTAAAAGCGAAAAGTTGGCGGTGTCGGTTTCCGTCCTGCCAAACTTTTTAAGAAGCTGAAAATCTTTTCTAGTCTTACTTTTGCCCTTCGGGTTCAGCAGTTGCTCCTTGATGGAAACCACCAAGATCGCACTGCTTCACCTTTTGCCTCTTGCCTATTGCCTGCGCGTAGCGCTATATCATTCAGGTTGAATAGATTTGTGATAAATTGAATCCCAAATAAAAAAGCAGAAATAACCATGCAAGAACCTCCAACTCCTCAATTCAATCCTCAAGCGGAACTCGCAAAAGAACGCAACCGAGCGGCTGCGGAACGAACGTTAATGGCTTGGATTAGAACCTGTTTATCACTGATTAGTTTTGGCTTTGGGATAGATCGAATTGTGAGCGCTATTTTAAGTTTTCAAAATGTCGCGGATCGAGTTAATCCGATTCGTTTATCTCGTACTTTGGGTTTGAGTTTTATTGCTTTGGGTATTTATGCAATGATTGCAGCGATTATAGAGCATCGCAATGAGTTACGACATATTCAGCGTTATGGAGATTATTTTTATACCCCTCGTCGCTCTTTAGGATTAACAGTTGCACTGGGGTTAGTGATTATTGGGATGATAGCTTTTATCGGAATTTTGATTAGAACTTTCTAAAAAATGGCATTAAAGCAAAATAATAATCATAGCTGCTATACCAAAGATGAATACACCAATCACAATCACAATATTGAGGGGACGAATAGACATTGAGATGTAGTGATCTTGTTGGATAGATTTGACTATAATGTGATGTTGGATAATAGCAATGATCAGCAAAGCGATTCCGATAGCAATTAAACTTAATCCCAAGATTTGAGAATATTTTAGGAGGATTACCGGATTTTGTTGGGGGAATACTTGTTGTAAAGCTTCAAAGGTTTGCTGAAATGCAATTCCCAAACCGATGAGTGTCACACTATTTTGAATCCAAGAGGCGAGTGTTCGTTCGGCGGCTGAACGGTTGCGTTCTTTCGCTAATTCGTTGGTGATTCCTGTTAGTTTTGTGGGAGTATTCATGGCGTTATTGTTTCTATAAATCTTGATGAGGTTAGACGTTAAAAATCGATGAAGATGTTTGAAAGTGAAAGGCAAAAACTAAAAACAACAATTAAATTTAGTTAATCGATAAAACCGAGTAGAAGATTAACACCTCCCTGTTACCCCTGGGGGGGATTTTTTGTTCATTACTCTTCCTAAATTTTTTTCATCAATTGTTATGTTAGAATCAGTATGCACTTTGAGCGCGGCATTAGTCCAAGAATTTGTAATGCTGGGGTAGGAGAACAAGTTCCCAACTCAAGAGGAGTTTCAAAATTGCCAAGTTGACCTGGCTAATTTTTTCGGGGAAGATCCAATATGGATAAAGAACATCCTGATCTCAACAGAGTTATTTAAGGTTACACTGTGTTTAGGTCAGGTTCAATAGATGCTTGAAAGACAATCAGATAGATTAAGGTGGCATAAAGGCAAAATTTTTTTAATTTAACCTTAACCATTGATTAACTAAAATTTAACATGGTGTTTACTAAGTCAGGGGTTAGCTATGATAAATAAACAATCAATGTATCTATAAAAATTATGAGTGAAGAATTATCTTTAATTTTAATTGTGGATGACAATCCGAATAATATAAAAGTCCTTTTCAACTTTTTAAAAAAATATGATTTTAGAGTTTTAGTCTCAACCAGTGGAGAAGATGCACTGAGAAAATTACAAGAAGTAACTCCAGACTTAATTTTATTAGATGTAATGATGCCCAAAATTGATGGGTTTGAAGTGTGTCGGCGTCTGAAAGAAAATTCAAAAACTCAAGACATTCCAGTTCTATTTATGACAGCACTTTCAGAAACAGAACATAAGGTAAAAGGTTTTGAATTAGGTGCTGTGGATTATATTACGAAACCCTTGCAACAAGAAGAAGTTTTAAGTCGAGTCCGTCTTCATCTAAAGTTACATGAATTAAATCTTAAATTACAAACTAAAAATCAGCAACTCACAGAAGAAATAGCAGCCCGTTTAGCAGTCGAAATTGAGTTACAACAGCTTAATCAACAATTAGAACAGCGAGTAAAAGAGCGAACCGAAGAACTTTATTTGACTTTAAAAAAATTAAAAATCAGAGAAGAGAAACTGAGTTATGAAGCAACCCATGATTCACTAACGGGTTTATATAATAGAGCTTGGCTGATGAATTTTTTATTTGACAAAATAGAATCTAATCAACGTGATGCTCAAGATTGTGCTATTTTATTTGTGGATTTAGATCGGTTTAAAAAAATCAATGATCGGTTTGGACATTTAGCCGGAGATGAACTTTTAAAAAAAGTAGCAGTTCGTTTAAAAGATTGTCTAGAATCTCAAGGAAAAATAGCTCGTTTAGGGGGAGATGAGTTTCTGATTATTTTACCGCAAAAATGGCAAGACAGTGAAAGCAAAAGATTAGTTAATCAGTTATTTAAGCAACTGAAAAATTATTTTTATTTAGAAAATAATCAAATTTTTTTGGGTGCAAGTATTGGGATTGTTCCTTCAATTATTGGCTATCAAAAACCAACAGATATTTTGAGAGATGCTGATATTGCAGTCTATGAAGCAAAAAAAATGGGTCGAGGATGCTACGTTTTACTGACACCAGAAATGCAGTCTCAAGCCTTAGAACGGATTCAATTAGAATCTGATTTACGTCGAGGAATTGAACAGGAACAGTTCGAGCTTTATTACCAGCCCATTGTTGAACTCAAAACCAAAAGATTAATCGGTTTTGAAGCATTAATTCGTTGGAAACATCCAGAACAGGGAATCATTCCACCTGGCGTATTTATTGAAGTTGCAGAAGACATTGGGGTGATAAGTGAACTGGATGGGTTAGCATTTAAGCTAGCTTGTCAGCAATTAGAAAAATGGACGCAAATGAATTTAGAATCTTATCCAATCGTTAATGTTAATTGTTCAGCCAAAAGGCTACAGCAACCCGAAATGATTGAACAAGTTGATCGAACTCTCAAAACTTATGGAATTTCCGCCTCTAGGATTAAACTAGAAGTGACAGAAAGCGATTTTTTGACAACAGCAAATAAAGCGATAAAGCTTCTAAGAAAACTTCATAATTTAGGCATTAAACTCTGTATTGACGATTTTGGTACGGGACACTCATCTCTGAGTCGTCTGCATAACTTTCCCCTTGATACTCTCAAAATTGATCGTTCATTTATCATGCGTTTAACGGGTAATTTAGAAGGAGAATCGATTGTACAAACGATTATTTCTCTGGCTCATCGTCTTAGTATGGATGTGGTAGCAGAAGGAATAGAAACTCAAGAGCAACTTGAAAAGCTGATTGAGTTAGAATGTGAATTTGGACAAGGGTATCTATTTTCTAAGCCTTTACCCAGTGAACAAGCTACTCAGTTTTTACTTGAACACTCTCATTTAACAAATTAAAAATTATGAACACCATTGAACAGGCTACTCTACTGATTGTTGATGACAATCCCACAAATATTAAGGTTTTATTTGAGTTTCTAAAAAAAGCAGGATTTCGAGTTCTAGTCGCTAAAACAGGCGAAGATGCTCTGAATAAACTAGAATCTGCAATTCCGGATTTAATTTTATTGGATGTAATGATGCCGGGAATTGATGGGTTTGAAACCTGTCGTTTGATTAAATCCAACCCCAGCCATCAAGATTTACCCATTATTTTTATGACGGCTTTAGCAGATACAGAGAATAAAGTCAAAGGTTTATCATTAGGAGCCGTAGACTATATTACAAAACCCTTTCAACAACAGGAAGTTCTCGCTCGTATTAATCTACAACTCAAATTGCGTTCTTTAACCCAAGAATTAGCCGATAAAAATCACCAATTGGCCGATTTGAATAGTCAACTTGAACAGAAAGTACAAGAACGAACTCAGCAACTAGAAAAGACTCAATCTCAATTGGTTTTACATGAAAAAATGTCTTCATTAGGACAATTGGTGGCGGGAATTGCTCACGAAATTAATAATCCTGTTAGCTTTATTACAGGGAATCTTTCCCATGCTCAAAGCTATAGTCAAGATTTAATTCATGTGATTAAACTTTATCATCAATACTATCCTGAACCTGTTCCAGAAATTGCCAATGAGATTGAAGAAATGGATTTAGACTACATGATTAATGACTTTGAAAGTTTACTCCTCTCAATGCAAGAAGGAGCAAAACGCATTGCAGAAATTAGTCGTTCGATGCGAACTTTTTCTCGTTCTGATACTGAAGCCAAAGTTAAGTTTAATCTCCATGATGGAATAGACAGCACCTTGATGATTCTTCAGCATCGCTTGAAAGCTAATTCAAATCGTCCAGCAATTGAAGTGATGAAAAACTACGGAAATCTACCGGAAATAGACTGTTATCCTGGACAACTGAATCAAGTGTTTATGAATTTACTTTCCAATGCTATTGATGCGATTGAAGAGTCGAATACGGGACAGGATTTTAACGAAATTTCAGTCAAGCGGAATTGTGTTATCATAAAAACTGAATATTTACCAGAATCAAAACAAGCTATTGTTCGTGTTCAAGATAATGGAATTGGCATGAGTGCCGAAGTTCAGACTAAAATATTTAATTATTTGTATACCACTAAAAAAGTAGGGAAAGGAACAGGCATAGGGCTACCTATTGTACGTCAAATTGTTGAAGATAAACATGAAGGAAAAATAAATTTTACTTCAAAACAGGGAGAAGGAACGGAGTTTAGTGTCATTTTGCCAGCTTAAGTAATTGGGTTATAATCTAAGCTGGATGCTCAGGATTCCTAGTCGGAGGATTTATGAATGTCAGCTTATTGAAAAAAAAATCAATTTTTCCCTACAAGAAACTATTTGTCATTGCTACTGTTTCAGTTGTTTACTTATTGATTGCACATCTATCTCTTTCAATTGCAACTTTACCCGGGAATGTTACACCAATATGGCCTTTAGCAGGACTGGAATTGGGAGCAATATTATTGCTAGGATATCGAATTATCCCAGGAATTATTGTACTGAGTATTCTATCTGGAATTCTTAGCCGAGGATTAGAATTTACAGCAATTGCGTTGCTCACTCATCTTGTTTTTACAATGGTCGGTGTTTTAGAACGGGTGATAGCGACTTTTCTAATTAATCGTTATATCGGACATCGAAATTGGTTAGCAGACTACCGAGACTTGTTTAAATTTATGGCTCTAGCTGCCGTAATCAGTCCGATTATAAGTGCAACAATGACCACAATATTTATCAGTATTACTGAGCAAGTTGATGGGAGTAGTCTGGGAGAATTTTGGCGAAGTTGGTGGATGTCAGATGCGACAGGGATTCTCGTTTTTACACCCTTTTTAGTGGCTTGGAGTCAGAAACCCCCAAAACTTTCTCAACCGAAAAAAATAGAGTTATTGTTATTGGTTGGACTCATACTCGGAATTAATATTATTGCTTTTTGGAAAGGTTATCCCATTGAATATATCCTGATTCCGCCTTTGATTTGGGCGGCGTTTCGTTTTTCCCCTCCAATTGTTACATTATTAGTTGTCGTCACCATTTCAATTTCTGCGATCGCAACGGCTCAAGGTTACGGGCCATTTATTCAAGATTCTGTCAGTAAATCTTTAGTCATCTTACAATCTTTTATTAATGTGATTGCGATTAGCACTTTAGTCTTATCCGCCATTATCTCAGAACATAAACAGACTCAACTCTTACTCAAAAAAATTAATACAGAATTAGAAAAACGAGTTGAACAACGAACTGCTTCTCTAGAACAAAAAAATAGCACTCTTAGATATCAAAATCAAATTCTATCTGAACTGACTAGCGATCCAGAAATTCGCCAGGGAAATCTACAAATTAGCCTCAAAAAATTAACACAAGTTGGTAGTCAAACCCTGAATGTTGAACGGGTTAGTGTTTGGATATACCAAGACGATGGAATACATTGCTCTTGTTTAAACTTATATGAATTGAGTCGCAATCAACATGGTCTTGAGTCGGATCTATTAATTTCGGACTACCCAGCCTATTTTCAAGCATTAGAAACCGAAAAAGTGATTGCTGCCCATGATGCACAAACTGATCCTCTTACCTCAGAATTTACAGAATCTTATTTAATTCCTCTGAATATTAGTTCACTCCTAGATATTCCGATCAAAAAAGCTGGGAAAACCATAGGAATTCTTGGTATTGAACATACTGGAAAACCGCGAAAATGGACTCTAGAAGAACAAAGCTTTGCTCGTTCAATGGGGGATTTAGTTTTACTGGCAATTGAAGCCCATCACCGTTATCAAGCTGAAGAAGAATTGCGTCAGAGTCAAGCCAATTTACTAGAAGCCCAACGGGTTGCTCATGTAGGAAATTGGGAATGTTATCTCGATATTAATAAAGTTGTTTGGTCAGAAGAAGTCTTTCATATTTTTGGTGTTCCTTTGACTCAAACAGAGTTAAATTTTGAATGGGTTCAAAACCTAATTTATCCAGAAGATCTAGAGTTTTGGCAAAGATCAGTTAATCAAATCATTGTTACGGGAAAGGCGGCTCAGTTTGATAACCGTATTCTCCGGCCTGATGGTGTGGTTCGGTATATTGAAAGTCGAGCCAGACCGATTCTGAATGATCAAGGAAAAGTAACAGGTTTATTTGGAACAGTTCTCGATATTACCGAGAGAAAACAGGTTGAAAAAGCTTTAAAAACGTCAGAAGAACGTTGGCAACTTGCCCTCACCAATGATGCAATTTGGGATTGGGATCTGCAAACGAATAAAGTATTTCATTCTACTCGTTGGAAACAAATGCTTGGCTATGATGAGAATGAAATTGGTAGCACTCCTAATGAATCTTTTAGTCGTTTTCATCCAGAAGATATAGAGTTTGTGAAGCCCACGATTCAAGCTCTAATGAACGGAGAAATCAAGAACTTTTCAACGGAGTTTCGCCTGCGATGCAAAGATGGCAATTATAAATGGATTCTCTGTCGTGGACAAGTTGTTTTTGACAATGCTGAAAAACCAATTCGGATCGTGGGGTGTAATTCAGATATTAGCGATCGCAAACAGCGAGAAGAAGCCTTACAACTAATTGTTCAAGGCACTGCTTGTAATATTGGTAATGAATTTTTCCGCTCTTTAGTTCGTTCTTTAGGTGAAGTTTTAAAGGTACGTTATGCTTTGATTTCAGAATGCGTGGACTCTGAAAAAACAAAAGCCAAATCCTTGGCTTTTTGGGCGGGAGGAGACTTTGGTGAACCCTTTGAATATGATCTAGCTGGAACACCCTGTGAGAATGTTGTCAGTGGTGGAATCTGTCATTATCAGAGTAATATTCAAGCCCTATTTCCCGAAGATTTCGATTTAGTGAATTTATCCGCAGAGGGATATTGGGGAACACCAATTCAAGATTCAACAGGTAATAAAATTGGATTATTAGCAGTTATGGATGTTAAACCCATTGAATATAATCCCATGTTTGAATCCATTTTTCAAATTTTTGCAGCAAGAGCAGGGGCTGAACTTGAACGGAAACAAGCCCAAGATCATCTACAACAAGCCAAAGAAATTGCTGAAGTTGCAAACCAAGCTAAAAGCGAATTTTTAGCCAATATGAGCCATGAACTCCGAACTCCCCTTAATGGAATTTTAGGTTATACTCAAATTCTGCAACGAGCAGGGGATTTGAATAGTTATCGTCACGGAATCGAAGTGATTGAACAGTGTGGCACTCATCTCCTCAACTTAATTAATGATATTCTTGACTTATCAAAAATAGAAGCGCGCAAAATGGAGCTTTATCCAAAAGATTTTCATTTTCCTTCTTTTCTATCCGGTGTGGTAGAAATGTCACGGATTCGCGCTGAACACAAAGGCATTACTTTTAACTTCTATATTCCCCCCAATTTACCTCAAGGCATTCGAGCAGATGATAAACGTTTGCGTCAAGTTTTAATTAATTTGTTGAGTAATGCTGTTAAATTTACGGATGAAGGAAGTGTGACATTTAGTGTTCGTGTCATTGACTCAAATTTACAGCTTTCACCCCCAACTGTTCAGCTTCATTTCTCCATTCAAGATACAGGGGTGGGGATTGCTTCAGACAAGCTGGAAAAAATCTTTTTACCCTTTGAACAAACAGGTTCATACAGTCGTCGTGCCGAGGGAACAGGTTTAGGACTGGCGATTGCTCAACAAATTGTTCAGATGATGGGAAGTACCATTCAACTCAAAAGTATTCTCGGTGATGGAAGTACGTTTTGGTTCGATGTTGAATTACCCCTGGCGACTGAATGGGCTAATACTTCAGTCCTGAATGAACGAGGTAAAATTATCGGCTATACAGGGTTACAGAAAAAAATCTTAATTGTTGATGATAAAGAGGTCAATTGTACAGTTTTGACAGAAGTTTTAACCCCTCTCGGTTTTGACTGTGCTGTAGCAAATCATGGGGAAGAAGGGCTAGAAGTTGCTGAACAATTTCAACCGGATTTAATTATTACTGATTTAGTCATGCCTGTTTTAGATGGATTTGAAATGACACGGCGTTTGCGTAAGATTGCAGCTTTTGATAATACAATTGTAATTGCTTCGAGCGCCAGTGTTTTAACTCAAGATCAAGCTAAAAGTTTAGAAGCCGGATGTAACGATTTTCTCCCGAAACCGATTGAGGTAGAAAAATTACTGATACAGCTTCAAAAATTTCTCAAAATTGAATGGGTTTATGAAGAAAAACCCGCCTTAACTTTGGTCGATAAACTGTCAGAAGAAATTCCCTCAATAGCATGGACAACACCTCCGATGGAAGAAATCCTCAAAATTTATAACGCAGCAAAAATTGGAGATATTGAACAAATTGAGAAAGAAGCAACCCAGATTAAACAATTAGATGATCAATATAGTCCATTTTGCGATCGCATTTTAGAACTTACACTCAATTTTGAAGATACTGAAATTGTCAACTTAATAGAACCCTACTTATCAAAAGTTTAAATGTTTATATTTAAACCCCAATTAACTGGAGAATCGCTTGATCATTAAAGTCTTGAGCAAATTTAATCACCTGATCGGCAAAAACTGTATAGTTTGAATTCAGTTGTTGCAAACGTTTTGCTTCCTGTTCAATAGTGTCAATATCCCCAATTCGAGCGGCTTGAATAATTGTAGCTAATTCTTCTAGAGGAGGTAGAACAAGAAGAGACTCTAGCTTTTTGGGTGAATTTTCCTCAACATCTTCTTCAGCATAAATCCAAATAAGCTGTAAATAAGTTTGTAGCTTTTCGAGAAGTTCATTAACTTGAATCGGTTTCGTGATTAAGTCATTACAGCCGTTTTCAAGAGCAAGTTTTTGGATTTGATGAGAAGCACTACTCGAAGCTACAATCACAGGTAAATCTGCAAATTGAGGGGATAAACGTAACTGTTTGATCATTTCCAAACCATCTAAAATTGGCATGACTAAATCAGTAATCACCAAATCCGGTTGAAAAGTTTGAACCTGTTTTAATCCTTCCGATCCGTTTTCAGCTTCTTGAACCGTAAACCCCCATAGTTCGAGTAAATCTTTGAGAACAGAACGATTTTCTAGGCGATCATCAACAATTAATATTTTACACTTCTCTCCACTAAATCCAATAATATTTTGAACTGTAAAAATGGCTTGATCAGCAGAACATGATGATTGGGATTTTGAAAGGGGAAGATTTAAATTAAACCAAAACCGAGTTCCTATTCCTGGGGTACTCTTAACTTGAATATTTCCTCCCATCATCTGTACCAATTTTTGACTAATGGCTAAACCTAAACCGACTCCATCTGTCTTGTGAATGTGACTCTCCACTTGTTCAAAAGGCTGGAATAGTCGAGTCATTTCTTCAACGGTTAAACCTCTGCCTGTATCTTCAACGATAAAGTTGATTTCTGCACAACAGGGAGAAGCATTAGAAGCTGAGACAATCTGGATTAATTCAACTTTGAGGGTAATATTACCTTGTTCAGTAAATTTTAGAGCATTTTCTAAGAGATTCGTTAAAACTTGTCGCAAACGTTTAGAATCAGCACGAAGATTTTCGGGTAATTCTTCATCAATCGATTGAATGAAGTTCAATTTTTTTTGATGAACTTTGAGTTTAAACTGACTGCTAATTTCTGTTAATAATCTGGGTAAATTAAAGTTAATGGGAAAAAGTTCTAGTTGTTCGATCTCAAATTGAGAAAGATCTAGCATTTCATTAATGAGAGAGGACAGATCAGAACCACACTGATATATAATATCTAACCCCTCTTTTTGTTTTGCCGTTAAGTTGGCTTCTCGTTGTAAAATTTGAGCATAGCCTAAAATTCCATTTAAGGGTGTTCGCAATTCGTGACTAATATTTGCAATCAAATTGCTTTTAGCTTGGTTAGCAGCCTCTGCCATGAATTTAGCTTGTTGGAGTTCTGCGGTACGTTCTTCGACTCGTTTTTCAAGTTCATCATTCGCCTGTTTTAACGCCGCATTTAACTGCTCTTTCATATAGAGTGTTTCAGTTTGAGCTTTTTCTTTTTGTTGTTGAATTAAATTAAATCGATCTGCTAAAGCCATTGCCAAACCCAAAACAAGAGGCAAAATTCCTAAACCAGGATATGTAATTAAAACTTGAAATGAAGCGGGTAGTAAGCCGGAATAGGCAAAGATGGTTAGGCTGGCGAGAATAGACCAGAAAAGTTGAGCAAAGAAAAAGTAACGAGCTTGTTGCTGTCCTCTTTTCCAGGCCACTGCTACGACAATCAAAATCGTCCAGTAGGTGATTAAGATGAAGCAAAAAATTAGTTTTAAACTGATTTCTAAGCTAATCAATAAACTTAAAACTGTGCTGAAAGCAATGGCTCTAAATAATTCTTTTAAAACTTTATGTCCTTTAGGAACATAGACTTTTGTATTCAAAAACGTCAGGGTAAATTTAATAAAGCTCAGTAAAAATAAACCGAGTGTGACGGGCATAATAAAGTTATTAAAAACCGGAAAATTAGGCCATAAGTATTGAATGCCAAAGCCATTTCTTGAACTATTGGAAAGCACATTAGTCCCAAGAACTAAAAGATAATACCCATAACTTTTATCCCGTAAAGTGAGCCAGATAAAAAAGTTATAGCTAATCATAATCAGCATTAAGCCATAGTAAAACCCAAAAGATAATCCTTCATTTTTGAGGTGGGACATCAAAGCATTGACTGACCACAAACTTAAAGGAATTGTCATAATTCCGGTGGTTTGTAAACGCAGATAAATAGTTTGTTCTGTTTGGGGAGGTAAATCAAGTTTAAAAACAAAAAAACGATCCGGGAAATCCCGGGTTGAAAAGGGCAAAGCATACCCGGTTTTTTTAACTGAAAATTGATTGAAATCATTAGCAGGAGTAGCCGGAGTATAAAGTTCTATCGAAGACAAGGTTAATTCATCTAATTTTAAAAACCAATTTCTGTTTGTTTCGCTAGTATTGAGGACTTGAAACCGCAGCCAATAAACAGAATTTGTCATTCCAAAGTGTGGTATAGCTTTTTGGCTTTGAATAAATTGATCATTATATTCAGGTGAACTCACATTTTCAACGGTGAGTGTTCCTGTTGAATCTTCTAAAATTTCTAAATTTAAACCCAAGGGATAATACTCAGTTTCATCGGTCAAAACAACCCTTTGATTGGCTTCAAGAGGATGAGCAGAAGAACACAGTAGAAATAGAGCTAAACCCAAGCTCATAATAATTGCAACTATTGGATAAATTTTTTTCATAAAAAATAATAGAGTCTCTCCTTTTATATAATAATCTGCTTTCTTGAGCAGTCTTGAGTCGAACTGGCGTTCTGAGTGGAAAGTCTAGGGGTTAATTTTTGAAGGGTTTCATCCGTAACGTTGGGGTGGCTGAGGTGTTTTTGAGGGAGGTGTTGACGTTCTTGAGTGCGATCAAACAGCGTAAAGATGGAGCAAAGCCTAACCATCCGGTGAGAATGTGCGATCGCGAGTCCAGAGAAATTGAACCTGTGTTCAGAAGCTCAATTTATTGAGCAATATAGCCTCTATTAGATTGCCTTAATTAGTTTAACTTATTTTTTGTGTGAAGAAAATAAGGTGAGGTATAGAACTCGATATCAAGATGCTTAAGCCGATCGCGCTCAACGGAAACCCATTTTTTGTTCTCAGATGTATTGTTCCGGGTTAAAATAGCGCTTTTCAGCCCAACAGTCAACCTTAAGCGACAATACAAAACTCGACAAGCAGCTTGATCACCTCCGTTTTGTGATCCCCCTCACTTTTTCATTACTTTCCCCTTACCTCCGGACTCACATCAGCGCGTAACACATCACTTTGTTCTTACTGACAAGACCCTGAATTTTGCCGTACCTTAAAGAGTATCGCAAGCCAAATAACTCCTTACTCTAAACATTACCTCTAGGTAAAACTAACATGAAAAGCACAATCAAAGCATTCGTCGCTTCCGCCATTATTACAGCAGGTTTAGTCGGTACAGTTTCCCAAGCCGAAGCCAAACCTTCTAATACCTACGTCAGAGATCGGGTTGTTTTTGAAGTTGTTGAAATCAACGCTGAACAAGACGAATATGGTACTGTAGCGATGGTAATTCGTGAAACTTACGACTTAGATAATCCCGATCTATTAGGTGATTATCCTGTTGTACAAACCCAAGTTATTCAAGTCGCTTCTGAACCCCTAATTATCTGGAGAGAAACCCTTTCTTCTAATCATCCAAAAGGTTCTTATACTCCAGAACGTCGCGCTCATGCTGTTAGCACTCGCTTAACAAATTTAGCGACCTCTTTAGGGATTGAAACTCTAGAAGAAATGTATCAAGCTGGAGTTGTCAATAATGAAGTTGTAATTTTTGCTTCTCAAGAAGCAGGTGAAGCCAATACAAATAATGTGGTTTTCACCCTATCCCCAGGAAATCGCAATCAAGGGGACATCTTTGTTGAACACATGAAAGAATACGGAACCGGAACGGCAAGTGGTGAGCCGCTCTACAACTAATTTCAGGTGCTTATTAAGTGGGAGTTGTACTCTAGTTTCCGTATCATATGAGTTCAACAAGCAACTCCCATTTTTTTTCTAAAACAAGCTCATGCTTAAGCACATTATTACTAGGAGTAGAAAATGTTAAACACTGCACACCAATCCAATACCAAAATTGAGATTGGTAGCTGGTTTATACAAGCCATTCAAACAACAACCATCCGAAGTTCTTCAGGAGAAAGGAAAACATGAAAATCACTCTAACAGAAATCTTGCTCACTGCAACTGCTTTGGTAACTACGATTGGTGTTCATGCTCAAACTGAATCCAACTCAACTGGATCTTCAGTCAACTTAGCCTCTAGCAGAAAGTCTGGATCTTTATCTTTGATCAGTTGGTCTTCAGCTAAAAAAACGACGAAAGATTCCTTTCTGTGCCAGAGTGCATCCCTTGATTTAAACAAAAGTTTTAAGTCACCGGGAACATAACTGGACTAGATTAAAAAATCCAATTTAATCCCTGGCTGTTTAATTGATTTCGGGCAATTAAAAAGTCAATCAAAAACTGAATAAACTCTCAATCAAAAAAAAATAGTTGTTAACCCGGCTGAAGATCAAAGGTTGACACAATCCAAATAGAAAATTAATAAAAAAAATACACTCAATGACTTTTACTCTATCAACTCATTGGATGATTGAAAATACAAGAACGCTAAAATTTGGAGACAGGACATGACATCTATCACTCAAGAACTGATTTTAATAGTTGATGATAATCCGACGAATATCAAAGTTTTGTCAGATTTCTTGAGAGAGCATGGCTATAAAATTTTAATTGCCAAAGATGGTGAAAGTTGTCTAAAGCGTCTTGAAAAGATTACCCCTGATCTGATCTTATTAGATGTAATGATGCCGGGAATAGATGGATTTGAAACCTGCCGTCGCATTAAGGCTTCAAACGCAACACAATCTATTCCTGTGATTTTAATGACCGCCTTGACGGATACCGTTGATAAACTGAATGGCTTCAAAATCGGAGCGGCAGATTATATTAGTAAACCCCTCCAATACGAAGAAGCGATCGCCCGAATTAATGTTCACATCCAACAACGCAGTTTAGTTGTAAAACTCGAACAAGAAAATCAAATTTTACAGCAAAAAAATCAGCAGTGTTTGGAAAAAATTCGCTGTCAAAGCTGGCTCGAATCTGCTCTAAGATTATCTGAAGAAAAATTTTCCACAGCCTTTCACTTAAATCCCTACCCAATTACTATCAGCACGCTACAGGAAGGAAGATATCTAGAAGCCAATCAATGTTTTTGTTGTTCAAGAGGTTATGACTATGATGAAATCATCGGAAAAACCACAACAGAATTACAAATTTGGGCAAATCCTGAAGATCGGGAAATCGTTATCGCCCATCTTCGCTCTCAACGCAGTGTGTCTGGCTATCAGTTTCAGTATCGCACTAAATTAGGTGATCTTAGAACTGCGTTACTCTCCGCAGAAATTTTGCAACTCAAAGGACAAGAATTTCTACTTTCAACTTCTCGTGATCTGAGTAGTCACACATCTTCTCCCCCCTCTAAAGAATGGATCAAGTTAAAAAAACTTGTTTCTAAACCCTCTAAAAGTTTGAAAGCTTCCTAGTAATTTCAACCCTTTACCCCTAAATTTTATGGACACTACTACCTTAATTCCCAAAAACGAACAGCGTATGCGGGAATACCAAAACCAGGATCTCCCTAAGTTAAAACCCCAAACCACAATTCGTCAAGCTCAACTGAAATGGTTACAAGAGCAAAATCTAATGATTACTCAAGAGGAGTTAGAAGCTCTAGAAACCTACAGCTTGAGGATTCGGAATAAATTAAATATTCTGCGAGAAGTTTACGAAGTTTGATGACTATTCACCTGTTGCCGATGACTCACCTTTCAACACATTGATCCCTCAAAAAGAGTCGGCTTCACTCGTCTAAAGTGTTCAACTGTCCACTTTTCACACCACCAAAGGAGACCTCACATGAGACAATTCTTAGGAAAAGTCGCTACTATATCTGCTAGCACCTTAATTGCAGGTTTATCTGCTTTCTGTGCTTTAACGCCTGCTGCGGTTGCCACTAGAGTCTACTACAGTAGCCCCGACTATATCTATCTTAAAAATACTCAATGTTTGACCTACAATAACTCTGGACAAGGAGTAGGAACTCTACGACAAGGCTACTACAAAGTCCGCCGCTATGGAAACTTTAGTAACGGTCAACCCTACGCAGAAGTTTTTGCTGATTTTTCCGCTTCAGGACAAGGTTGGGGAACTGTTAATTTACCCTTTTCTTGTTTGGAACTGAGCAGCAATAGAAGCTACAATACAATGGTTATTGCGGGAAATCCTAATATTGGCGCTCGTATCAGTACAGATGGGCGTCCAGTCAGTCTTCGCACAACACCGAGTTTAGCTTCCCACTTGGGTTCCCTTCAACATGGAGAGTCCGTTAAAGTTATTGAACAAGGTCAAAGTAATGATGGTAAAAACTGGTATTATGTCAGTTCAATTGATGGGATGACAGGATGGATTCGCTCAGAATATATTGCTTTTGATTAGTGAAGTTAAAACCGACTTGTCTAATCGTTATCAACCCGGTTTATCATGGCTCACTCACGCAGAAACCGGGTTTTGTTTGGGTTTGATAGTTTGGGTTTGATAGTTTTAGTTTGATCATTGAAACTCAGCGAGGTTTACGACACCGAACCTGCAAAAAGTACGCTACAACCTGTGAATCTTTCATTTGTGGATACTGAGTCGTTATCTGATCACTGGCTTTCGGTTCGACAAATTTTTCGAGAACAAAACCGATATCAATTAGCAAATTTAACCACTCACTGATGGTATGATGATACACAGGAATGCGAAATTCAGGCCATTTTTGTTGGATATCTTCCGGTGCTGCACTAAATATCCATTCAGCAATTTGTCCATTGATTCTATCAAAATATCCTCCCACTTCAACGGCGTAAGTTTGTCCAGTTGCATCTCGTAAAGCTTTCCGATGTGGCGTATCAAAACAAGGATGAGTTATAGAAAACTGCAAAAACCCTCCCGGTTTGAGAACCCGAAACGCTTCACGCAATGCAATTTCATTATTCGGCATATCCATGAAACTCATAAACGCCGTTGCCAAGTCAAAGCTTTGATCTTTAAACGGCAGTTCTAACGCACTGGCGACTAGAAACTTAATCCCCAACGGTTCAATATTTTCTTGAGAAATTGCCTCTTGAATGAAGATTGAGGAAATATCAATTCCCATCATTTTAGCCCCTAAATTAGCTAACTTTCGAGTATTATAACCTTCACCGCAACCAATATCTAAACCCTCTAACCCTTGAATGTCTGGTAGAACTTCCAGAAAGGCTGGAGTATTCACTAAATCTCGGTAAATATCATAACCCTGACGTGCAAGAGCCGTCCAAGCTGGAGCATTTTCATCCCACAAACGACCAACATCCCAATGATCCATCTGATGTATCCAATGCAATCTTTACATTAATAGCAGATTTTTAGGATTCCTATCAGTCGCTTGTTTAGGTGACAAAGATGGACGGCTTTCTAGATTTAACCCACTAATTGGTCTTTTCCCAACAGTTTAGCTGTCATTGCAGCGCGGGTTGTGACATCTAACTTACTAAAAATTCGACGCAGATAGGTTGAAACGGTCCACTGACTAATACCGAGTTTTTTGGCAATACATTTATTGGGTAAACCGTCAGCAACTAATCGAGCAATTTCTTGTTCCCGTTGACTCAGTTGTACCGAAGGATTTGACTGGGGTTCACAACGAACTAAATAATAACGAGTACCATCAATATCAGACTCAAAAATTACCTCATTGGTTGCTCCTCCCGATATTTGCATGAGGTTGGGTGAGGTTCCAGAATTCACTTGCTCAAGAAGAGATTTAAGAATATCTTGAAAAGTCATGGCTTGTTTTGGTAGATGTTATTGATCGCTGTTCTAGGAGTCGTTGTTGATTTATACGCCCCCAAAACTAGATCAGATGCAGTTTGGTGTTCCAAGAAGTGGTTCCCTGGCTTATATCCCATTGAATTCGACTTCCGGAGTAAAGATGCCATGACTGGGTATGTTGCTGAATTGACACTCTGATCTGAGCCTGTTTTGCAATGAATCAAAAAGTTTTTACACATACAACCGTAGATTGACGGGTTTTAGCGCAAAATGTCCGTCAAGCTTCTACTATGTCAGTCTGTAAACTGTCACAGGGTAATCAGCAGTATTCTTCATCTACAAACTGGTGATCGCTCCAACGGTTACTTGAGGAGTGTCTTCACTCAAACAGTCTACTGATACTTTCATCTCCTCCAGTTGAGCCGAACCAAAAATCATCGCAAATGAAACATCTGCTGCATCTCGTCCGGTACCAATTCGCACAAATCCTTTTCGTGGAATTAAACGAGTCGCATCAAACAAATACCAGCGAGTACCTAAATAGGCTTCAAAAGCAGCATGAAAATCGGGGGGATATAAACTATAAGCATAACCACTAACAAAACGAGCCGGAATATTTAACGCTCGACAAAAAGCAATCCCTAAATGAGCAAAATCCCGACAAACTCCAGTCCGTTGACTGAGAATTTCATAAGCCGAGGTTTGAGTGTCTGTACTGCCAGATTCGTAGGTGATATTATCATAAATCCAGTTGCAAATTGCCGTGACTCGGGAATAATCCGGCAAAAGATCACCAAACTCACGATTAGCTATATCAATAAACCGATCCGACTCACAGTATCGCGAAGGATAAACATAATTTAAGACTCTTAAGGGCAGCTTATCCGGTGGAATTTCAGGAATAATATTGGGATTATCTTCTTCTAAAGAAAGTGTAACAATCGCTTGATAATTAACATCTAACGCTCCCGGCGGTGCCGTCAGACGTAGCAATCTATTTTTAATCGGAGATGAAACATATTCTTCAGAATTAATCGAAGGTTGAATCTGGAGATGTTCTTCTAAAACTTGTTGTGAACCATTATTAACCGCACTGATATTAAAGATAAAAGTGCTGTCGGTTGACAGATCATATTTCAGGTGACATTGGACTTGAAACTTCATGTTTTTTATTCCTTGACTTGAAGTGAGGGAAAAATAAAAGAACTAAATGTGATCAGGTTTTGAAATGACAATAACTTGTTCAACCCTCCAAGACTTGGACTTAACCTGATTTAAGCATTTAAGTATAGCATAATTCTTGAAATCTGCCATCTCTTTCAAGTCTTATTTTTCAATCTCTTTAATAAACCTCAATCTCTGTCTCTTGGCCTTCTGTTTGGGGTGATTAGGTGTCTATCAGCCTGCATTCAGACAAACAAAAAGAGGATGTCATCCTCTTCTTGACTCTATTTTTGAGGGATTCTTAATAGCGGAATGTCGCGGCAACCCGAGCATTATCCGGAGTATTTTGAGGCACTTCTGTATAAATTGCACCCCCATTCAAGAAAGTATGAATAGTTGCAAAATCTAACAAATCCTCATTTTCGGGTAAATCTTCGGGTTGTAAGGTAATTTCATACGTTTCAGGATTAAACTCACCCCATTGTTGCTCATTAAGAGTGATAAATAAAGAATCAATTCGTTGATGATAAGCCGCTTTGATAATTTCCTGGAGATTATCAGACACTTTCTCGGGATTGTTTGCCTTCAATTCTTGATATTCTGTCGCCGCTTTTTGTTGAGACTCAAGGAAATAAGAGCTAACAATTTCCCAAGCTTGTTCGTGCAATTCCTTCGGACTCGTATGCTCAGGGTTTCCCATAATTCCCTGTTCTAAAATACGAGGATAAACACTAAGCTCTCGATACATTGAGATCACAAATTCAACACCTGCTAAAATCATCGGAGCTTGTTCACCCTGAAACATCTCATCTAAACCCCGATCAACTTTTTGCAAGAAACGACGAATTTGAACTTTATTCTCATCTGCCCCTGCCCCTTGGCCGTGAAAAATCGCAGATTTCCCGGCGGAAGATTGAGGATTTCCGGTGTGCATTTGAAGCTGTTTTTCAGGATCATCATATTTCAACGCTTCTGCTAAACTCAAGGGAATATCTTCCAGGGTTACTTCACCCATATTATAGCGACTTCCCTGAAATAAACTCACTTGATTTTGACTGAGGGCTAACACATAAAATTGACCATCATGGATTAATAAAGGAATTAAGGGTTTCAAATGAAAGCGATAACTGATGACCACAACTTCTTCCTCAAAGTTGAGGGGAAGACGGTAATAACGGAACTCATCGGGAGAGATAAATAAAGCCAATCCCTGATTTTGATATCGCCAAAACTCATCTTGATCGAGTTCATGGGCGCGTTTTAAAAAGTCTTGAGCATCATGATTTCGCCAACCTGCTTGAATTAATTTTTCCTCAGCTAAACTTAAAGCATTTTTAAACCGAATTGGATCCTGACGAATCTCAGGCCCGGCTAAATGAGTCGGAATATAAATTGAAATACAAGTTTGATCTCGATATTCCATTAACTGCTTAAGTTCACTTGAAGATAAAATACTCATAAGGGGTTGATATTTTTATTGTCCTATAAACCTAGTTTAATCTTAAATTCACTGAATATACTCTATCTAAAGTGACAAATAATCTAAACTATTTTTTGATTTAATTTTGAAAAATTTTAGACCGATAATCAAGGGAAATATTCTGAGTTATTCTAGCGAATAATTAGCCCTTAAATCAAAAAAACTCCCCAGTTTTAGGGGAGTTATCTGTCAACTGATTAAGAGTTAAATCACTACACCGAACGCTCCAGCACTCGCAGAAGCTAAAGCAGAAACTAAAGCAGTGAGGAATAACCACCAAGAAGCAGCGGCAGCGGCTTTTTGTGTTTCTTCAAGTTGTTTTTGTGTTTGATGCTTCACCCGTTCGATCTGTAATTCCGCTTGCTGTTGTAGCCGTTCTACTCGTTGTAAAACCCGGTTCCGGGTGATTTCTACTTGATCAATAATCCGATTAGCATCCGCTTCGGAAATATCTCGGCGAGAACTCATTAACGCTACTAAAGTATCGCGATCAAACTGTGATAAACGATCCCGTAATGCATCAAAACCTGCTTGTGGATCGTCAAAAAGTTGACGGAAATCATTCCGAATTCCTTCATAGTTCAGTTCAGGACGTTCTAAACTATTGAGATAGGCGCGAATTTTACCGAAGATCCGATCCAGCACTAATTGAACTTGAACATTAATCGTATGTAACTGATCTAAGAAGCGATCGCGCACGGCTAAAATATCATCAACCACTTGATTGGCTTCTTGCTCAGAAATATCATCTCGCTGAGACAATAAGGCGACTAAAGTCTCCCGATCAAATTGGGATAAGCGATCCTTTAAACTTTCCATGCCTAAACGGGGATCATTCAGTAATAATTTGAGATCCCGTTGAATGCCATCGGGGTTAAGTTCAGATTTTTCTGTCGAACGTAAATAATCAACGATCGCACTTTGAAAATCATGGACTTTTTGTTGAGTGCGACGAGCCAAACGACGGGGTGATTTGGCAATCGTTTTTAGGGTATTTTGTACTTCATCTATCACATGATTCACTTGTTGTTCGCTCAAGTCATCTCGTTGCGACAATAACTGTACTAAAGTATCCCGATCCATCTCTGCTAAACGTCTTTTAATCGCTCGACTTCCAACGGCTGGATCTTCGAGTAATTGCGTTAAATCCCGTTGAATTCCATCGGGGTTGAGTTCAGGTTTTCCTGTGCGATAAAGATAGTCTGCGATCGCTGATTTAGCGTGTTCATACTGATCTTTAGCTTGCTCGGTGAGATGCTGGGGTTGATAACGAATGCGAGTCCAAATTCGTTCAACAGAATCTAGTGTTTCTTCGACTTGTTCTTCGCTTAAATCATTCCGTTGAGTCAGTAACTGAACTAAAGTATCACGATCAAAATGAGAAACTCGCGATCGCAATGCAGACATTCCCGCTTGAGGATCATCAAGTAATAGCTTGAGTTCCTGTTCAATTCCCCGGGGATTCAGTTCTGATTTACCTGTATCTCGCAAATAAGACTGAAGTTTTAGCCACTGTTTTTCTGCTTTGGCTTGAGCCGCAGTATGAACTTCGTAAGCTTCTTGAATCACTTGATCCCGAGCGATTTCTAACTCGGTTGTAATTGCCGCAAGTTCTACAGGTGTTAACTCAGGACGATGTAATAAAATTCGTTCAAAAGTCAAGCGATCCAATTGGGATAGACGGCGATTGAGATGCTCATAATCTGCATCAGGATCTTTAAGAATATCTCGGAAATGAAGTTGAATTTTTTCCGGTGTTAATTCTTCTCGAGGTGTAGACAGTAAGTAGCGTTCTACCTCTGTTAATAACGTTAGTGCTTCTTCTCGTTCTTGAGCGGCGTAAGCAGTATTTAATACCTCTAAACGAATTTTATTGAGCCGATTAGAAATACGATTCATTTCTGCTTGAGTCAACAGTCCCTTGTGTTTTAGGCTCTCTACAAAGTCACTGCGGTTAATTTGCTCTAATTCTTGAATCACTAAATTAGGATCGGCTTCAGAATCATAAAGCAACTCCCGAAACTCTTGTTCTAAGTTCGGCGATTTGAGTTGCCACAGATGAGCATTGAATAGATAATTTTCAATATCTGTTCGTAACGGACTGTAGGATTTATGACCACTCAATTGAGCGGTAACTTTATCTTTTTGTTCGCCTAATTCTTCGGGAAGATGTTGTAATTTTGCAATGATTTTTTCGAGGTCGAGGTCAGATAAGTCGGTTCGTCCCATGACTAACCCAACTAAACTGTTCAATCCCATTGTTAAGCCTTGATTGAGGAAATTAGAACTCTCAGAATGGCGATTTTTTCGCATTTCCTGAACCAGTAAGTTTAACTGTTCAGAAAAATCATCACCTAAGAGTTTGTTTCGAGGCGCAGATTTGAGAAAATCTACAAATTCTGAGAAGTAGTTTCGACTCGGTAATTGAGAGGATGTTTTATGCCAAGCGGCTTCTAATTGTCGGGCGATGCGATCAACTTCTTGTTGGGATAAATCGCTGCGACTGCTGACCAAATCAACAAAAGTTTGACGGTTAACATTGGGTAAATCACCACTAGCTAAAGCACTTTGTAATTGAGGATCACGAAGAAGATTTTCAAACTCAGAGCTAATATTTTTCAGATCGAGTTGGGGAGGACGTAAACTTTGAAGGTAATCTTCAACTTGTTCTCGCAAGACAACCGGATCAAGTCCATCAGTCAATTCTCGACGGACAGCCGCAGCCGTAGCTTCAGCAGTGGCGACGACTTGTTGAGAGGCGGCTTTTGACCCAAAGGCGGCGACAGCTGTTCCAAATAAGGCTTGAAACCCAGAGGTTGCGGTATTCACGACGGATCCAATCAGTGATCCCACTGTTGTGGAACTCACCCAAATCAGAAGTGAAAAATAAGCCCCCCAAATCACTAACCCAACAATTGCCCCGGAAGTTGCAGAGACAAATAAACTGAGTTTAACGGCAAATAAACAAGCAAAAAATAGGGAAATGGTCACGCTAATTAGGGTTCCTAATCCCAGGGCAAAGCCGATTTTACGTAGGCTTATACCATGAGATTGAGAATGATCGCGAACATCGGATGATGAACCACCCAATAAAGAAATACCTGTAGCAACTCCTAGATTTGTGAGGAGCATCTGGAAAGCAAATGCTAAGATTACTCCTGTAACTAAAGCGGTGAAAAATTGCGGGCCGCTAAAAACCATAGCAGCACTTTCTGCGGCTCTGGTGTCCGGTTGAACGATCACCTGTGCCAGCCAATTCAGGTGAGTCATGAGCTTCAATGTAGGGATTTCTCCTAGATTCATTTTAGTTTTTTAACTCAATGTAAAAGCAAAACGATAAGACTGCTTATTTTAAGGTTCAGCACATCTTATGAGATTACAGTTATTATCGGGGTTTTCTATAACAATATCGTCTGTCTAGAGTCAGAAATTTGCTCACTTGTTGCTTGTAGCTTCTCTATCCTCTGGCATATTAAATTAGCTGGACGGTCATTCGCCCAGTCCAAAAAGTCTATATTTTACTTTCGGAAAAAATTTGAGGTCGTACAGGGTTAAGATAGCAAGAACTCGAGAGAACATTTAAAGATGGACTGATGTTCAGACGAATTGCCACTATCGTTTCCCTGATCTAGCCAATTCTTCTAGGTCAAAAATTGAGCTAAAATGCATGGGTATTTCTATCATACCCCTCAAAATATGGGGTTGCAACTGTTTGTCGGGACGGTATTTTATATTTCTTAATGTGTAAGCTTATCATTTTGAGCGAGATAGTTCATCTCTCTACAGATAGAGATTAAACTAAAAGTTGTTTTGGAGTTGCACTTTCACCCAAGTCAAAAGTGAAATCAGTAAGATGATCACTGGAATCACTTCGAGTCTGCCCATCCACATCAACACAATTAACACCAGTTTTCCAGCCCAATGCAGTAAAGGATTTGTAATTCCGGTTGATAAACCGACTCCGCCCAAAGCGGATGTGACTTCAAAAATCACATCATCGAGAGTATACAGAGGGGGAGCAAAATGAAGTAAAATAAGGGTGCAAAAAATAATTAAACTGATCCAAAATCCGGCTAAAATAGCAGCGCCTTGAATACGACGATTGGCTTCTTCTTCTGTTAATATTTGACCGTCGATTTCATACTGAGGTGAACCATCCGGTTGATTAATAATTCGCTGAATTTGCCAGATCATTCCTTTGCCTAAAGAAACGATGCGGCTGAGTTTCAGTCCTCCGACAGTAGAACCTGCGGTTGCACCTGTAAATAATGCCATACTCATAATTAATTTAGCCCCAGCACTCCAGTCTTGAATTTTTACAGTATTAAAGCCACAAGTTCCAAAGGCAGAAACCCATTGAAATACTGTATCTAAGATTAATATTGAACCTTCAAAATATTGATTTTCCCAGGCTAAAATTAGGCTACCTAAAACCAAAACACACCAAAATAAGCGATGTTGTGCGTCACCCCACAAAGCGGAAATTTTACGGTGTTTGATGAGCTTGTAATGAATATAAAAACTAATTGCTCCAGCTATCATAATTGGAATTGTGGCAATTTGTATAGTCTGATTATAACTGCCAATACTGTTATCTTTTATTGAAAAACCACCTGTAGAAATACCTGTCATTCCATGATTAATTGCATCCCACCAGGGCATTCCAGCCCCCCGCAAGAGTACAATACTCGCTAGGGTATACAGTAAATATATTTTCCAAATTAATCTGACCGTATCGGTGACTGAATCCGCTATATTTTTATTCCGTCCTTCTACTGAATACAAATTATAATTATTTAAACTCGGTTCAAGTATGGAAAGGATTAATACAATGATTCCTACACCGCCTATCCACTCCATAAAAGAACGCCACCATTGCAAGCTATGAGGGAGTTGACTGGGAGAAACAGCCATTGATAAACCTGTACTGGTAAACCCTGAAAAAGACTCAAAAATAGCGTTTAAAGGATTTTGAAAGGCTAATGTTGTTAATGAAATATCGGTCGGGGAGTTGAAGACTGTTAATAAAAAAGGGATCGATCCAATTAAGGGAATGAACCCCCAACTTAAAGCGACAGTGAGGATGGCTTCTCGAATATGAGTTTCTGCTTTCTTGGGAAATAAACGATAGAATAGTTGACCCAAAAAAAAAGAAATAATAGCCGTTATGGTAAAAGGTAAAATACAATAAAACTCTTGAAATATTAAACCAATGGGCAAAGATAATAATGCCATTCCACCTGGAATATGTAGCAATAAGCCTGTATTGCGAATAATAGTCTGAGTTTTCGCTTTGATCATTCTAATAGATCATCTTTATAATTTGCTGTTGGTCTCGTTTTAATAAAGAGAATAATCCGACGGTTGAATCAACGGACACATAACATCAGTCTATATCGAGTTAATACCGCCGGAAATTTTCAGTTAAATGGGTCTGATTTGATCAGATTTGATTCTAGGTTAGCTTCTAGATTCTAGGTTAGCTTCCGGGTATTTTTCCACAAAATAGTTGGTTAACAGGGTATTAACAAACGACAAAATCACAGGCCCTAAAATAAAGGACAAAATACCACTGACTTGAAACCCAGGAACAACTAGGGAAGCTGCCCAAAAACACAGTCCATTAACAATTAATGAAAATCCTCCCAATGTGAGAATATTAATCGGTAGGGATAAAACTTGTACAACGGGTTTAACCGCCCAGTTAACAGCCCCAATCGATGCCGCAGCGATTAATGCCGCAGGGAAAGTGGCTAAGTTAACTCCCGGAAAAATAATATCAACCACTAACAAACTCAAAGCTGTTGCGAGTAGCGGTAAAATAGATTTTAAAACCATCATCATTATTGCCTCTGTTTGATCAAGCTACTGCCTATGATAGTTAGAGTTATTTCTAGATGACTTCCTCACTGAGATAGATTTTCAGGAGTTAAGTATTTGGGGAGATAGAAGGATAAAAACCTAAAAAATATAGCTAAAGACGGAGGTATAAGTCTTTGAAATTCGAGACAATTAGAATAGAAGACATTAAAGAAACTATAGGATTTAAAACAAATGGGACTTTTAAGAATTCTTTTGGCTATTCTAATTCCTCCTTTGGGTGTTTTTCTCAGTGTTGGCCCCAGTTCTGCCTTGATTATTAACATTTTGTTAACCCTTCTGGGTTGGCTTCCCGGTTCTATTCATGCGGTTTGGGTCATTACAAAACACGCTGAAAGATCAGACGAAAGAGCATACTAATTTTTGAGTTGGTCTTGAACCCGGTTATTTAAGAAAACCGGGCTTTTTTATGATTTATGATCCGTTAAACTGATTTATCTTTTTCTACAGCTTTCGGAGTTTCCCCTTCTAAAGCTTTTGGACTATCTACAGGTTTGCTGCGGTTAAAAGACTCTGAAATAGAGTCCCATAACTCTTGAAGACGATGTTTAATTTGCTGTTCTTTTTGAGCGAGTGCTGTTCCGGCTTCTCCCAGTTTTTGTTCAAAACTTTTACGAGTTTCTGTCACTTTTTCCGTCACAATTTCCGGCTCTTCTTTGGCTTGCTCGTACCAGACTTTAGCTTCATCTAAATAGTCTTTAACTTGTTCATACTGCTCCCCATAACGGGCTGATAAATTGGCTTGAACAATGGCTAACTGCGCCTTGAGTTGAGCATATCGCTTTTTCATTAAAGCTACTTCGTCACTGTTTTTAACTGTTTCAACGGCTGAATGAATCGAAGCCTTAACTTGCTCAGATTTATCTTGACTCGAATCAGCAATATCACCTAATGTGCTATCAATTTCGGCTTGTAATTCCTGTTCCTCAGTGTCAATTTTTTGTTGAAGTTGTTTGACTTCGGCTTGAGTTTTAGAAATCGCCTGACGTCGCGCTCGACTCATGGCTTCTATCGCACCTTCTATAGACGCTGTGACTTCTTCTTTTACTTCTCCGCCTTTGTCGCTCAAACTTTCAACCACCGCAGAAACAGCGTCTTTAACAACAGCGCGAATTTCACTTGAACCCGCTTTCAGTTCAGAGGTGGTTTGAGAAACCGCTTCTTGAACAATTTCTCGGATTTTTTCTGAACGAAGTTGACCTTCTGTTTTGGCTTTTTCTAAGTTACTGCTAATTTTTTGTTTGACGTTTTCCGACTCGTTAACTTTTTCAGATTCAGACATGATTAATGATTCCCCCAATCTCTATTGAATCCCCAGTCTGCTTCTATCTTGACAAAAAAAGGCTTGAACTGAGTCATCCTCAAGGTAGAACTTGAGCTAAATAGCAGACAATTTCTGTCTAAAGATAGAGGACTGCTGATTATTTTAAATCAATGGGGTTTCTCAGGGCGATCGCGAACTTGTTTAATTAATTCTACAATCTCTGAATGTCCTTCTGAAGACGCCCAAATTAACGCCGTCCATTTATTCTGATCTTTCAGGGTTAAATCAGCATTTTGATCCAATAAAAACTGCACAACCTCCCGATGACCTTTAGCCGCAGCACTCATTAAAGCCGTTAGCCCAAAGTCCGTTGTCGCGTTAATTTCCGCCCCTGCATCGAGTAATTGTTGAACCACAGCAGAATGTCCCGCAGCAGAGGCTTCCATCAAGGCTGTCCAACCATCGGGATCACAACCATTCACCTCAGCCCCGGCTTTGAGGAGTGCGGCAATTATCTCTGTTTTTCCCATTCCTGCCGCCACAATTAAGGGTGTTGTCCCTTCCTCATCGGGAGTATTAATCGCTGTATCTGCTTTTAATGCCGCTTGAACTTCAGCCAGATCCCCTATTTTTACTGCTTTTACTAACTCAGTCATTGTCGTTTCTCCGGTTTTTTCAAAAGTCTGCTTTTGATCTTTTGATCTACCATAGTTTTGATCTCATTCACCTCTGAAGCTTCAAGCTTAAATCAAGAATTCTAATTCATAAATCATGGCTACGGCGGCGGCTAAACCAGCAATAATCATTAATAGGGCGGGCATTAACTTTCGAGTTTTAATTAACCGAATAATAAACACAATCACTAATAAAATAGCCACTCCCGTTGCTAAAATTAATCCCCAGGGGATGCCTTGCCACTCCATAACTCCCCCAGCAATTAATAAGCTGCCACAAATTCCACCAGAAATCAGGGAAATTTTACTATTACCGCGAGTATATCCCAAAATGCCACCGACTAAAGCTAATAATCCATAGGCGATCGCTGCCACAATACCCATATTCATCCGTTACTCTCTCTCTTACAATTTTGAACTTCAGTTATACAGCCGATGTAATCGAACCCTCTGTATTCTTTCAGAATTTATCAAAACTTGACCTAAAACTGACATAAAACTTATCAAAATTTTAGCATGAGATCCGGCTCCCCTATCCGATACAATACAGTTAGATCAACCTCCGAAATGCTCCAGCATTTTTTTCTAGATCAATTTTAAATAGCTCGAATGTCTTCTGTTAATCCTCAATTCATTGCCCAGGTGCGATTTATTCAACGTCAGGCTGCGGGTTTGCTTCTCTATCAATCGGTACTTTCTGAGACGATGGGACAAGCCTTTCTCAATTTACTAACAGCCTTAGAAAGCGAAAGCATGGGTTTAGACTATCTGAAAGCTTATGGCATTTGGTTTCAAGAGCAAGCCCTCTCTCAGCAATGTTGGCAAGATTATTTAATAGCTCAAATTCTCAGGGCGGATAATCCCTTTACTCAACAGGCTCAACAAACCGATTTTCAGGATTTACCCACTTCTTTAATTGCAGCGGCTCAGTCGGATTTAAGAAAGTTACAAAGCCTCTATCAATGCAGTGGAGAAACACTCAGTCAATGGATACAAGAATTGTTTTCTTTATCTGAACCTTTGGTGGTTTGGCAGTCGTCACCCGAGCGAGTGGAAAAAATAGAAGAATTACCGCTCAAAACTCAACTTGAACATCAACAAAATTGGGGTGATGCGGTAGAAGAATTAGCGGCTCATTATCGAAAGTTCGGCGTGGGGATATTTGCGAACTGTCAAGCTTTTCGTTGGCAGGGAGGATTATTCAGCATTCCTTATCCAGATCCGGTTCATCTTAGTCAACTTTGTGGTTATGAGTCTCAACGGCAAATTTTATTACAAAACACAGAGTTTTTATTAGCCGGATATGCAGCCCAAAATGTGTTATTATATGGGAGTCGGGGTTCAGGAAAGTCATCTTTAGTTAAAGCTTTACTTCATCAATATGGCGCTCAAGGTTTACGGTTAATAGAAGTGGCAAAGTCAGACTTGAAAGATTTACCGTTGGTGATAGAAACCTTGCGCGGAACGCCTCACAAATTTATTATTTTTGTTGATGATCTTTCCTTTGAAGAAGATGATGATACCTTTAAAGCGTTGAAAGTTGTACTGGAAGGAAATATTACCGCCCGCCCTCAAAATGTGGTGGTTTATGCTACTTCTAACCGTCGTCATTTAGTACGAGAATATTTTGCAGATCGCCCCCAAGCACGAGACATCGATGAGGTTCAGGCTTGGGATACTGTGCAGGAAAAGCTATCCTTTAGCGATCGCTTCGGTCTTACCCTCACCTTTGAACCGCCCGATCAACAAACCTATCTGAAAATAGTACATCATCTCGCCGCCTTAGCAGGAATTCACCTCAACTCAGACGACTTAGAATTTCGCGCCCTTCAATGGGCCACCCGTCACAATGGCCGATCTGGACGCACCGCCCGCCAGTTTATCGACTTCCTCACCGCAGAAAACTGTAAAAGCTAGTCACTGTCCCCTAACCCCTAACCCCTGTAAAAGGCAAGAGGCAATAGGCAACAGGCAATAGAAGAAGGCAACAGGCAATAGAAGAAGGCAACAGGCAATAGGCAACAGGCAATAGAAGAAGGCAACAGGCAATAGGCAACAGGCAATAGGCAATAGAAGAAGGCAACAGGCAATAGGCAACAGGCAATAGAAGAAGGCAACAGGCAATAGGCAATAGAAGAAGGCAACAGGCAACAGGCAACAGGCAATAGAAGAAGGCAACAGGCAATAGGCAATAGAAGAAGGCAACAGGCAACAGGCAATAGGCAACAGGCAACAGGCAGTTATCACTGTTTACTGGTCACTGTTTACTGGTCACTGATAACTGATAACTGGTCACTGGTCACTGGTCACTGATAACTGATAACTGGTCACTGGTCACTGGTCACTGGTCACTGATAACTGTAAAAGCTGGTCACTGATAACTGTAAAAGCTGGTCACTGATAACTGTCCCCTGTTCCCTGTTCCCTTTCTTAACTCTATTGGAAAAAATCGCCATCCTTGATGAATATAGATTATTGTGAGAGATACTCTAAAGTAAAAATAGTAGCAAGTAGGTCTAGAACTATGTCTCCTAGCATGACGAATGCTATCGAACTAACTCCGGCTGAAGCCTTTGCTGCGATCGCGTTAACTGCTGTTGCTGCTGATGGCATGATTACCGATAGTGAATCACAAATCATCAAAACCACCTTCAAGCGGATGGAATTGTTTAAAGGCTACACAGCCGAAAGCAAAACTGAAATGATTCAACGCTTGTTGGAACAAATTCAAGGGAAAGGGTACGAGGCGATTATGCAATCTGCGATCGCCAAATTACCCGAAAATCTCAAAGAAACAGCGTTTGCAGTCGCCACTGATATTGTTCTTTCCGATGGCGATCTCGCAGACGAAGAAGAAGAGTTATTAAATGCTCTTTATAATGCTTTAGAAATCAAGGAAGATGTAGCAACTAAGATCATTGATGTTATGCTAATCAAAAATCGGGGGTAATTAGCCCCAGGTATACGGTTAGAAAACTTATAATTTTTCCCTGGCTGACCCAGGGTTTTATTAACAAAAATTAAAAAGGTTAATTAACAACCTAATGTTTTTGAATGAATGATTTAAAAGAGTTATGGCTTACATCCGAACCGTTCGCTTTCAAGATACGGATGCCGCCGGAGTTGTTTACTTTGCTAATGTTTTAACAATTTGTCACGAAGCCTATGAAACCTCCTTAGCAGCCGCTCAAATTCATCTAAAAACCTTTTTCTGTAATCCTGACTTTGCCATTCCAATTATTCATGCTAGCGTTGACTTTTTTCAACCGCTCTTTTGTGGTGATCGCCTCATCATTCATTTAATGCCACAACAGATTACCGAAAGCACGTTTGAAATTAACTACAAAATTGTTCTATCTGATTCTGAAAAATGGGTGGCTAAAGCCAATACCAAACACGTTTGTATTCATCCGAGTAGCCGCCAAAAACAGCAACTTCCCGATGATATCTTACATTGGTTAAATGTTGAAACCATAGAACGAATTCTCACCAATATTGATGCAGTTCTTGTTTGGAATAATGGCAAAGTTTACTTTTTTAAAGATGATGAATATCTCAGTTATGATCTGAACTGGAACTGCATTGATTACGGTTATCCTAAAAAAATAGAACAGGGAAGATGGTCAAGTTTTCCCCCGAGTTTTACTCAAGGAATTGATGCCGGATTAGTTTGGCATAATGGGAAAGCATACTTTTTTAAAGGAGATGAATTTATTTGCTATGATTTGTATAAAGATCAAGTCGAAGCGGGTTATCCTCAAAAACTCAATAGCGGACTTTGGGTGGGATGGCCTAAACATTTTTATAGTGGGATTGATACAGCCGTTTTGTGGAATGATGGGAAAGCTTATTTTTTCAAAGGAGACGAATATATTTGCTATGATCTCTATCGAGAAGTCACCGAATTTGGTTATCCTAAAAAAATTGCAGAGAGTCAGTGGCAGGGGTGGCCACAAAAGTTTGCCCGTCGCCTGGATGCTGCCGCAGTCTGGAAAAATGGCAAAGCTTATTTCTTTCGAGATGATGAATATATTTGTTATGATATGAATCAAAATAATACCGATTCAGGTTATCCTAAAAAAATTAAGGACAACTGGTTAAGTTTTTGGTGTCAACTGTTATAAAAACTAACTTTAACGTTTAAGTTTAGATGAGTTTAGAACAATGTTAACTCGTAGCTATGCCATTATTGGTACAGGTGCTATTGGCGGTTTTTATGGTGCAAAACTGCAACAGCTTGGCATGGATGTACATTTTCTGCTGCACAGTGATTATGAACAGGTTTGTCAGCAGGGTTTATCGATAGAATCTCCAACGGGAGATTTTACTCTATTTCCGGTTCAAGCTTATAATAATCCTCAAAAAATGCCTGCTTGCGATGTTGTGATTGTGGCGTTAAAAACCACCCAAAATCCTTTTTTACCGCAGCTTTTACCTCCAGTTTTAAAAGAAAATGGTGTCGTTTTAGTCTTACAAAATGGATTAGGAATCGAACCCAATGTCGCTGAAATTGTTAACGCTAAACGAGTCATTGGCGGATTATGTTTTATCTGTTCTAATAAAATTGGAAAAGGTCATATTCGTCACCTCGATTATGGTCTAATTACTATGGGAGAATACCAGGAAAACTATCAACCTGGGGGAATTACATCTCGAATGCAGCAGATTGCCGAAGATTTTAATAACGCAGGAATTCCAGTTGAACTCAGTGAAAATTTACTTCTCGCACGATGGAAAAAATTAGTTTGGAATATTCCCTACAATGGACTTTCTGTGGTTTTGAATGCAAAAACTGATGAATTAATGAATGCTCCCGATAGTCGAATTTTAGTTCAACACATAATGGAAGAAGTCGTTAAAGGAGCGAAAGGATGTGAGTGTCATATTTCAGAAAAATTTATCCAAAAAATGCTCAATAATACCGAGAAAATGAAACCCTATCTCACCAGTATGAAACTTGATTATGATAGCAAGCGTCCATTAGAAATTGAAGCCATTATCGGAAATCCTTTGCGGATGGCTTCAAAAAAAGGCATTCATTTACCCTATATTGAAATGTTATATAGACAACTCAAGTTTCTAGATTTTAAAAATCGTTGAATCTGATTTCTACCCTTTCTACCGCAAAATTACCTAAAGAACGGGTTTGGGGTTAGCTATTTCTCGCTCTATTATTGTTGAAAAACATCCCAGGACTCTTACCGTCAACTCTCAACTCGGAGAAAAAACAGAATTTATCATTACTTTACCTCTGAAAGCAGACAGACGAAGTTAAGACAACATTAAATTGTTTATGATATTATAGAAATCAAAATATTCCTTCCTCATTCCCACCTGGAAACAACTTAAAAAATGAATAACTCCTACCCTCAAGCCTCCGTTCAAATTCCCAACTATCAAATTATCGAAACCGTTTATTCAGGGAGTCGTACAATTGTTTATCGGGCTATTCGTCTCAATGATCAATTACCTGTGATTATTAAACTGCTGAAAAATCCCTATCCCGGTTTTAGGGAATTAGTACAGTTTCGTCATCAATATACTATTACCAAAAATCTCGATTCTCCCTTAATTATAAAAAGCCATAGCCTAGAACCCTATCAAAATGGCTATGCGTTTGTGATGGAGGATTTTGGAGGCATTTCGTTACAAGAATGGGGTTTAGAACGGGAAGAAAAACTCTCTTTAGAAGAATTTTTAGAAATAGCAATTTCTCTCTGTGAAGTCTTAAATTTATTATATCAAGAGCGAATTATTCACAAAGATATTAAACCCGCAAATATTTTAATTAATCCGGAAACAAAAGAAGTTAAACTCATTGACTTTAGTATCGCTTCTTTACTCCCTAAAGAAACCCAAACGGTAATTAATCCTAATGGATTAGAAGGAACACTTGCCTATATTTCCCCTGAACAAACAGGTCGAATGAATCGTGGAATTGATTATCGCAGCGATTTTTATTCTTTAGGGATCACTTTCTATGAATTACTTACAGGAGAAGTACCCTTTGTTTCAAAAGATCCAATGGAATTGGTACATTATCATATTGCTAAACACGCGCCAGTCTTAGAAAACCGTGAGGAAATTCCGCAGGTTTTATCAGATATTGTGATGAAATTAATGGCAAAAAATGCCGAAGATCGCTATCAAAGTGCCTGGGGATTAAAATTTGATTTAGAACAGTGCTTAACTCAACTTCAAGACACAAATCAGATTGAATATTTTGAAATTGGGAAACGGGATTTATGCGATCGCTTTATAATTCCCGAAAAACTCTATGGACGAGAAACCGAAGTTCAACAGTTATTAGAAGCCTTTGAAAGGGTGAGTAATCCCCTCCAGAGGGAAGAAAGAATAACAGAAATGATACTGGTTGCAGGTTTTTCTGGGATTGGAAAAACGGCAGTCGTTAATGAAGTTCATAAACCCATTGTTCGGCAACAGGGATATTTTATTAAAGGAAAATTTGACCAATTTAATCGCAACATTCCCTTGAGTGCATTTGTGCAAGCATTTCGGGATTTAATGAAGCAATTATTAGCAGAAAGCGATGAGAAAATCCAAGACTGGAAAATCAAGATATTAGAAGCCGTTGGGGAAAATGGAAAAGTCATTATTGAAGTCATTCCTGAATTAGCCAACATCATTGGTGAACAACCCCCCACACCAGAATTATCAGGTTCTGCGGCTCAAAATCGATTTAATTTACTCTTTCAAAAATTTATTCAAGTTTTTACGACTCAAGAACATCCTTTAGTGATGTTTTTAGATGATTTACAATGGGCAGATTCCGCTTCATTAAACTTGATAAAATTGTTGATGACTGAGTCGAGTCGTCAGCATCTATTATTAATCGGAGCCTACAGAGATAATGAAGTTTCATTAGGTCATCCACTCATGATGATCTTAGCAGAGATTAAAAAACATGGGGCTAAAATTCAAACGATTATTCTGCAAAACCTCAGTTATTTAAAATTAAATGAATGGATTTCAGACACCTTAAAATGTGCAGAAGAATCAGCATGGCCATTGTCTCAATTTGTTCATCAAAAAACCAAAAGTAATCCATTTTTTATCACTCAATACCTCAAAGCCTTGCATCAAGATGGGCTGATTACATTTAATTTGACTGAAGGATGTTGGCAATGTGATATCACACAGATCAACCAGCAATCCCTAACCGATGATGTTGTGGAATTCATAGCCCTTCAATTAGGGAGATTACCACTCTTGACTCAAGAGGTTTTGCAGTTAGCGGCTTGTATTGGAAATCAATTTGATTTAGCAACTTTGGCAATTGTTTCACAACAATCAGAAGTAGAAACAGCAGCCTGTTTGTGGAATGCTCTACTGTCTGGTTTTATTTTACCGCAGAGTGAGATTTACAAATTTTTTGTTGATGAATCACAAATACTAACGCCAGAGACTTCCCAAACCGTTACTTATAAATTCTTACATGATCGCGTTCAACAAGCAGCCTACTCTTTGATTCCCGAAACAGAACAGGCGAGCGCTCATTATCAGATTGGGCAATTACTTCTGCAACAAATTTCACCCCTTGCTCGAGAAGAACGTATTTTTGAAATTATTAATCAGTTAAACTATGGAATTAGCCTGATCGTTGAACAACAAGAACGAGATGAATTAGCCAAACTCAATCTAGAAACGAGTCGCAAAGCAAGAGCCGCAACAGCTTATCAAGCCGCCCATGAATATGCCACAACAGGACTAGCATTATTAGGAGTAGAAGCTTGGCAACGACAATATGAAATGACCCTGGCCCTGCACGAAATCATCGCCGAAATAGCCTGCTTATGTGGTGACTTTGAGCAGATGAATCAAATCATTAAAACCGTCATTCATCAAGCTAAAACCCCTCTTGATCAGGTGCAAGTTTATCAAGTCAAAATCCAGGCGTTTAACTCTCGGAATCAATTTGTAGAGGCGATCGCTACAGGTCAATTTTTTCTGCAAGTTTTAGGAGTTTGTTTACCCGATCACCCCACCGATGACGATATGGAAAAAGCCCGACAGGAGATTAATAATTTGATTGGTGATCGGGGGATTGAGACGTTAATTCATTTGCCGAAAATAAAGGATGCTGAAAAATTTGCGATTATTCAAATTGCAGCCAGTATTCTCCCGGCTTGTTACATGACAAGCTCACCCCTCTATCCTTTAGTGGTTGCTTTACAGGTCAAACTTTGTATTCAATTTGGAAACAATTTATTTTCTTCAATTAGCTATGTTAGTTATGCTTTTCAAGTCAAAGTGGTTTGGCAAGAAATGACAGAAGTTCAGCAGTTTGGACAGTTAGCTTACCGCCTCGCCAAAGAACCAGATGCTAAAAGTCAGCGAGTTTCAGCTTTTGTAGTTTTTGCCGGGTATATTCATCACTGTACGGCTCACTTGCGAGAAACACTCCCCATCCTTCAAGAAGGCTATCAAGCTGGATTAGAAACCGGGAATTTGGAATTTGTAATTTACACGGTACAAATCTTTTCTTTAAATGCTTTTTGGTCTAGTCAACTCCTCTCTGAACTTGAAGCTCAAATTCACGCTTATCACCAACATTTAGTCAGTTTGAATCAAGTTACCACAGCCAAGCATTATCTAATTTATTGGGAAATGGCTCGCATCTTATTAGGTCATTCAGAAGACGAAGTGATGTTACGCCAAGATTCTTATGAAGCCAAATTACTAGATCATGTGAAAATCTCTAAAGATGCTTTTCGCTTGTGCATCTTTTATCTCCATAGATTCATCTTGAATTTTTGGTTAGGAGATCTTCTCAAAGCTGAACTCGATGCCGTGCAAAGCAGACAACATTTATCAGCCTGTGTTGGAACAATAATCGAACCCGTTTTCTATTTCTACGATTCTTTGATCGCAATGGCGACACCTGTTCCAGAAACTCAATTGCGACGAGTCGAAGAAAATCAAGCTCAATTACAACACTGGGCAACTTATGCCCCCATGAATCACCTGCATAAATATCATTTAGTGGAAGCTGAAAAACATCGTATCCTCAATCAAAAAACCACAGCGTTAGAATTCTATGACCTTGCAATTGCCGAAGCCAAAGAAAATGAATACCTTAATGAAGAAGCACTCGCCAACGAATTAGCGGCTAAATTTTACCTAGACTGGGGCAAAGAAAAAGTCGCGAGCGGTTATATGCAAGAGGCTTATTATTGCTATTCACGTTGGGGCGCTTTAGCTAAAATTAATGATTTAGAACAACGTTATCCTCAACTGTTGCAACCCATTTTACAACTGCGCCAAATTAATCTCAATCCTCTAGAAACAATCGCAACGAATGCCTATGCTGGCACTCTATCTCCCACTTTTACTTGTAGCTCAAGCAACGTCAGCATTTCCGATATTTTAGATTTTTCTTCTATTCTCAAAGCCGCCCAAGCTATTTCCAGCACAATTGAATTAGATGAACTGATTGTCATCTGTACCCAAATTATTCTGCAAAATTCTGGGGCTATAAAATCAGCACTGGTGCTTCCTTCTCAAAATATTTGGCAAGTTAAAGCAATGACGATTTTTAACCCTCAATATAATAGCCCGATTCAAGCCCAAACTTGTCTTGATTCACAACTCTTAGAGACTTGCAAAGATCTACCTGTTAACATTATTCATTATGTCAAAAATACAAAACAAACGATTGTCATAGATAATGGGAAAACCGATATTTCTGGATTAATTGGAGACTATATGCTCAAATATAAACCCCAGAGCGTATGTTGTACACCCATTCTCCATCAAGGAAATTTGCTGGGAATTCTTTACTTAGAACATCAGTTTCTGGTAGGGGTATTTACTCAAAATCGTCTTTCTGTCTTGAATTTACTCTGTTCTCAAGCTGCCATTTCTCTTGAAAATGCTAAACTCTATCAACAAGCTCAACAAGCCCTACAAGATTTACAACACGCTCAATTACAATTAGTTCAAAGCGAAAAAATGGCAACAATTGGTCAGTTAGTCGCTGGAGTTGCCCACGAAATTAATAATCCCCTGGGTTTGATTGCTGCTAATTTAACTTATGCTTCTGATTATTTCCAGGATTTAGTTGAATTGTTGCATCTGTATCAACAAGAATTACCTGATCCTAGCCCTACCATTGAGAACAAAATTGAAGACATAGAATTAGATTACCTCTGTTCTGATTTACCTGAAACCATCCGTTCAATGAGGGAAGGAACAAAACGGATTACTGAAATTAGCAAATCAATGCGAATCTTTTCTCGTTCTGATGCCGATGAATTAGTGACTTTTAATATCCATGACGGCATAGACAGCACATTATTAATTCTCAAACATCGCCTCAAAGCTAACGAAAATCGACCGGAAATAGAAGTGAACAAAAAATATGGAAACTTACCCCAAATTTATTGCTATCCGGGTCAGCTTAATCAAGTGTTTATGAACTTTTTAGCCAATGCAATTGATGCCTTTGATGAGAACAATCAGTCCCAGACCTATAAGGAGATTCAAAAACACCCCTATCATCATATTACAATCGTAACATTTTTGGCGAATAATCATCAAGTCAAAATTAAAATTAAAGACAACGCAGGCGGCATGAAACCCGAAATAAAAAACCGTATTTTTGAGCAAGGATTTACAACAAAAGGAGTTGGAAAAGGAACGGGTTTAGGGTTGGCTATTTCTCGCTCTATTATTGTTGAAAAACATCGCGGGACTATTACCGTCAACTCTCAACTCGGAGAAGGAACAGAATTTATTATTACTTTACCCTTGAAAACAGACAAACCAAGTTAAATTGTTGATGATATAGCAGTCCGTATGGCAATATTATTCATTTGCGATCGCTAGATCCAAGATCGATTCGATTTGTTAATCGTGTATTAGCAAAAATATCCTCAAAGAAGGATATGAATATAATTGCCAATGCTATTGATATGTTTGATGAGATGACGAAAACTAAAACCTATAAGGATTTGCAGTCTCATCCCCAACTCATTACGATTTACACAGAAGCCGTTGATCACTCTGTTTAAATTCGCCTTTGTGATAATGGTAAAGGGATGAGTCCAGAAATCACAGCCCGTATCTTTGATCATTTATTTACAACCAAACCTGTGGGAAAAGGAACGGGTTTAGGATTAGCTATTGCTCGTCAAATTATCGTTGAAAAACACAAAAGAACGATTAAAGTTCACTCCGCTTTAGGAAAAGGAACTGAATTTAAAATCATCCTGCCGATCAAAGCTGAGAGTTAGATTCTTGTTTAAAGTCAGTTTTAATGTTCAGAATTTTCAGAATTTAAGGATGTTTGGCGGGGTCTCTGACTAAAGAACTTAAAGTATAAAGAAACAAAAAATTCTTTAATCGGAAAAGCAATAAAAGTAATCGGATTAATCGTCACAATAATAGTTCTCACATCAGAACGGGCTTGTTTAACAATTTGTTTAGCCACCCAATCCGCAGACATCACCCCAATGGGATTAAGATTACTTTTAAACGGCCCTAAAATCAATTTACGAATCACGCAGGGCGCATCTAAACGTCGCAGGGTAATTAAATCTCCAATCGTGCGTTTACTCAGTTCATACAACGGACTCAACGCCGGGCTAACTTCGGCTTCAGAGGTATTCACCCAGACTTCTTTTCTTGCCTTTTCCACGTTAGTTTGAACTGTTGAAAGGAATAATTCCAATAACCGCCAACTGGAAAAAGCATTCACTTCATAGGATTGAGAAATCGCTTCTGGGGTGCGTTCTCCATGAACGTTAATTCCATGATTTAAAACCAGGATATCCACTTTTTTCAATAACTCTTGGAGTTGATGTTCTTCCCCAATTTTCCAAGTGATGGTTTTGACTGGCAATTCTTCTCCATTGAGATTTAGCATTACCGCTTGATCTTTAGATGTCAAAGCAATAATTTTCGCTTCAGCTAGATGAAGGTGCAGTAACAGTGCGCGCCCTAAAGTTCCAGAAGCGCCTGTGACAGCAATAGTTTTACCTTTAAGAGAAAGTGCTGTTCCCATGAGTTTATCAACAAAAGTGAGCGTACCACAAAAATAGGCGTTTTGATTATCAAAGTGATGTCGCCAGTGATAAGGACGGTTCACAAACCAGCGAGAAGGCGGACGAGAAAACTCTCCCGGTAGATGGGTCATATCAGTTAATTCACCCACTTTAGGAATACCCATTCCTCTAGCGATCGCAGGGAATAAAAACAACAGGGTATACACACAACCGATAATCGCAAACCCTTGATGTTCTGGGGTGAAATAATGAGCGATCAGCACAAAGATGATACTGAATGTGAGCATGGCGATCGCTTCCGGTACATCGTGATACCAGTTTCCCTGACGATAAATTTGGTCACTGACGACGGTGTAATCAGGCTTAAACACCCGATGGTGCCAAACGTGCCAACGATACAACGGTGGCCAAAGATGAGATAGAACATGGTAGACATCTCTCACCAGCTCAACGCCGATCACAGTACCCAATCCCCAAGTCAGATGTCCGATCCAAATATTAATCATAAACCGATGACCCTTTCATTTTTCTCATATTGTGGGTGTGTTGAGTGAGGCTGTCTTCAGGGGTGAATCTCCCCGTCGTTATCAGATGTAGACATTTTCAGTCGATCTCTGTTTTCAACGACAGACTATAACCTTACCCAGAAAAAATTAAGATTTGCATCATAATTACATAAAATTTGATAATATTTTACATAAGAGTAAAAATTTCTCATACAGCGATTCGGAGTATTAGATGGCAGGATTATTTGGTTTATTTGGTAAAAAGTCTGAAAACGTTGAATCTGGGACTTTCTACCTTGACTCAGACGATGCTAAAACCTTTGGCAATGTTGAATTCATGCGTAAGCAGCAACAGGTGAAGAAGAGTTTCCCGAAGATGTCAGGGGGAAAACCTTTTACCGTCTCTGATTCTATGACAAAAGCGGCGATGGATATGTCTAAATCCGATTCTAATGGTAGTGCTTCTACTCCGTCGTTTAAATCTTCTTCTTCTTTTTCCGCTCCGACCCCTTCTACCGAACGACGTCGCCCTGATATGAACCTTGACGAGTTCCGTAAAATGGCTAAAGATATGAAAAAGTAATTCAATTCAGAGTTTCTGAAAAGCAATTCTAACTGAAAAAAACCCTACATCTATCATCGGTGTAGGGTTTTAGCTATTCGCACTTAAGGATATTGATTAATTAATAAATACCCATTGCGTGCAGAGTTCTCGGGCCAACAATACCATCTGCGTGTAAACCATAGTCACGTTGGAACGCTTTCACAGCATGGGTCGTGATTGGGCCAAAGTAGCCTGTAGAACGAGCATGGAAGTAGCCATAGTTCGCTAATTTGTCTTGCAGCTTGACAACCTTGTAGCCTTTAGAACCATGACTTAGGGCAGAGCTATAGGATTTTTTGCTATGGCTAGCTTGCTTGTAGCTCGGTTTATGATGGCTAGGCTTGTGATAGGCAGACTTGCAGCAGGAGCTACTGTGGTACTTCATACCCAGAGCCGCCGCCGTCTGAGGGCCAACCACACCATCAACGTGCAGACCCCGAGACTTTTGAAAAGCCATGACTCCGTGTTTGGTCACTTTGCCATAGTAACCTGTAGCGTTGTAGGTGAAGTAACCGTAGTAAGCCAGCTTGTGCTGAACATCTTTAACAGTAGAACCGTAATCACCATAACGCAGTGCGGCTTCAGCAGGACTCGCACTTAAAATTGCAGCACCAATGGCAAGGGAGACAATGGGTAGGCAGTAAGCGCCAGACACTTTGCTCCAGTTCAGACCCCGGAACAGAATGAGGCTTTCGTCATTGGACTGACGAGGTGATTCAAAAGCGGAGACTAAATGAGTATAAGCTAAATTATCCATGAAATCCTCTGCAAACTCCTTAAAGTATTTCTTTAGGGATTAATCCGGTCGGATTTCCCCGATATGTCTTTCTTTATAACCATCAATTGTCGGAAAGTCTAGAGCGAATATACTTGATCTCGCATTTTTTATCAAAAGTTAATAAAATTGCCGTTTTTTCAAGGGGTCACAAACTCACTATCATACTCTACAATCTGAATTTAAAAATAATTTTGGGAGAATTTTAAGATGAATTTTTACATTGGGATTGATTTTGGAACTTCCGGCGCACGTTTGATAATTGTCAACACAAAAGGCCAAGTCTATGAGGAAGTGGAATCTCAATTTTCCCTCGCTTCTTCCTCTGAGGAATGGCCTCAAATTTGGCAAACAACTTTATTTGATTTAATCAGCAAAATTCCCTTAGAACTTCGTCGTCAGACGCAAGCGATCGCCATTGATGGTACATCTGCAACGACCCTTTTGTGCGATAACCAGGGAAAACCCGTCACATCACCGCTACTTTATAACGATGGGCGCGGAGTAGAAATGATGGAGCAATTAAAAGCGATCGCCCCGGCAAACCATCCCGTTTTAAGTTCGACCTCTAGTTTAGCAAAATTGTTGTGGTGGGAGCAACATCACTCAGAATTAAACATCCATTTTCAGCCCCTTTATTTCCTCCATCAAGCGGACTGGTTAAGCTATTTGCTGCATGGAAAACTCGGCATCAGCGACTATCATAACACGCTAAAACTGGGTTACGACGTCACTCATTTATGCTACCCAAGTTGGTTGACAAATCGAGTAAACTGTGAGCAAAATCACCTCAAATTTCAACTCCCTAAAGTCGTGTCACCGGGAACCCCCATCAGTCCCATTACTTCAGAAATTGCGGAACAATTCAACCTACCAAAACACTGTGTCGTCTGTGCCGGAACCACCGATAGCATCGCCGCCTTTCTCGCTAGTGGTGCCACCTCTGTGGGTGAAGCCGTCACCTCTGTGGGTTCAACTTTAGTGTTAAAACTCCTCAGTCATACCCCCGTTAATGACAGTCGATATGGTATTTACAGCCATCGTCTGGGTCACTTGTGGCTAACAGGAGGCGCATCGAATACCGGAGGGGCGGTATTGCGGGCATTTTTTCAAGATGAAGAATTAGAAACCCTCAGTCAGCAAATTAACCCCAATCTTAACAGTCCTTTAGATTATTATCCCTTATTAAAAAAAGGCGATCGCTTTCCCATTAATGATCCTGAACTTCCGCCCCGACTTGAACCTCGTCCAAGCAATTCTGTAGAATTTCTACACGGTTTATTAGAAAGTATCGCCCGTATTGAAGCACAAGGTTATCAACTTTTACAACAATTAGGCGCAACTCCCCTGACTCAAGTTTATACCGCCGGAGGAGGCGCCAAAAATCCCGTTTGGACAACGATTAGAGAAAGGTATCTGAATGTACCAATGGTTCAACCAATACAGACTGCGGCGGCTTATGGTGCCGCTCGGTTAGCAATGCAAAATATTTAATATAGAGAGTCAGGAATATTTTTGTCCCTCAAATCAGTTACATTTGAATTCAATCCGAGGAAGATTCACTCAAAAATGTGACAGCGTTTCGGGTCATTATATTTAAATTTAATCCGGATGAATGGGGGATTCCGTTAGAAGATACAATTAATAATTGGGGTGTGATTTAAAGCAATACATCTCTTTGTAATATTCCCCCCTAACTTAACTGAAAGAAGTGACTTTCCGTCAATTAATTTTAAAGTTAAATTAGAAATGAAAACAACCTTAAATAGATTAAAAAAGGAGGAAAAAACCATGACATCTACGGTTGAAACTCGGACTGAGACAAAACCATTATCACCCTCTTCGGCTTCCTTAGTTCATTTAGAGAAAGTGCGACCCGAGCATTCGAGTCCCAAAGTTTTGAATAAAAAAGGGAAATTAACCGAAGAAATTATTGCTTATAAAGCAGAAAAAGATCAAGAGTTAAACTGGGCAAAACGATTAAATCGTTGGTCAATTGGTATTGCACTAGCATTAACCGCAGCAACGACCCTGAGTGGATATTCTGAGGATACAGCAAAGTTTACAATGCCTTTAGGAACACTAGCTGTTACTTTAAATGGTTGGATTGCTTCAATTCCCATGAGTAAAAGAGTGGGTCTTTATGAACGAATTTTAGTCAAAGTCGATAACCTACGCAGTGACTTAGAATTTGAAGCAGAAACCGAGTTAGATCTTGAAGAAATTCGAGAGGAGTTTAAATCCTTAAAAATTGAATTTATTCAAGAAAATCCCCGCGAACAAGTCAAACTTCATTCTGTTAAATCTCCAATTAAAAGTTAAGACCAAGAGCAGATCAAAGCTTCTTGTCACTCAAAAATGTGACTTTCATCCTGAAGGAAAGAGCGTTAGATTGAAATTAAGTAAACAAGTTAACCAGCAAAGGAGTTCTACCATGGTACAATTCAAACCCGTAACTCAACAATCCTCTTCTCAACCCAGAGTTTCTAGCTTACCGGATGGAAATTATCGTTATGTAACTGCGAGAACCCCCATTACCGAAGCGCAACTGGCTCAAACTGAAGCTTTAATCTTTTTATTCCGGAAAAAAGGAAATAATATTACAGGTCAACTGAGTCAAGCCAACAGTTCAAACATCATTTGTATTAGTGGTCAAGTGAATGGAAATACCATCACAGGTGCAGCAGTAGAACTTTCTGAACCCCCTTTCCATGAAGCAACCGTCAGAAGCTGTGGCGAAGAGTTTGCCTTTTGGGATGTTGCAGCTTCTCTGCGAGTTCGTCGGGGAAGAAAAGAAGGAAAAAAAGTAATTTATCCGAGTGTAATTTTTGATTTGAATGGCTATAACCGCATCAACGCTGGAACTCAACTTCCTCCCGTTAGCTGCCCTTTCTAAGATGAACTGAACTTTTCGCCTACGCCAAAACCTGATATCTCAATTAACAAGTGCTTAAGTTTTGAAAAAGCAAGACAGAGCAAAAAATAAGAGTTCTGTCTGCTTTTTTTTGTGGGAGTCAGCCTAGAATCGTTATTCTATAACCTGCTTAATTGAATCAACGATTGTGATCGGAACTTCATTTTCAAGCTGAATAAATTGTTGTTTTTTAGGATGATAAACCCAAGCCTTAATCACAGTTTGACCTAGAGGTAAAGAATAGATGGGTAATATAACCTTCCATCGGGCTTGATTGTATTTTTGTGAATTGAACGTTTTAGCAACATCTGGACTCCTGAGATTAACATCAGCCCCAGCAAAAAATGACTTTTGATTCCCATAGGAAAACATCACTTGTTTAGGTTGAGTCACCGCATCTGGTAGTCTCGCCCAACCGTCTAAAGATAATGTATCACGCTGAGAAAGTGTTAATGAAGTTTCAGAGATTGTCGATAAGTTAATGTAGCCGTATACTTGCTGAGACTGAGTGACAAAAGTGGTTTTTTGAGGAAAAACTCTAACTTCAACATCATTTTCTAATTTGACTAATTGTTGGTATTTAGGATCATAAACCCAAGCTTTAATCGTTATTTCTCCGGGGGGTAAAGTCCAAGTAGAAAGAGGAGTTAACCATCCGACTTGGCGATATCGCTGAGAACCCAATGCTTGAACCACATCTGGGCTATCTAAATTCACTTCGGTACTGGTGAGGAAATATTTCTCATCTCCGTAGGAAAAGAAAACCCGACTCGGTTGTTGAACTTGGGAGGGAAGTCTCGCCCAACCGGATAAAATGACTCGTTGGTTTGCTGTTGCTAACGCGGGAAAAGTAGAGGGATTGAAGAAACCATATGTCTCTGTGGGTTCGGGATTAAAGGTTGTATTTTTATCCATCTCTTTAGACCAATGTTTAACAGAAATTTCTCCTTCTAAACGAATAAATTGCTGTTTTTGAGGGTGATAAAGCCAAGCTTTTAGAGTGGTTTCTCCAATGGGGAGTGAACTTGAAGACAAGGAAAGATTCCACGGCAATGTTTGAGGATTTGCTGGTTGTTTCTTGAGAGAATAGGGGGAGCTAATAGCAATGATTTTGGGTCGATTTCCATAGGATAAAGCCACTAAATACGACGAATTTTCTGAAATAAAAGACGGGGAAAGACGCACTTTTCCGGAGAACGACAACAGTTCATTCGGTTGCTGTATAAACAGGGGTTGATCGAGTTCTGGCGTTGTCAGACTTCCTGTAATATTGGAGTCAGAATCAATAAATTTTATATTCGGGCTTTCAATAAAGTTAATCTCATTTAATAACTGAGTATGACTTCTCATTTGTTCAGTCAAACTCATAATTTCCCACCAATTCCAACAAGCGTGTCTTTCATCCAGCACTTGAATAAAATTTAAACAAAACTTTTCACCTTCTAGTCGCTGATGATAGACGGTTGCTTTTTGAATTGAGTCTATGGAGTTCACGACTAAAAAAATCATCAGTAAAATGGGTACACCGATCATTTGAGGAGATCGGCTTGATATTTTGTGCTGGGTTTTAGAAAGAAAAGTATAATAAATCTGAAGCAGAGCAACAAAGAGTAAAATTGAGTTCGTGATATACCTAGACTCAACTGCAAAATCTACTCCTCTCCCCGACTCCATCCCCACATCAGCCCGCCCTAAAGTTACTAAACCAGAAAATAATAGAGCAAATAAGGCAAAAGATAACTCCGGGGCTATTTGTTGAATAAACGGAAAATGATATAATTTGAAACCCCAAAGAATTAATCCAAACAACAAAACAACACTCAACAAACCTATTCCGAATGCGATATCAGGTGAATCATGGGCGAGGGGCGCACCCAAAACAATCAAAAAGAACTTCAAAAAATAAGCGGGATTGGCTGAAAGAATAGCAATTTTACTAATTTCACTATCGGATTCAGGATAATCTAAAAAATAGAAGAAACAAGTTAAGATAAACAGTCCTATCCAGTAGATTAGGGCTGTTATTTTCTGTTGTTTACCTAGACTTTTAACCCAGATTAACGGCACAATAGCTAACCAAGAGATTAACCCCTGAGCCATCGTAAAACTTGAAATAATACAGGGAATTGCCGCCAAAACTAAGCTTTTTTTAGGCTTGAATTGATAGCCAGAATCGATAATCAAAATCGATAATACTAGACAGAAGTTAACCAAAAAAACACCAATTTGTAAACCCCATAGCCAGTTTTGATACTGAACTAAAGACAAAATCATAAAACCCGTTAAGCTGTTGACAATTACCCAGGGAATCCGGCTGTTAGAATAAGCAGTATTGCGGAAAATTTGTACAGTCATCAGCCAAGTTAAAAGGGCTAAAATGAAATTACAAGCTAATTCATAATCTTTATTCCAATCGGTTAAAAAAGCGAGGGGAACAATAATTAATCTTAAAAACAAATATCGATGCTGATTATAAGGTTCAATGAAATCAGAGAAGCTAAGTTCACCTGTTGCGGCTTTTTGAAATATCATTGAAACAGGCCATTCATCCCAACTGGGAACATTCACCCTAAATTCTGCAATAAACCCGATCAGGAGTACAATCGGAGTTAAGTATAAAATCAACAGAGAAATCTGAATTCGACGGTTAGCAAGTTGGTGACGCATTGGAATTAAAATTTCAAGCAACTTTTCAAGCGTTCAACTGAATGAAAGACTTTGATCAAAACAGTAATTGAATAGAGCCAAGTCTAGCGGCAAAGTATAGCATAATTTGCTCAAATCAGAACCTTGAGAGCAGATCCAAAGTGTAAACTTTTAGATCCGGCGCTCGTCAACATTGCCCTTTGCTGTTAAACTTGATGAGCCGGATCATAACCACTGAGTAGGAATACACAAAAGATTAAGTCAGAAGAAAATTTAGCGGTATCTAAACCAAGAAGACATAATCTTAAAATTGAATCAATGCAGGATGTGAACCATGCCAGAACACAAACGCATCGGCATCCTAACCAGTGGGGGAGACTGTGCAGGCTTAAATGCAGCCATTCGAGCCGCCGTTTATCGCGCAGTAGGAACTTACAGTTGGGAAGTCTTGGGAATTCGTCAAGCGACTCATGGCTTGATGTGTCGTCCACCAGATGCTATTAATCTAACCATTGAAAAAGTCGAGCCAATTCTGACTCACGGCGGAACAATGTTGGGAACGACAAATAAAGGGAATCCTTTTGCCTTCCCCATGCCAGATGGAACTTTACAAGATCGTTCCGATGAAATTATAGAAGGCTATCATCTTCTAAAACTTGATGCGTTAATAGGTATCGGTGGAGATGGGAGTTTAGCCATTTTACGAAAACTTGCTCAACAGGGAAATCTGAATTTAGTCGGAATTCCTAAAACCATTGATAATGATGTTGGCAGTACCGAACTCTCCATTGGGTATCACACCGCAGCCACCATTGCCACAGAAGCCATTGATCGACTACACTTTACCGCAGCCAGTCACAGTCGGGTGATGATTGTCGAAGTCATGGGACGAGATGCCGGACATATTGCTTTGCGATCGGGTATTGCAGGCGGGGCGGATGTGATTTTAATCCCGGAAATTCCCTACAGTTTAGAAAAAATTTGTGACCAAATTCGGGAACGTCAAAAACACGGGAAAAATTACTGTTTAATTGTGGTTGCTGAGGCGGTACGAACTGAAAGCGGAGATGCTCTCACCAGTACAGACTTTCATGGAGAGTCTCGACTTCGAGGAATTGGTCAATATTTAGCCGATAAAATAGCCGCTTGTAGTGGCGCAGAAACCCGCGTGACGGTGTTGGGTCATGTTCAACGGGGTGGAACACCGACAATGACGGATCGGGTGATTGGTTCGGCTTTTGGAGTTGCGGCCGTTGATCTAATTGCTGAGGAAAAGTATGATCGTATGGTGATTTGGCATAATCGCGAGGTTGATAGTGTCCCCATTGCTGAAGCAATCTCTCAATATCGGGCAATTGATCCGAATGAAATTTTAGTCAAAACTGCTCGCAGTATGGGAATTTGTTTAGGAAACTGATGATAAAATTCAGAAACCCCTAACTGTTTTTTTCATATGGATCGTCAAGACTTTCTGCAAAATCAATTGGTGTATTGGGATAGCCAAATTGCTTCTCGACCCTTCGATCCAAAGGCTTATATTCAGCGAGGGATGGTTCATTTTAAATTGGCTCAAATTGCAGAATCAATTCAAGATTTTGATCAAGCCGAGGAATTTGAACCCACCCTCCAGCCTTATTTGTGGCAACGGGGCTTATCCTATTATTATGCAGGTCAATTTCAAGCGGGAGCCAATCAGTTTGAACTGGATTTAGTGGTTAATTCCCAAGATGTTGAAGAAACCATTTGGCGATATTTGTGCATGGCTCAACTGTTGAGCGCCGAAGCCGCAAAAGAGGCTTTATTACCTGTTCGCAACGATCCCCGTCAAGTGATGCGACAGGTTTATGAACTGTTTGCCGGAAATTGCTCACCTGAAGATGTAGTTAATACAGGCAAGGGTTTGGGAAAACAAGGACAATTTTATGCTCATCTCTATGTCGGATTGTACTCTGAAGCCCAACAAGATGAAGCCCAGGCTAAACATTATATCATCAAAGCGGCTTCTGAATATCCTTTAGAAGATTATATGTGGCATTTAGCCGTTGTTCATCAAACCCTGCGAGAATGGGTATAAAATGCTTTAAATGTTTGAGAGGAAGATAACAAATGAGTTTAATTGGCAATATTATCTGGTTGATTTTTGGCGGTTTTCTTTCGGGTTTAGGATATATTATCGGCGGAATAACAATCTGTTTAACGATTATTGGGATACCTTTTGGAATACAAGCGATTAAACTCGGTTTTGCCACCATGACTCCTTTTGGAAAGCAAAATATCGTCTTAGAAGGGTATTCTAATCCCCTGACCATGATTTTTAATGTGATTTGGGTGATCTTTTTTGGCTGGGAAATTGCCCTGTCTCATTTAATTCATGGACTGATTTTGTTAGTCACAATTATCGGGATTCCCTTTGCTCAACAACATTTTAAACTCCTACCTATGGCTTTATTTCCCTTTGGTCGAGAATTTCGTTAAAAGGTAGAATTTTAGACAATCAAAAGGAGAATCATTGATGGGTCGCAACTTTGCTGTTATCTTAGTTGTGGGGAGTCTATTGATGTCATTGACTCCATCAAGTCAAGCTCAACGATCATCTCAATGTAGTGCGACGATTCAAGCCGGGGCTAATCGTTTGGAGCGGATGTTTAATGTCAAAATCGTGACAGAATATAGTCAATTTAGGGATGTGGATAACTATCCTGTGCAGAGATCCGCTAGAAATAAACATTATAGCTTTGTGCTGAGTGGGGAAGGAATTTATCAGGTGATATCTTCACCCGAATTAATGACAAATATTGCCCAGTCAATTACCCAAGATTGTAACGATGTAGCCAGTGTCAGCTTTGGCCGATATCTGAGCGCTGAAGCGATGACAATTGGCTTATTTCCCGATGGGAAGCTCGATTTCTTTCAATGTCTTGAGGATCTGGGTATTGATCCGGGTAGTCAAGACCCCAAAATTAATCAATGGGGATGGAAATTTTGTGATATCTAGCTGGGTCTACCCGATCGCTTAGGGAGGACAACTAAACTGTAAAAAGTCCTCCCGTATCCATCCTCTGTCTCTTGCAGAAACTAAGCCATCCGGTTTCCCCTCTCGGGTTTTTGTGACCATGTACCAACTTTGGCCTTGTGTATCCACCTGATGCAAAGGTGATGGGCCTCCTGAGCGATCGCCATCATTGAGAATAATCACTCGATTACCCACGTTTACAGAGTCAATTACCCGCGATCCCGTACCTGCACCGGAACGAATATTCACCTGTGAACCTTGCTGATTACCCACAATTTCAGCAAAACAGTTAACATCGAGATATTGAGCATTTGCGCGGGGTGTGATTTGTACAAAAGATGCGATTATAGGTGCGATCGCCACCGCAATTAAACATTGTTTGGTTGTGAGTTTCATCGCTTCACGATTCAAGAAAAATCCCTCGTCGAATAGAATCTGTAGCAGCTTAGACTCTATCATCTCAGAGAAGGTTCCAAAAAGATGATCCGATGCGATCGCCTGTTGGTCTGAAAACGATGAGAAAATTGTTGATGATCAGTTAAAAATCCTGAATAAGTGGAATTCTAACACTCTGTGATGAGGTTAAACTAGACAACATCAATCCTTTTTTGGTAGTACCTATGTTCTTTCACCAAGATTTAACAGATAAACCCGTTTTCTGAAAGTTTGGGGGGAGTGAAAATAATTGATGTTTTTTGAGGTGATATGATGAGCTTAGTAATTTCCGACGAGATTGTTAAAGCCAGTGGTCTCTCTGAACAAGAGTTAATGATCGAGTTTATATTATTGCTATTTCAGCAGGAAAAAATTAGTTTGGGTAAGGCAGCAGAGTTGCTGAATATCTCTTAGGTTAGATTCCAAAAAATTCTATCAGAGAGGGGTATTAATATTCATTATGATGTGGAAGAATTGCAGGAGGATATACAGCATTTAACGGCCAAGGGATGGCTATGATTGTTGTGAGTGATACTTCTCCTTTAAGTGGGTTGGCGATCGCTGGTTATCTTGGGTTATTAGAACAACTCTACGGACAAGTCTTGATTCCTTAGGATATCTAAAATAGCTCGGAGTTGAAATTGTATATATATAAGTCTGCACAGATTCCCATTCTTTAAGAATAGGTCAAGTTTGGGGATTTGTCAATCGAAAATCCAGAAAATATTGCAAAAGTTTAGAAGATCCTTTCGAGAATCAGGCTTTTTTGATTAAAATGATTAAACAGAATTAGAATCTGATCTCTCATCAGGAGTTGCAACCGATGAATATCAAAAACAATGACACAGAGTTAACCCTATTTGGACTACCCCCCGATCAGGGAAGATGGTTGCTAATTCCTTTAGGAATGATCGTTTTACTCTGTCTGGGGACGGTTTACTCTTGGAGTATCTTTAGAAAACCCCTAGAAGCTGAACTTAATATTACCGCAACAGAAAGCCTATTACCTTATACTGTTGCCCTAGTTTTCTATGCTGTATTGATGCCAATTACAGGATTTTATATTCCTAAAATTGGGGCTAGAATCGTCACAGCAATAGGCGGAATTATTGTAGGATTAGGCTATATTCTCTCTAGCTTTGCCACAAATATTACGGTACTAACCCTAACCTATGGTATGATTGCAGGAACCGGAGTGGGCATCACCTACGGAGTGCCAATGGCGGTAGTAGCACGGTGGTTTCCAGATAAAAAAGGACTGGCAGTTGGGTTAACAATTATTGGTTTTGGCTTATCTCCTTTAATAACCGCACCTCTAGCTAAAAACTTAATCGATACTTACAGTATCAAACCGACCTTACTGATTTTAGGAATTGCTTTTACTCTGATTATTCTCGGCATTGCAACCACTCTCAAACTCCCCCCAAAAGATTGGCAACCTCGACAAAAGTTATCTTCAAAAACAACAACCCCGGTAACGGTAAATTATCCCGAAAATTTGCTCAAAAGTCGGTCATTTTATGGACTGTGGATTTGTTATATTATTGGTGCTTTTGTTGGACTCAGTGCAATTGGGATTTCTAGCCCCGTTGGTGAAGAAATGATCCAAATCGATCCCAGATTAGCCGCCAGTAGTGTTTCTCTGTTTGCCCTATTTAATGGGATAAGTCGTCCTTTATTTGGTTGGTTGAGCGATCGCTTTTCTCCCCGATATGTGGCAATTTCCTCTTATGTCCTGATTTTAATTGCCTGTATTTTAATGGTAAATGCAAGCGAAGGACAAGTAGCAACCTATTTAATTGCATTTTGTTTATTTTGGTTTTGTTTAGGAGGATGGTTAGCGATCGCGCCAACAACAACGTTGAGATTTTTTAACCCCGATAACTACGCCCAAAATTATGGAATTGTCTTTACAGCTTATGGAGTGGGGGCGCTGTTAGGAACCCTAGTTGCGGGACAAATTCGCGATTGGTTTGGTAGCTATACCTATGCGTTTTATCCCATGGGTTTATTAGCGATTTTTGGAATAATTATTGCCAGTTTTATGCTGAAACGCGATCCGGGTTGAAATATCCATCCGAAATTGGATCACGGGACATCAATACAGGAGACTCCCCACAACTCATAAGTTTTCGTTAACCCATCTATCATAGATATTGCTCAATCTGATGTTTACTTTGAGACTTACCATAGACTAATATCTATATTAAATGATATTATCTTTTAAAAAAGTCTATAAAGCTTTTGTGAAACAACTGGGTTAACCGAACAGAGATTCAGTCCCAAGCGCTTCACTAGCAGACAGCATAGAGGTTGATTGACTCAACACCCGAGTTTGGAGTCACCCATTTACTCAATAACATGAACAGCAACAGGAGTTGAAAAAACATTGATGTCAGAATTTTTCTTACAAACGATTTGGTGGATACCTTGTTATCCGATCATTGGGGTGCTTTTATCAATTCCTTGGTCGCCCGGAATCATCCGCAAGACCGGGCCAAGACCCGCAGGTTATCTGAATATTGTGATGACCTTTCTTGCTTTTTTACACGGCTTATTTGCCCTCCATGCCATTTGGGGTGAACCCGCTCAAAAACTGATTATTCCTTACTTACAAGTTGTTGATCTTGACTTTTCCATACCCTTAGATCTTTCTGTTGTCACCATTGGGGCAATATTAGTCATTACCGGGTTAAATTTACTCGCCCAAATTTATGCCATTGGTTACATGGAAATGGATTGGGGATGGGCGAGATTTTACAGTCTTCTGGCTTTATTTGAAGCAGGATTATCTGGATTAGTGTTGTGTGACTCTCTATTTTACAGTTACATTATCCTGGAAATATTGACACTAGGAACCTATTTACTCGTCGGTTTTTGGTTTAATCAATCCTTAGTCGTAACAGGCGCTAGAGATGCGTTTCTCACCAAACGGGTTGGGGATTTATTCCTGTTAATGGGTGTAGTCGCATTGTATCCTTTGGCCGGAACTTGGGACTTTACAGAACTCGCAGAATGGGCGCAAACAGCAAATATTGACCCCAAAGTTGCAACGTTATTAGGGTTAGCATTACTCGCCGGGCCAATGGGAAAATGCGCTCAATTCCCGCTACATTTATGGTTAGATGAAGCAATGGAAGGCCCTGTTCCCAGTACAATTTTGAGAAATGCAGTAGTTGTAACATCTGGCGCTTGGGTTTTGGTGAAGCTTGAACCCGTTTTAGCCCTTTCCCCAACGGTAATGTCAACGGCGATTTGGGTTGGGTTAGTAACCGCAGTTGGTGCGAGTTTAATTGCGATCGCTCAAATTGATATTAAACGGGCGATTTCTTACTCCGTCAGTTCTTATATGGGGATTGGATTTGTTGCCGTGGGAACGGGTCAAGCAGATATAACTTTACTGTTATTATTCACCTATTCCGTTGCGATGGCATTATTAGTGATGAGTACGGGCGGAATTATCCTCAATAACATCACCCAAGATTTAACTCAATATGGAGGTTTGTGGTCCCGTCGTCCGATTTCAGGATTGTGTTTTATTGTTGGGACTGTTGCTTTAATTGCCATGCCTCCTTTCGGGGGATTTTGGACAATACAAACACTCATTCAAAAGATTTGGCAGACTGAACCTGCAATTGTTTTTGTGTTATTAGTCGTCAATAGTTTAACAGCGTTTAGTTTAACGCGAGAATTTGGCTTAATTTTTGCCGGAAAACCGAAACAAATGACGGTTCGCTCTCCCGAAGGTCTTTGGGCTTTGGTGTTACCCATGACCATTTTAGCCGGATTTTGTTTACACGTTCCTCACCTACTTGCTGTGGGAAATTTATTACCGCCATTTGACAGCTTTGATCGAATCATTGCAGGTGCATTGCTGTTCTCAAGTTTAGTCGGTTGTGGCTTGGGATGTTTGATTTATTTCAATGAAAATAGGCCTAAACCTGTGCCGTTTGGACTCAAAGCAGTTCAAGACTTTTTTGCTTACGATTTTTACACCGCAAAACTCTACCGTTTAACCATTATTGCCGTTGTTGCTTCGGTATCCAAAGCGATGTCTTGGGTAGACCGTTATCTCGTGGATGGGGTGGTTAATTTAGTCGGTTTTGCCACTCTCTTTAGTGGTCAGAGTTTACGGTATAATGTCACAGGTCAAACTCAGTTTTATGCCCTAACAATTGTGCTGGGAGTTACAGCTATTCTTGGCATTCTTGCTTTTAACCTGTTCTAAATTTAGGGTTTAAACCCTGTAAAATAGAGGGTGTTTCCTCATTTAAAGTGCCTTTACCCTCAATGAACAGACCCTCCTCTCACACTGTTGTAGATCACATAAACATTTTTGAATTCAAACCATGCTGAGTTTATTCATTATCATTCCGGTTCTTGGGGCGATTATTGTGGGTTTATTACCCGGCAATTTAATCAGTCGTCAAGTTCGTTCTGTTGCTTTAATCCTCGCCCTTTCCATTTTAGTTTTAACCGTAAAACTGGCAATAGACTTTGATTTAACTAACCCCAATTTTCAATTTTCAGAATACCGGGCTTGGATTTCTCAACTGGGTTTATCTTATAGTTTAGGAATTGATGGTTTATCCCTACCTTTGATGGGACTCAACGCAATTTTAACCATGATTGCCATTGCTAGCACTCGTCCTGAACTTGAACGCCCCCGCCTTTATTATTCAATGATTCTGTTGGTGAATGCAGGAATTGCAGGTGCATTTCTTGCTCAGAATTTGTTGTTGTTTGTTCTATTTTACGAACTTGAACTGATTCCCCTCTATCTCTTAATTGCCATTTGGGGAAGCGAAAAACGCGGCTATGCTGCCACAAAATTCTTGATTTATACCGCTTTATCCGGCATCCTAATTTTAGCCGGATTCTTGGGAATAACCTGGTTAGGGGGTTCTAATAATTTTGATTACAACACGATTAATACTCAAACCTTATCTCAAACCACCCAGCTAATTTTATTAAGCGTTTTAGGGATTGGGTTTGGCATCAAAATTCCCATTGTTCCTCTCCATACTTGGCTGCCCGATGCTTACGTTGAATCTTCATCCCCCGTCACGATTTTATTAGGAGGAATTCTAGCAAAACTAGGAGCCTATGGGTTAATTCGCTTTGGTTTACAACTGTTTCCAGAAACCTGGCAATTAGTCGCACCCGGACTCTCCATTATTGGGGTCTTTAGTGTAATGTATGGGGCGCTAACTGCTATTGCTCAACAAGATATTAAACGGATGGTTGCCTATAGTTCAATTGGTCACATGGGCTATATTATGGTTGCTGCCGCCGCCGGAACCTCCATCAGTTTAATTGGGGCAATTTCTCAAATGTTTGCTCATGGTTTAATTCTGGCTATCTTGTTTCATTTAGTGGGAGTTGTCGAAGCCAAAGTCGGAACCCGTGACTTACAAGTTCTCAACGGTTTAATGAATCCTATTCGCGGTTTACCCCTGGTGAGTGCATTGTTAATTATGTCTGGAATGGCGAGCGCTGGAATTCCAGGTTTAGTGGGTTTTGTGGCTGAATTTTTAGTGTTTCAAGGAACTTTCCCCATCTTTCCCGTCCAAAGTTTACTCTGTATTATCGCTTCCGGTTTAACAGCCGTTTATTTCGTGATTCTGCTGAACCGCACCTGTTTTGGTAAACTCAATAATGAGTTAGCCTATTATCCCAAAGTTAAATTTTCAGAACAAGCACCCGCTTTAGTGTTAGCCGCCTTAATTGTGTTTTTGGGTGTACAACCCAGTTGGTTATTACGTTGGACTGAACCAACAGCCCAAGCGATGGTTATTGCTTTAAACCCTCAAACTCAAACTCAAGTTTCAATTCATTTAAAACCCTAAGTTTTAACCAATAATGACTCAGGCAACTGAAATGCAACTTCAAACTACATCCATGAAACTTCCCCCCTCCACTCACGAATTTTCTAATATTATTCACCGTCTAGAAGCAGGCGGGGCAATGCTTCCCGATACTCCTGAAAATTTAATGCAAATTATCGGGATTTATAAAGCCTATGCCGTCCCGATGGATTTCTATTGGCGAGATTTGTTATACATCGCTGAACGAGTATTTTTAGACCCTTTACCCTTTTTTAAATACTTCCTTCCCCAAGAGTATTTAGACTTGCATAATCATTATGCCGGGGAGGATGCAGACCTAAGAATTTGGCGAGGAGAAGCCACCGCCCACCCCGAATTATTGGCCTTTATTGAAAAGGGAGAAACCTCTAAAATTCCGAAATTACTCCATCATTTGTGGCATGACCGGATTAATATGGAGTTTGCCGAAGCCTGTATGCGGGCGATGTTTTGGCATCGGGAAATGGGCGGAAAATTTGACCCCTATCTAGATACGGATGAATACAAAGCAAATGCAGACCGGGCGATCAAAGCTTACTTTAAAAAGAATCCGGTGATGTTAGGCTTGTATAAGCTGTTCCCTGAGATGTTTTTAGAACAAGTTCGTCAACTTTCCTATTACAGTAATTTAGGGTTATTTTGGGAAGTGATGGCGCCGGTTTTCTTTGAAATGAGTGATTTGTATGATGAGGGAAAAATTACCAGCGTTCCCGAGGCGATGAATTTTTTAGTTAATGGTATTTTTGCCATTGCAGGAAGACCCATTTATCATCATGTTTATATTGACGGGGAATGTTATGAAATTATTCCCAAGTCTAAAGGGTTTATGTGGTTGTATGAAGCCGCCCTTCCCTATGTAGAAGCGGTATTTTATCGCACAGCACCCTTTCGAGGGACCAAGTCTTACAATGCCCAAGCCCAAGAAGTTCCCCAAGATCAAAAAGACTTTCATTATGGCATTTTATATGCAGATATTTTTCCGGTGGGAACTGCGGGAATTCCACCGACTTTGTTAATGCAAGATATGTTGCATTTCTTACCACCCTATTTGGTGGAATATTATCAAAAACATTGTCGGGGTGAGGAGGATATGTTAATTCAGTTGGCGAATAGTTTTCAACGTTCAATGTATTGTGTGACTTCGGCTGTAATTCAAGCTTTAAGGACTGCTTTGTTATATCCTTTAGATGATCCAAACCCTCGTCATCTCAAAGCAAACCGAGAGTTTTTTGAAGCACAATTAGATCGGTTTAAACGTCCTGAAGCGCGTTTGAGAGATATCCAAACTCAAAATTATCGTTAGATTATTCAACAGAAGAATGGGCGCTGTTAGAGGAAAAATGGCAAGCCAACCAGAATGAATCCTCAGAAGAAAATCAGCGTCCTTTTGATCAAACTGCCAGTCCACAACCATGGGCAAAGGCTTTTCGGGAGTGGGCTGACAGTCACCCCTCCATCGGTTGAAGTGATGAGCCGAGAAAGCTATTTACGGAGATAGAGGTTAATGTCATTCAACAGCAATGCGATCGCCTGCTTCGCCGTAGATATTTTCTCACTTCAACGAAACCCTTGAATTTAACTGACGCCGAGAATACAACCTCCCCGTTTAGGAAGATTTAAACTTAAATGATCTCCTGTCCAAGACAGTTCAACACAACCATATAAAACCTTTTCAGGACGAGTTTTGAGGGAACCTGCTTCAATGGTGATATTAACAGCTTCAGTTCCACTATTAACCACTACCATAACTTCTTGATCATCTAAAATTCGAGCAAACCCATAAACTAATCCTTCAGCAAACAAAATTTGATAACCACCAATTCGTAACGCGGGATATTGATGACGAAGGGAAATTAACCGTTTATGGTAATTCAGAGTTTCTTCATCCCACTTGTTTTGAAAGGGAAACCCACGCCGACTGTCCGGATCAAGTTCTCCGGCTAACCCCACTTCATCTCCATAATAAATACTGGGCGCACCGGGAAAAGTTAAGAGTAACAAAGTCGCTAATTCAACACTAGCTTTATCCTCATTAACCACCGAGAGTAAACGAGCAGTATCATGGCTATCGAGTAGGTTTAATTGGGTGAGTTGAATTTCCCAGGGATACAAATTCAAAAGATTGTAAATTTGTTCAGCATATTCAGGTGCAGAAATAGCTGGATAAGGATAATAAGAAGGAGGTTCTACTAAGTCCATTCGCACTCGATCTCCTCCAGTAAAAGCAATAGTAGGTGCAGTAAATAAATAATTCATCACACCGTCAAATTGCGTCCCATCCAACCAGGGGCGAGAGTCTGTCCACACTTCTCCTACAATATAAGCTTCGGGGTTAACCGCTTTAACTCGTTGACGAAATTCTTGCCAAAACCCTGGCGTTTGCACTTCGTAGGGAACATCTAAACGCCAACCATCAATCCCAAATTCTAACCAATATTCTGCAATTCGCATAATATATTCTCGAACTTCGGGGTTATCATGGTTAAACTCAGGTAAGGCACGGTTTCCTGCCCAACCCACATAATTCGCAGGCTTGCTACCATCATAAGCCGATAACGGCCAGCCTTCAATTTTAAACCAATGTAACCAGGGAGAATAGGGGCCGTTTTCTAAAATATCACTAAAGAAGAAAAAGCCGCGACTCGCATGATTAAAAACGCCATCTAAAACAATTTTAATATTGCGTTGATGAGCGGCATCTAGGAGTTCTTTAAGAGCAGAATTTCCCCCTAAAATAGGGTCAACTTGATAATAGTCGTGAGTATGATAACGATGATTACAAGCCGACTGAAAAATCGGCGTAAAATAGATCGCATTGATCCCCAGATCTTGGATGTAATCTAATTTTTCAATCACTCCCCACAAGTCACCGCCTTTGTAAGCTTGAGGAGTCGGGGGAACATCCCACTCTTCCCATTGGGGAGACATGAGGAATTGATCATGGGATTTTTCACTTTTGGCAAAGCGATCAGGGAAAATTTGGTAGAATACAGCGTGTTTCACCCAGTTTGGTGTTTGAATATCCATAGATAACTCTGAAAATTTCCAGTTTTCATAGTAGCAAGGTTAATTCCACGAATAACTCTGTAACCATTCTTCTAGCAGGGTACTAATTTCGGCGATCGCTTCTGAGCTTAATTCTCCAGCGTGAGTATTTTGAGTCCACTGGGCGATCGCTTTGAGAAGGGTTTCTCTGGCTTTAGTCAGACGTCTCGAAACCGTATATTGCTTCGTATCGAGTTGTTGAGCGATTTCAGCTTGGGTTAACCCCTGTTGGTAGTAAAGAACCAAAATCTCTAATACATCGGGTTTAAGGCGGCTTAGAGCTTCGCTGAGAACTTGCTTGAGTTGGGCTTGTTGAGTTTGACGATCTTGGGCTTCTTCTTGGGCGATTAATTCCGTTAACATCAAATCCTTTGGATCGGCGAGATCCTCAACAATTTCTCGGGTTTCTCCTTCTGCTTTCGGAACATTTAACGATCCGACTGTTGGATAGAGATAGAGTCTCGCCCACTTCGCGCATTGAGTCAAAGAACGTTCTAGGGTAGAAGGAGTTGCCGAAGGGCTATTTTCCGTGAGGCCGGTAGATTTTTGTTGATTATACAACTGAGCGATCGCCTCCCAAGTGTCTAAATCAGGTTTAGTCAGTTGACGGGTACCGGTCGCTTGAGTGGGGACATAGAGGGTTTTAAAACAATTCCAAGCCAGAATATAATCTTCAAGTTGTTCTTCGGCATTAATTCCGGCGTTTTGCAGAGACTCTCGCAGGCGCTTGTGACTGAGTTTCCTTAACAGCGCCCAGTCGCTACAGATATCGGTTTCTTTGCGTTGACGGAGAAGATCACGAATAATGGACTTAAAAGCAACGCTAGCGTAATCTTTGAGGATTGAACCGCGATCTGGGTTAAAACCATTGAGAATGCGTTCAACTTGAGTCAGGGCAATTTGAAACAGATCAGCAATACTCAAATTGCCAGCAAAACCCGAACTTACTGTTTTGTGAGCGCTCCAATAGCAAGCTTCTTGCAAGTAAGCGAGTAAATGGGCTTGAGCCGTTGAAGATGCAGCTTGCCACTGTTTATGCCAATAATGCACCCAAAATTTTTCAGATCCGGTTGGGGGCGGTTGTGTTTTCAAACACTGATCCATACTCCGACGCAGTTTAGGATCGCTCACCCAACTGTTGAAAGAATCTTCGGTAAATTGTACGAACGTGGAAAAAGTCTCAATCAAGCCTTGACGAGGACGCATGAATCAATCCATTTCGGGGGTTTGAAAAAAGGTACAACTGGATTTTCCTCAAACAAGGAGCCAGATGCACGCTTAACTCCATTACAGTGATTTTAGCTTTTGGTTTGAGCTATTTCCATAATAGTAGCGTTGACACGGCTCTCGGTAAATCAAGGGGCTTCTGGATGGACTTTGATTTTTGGTCAGTGGGGGCTTTTTCGGGGCCGGAATTTGACGAAAATAACACGGGATGCCCGCCAGCCCTCATCTTTCAAGGGAGGGTTGTAGAAAAGTCGTTATCTACTCGCACTCATATATGTCCTCATTGCGGATATACAGACTGCCGTGATAGAAACGCAGCTTTAAACATCTTGCAAAAAGGATTAAGTATGGTGGGGCGTACCAAACCTCAAGCTTCAGGAGATTGACCCTCTAGTTGGGTTGGAGAAATCCTGCTAAATTATGGCAAGTCTATGAATGAAGAATCCCCGTATTTTTAGAGCGGGGAGCGTCAAGAATCATTAGACGGTAAGAGTGAATTCGGTTCTGAATTTTATTTTAATTCTGATAGGGCATAGGAGGCGATCGCTAAACTCATTCGGGCTTGTTCAATATCAGATAAATCCTGCCATTGTGAGGCTGGGGTATTCAAGGTAGACTCTAAAGCTTCGGTTTCTGCACCCCGCATGGCATAGGCAAAAGGACGGGCTAACACTTGTAAATCTTCTTCTTGCCAGTTGGGTAATATATCCTGAGTACACTGTACCAGTTGTTCAGCTAAAGTAGCAGAGACTTGACCGACTTGTTGTTTGAGGTGGATAGCTTTATGAGCGATTGATTGTAGAAGATCTTGAGGAACACAATCAGCAAATTTACAGACTAAAGACTTCTGTAGGGTCGTGACAGACCACAAATCTTCAACTTGATTCAGGAGGGTTTCTAATCTTTGGTGTACATCTTCATCGGTTAAACAATCACAGAGGGCGAGTTGTTCGTCTAATTCTTGAAGAGCAAGTTCCGAGTCCAACGCTATTGAGTTCCAGGCGTAGGGCTGATCGCTCTCAAACAAGGCATCTAATAAGTCTAATTCTGCTTGAGTTTTCGGGGATAAGTTCTTCATGGTTTTTTGTCCTTGGTGTTCAGGTGAAAGTTGTTAGGATTTTACGAATAGATGAGATTGAGAGGGTCTAAATCGGGCCTAGATTTCAGTCTCTCGTTGATCCCACTCAGTTTAATATAAGAAAGAGTCAGGCGAGTCAATATTCAAACAGGTATTACCCAAAAAAACGGGTTGGCTGTGTTTTTGTCGTGAGCTATGGGTTGATCAACCTGATCAGTTTAATCTGTTGTTCGACCCACTATCAGTTGTCTTCAGCACGTTTTCCAGCTTGATGAAAAATAACTTCATCTGTATATTGAGCTTGAATTCTGCATGAATCACTGGCTTTGTTGTCTGACTTCCCTAGCTACAATAGCATTTTCTTAGATTCCGCAATGGAGCTTGATCGAGTTTAGAGGGAAGCAGGTTCAATCAGAAACTCGAGTGCCTGACCTTGAGAACTGCCAAATTTTAACTGAGTTCCTGATGGTAAGGCAATTTCTTGGTGATGAACTCGCTGCCATCCGGTTTGTGCGGAGACTAAGGTACCGTATCGGGAAAAATCGCGCAAAAAGAAGCTGGGTTGACTTTGATCATCGTTTCCATTACGACAAAAGATTTCGGCGTGTTTACTCGATACCCATTGTTCAGAAATGACGACATCATTATCTTCTCCTCGTCCAACTCGAACAATTCCGGCAGTAATCGGCCAAATTTGGGGAGCGTTTCTCCCGGGAGAGTCGGGCTGACTGGGAAGACGTAACCAGGCTTTCGGTGCCAGATAACCCAACCAAGTGGGAGAATTGACGGGGAGTTCGGTTCTAATTTCTTCCTGGGGTTGGATTAATTCTCCATTAAATTCCGGGTGCATATACAGTACCGGAAGCGTCCAGGCGGGTTGATTAAATTTATAGAGGGTTAATAAATATTGTCTGGCGATCGCCACCGCTTGATCAATGGTTTTGCGGGCGACAAGGGCTTGAGCGAAGGCTTGAATAAAGCTGAGGGCTTCTTGATCAGTGATTGAGTCTCGCATTCCCAAGACTGCCGGGACTCCGTGATGGATCAGGACTTTAGCAAGACTACTGCTGGGGATAGCTTGAAACAGATTTTCCGGGGATGGAGTCAGATCGATCGCCGGATGAGCGCCCCAACAGGCATTAAACACCGCCATAACCACACCGCAACGCACTAAAACTTGGGCCAGTTCGGTGCCGTTGAGGGTGACATCGGGTTGCAAAAATAATAATCCTCCATCGGGGGCGGGAATGCAGTGACCCCCATAAAAGAAAACGTTGTGTTCTCCGGTTTCCAGTTGGGTGATCAGTTGGGAAACACTGGGTTGTATTAAGGTGGTGACTCGGCAGGGGGCGGGGGTATCTGGATAGGGATCTTCACCGGAGGAACTAGAATGGGCAAAAATCTGACTCAGTTGTTGGGCTTCTTGTTCTAATTGTAATTGTTGTGAAGTCCGGCTGCCTTTGCTTTCAGCTTCTGACTGTCCTAATACCAGTAAAATATTTAACAACTGAGTTGGTTGATATTGTGGTAAAGGATTAACATCACTGGTTGTGCGACTAAACAAAAGTTGCTGACTCAGAGAAATTGCTGGTTGACCTGCTTGGGGTTGCATAATTTCCCAAGGTAAAGGAATCAGGTCGGGTTCTCGCACATCTAGTCGCACTCGTAAGGGTTGATCTTGTCCGATAGCAATGCCTTGACTGCGATGGAGACTGGTTTGTATTGACCCTTGAAACAACCACTGCCACAGATGAATGCCTAAATGTTGCATCAGACGACTGCTGTAACTCAGTTTTTGGCTGGAGTCTGGGGGTGATGTCAGGGAAATTGTTGGTTGAGCAGAAGAAAGGGGGGAAATCTGCGCTAAACTTTGGGGAGAAAACATCTCTAACCAGGCTTGCCAAGCTTGAGAGACTGTCTCTGGAAGAATGCAGTCGTGATGAACATACCCACTCGGATAGGGCGACTGGACAACCCAGGTGGCGAAATGGTTGGCTTCTCGTGTACTTAAGCGGGCAATTGCAAGACTGAGGCAGGGATTGTCAGGACGCGACATTCAGTTTAAACCAATGTTCAGTTAAGAGGCAAAGTGAATTTCTTTGTTAGTTTAACATGAAAAAGCCGATTGGTTGTGTAATTATTCTCCTCAACGATCAACATCAAGTTTTACTTGTTTTGCGAGATCAAAAAAGTTCGATTCCTTTTCCGAATACTTGGAATTTGTTGGGAGGATTTAAGGAGGAAGGTGAATCGCCAAAGGATTGTATTCATCGAGAACTGTTAGAAGAAATTGAAGTTGATCTCGAGGAGGTGTATTTTTGGAGAAAATACCAATGGCCTGATTGTGACGAGTATATTTTTTGGCAATTGATCAATTTAGACCTCAATCACGTTAAACTACACGAGGGACAGCGCTTGGCTTATTTTAGTCGCTCTCAAATTCAGCACACTCAGCTTGCCTTTGAATGTAATCAAATCGTCGAGGATTTTTTTCAGGATAGCTTGAGTCAGCATCTGAAAAACAATTCTAAGGTTTTAGGGGTTCAAGGCGTTTCAGAAAAAAAATAGGAATCATTCATTTAATTGTTATCGCTAATTCTAGACAAATCGAGTTGAAAATCATCAAGGAGTCTACTCAATGGGTATGAATGTTTTGACGGGTATGAGTTATCCTCTAGGTGCAACGGTTTACCCGAATGGCGTTAATTTTTGTATTTTTTCAAAAACCTGTGAATCTTTAGAGTTACTTCTTTTTGATCGGGCTGATGCGGATCATCCTTCTGTGGTTATTCCCCTTGATCCCGAGGTGAATCGAACGTTTTATTATTGGCACGTTTTTATTCCTGGAATCAAACCCGGACAGATTTATGGGTATCGGGCGGATGGCTTATTCTTTCCCGAAGCCGGGTATCGTTTTGATCGAGAAAAACTATTACTTGATCCCTATGCTAAAGCGGTTGTTAATGATGAAAATTATAGTCGAGGTGCGGCATCTCAGCCGGGTGATAATTGTGCAGAAGCGTTTAAATGTGTGGTCGTTGATCCGAAATCCTATGACTGGGAAGGAGATTTACCCCTAAGAATTCCTTACTCAGAAACGATTATTTATGAACTTCATGTCGGAGGATTTACTCGTCACTCAAGTTCAGGTCTTCCCCCAGAAAAACGAGGCACTTATGCTGGGTTAGTTGAAAAAATTCCTTATCTAAAAGACTTAGGAATTACTGCGGTTGAATTAATGCCAATTCATCAATTTGATGAACAGGATGCTGTCCTTCCCCTCAGAAACTATTGGGGATATAGTACCGTTGCTTTTTTTGCTCCCCATCGGGCTTATAGTTCTCGTCGGGATCCGCTTGGGCCAGTAGAAGAATTTAAAGATATGGTCAAAGCATTTCATAAAGCCGGATTAGAAGTGATTCTAGATGTTGTTTTTAATCATACCGCAGAAGGAAACCACAACGGCCCGACGTTATCTTTTCGGGGTTTAGATAATGCCTTGTATTATATTTTAGAGGAATACGATGGGCAGTATTATAGTAATTATAGTGGTTGTGGAAATACGCTAAAAGCCAATTATGAAATTGCGGGTCAGTTAATTGTAGATTGCTTGCGATATTGGGTTTCAGAAATGCACGTGGATGGGTTTCGGTTTGATTTGGCTTCGATTTTCTCACGGGATAAAAATGGTTATCCCATAGAAGATGCCCCAATTTTATGGATTATTAAATCTGACCCAGTTTTAGCGGGAACGAAACTGATTGCTGAAGCTTGGGATGCCGGAGGATTGTATCAAGTGGGTTCTTTTGCAGGCGATCGCTTTACGGAATGGAACGGAAAATATCGGGATGATATTCGCAGTTTTGTGAAAAGTGATCCGGGTAAAGTTCAACAACTAGCAGCCCGAATTATGGGAAGTCCTGATATTTACCCGAAAACGGATCGTGAACCCCATTGCAGTATTAACTTTATTACCTGCCATGATGGATTTACCCTGAATGATTTAGTGTCTTATAATGATAAACACAATGAAGCCAATGGAGAAGATAATCGAGATGGATGTAATTATAATGTCAGTTGGAATTGTGGAGAAGAAGGATTAACAGATAATCCGGCAATTGAGGCTTTACGTCTCCAACAAATTAAGAACTTGATCACGATTTTGTTTGTGTCTCAAGGCACGCCGATGATTTTAATGGGAGATGAAGTTCGACGGACACAGTACGGAAATAATAACGCCTATTGTCAAGATAATGAACTGAGTTGGTTTGACTGGAGTGATATTGGAAAACAAGCCGATATTCTACGGTTTATGAAAGGAATTATTCGTTTTACTCAAGAACGACATATGTTCCGCATTAATACAATTTTGCAAGCTGAAGCCGAACATTTACCCTACATTACTTGGCATGGACTTCATTTAGATGAACCAGACTGGGGAGATGATTCTCGTTATTTAGCCTTTAGTTTGCGTCATCCTGATACCGGAGAATACCTGCATATTATCTTGAGTGCTTATTGGGAACCCTTAACCTTTGAGTTACCCTCTTTACTGACTGGACAATATTGGCATAGAATTGTTGATACTGGATTAGCAGCACCTCATGATCTGTATGATGTTAAATCGGCACCTGCGGTGAAGGCGCTTCGTTATCGAGTTAATCCCCGTTCCTCGGTTGTTTTAATGGCCAAATAGATTGGGGTTTGTCTGTTCTGAATGGACAAACTCAAACTATAATTTCAAGAGTCAACACATCTCTAAAATTCATTAATTTCTATGTCTGCTCCTCAAAAGTTATACGAAGGCAAAGCCAAGATTGTCTACACAACAGATGATTCGGAAATCTTACTCGCTCATTTTAAAGATGATGCGACGGCTTTTAATGCTCAAAAACGAGGGACAATTCAAGGGAAAGGTGAGATTAACAATAAGATCTCAACACATCTCTTTAAACTGCTAGAAGCATCAGGGGTTCCGACTCATTATATTGACACTCCGACGGCGAATGAAATGAGGGTAAAACGAGTTAAAATTGTACCAATAGAGGTGATTGTTCGGAATATTGCGGCGGGGAGTTTGTGTAAACAAACCGGAATTGCTGTGGGTACTATTTTAGAACCGACGTTAGTTGAATATTGCTACAAAAATGATGAATTAGGCGATCCGTTATTGACCCAAGAACGCTTGTTTTTACTGAAGTTAGCCACCCCCGAACAGTTGGAGGAAATTAAAAGATTATCGCTAAAAATAAATCAAGTTTTGTCGGAGTTTTTTGATCAATGTGGGATTACGTTAGTAGACTTTAAACTCGAATTTGGTTACACCTTAGAGGATCAACTGGTACTCGCCGATGAAATTAGCCCCGACACCTGTCGGTTGTGGAATAAAGGCGAAACTGACCCCAATTTAAGGGTAATGGATAAAGATAGATTTCGCCACGATTTAGGAAATGTTGAGTCTGCTTATCAACAAGTTCTAGAACGGGTTTTAGCTCAGACTCAAACGAGTTAAAATAGACAATAGGGAGCGATGTCTTACAGTGAATTTACTCTAGAGCGAGTCGTCAAAACATTTAACTTAACCCTATCAGAACAGGTTAACTTGTTTGCAGATATTCCTGAAGTTGAGTGTAGTTCTTTCCTCACCCAAACTTTAGAATACAATTTCCTCTCGCTCTGGCAATTAGCACAGAAAAAGCCCGTTCTGAGTTGATTATTGCTCCTATTTTACTCAAACTCAGATCGAAATTTTTAAGAACATTATCTCGTTTATAATGCGCCTCTACGTTCCATCTCAAAACCATACACATATATATCCGCAAATTTATAGCGTTGTTCTTTTTCTCGCCATTCAACAATACCTATTTCTTTCAACAGAGAATCAAATTCTTCAAAGTTGGCTACAATGTCACGTGCTGAATACTGCCATATCTCTTGCAATTGTTCTTTTGATAAAAGAGCTGATTTTCCTTTAAAAGAATCAAAAATTTTAATCAAATTAGGGTATTCTTCTTTTATTTCTTCACACCGTTTTTCTGATGCTTTTTTCAATCCATCTTCTAGAGATTTTCCTTGCAGTAGGCGGTCTGTACGAAATTTACTAGAAGGTTGTCCTTTGTAAGTTAGTTCTTGTTCTTTTGCTGCTTTTAGTAGTATATTTAAACTCCGAGGAAAAGTAGTACCACTTGAGTCTGTTAATCGTTCATAAACCCATCGAGATACTTTTTTCGCTCTATTTCCACCTCGGCGACGACTTCCCCAAAGTAATTCTAATGCTTTATCAATCGCTTCTTCGTTAGCTTGATCGATACTTTCAACAGCAACAGGAGAAACTCGGTCAACCCAATCCTTGAAATCTTTAGATTGTATTGCTTGACGAAGTGCTAAACGTAAAAAGTCAATCTGATTCCACTGGAGAATAATATCTCTTCCAGTAAAATGACTTTTGTTATCAAAACTTAAACGATTCCAAATATCTTCTCTCAAGAAAATTTTGAATCTAATTGATTCTAGTCTACTAGCATCACAAGACTGAACTAATTGAAATAATCCAGTTAGTGCTTGCTGTCTTACTTCTCCTGCTTCAGAAAAATCTTCGTCTAAATCATCGTAAAGAAACCACAGTTTTTGAGAATTATCTCTCGCTTGTTCATTAAGAAGAATGCTTATGGCATCTTTGACTATGAGGCGTAGTTGAAAGTTAGTAGATAATTCTAACAAAGCTTGAGTGCATTCAGACTGCCATCTTTCTCTAGGTAAATTATGAATGGTTTTTTTCAATTCGCTAAATTTTGTACCTTTCTTACCTTGAGGAAATTTTAATAAATCTTCGTGATAACATCTAAGCAGTAAATAAGCTCTCCAGAAAGCTTCCCATGTGCCACTATCTTGCTGTAAAGTTTGATGGATGATTTGAAATTCATCACGGGATGGACGACTTTCCTGAAATCTACCATGCGCTGACAAAAATATAGTATTATCCAACCGTCCATGTGCTAATTTTTGAGCAACAGTTTTGTGTTTTAAAAAAAGCCAATACAGTGCTGTTTTACCCGTTCCTTTTCTTCCTCTAATTAGGCAGGTTGCATCATCTAAAAATTTGTCAAAGTCAGTAGTACGCTGAAATAGTAGGCTCAAATCTTGTCTCTGATCGGCAGCATTTACTTCGGGAAATTGCAGGCTTTCAATAATCTTCCATCGCTGCTCTATATTTAAAACAGTGCTACGTTTCAATTCATCAGTTTTTTCATCAATCAAGTTAGCAATTTTTGTGTAATAATCTTGCGTTCCTTGCACGGGATAGCTGTCAGATAAAGCAATCGGGACAAGGTAAGGAACTACTAAAAGATCTTCTATTCGAGTTTGATCGTTATCTAAATCTGAGTCTTCTTCATCTGCTTCATAATTTTCATTCGTTGCTGTCTTTATTTTTTTCTGCAATGAATCCCAAATGTTTTTTACTTTGGATAAACCAAATTTAGTCAGATCAGGCACCGGAGAAAAAACAAAATTAATTGATAGATCTTTTAAACTCTGAAGCGATTCCAATAGTAATTCTATTCCCTGTTTATTCTGCTCATTAGGAAATAGAAATATAATCGCTTCGTCAGCAGCTTCAATTAATGATAAGGCTCCCCATTGATTGATTCCTGTTCTCGAATCAATTAAGAGAATATCGGGTTTCAATTGTTCGTTAATTTCACGCTTAAAAACAGACCAAAGACTTTGATCTCCATCAATAACAGTTGTGGCGTGGAGATCATCAACTTTAGATACATAATCAAGATTTAGATATCCAGCCGGAACAACAAATAATCTCCCGGTAGCATTAGGGACTCTTGCTTCACCAAATATTTCTCCAATTGAAATCTCAGGATCTATTCCTTCTGGTAAGTAAGAACGCTCGTAGAAATAGTCAACAATTCCATACTTTGGTTGTGGATCGAGGTTGAATACTGTACTCAACCCAGGTGCTTCTAAATCTAAGTCAATAGCTACAACTTTAAGACCTCGCATTGCTAAAATTGAGGCTACATTAGCTAATGCTGTAGTTCGACCGACTCCTCCTTTAAAAGAATAAAATGTTACCGTTCTCGGTAAACTAGGTTGCTGCTGGGGTAGCTGGGGTTGATTTTGTGGGTTTGCTGCTTGAATAGCTAAATCTTGCCAAGTTTTAACAGAGGCTGGATTAAAAGCCTGTGGCGGTGAAATTTGAAGTGATTCTGCTTCTTTTAATGTATATAGGGAGAGAAACCCAGGAGATAAATGAGGAATTTGAGATTTCAGTAAGGTTGAGATTTGATCCTTACGTTGGGGAATAGATAAACCGACAAAGCGATCGCTGACTAAAGTTAGATTAAGCAAGCCTGATGTCGAAATATTTACATCAACCCATTCTTCTGGTGGTTTTTGAACATATTCGCTCTGAATGTGCTGCTTTAGCGATCCTTGCCAGTTTTCTTGTTGCATTTCAACCTCCTTACAGTTGAGTAGTTTGCTTTTGTAGCCATCTTATAAGGCTCTGATATGCGTGTAACCAGCGTTTGTAATTTGTATCATCAAGCTCAATGCCAGAATATCGCATATCTATAAAATTTTGACCGATTGGATTTTCGACCTCATCCAGCCATTTTCGCACTTGCGGAAACTTATCAATTCTAGATTTAAGTCTATTATGCCGTTTTAATGCCTCTGTGTAGCTATGTCCTGGATTAGTAATAGTATGTCCAGGATCATTGCTATCTGTCTTCCATTCTTGAGTTGCACCTTTTGGTAAGGTAGCAAAAATCATTGCTTTTAATAAACACTCAATAGTTATACCTCCAAAGTGCATAGCTCCGATTTTCCTTTCTGATTGACTGAGAGTTTCAGTATCAGTATAGCGTTCAACAAAAGCTGCCTGGTAATCTTCCATACTTATTAAATTCAAGGTTTAAACTTGATAAGTATATTATTGATTTTTGTCATTGAGCAACGCTCTTCTTTGCTGTCTCACTTCCCGTTGGCTGAGGAGTCACAGCTAAAGTTCCTGCCACAGTTCATTCTAATTATAAGTCTCGGTTAGCGATCGCTAACTGAACAAAGCTAACTGAACAAACTGTTCGTGAGGAACAGCCAAACTGGGGGTAAATCAGATATTAATAGCCAAAGCAGGAGATCAGTCAGTTGATTGCATGGCAGCATCCTCAAAGCGTTAGGGGTGGCAGGGGTTCAACCTTGATCGGGAAAAAGCCTGAAAACAGCGAGAGTTCGGGTTAATTTTTGGGTAACACAAAGTTCCTGAACCCCTTGAATAGTGGGTGTTTGAGGCAACAGTTTGAGAATTCCCAATTTTTGGGCGCCCACATAATGGTAAAATTTCACAGTTTGTCAGATATCAGGTGTCAAATTGTGGAGGTTCGTTAATCTCCCTGATTTTGGCCAATGATTGATGACTGATGACTGATAAGTGATTTTCTGGTGTGTGGATGTCCAAAAGTGTGAACAGCATGCGCTTATCTCCTGTTTTTGTTGCAGTTTTTGGGTTTACTGCAACTGTGGGGTTATCCAATTCTGCAAATGGTCAAACATCTCCAGCTTGTTTTACCAGTTCTCCAAAACCGCTAGGCACATTATATAATCTGTATTTAGACAGGCTTTTACCGCCGTCTACAATTCTGGCTAATTTTTCTCCAGTTTTAGATTTCAGCCAGACTGATGGAGATGTCCTTTCCTGTGAGGATCCGCTTTTCAGTTCGATTGATTCTGCGCCACAAATTCCTTTGCAGATTTTTTTAGATCAAACAAATGAGACGACAATCTCTCCGTTTTATCTACAGAAAAAAGTATCAAAAAATCTTGTTTTCAATGATGTTCAGTTAATCTCTCAACCTGTTTTTCAGGTCTCTTTAAATCACTCTCAATTATTTGATTTGAATTTTTTTGATGCAACTGAAAAGAGTTTAGTTGTTTTGAGTCCGACTTCGATTTCTTTCAATTCATTAGACCATCTACAGAGTGAAAATTTAGAACGGAATCAAAGCTATCTAGATTCATCTTTGAATCGATTAAAAGCTGAAGCAAAATATTCTGATGAAATCGTCCTGAATAAAATAGAAGAAGTTAAACCAGAGTTGAGAGTTGAAACTTCAGAAGATTTGGTGTTTGCAAAATCCAAGTTAGAGGAATATTCTGATGAAATCGTCCTGAATAAAATAGAAGAAGTTAAACCAGAGTTGAGAGTTGAAACTTCAGAAGATTTGGTGTTTGCAAAATCCAAGTTAGAGGAATATTCTGATGAAATCGTCTTGAATAAAATAGAAGAAGTTAAACCAGAGTTGAGGGTTGAAACTTCAGAAGATTTGGTGTTTGCAAAATCCAAGTTAGAGGAATATTCTGATGAAATCGTCCTGAATAAAATAGAAGAAGTTAAACCAGAGTTGAGGGTTGAAACTTCAGAAGATTTGGTGTTTGCAAAATCCAAGTTGAATCGAGAACCTGAACCTCAAAACACCCTTTATAAACTCGAAGAAAATCAACCCGAACAGAGATTATTTCAGCCCGAAATCAGGACAGAAGCCGCTTTAACTCAAACTCAATCCACTCAATTAGGAGAACCTCTAGAACAACAACCTGTTGAACTGTCTCAAGCTTCTTCAGGCCCAGAATTCCCATCCCGAATACAACCCGAAAATAACCGTTCTCAAACTTCCCAAGTTCCCGTTCCAGCGCCACTTCCTCCTATACCAATACTGGCTCAACAAACCCAATCAGAAGCTCAAGTTTTAGTGGCAGAAGTCGTCGTGGAGGGAGTTGATGATCCGGTTTTAGAAGAAAGAGTGTATACTGCTATTTCAACATTACCCGGACGAACAACAACTCGTTCTCAACTCCAACAAGATATTAACGCAATTTTTGCGTTAGGCTTTTTTAGAAATGTTCGTGCAGTTCCAGAAGATACACCATTAGGTGTAAGAATTACCTTTGATGTTGAACCGAACCCACCCTTGGGAGCCGTTATCATTGAAGGTGATAGTGTATTACCGCCAGAAGTGGTAGAGCAAAGCTTTGCAGGTCAGTTTAACCGTATTATTAACCTGAATGAAATTGAAGAAGCCATTCAGAGAATTAATAGCTGGTATCAAGAAAATGGTTATGTTTTGGCTCAAGTGATCGAAGCACCCCAAGTCACCCCTGATGGAACAATTACGCTGGTTGTGGCAGAAGGGGAAATTGAAAATATTCGGGTGCGGTTTTTAACCAGTGATGGAGAACTAACAGACCCAGATGGGAACCCCATTCGAGGTAAAACTCAAGATTATATTATCATTCGTGAAATTGAGTTAGAACCGGGGGATATTTTTAACCAAAGAACCGCTCAACAGGATTTATCTCGTATCTTCGCTTTAGGGATTTTTGAAGATGTGCGACTACAACTCGAACCCGGAAGCGAAGATCCCCGAAAAGCAACAATGGTCGTTAATATTGTTGAGCGGAGAACAGGTTCTCTCGTTCTCGGGGGTGGGGTAAGTTCGGCGACAGGTTTGTTTGGTACAGTGAGTTATCAAGAACAAAACATTAACGGTCGAAATCAACGCTTGGCAACTGAAGTTCAGGCAGGGGAAAGGATTTTACTGTTAGATGTGAGCTTTACAGATCCTTGGATTGATGGAGATCCTTTTCGCACGTCCTACACAACTAACGTTTTTAGACGTCAAGCAATTTCAGTTATTTTTGAACAAGAGGATGATGATAAACCCGATATTCGACTTCCGAATGGCGATCGCCCTCGTGTTGTTCGCACAGGCGGAGGAATTACCTTTACTCGTCCGTTTGCAGAAAATGTTTTTAGCGATCCGAACTGGGTGGTTTCATTGGGTGTTCAGTACCAACACGTTCAAATTGCGGATGCGGATCTTCGTACAACACCTCGCGATGAAGCCGGAAAACTACTCAGTCAAAGCTCGTCGGGGGAAGATGATCTGTTAACGGTACAATTGGGAATCGCCAGAGATCGCCGTAATAATATTCAATTTCCCACATCAGGTTATGCGTTTAGATTTGGAACCGAGCAAGCTATTCCGGTGGGTTCAGGTGATATTTCCTTTAACCGGGTACGGGGAAGTTTCAGTTACTATCTCCCAGTAGAATTCCTACAATTGGTTCCCGGCGGGCCACAAACCATTGCGTTCAACTTTCAAGGCGGAACCGTGATCGGAGAATTCCCCCCCTATGAAGCCTTTGCGTTAGGGGGTGCAAACACCGTCCGAGGTTGGCGTGAAGGTCATTTAGCTGCGGCGAGGAGTTTTGTTTTGGGGTCTGTTGAGTATCGTTTCCCCGTTTTTGCAGTGAGTAACTTCTTGATTGGGGGTGCTATCTTTATTGATGCAGCCAGTTCATTGGGAACTCAAAGTAGCGTTTCAGGAAACCCAGGGGGTATTCGGGGTAAACCCGGTGAAGGTTTAGGCTTTGGTGCAGGGGTGAGAATTCAGTCTCCTTTAGGACCCATTCGGATTGACTACGGGGTGAGTGATGAAGGGGATAGCCGGATTCACTTTGGGGTGGGTGAACGATTCTAAGATTGAACAGTTTTTTAGGAGCCGAATGAGACTTTCTTAAAAAGCCTGAGTCTCTCATCAATAAGCGACTCTAGGGATTACTAAGCAGAAATTGTTCAATCATATATGAAGATTCGATGAAGTTGACTATTTATTATTGACAGAGAAATAGGGGGTGAGCAACAATCTAACAGAATTGAAATGTTTGTTATTAATTCTAAGCTTTCCTATGCTCAAAAGATTTCTTCCGAATGCACTAGCTATTGGGGGTACTTTTTTAGTTTCAAGCACAGCAGCCATCGGTCAGGAATTAGTTCCGGACTTGGTTCGTGACTCACAATTGAACGTTAAAATAGATTATGTCGGCACGATGCCTTATGTGCTGGGGCCTGGTTTCTTTGGGGATACTCCAAATTTAGGATCGCCAGTACCTGTTGGAGATCAGCTATTCTTATTAGATCAAAATAATGCCATTTATCGCTTTGATAGCAATGGCATCTCTGAGGTTATTACAATTGATGACGCGCCAGCAGGACTAACACTCGATAACCGACAATCAATTCTCAATGTTGCTTCTAATGCTGCTGCTAACAAAGTTTTTGTAGTCTATACCTCCTCTACGCTCCCACCCGAATTAGTCGGGCAAAATTCTATATACACCCTTCCCGACCCGCTTCCTGGGGAAACACCTGACGGGCCGGTACCTGATGTATATCGGCTCATGCCGTCACATTTCCAGGTGATGTACGAATACAATTTTGACGGGGAGAAGCTTTTGAACCCGAAAGCGATTGCCGCCTTTGAAACGCAAATCATCGGGGGTCACGTTGGGGGAGCATTAGAAGTATTGCCTGACGGTCGTTTGTTGTTTGCGACTGGAGATGCGCTTCCCTTTGGTTTGGATGGGAGATTCGCCCCACAAGATGATAACTCTCACTTGGGGAAAATTCTGATTATCGATCCTGGCGACGGATCGTTTGAGGTGGCGGCAAAAGGTGTGAGGAATGTCCAACGCTTCCAAATCGTTGATTCAACGCTAGATGAACCCAATTTACTGGGCTTTGCTGATATCGGCAGCTTTATTGCTGAGGAAATAAACTTTATCTCTTTATTGGACTTATACAACACAAACGAAATTGCGAATTTTGGTTGGGGACGTAATTCTGATGGGTTAGCCCGTGAAGGTACTTTCTACATCGGCTCCGGTCTTGCTCTCGATCTCCCAGGGCCAATGGCAATTACAAATGCTCCCGAGCCAGAATTCGGTTTTATACAACCATTCGCCCAATACGGCCGAGAAGGGGCAAACTTTACTGCTGTTAGTGGCCCTGTAGTGAGTTCATTATCTTTTGATCTGATCTCTTCACTGTTCGGCGATCTCGCCCAAAGTACAGTATTTGCCACAACTGCATCATTAACAGAAAAGAACGTTCCGGTTTTTCGGGTTAATCTTTTCGATTCGATGTTCAATCAAACATCTTTATTGGATTTGGCGGGTGGACGAGCCGATCCCCGTTTCTTCAATTTTCCTGATGGAACTGCGGGTGTTCTGATAGAAAAGACTGGAGATTTTTATCGATTAACTGAGCTAAGTCATTCATCCATTAAATCGGTTCCAGAACCTGCCTCAACATCAAGCATTGTTATTTTTGCTGCCTTTAGCTTAGTCTCTCTGTTAAAGCGTAAAATTAACGTCAGTTGAGGTTCTGGGTTCAAAAACAGCTTGGGGTGAGGTTTTGAGTCAGCTGACCTCTGAAAAGATCGGACTGATTTGCAGGTCTATCGCCGGGTTGCTCTTTTCAGAGGACTGCCAACCGAAACTTTTTCCTCATAGGACTAACAGGTGAGTTTCTCCCCAGAACTCCTGATTTCTTCTGCATTTCATGCCACTTCATAGACGAAATCTGATGTTCTTTCCCCTAACCAACCCGAAGCAACATCAAAAGCTTTTGTTGCATTTTCTAGGGTCATATTGTAAGCAATTTTTACTTGATCGGGAGTTGAACCTTTAATTTGATCAATCACAGCTTGCCGTTGTTCTGGGCTGAGACTTTGCCAAACTTTTTGTTCAATAATACCAACTCCAGAAATGGCAATCACAACATTTCCTTTAGCAATCGCTGAACCAATATCAGTCTCCGTTTTTACTAAATAACTTTTCCATTCAGGAGAAATTTCTTCCCAAATAGCATTAATCACTGAAGCACTGAGTAAGGCTGTTCCAAGAGTTTTAAATAAGATAACAATAGTTGTAATCACCGCAGAAATTAACATTCTCGGTTCAACATCTGTGAGAGCTTCTTCGAGAGTCATTTCATCTTTCAAGACTTTAATCAAAGTCGGAATCACGTCTATTCCTACGGTAAATCCTAATGCAGCAAAAGCACTACCATCCATCAGTTTATGAATAATTTTTATCGCCAAACCTCGCAAAAAACCCGTTTTAAAACTCGCTAAAATATTTTCTAAAATTTGAGAACATTCGTCTGGATCAAGATCTTTTTCTCCTCGACAATAAGCCCCGATTTTTTTAATAGATTGAAACAAAACATTAATAATTGTGTCAATAGCTTTACCTTCTAAACCTGCACTACTAACTTCTTCACAGGTTGCTGCTACACTGATTATGTTCGCTGCTAAGTAGGGATTTTCTACCACCCATTCAGCAAGCTCTCGACGGACGAGAAAAGTTTGTACTCCATCAATACTAATAAGAATTGTTTCAGCACGATGTTGAAATTTAATATTTTCTTCTAGAGATTGAGCTAAACTCACTTGAGTTTTAATGTCGGAAATCACTTGTCCAACTTTTTGATCATAAAAACTTGAACTAGAGTTCATTATTCCCTTTCTAGTTGATTTTTGCGCGAGAAGGCCGGATTCTTTGATCCGCTCATTAATTTTCAAGCCTATCGCCTGTAAATCTTCAAAGACTAAACTAAAACCTTGAGGAATTTCGGTCTCAGGAGTAGAACTTTGACTCATCCAACTTTGATCGCCTTCTACAATTTGAACCTTTCCGGGTTGAAGGCTTTGAGGCCCAACCGAAAAATTGTCAGTGATCGAAGGAATGATTTCGTTGACAATAGTATCCACTTGACTTTTCATAATTTTGGCTCAGTTGATTATTAACTGGAATAGACAGAGGAATCCTACAACTATCTTAATTTTTTTAGCAAAATTAGAGAAGCGTTAAATTACTGAAATTGAAAAACTTTAGATGTATTCATTGAGTCGCTTATCTCCGTAAATTTACGAGTAAATCTGTATTTCTTGATCTCAAAATTTACTGCATTCGATCCAAAGTCCGATATTGAATGGCTTCTGCTAAATGATTGGCCTGAATTTCCTCCGATCCCGCCAAATCTGCAATCGTGCGGGCTACTTTTAAAATGCGATCGCTGGCCCGGGCTGAAAGTCCTAATTTCCGAATGGCCCCTTCTAAAAGCTGAAGACTGGTTTCGTCAAGTTGACACCATTTTTGAATCTGGCGGCTTTGCATTTGGGCATTACACTGGATATCGCGTTCATCTTGAAAGCGAATTTGAGCAATATCTCGCCCTTTTTTAACTCGTTCTTGAATGGTTTTTGAGTCTTCTCCCGTTAATGATTGTTGAGTGATTTCTTCCGGTTTTAAACGGTTAACAGCCACCTGTAAATCAATCCGATCCATTAATGGTCCTGATAATCTTGCCCAATATTGTTCTCGTTGTCGAGGGGAACAAGTACAAGCTTGAATCGGATCGCCATAATAGCCACAAGGACAGGGATTGGTACTCGCAACTAATGTAAATTTAGCTGGAAAAACAACCGATTGACGAGTACGAGTTACGGTGACAAATCCATCTTCTAAGGGTTGACGCAAATACTCTAATACATTACGCTTAAATTCGGTTAATTCATCGAGAAATAATATCCCATTAGTTGCTAAAGAAATTTCACCGGGTTTCGGAAAACTTCCCCCCCCAACTAAAGATGGTCCCGACGCAGAATGATGGGGACTACGAAAAGGGCGATCGCAAATTAAACTTCCTCGATTTTTTAACAGTCCTGCTACCGAATGAATGCGAGTAACTTCTAAGGCTTCGTCAAAGCTTAAAGCAGGTAAAATACCCGGTAAACGTCGCGCCAGCATGGTTTTTCCGCTTCCCGGAGGCCCCACAAAAATTAGATTATGTCCACCTGTTGCGGCAATTTCTAAGGCGCGTCGGGCGTGAATTTGTCCTTTAACTTCTTTTAAATCTAAGCCGATTTCTTGAGTTTGAGATAATACTTTTGAACGGTCTAATTTGACAGGTTGATAAGCATCAGGACGTTCTAAAAAGTCTGCAACATCAAAAATAGTTTTAAATCCATAAACCGCCACATCCTCGACAATAGCCGCTTCTTGGGCGTTATCTTCGGGGACTACTAATCCCGTAATTCCCATCTTTGAAGCGGCAACAGCTATGGGTAAAACCCCTGCCACCGCCCGCAAACTTCCGTCTAAAGAAACTTCTCCTAAGAATAAAAAATCCCCCAATAAATTGGGATTAATTTGTTCAGAAGCCGCTAAAATTCCTAGACTAATGGGTAAATCAAAACTCGGCCCTTCTTTGCGTAAATCAGCCGGAGTCAGATTAATCACAATACTCCGCATGGGAAAGGCATATCCGGCATTTTTTAACGTAGCTTTGACTCGTTCACGGGATTCTTGAACCGCAGTATCGGGTAAGCCTAAAACAACGATTTTGGGGAGTCCTCCAGAAAGATCAACTTCGACTCCGACTTTCACGGCATCAATTCCAACAACCGATGCACTCCAAACTCTAGCTAACATGATAATTTTGATCGATAATAAGGGCGTTATCTTTTATGATTGATAGAGCAACTGAAGCGAAAAATTACAGCTTTTTGTTGTCCATCAGATGCAAGAGTTGAAGAAAGACGAAATCAGACATGACCCATCAAGAAACCGTATTTAGTAAAATCATCCGTCGGGAAATTCCGGCAGATATCGTTTACGAGGATGAGTTGGTTTTAGCCTTTAAGGACATTGCCCCCCAAGCACCTGTCCATATTGTTCTGATTCCAAAGAAACCTATTCCTAAGTTAGCCGATGCCATGCCAGAAGACCATGCCCTGATGGGACATTTATTATTAAAAGTTAAACAAATTGCCGCAGAAGCGCGACTTGACAACGGTTTTCGAGTCGTGATTAATAATGGGGAAGATGGAGGTCAAACCGTTTATCACCTTCATATTCATATTTTGGGCGGTCGTCCCCTGCAATGGCCCCCAGGTTAGAATAGGAAGACGGATTTTTACCCTTTTTTTAGTTAATATGACACCATTTCCCACTAACCCCCACCAAGCCCGAGATAAAATCTCTGTCTCATAGGTAAAGTCCTCGCACATAGGACTAAGAATTAGTGTTTGAGTCGGTTTGAACTGACTTCTGTTATTAGCCGGGGAATTTATTCCCTGGTAAATAGGGAATTAACCTCAACGCAACCCCTTCAACACCTCATCAGTAAACGGATTTACACCCTTTTTCAGCGACTCTATCCAACCGTTTCGCTGTGCTTTATTCTCCTCATTATTCGTCCATTCAACGAACTTTTCAAAATCCTTAATCGCCCCCTCAAAATCACCCGTTAACGCCCTGGCAACACCCCGACTATTGATAAAACGTTCATCTTTAGGCGTGAGTTTAACAGCATTTTCACAAGCAAACATCACCTTCGACCCTTGCTTATTCAGGCTACCATTCCAACAAAGTGTATACCAAGACCAAGCATCTATTTTTAAATCAGCATCTAATTTTTGAGCCTTTTCAAACTGTGCTAATGCCTCATCTATTTTACCACTTCTTGCTAAATTACTTCCTTCTGAAATCGAAGCAATAGCATTGGCTTTATTCTCCGGGTTAAACGTTAAACTGGGGTCAAATTCTAACGCCGTTTGAAACGCTAAAATCGCTTCATTAACTTTATCAATCCGTGCTAACGACTCTCCTCTTTCGACTAAAATTTTTGCAGAACTTAAACTGAAATTAGAGTCAAGTTGAACAGCCTGTTTAAACCGATAAACCACATCTTTAATATCATCGTCTGCTGCTGACTGTTCGCCCTGCAAAAACCAAGCCGTTGCCGAAGCTTCTACCCCACAAAGACGCCGTTCTTCATCGGTGACATTGGGGTTATTTTTCAGGTAGTCACTCACTACTGTACAACCTTCTGCGATCAGGTCACCCAGATCAACCGTCCACAGTTTCACCGTCTTGTCTAAACTCGCAGAAGCAATCAGATCCCCGGTCGGGCTGAATGCCACAGCGCTGACATAACTCTCATGTCCCTGCAAAGTCTTAAGGAAAGTGCCATTAGAAGACCACAATTTCACCGTTCTGTCATCACTGGCGGATGCGATCAAATCCCCTTTCGGACTGAATGCCACATCGTAAATACCATTCTCATGTCCTTTCAAAGTCTTAACAAAAGTGCCATCGGAAGACCACAATTTCACCGTTCTGTCAACACTCGCAGAGGCAATCAAATCCCCATTCGGGCTGAATGCCACACCGATGACCCTATCTTCATGCCCCTCCAAAGTCTTAACAAAAGTGCCATCGGGTTTCCATAGTTTCACCGTTCTGTCATCACTGGCGGATGCTATCAAATCTCCGGTCGGGCTGAATGCCACACCATTGACCCTATCTTCATGCCCCTCCAAAGTCTTAAGGAAAGTGCCATTGGAAGACCACAATTTCACTGTCTTGTCCCAACTCGCGGATGCGATCAAATTCCCTTTCGGACTGAATGCCACATCAATGACATAATCCTCATGCCCCTCCAATGTCTTCACATAAGTGCCATCGGGCTTCCACAATTTCACGGTCTTGTCCCAACTTGCAGAGGCAATCAGATCCCCATTCGGGCTGAATGCCACACCGTAGACAGAACTCTCATGCCCCTGCAAAGTAGTCACTAAAGTGCCATCGGGCTTCCACAGTTTCACCGTATTGTCATCACTCGCAGAGGCAATCATATCCCCGTCTCTGCTAAATGCCACACCGTAGACAACATTCTCATGCCCCTCTAAGGTCTTAACTATAGAGCTATCCGGTTTCCACAGTTTCACGGTCTTGTCAACACTCCCAGAGGCAATCAATTCCCCATTCGGGCTGAATGCCACATCGCTGACAGTATCCTCATGCCCCTGCAAAGTCTTCACCAAGATGCCCTCGGGCTTCCACAGTTTCACCGTATTGTCCCGACTCGCAGAGGCAATCATATCCCCATTCGGGCTGAATGCCACAGCACTGACTCGACTCTCATGCCCTTTGAGCGTCTGAACTAAAGTGCCATCGGGCTTCCACAATTTCACCGTGTCCCCACTCGCAGAGGCAATCATATCCCCTTTCGCGCTGAATGCCACATCGTAGACATAACTCTCATGCCCCTGCAAAGTCTTCACCAAGATGCCCTCGGGCTTCCACAGTTTCACGGTATTGTCACTACTCGCAGAGGCAATCATATCCCCATTCGGGCTAAATGCCACACCGTAGACAACATTCTCATGCCCCTGCAAAGTCGCGACTTCAGTTCCATCCGGCTTCCACAGTTTCACGGTCTTGTCCCAACTCGCAGAGGCAATCATATCCCCTTTCGGGCTGAATGCCACACCCCTGACACCATTCTCATGCCCCTGCAAAGTCGCGACTTCAGTTCCATCGGGCTTCCACAGTTTCACGGTGTTGTCATCACTCGCAGAGGCAATCATATCCCCATTCGGGCTGAATGCCACACCGTAGACCGTATTCTCATGCCCCTGCAATGTCTTCACCAAAGTGCCATCGGGCTTCCACAGTTTCACCGTGTTGTCCCCACTCGCAGAGGCAATCATATCCCCCTTCGGACTAAATGCCACAGCGCTGACAGTATTCTCATGCCCGTTAATACTATTCTGTTCTTGAGGTCGATCAAGAACTTTGTGAAGGACATTCATCACCGCCTCCTCTGTATTCACTTCTGACCAGAGAGAAGTCGGTAATTTTTTCAAGTCTTGGCTTGCTTTTAGTGCTGTTATTATTGATTGCAGTCCTTGACCAGATAGGAGTAATTCCTTTGCTCTGGCACTGGTGAAGTGAATTTGTGCTAATTTGAAATTGTCATCCGCTTTTTTAATAGATGAAACTGCTATCGCCGAAGATAAACCCAATATTCCTATCGAAATCAAAACCGAAATAATAGTAGCGCGTTTTTTGGCTTTGGTTAAAACATCATTAGCTTGTTTTAAAATCTCATTGGCTTGTTTTTCTGCGGCTAATGTCGCCTGAATTTCTCGTTTATCAAGTTGTTCGCTGGCCGCCAAATACTGATAATCTTGGTCGCTCAAACTTTTTCCGGTAGCCCAGGTTTTCGCCTCGGTTAACGCTTCCCCTTTCAACAACCGTGACTCATCGGTTCGACCGGATTTTTCCCAAGCGTTAAAAGCTTCGGCGTAGGGTCGTAATTTTGCCAGTTGTTCTTCGACCCAATTTAAGTTAAAAACCTCCCGATAAACCGAGTTATAAACCCGCAGTTTCCCCCCGGTTTGCACCACCAACCCCGTCAGTCTCAAAATCATTTGTTCGGGGCTATTATCGGCGGGAATTTCTTTGTTTTGTAGGATTTGTTGATAGAGTCCTAATAAACGTCCGGTGCGTTTTTCTTCCGCTTTTAACAGGCGATCGCGTAGCGTCCTTAAATGTTCAGGATTGTCTTGATATTCCCATTGGTTAATGACTTTATTTTGGACTAATTCCGCCACCCAGTCCGCCTCATTTCCCGGTGTGATTTTGCCGGAATTTTCCCGAATCAATTTACAAACTTTCTGGGTTAAAAAGGGTTGTCCGTTTGTCCAATACAACACCGCTTCTAACACGGCTTGGGGATTTTCTGTTAAAGAAATAAACCCATTTTTGAGCGGTTCTGCTTCGTTAATTTGAAAGCCGTTGAGTTCGATAGCCTGACCAATATTAAAAGGGGTTCGTTGTTGGTCTTGAATTAAATCTGATGGAGTTGTTACGCCGAGTAACGCAAACGTTAAACGTTTATAAATCGGTTCGTCGGCGCGTTTGTTGTAGCAGTCTCGAATAACGGCAAAAAAGTCATCTATATTAAAGGGTAAGCTGAGAATACTATCAATTTCGTCAATAAAAATAACTATATTTTGAGGAACCAGTTGTAAGAGTTTATCGCTAAAAAATTTACTAAATCTGCGAATAATAGACAGAGAGTTGAGACTTTCCCACCATTCCTCTAAATCAAAGATTTCGTAGAGATCTAAACTATCAATTATTGCATCAATCACGCTCAAATACCACTGTTCCGGCGTAATATCAAACGTTCCTATCCCGGTAATATCAATCGCCACACAAGCAATTTCTTCGCTTTTAAGTCGCTGCATTGTCCGCACTCTTAAGCTAGATTTCCCCATCTGACGACAGTTAAAAACATAGCAAAAATCTCCGGCTTTTAGTTTATGATAAAAGATTTCATCGGCTTGTCTTTTTACATAGGTTGGAGAGTCTGGGGGTAGACTTCCTCCGACTTGATAGCTAAAATTCGACTGAGATGAATGACTCATTTTTCCCCATGCGATCGCCTTTTACGGTTCAAAACGCTTGCTCAAACATTTTACCATATTCAATGGATTAATACCCTTAATAAAACTTCTGACTTCTGACTTCAAACTTCTGACTTCTTTACTCCTCCCCAAAGCGATCGCTAAAATAGAGACGATAAAGATTACAAAGGGGAACCACATCGTTTCCTACCCGTTTAATTAAACCCATACTTCGCAGTTGAAAGGCTTGACTTTCTTCCAGTCGAACGGGTTCATTTTTTGAGACAACTTCTTTCATGGCTTCTGCTAATTTTTCATTATCTTGTAAATTTAACAAATGTCGCCGTAAATGATCATTATAAATGCCGCTTTGGGTGGGTGCTGTTTCGATAAATTCGGCAAAAGTTAACTGATGTCGCGTCATTTCATAGAGTGCTTTTCTGACCAAATACGGGTGTCCGTCTACCATTTTCATTAACGAGTTTACCTCATTTTCCGACCAGTTTAACCCATGTCTTTTGACTAACTCGCTAATTTGTTCATAGGTTAATTTGGGTAAATCTATCGGTAAACCAACGTTAAAAGGGGATTGATTGATATTCAGGGGAATATAAACTTCTTGGGAATGGGCAATCACTACACGCAGTTTTTTCCAGTCCGGTTCGTTTTTCCCTTTTTCATGCCAAACCCGCAGCAAACTAAAGAATTCTTGAGCAATTTCTAAGTGTTTAAACACCTGATCGACTTCATCCAAACATAAGGTTAAAGGTTGATTGATGACTTTGAGAAGATAACGACGAAAATAGTTATTACATTTATTTTTACTTCCGAGGCTACCTTTCCACAAGTTTTCTAGGCGATCTTCAAGTTCTAATTCTTCGGTAACAGTTCCACAAAACCAGCGCAAAAACTGTTCAATATCGGTGACAAACTCGCTATCGGTGGACTGAAAATTCAGATAGGCGGTATGGTATTCGTTTTGTTTGCTGTGGGCGAGAATACGCTGCATTAGAGAGGTTTTTCCCATCTGTCGGGGTGCTTTTATTCTAATTAATGCTCCCGGTTTTAAGATAGTTTCATAGCAGTCTGATTCTATGGGCGGACGTTCGATATAAAAGGGAGAATCCAGACTTACCGAACCTTCGGGGTTCTCTAATTCATTCGCTAACAGAGTTGAATTTTCTGGCGATCGCGGATTTTCTACTACTATATTTTCGGGTTCAATATTATCTTCAATTTCCTCAATTTCCTCACCCTTTGATTCATCAGATTTTCTTCTCATCACTGGAGTCAGTTCTTCAGGAATTCCCGCCATGCTGATACTTGTACAACCATATTTATAGGCAAATTCGATATCTCTACCATTCCCTAACGCATCATAAAATCCGATAGCAAATTCCTGGGCGGCTTGATCTCCGACTTGCTGCTTCATTCCGATCACATAGGGAATATGATAGGCGATAGCTTTAGCTTGAATTTCTGAATAACAAGCATTGAGAACAACGCATTCAATATCAGTTTTAAACAACTGAAATAAATCCGCCAATCCCTTAGCGCTAACCAACTTAACTTGTCCGGTTTCATCTTCTAAAACCAAACCATTTTCTCCCGCACCATGCCCCGAAAAATGGACAAATTGGGGTTGCAATTCTAATACCGCCCGTTGCATTTCTCTGGCGGTAACAGCAAAACGAGATTCTAGATGAAATTGGCTGCGTTTTTTCGCTCTTTCTAATCCTTTTTGAATCTCTTTTACTTCTTGATCTAGCCGCAAATGGTTTGTCTGTTTGGGGTTTGCAGCTAGAAATAATATCGTTTTTTTCTTTTGGCTAGGATTAGGCATTAATTTAGACTTCGATGAAACTTTGACAGATTTAAACTACAAGCTGATCTATATACTAAAAATTTTATCATCGAACAATTGCAGCAATATTTGGAGATTCAACCCGAAAAGTTTGTAAGAGAGTGACCAGTTATCGGTTATCCTAATCCCTAACCCCCAACTCCTAACCCCTAACTCCCTATCCCCTATATAAGCTGTGTTTATGTTAAAGAAAACAAAGTTTTATAAAATATGCTTTACAAAGCTATCATCTCTATGCTGACCTGATACAATCGGGTTCAAGGTAGTTATAACTACTACCGAATGTACCTTGAAAACAGAATTTAGCCATTATTTAAGCATGACCACAACACTACAACAGCGCGAAGACGCCAACCTGTGGGAACGGTTTTGCAACTGGATCACTTCCACCGACAACCGCATCTATATCGGTTGGTTTGGTGTTCTGATGATCCCGACCTTGCTAACTGCGACCATTTGTTTCATCATCGCATTTATTGCAGCACCTCCGGTTGATATTGACGGAATTCGTGAACCTGTTGCGGGTTCTTTACTGTACGGTAACAATATCATCTCCGGTGCAGTTGTTCCCTCTTCTAACGCGATTGGTTTGCACTTCTACCCCATCTGGGAAGCAGCTTCCTTAGATGAGTGGTTGTACAACGGTGGCCCTTACCAGTTAGTCATTTTCCACTTCTTTATCGGGATCTGCTGCTACATGGGCCGTCAGTGGGAGTTATCCTACCGTCTGGGAATGCGTCCTTGGATCTGCGTGGCTTACTCAGCACCTTTGTCTGCTGCGACCGCAGTTTTCTTGATCTATCCCATCGGACAAGGAAGTTTCTCTGATGGTATGCCTCTCGGTATCGCGGGAACCTTCAACTTTATGATCGTGTTCCAAGCTGAACATAATATCCTCATGCACCCCTTCCATATGTTAGGTGTTGCAGGTGTGTTCGGAGGTGCTTTGTTTAGTGCGATGCACGGCAGCTTAGTGACTTCTTCTTTGGTTCGTGAAACCAGTGAAACCGAATCTCAAAACTACGGTTACAAATTCGGTCAAGAAGAAGAAACCTATAACATCGTAGCCGCTCACGGTTACTTTGGCCGTTTAATTTTCCAATATGCTTCGTTTAATAACTCTCGCGCACTGCACTTCTTCTTAGGTGCATGGCCGGTAATTGGAATCTGGTTTACCGCGTTAGGCGTTTCAACTATGGCGTTTAACCTCAACGGCTTCAACTTCAACCAGTCGGTTCTTGACTCTAGTGGTCGTGTAATCAATACCTGGGCTGATGTGATTAACCGTGCCAACCTGGGTATGGAAGTTATGCACGAGCGCAATGCTCATAATTTCCCATTAGACTTAGCCTCTGGGGAATCTGGCTCTGTTGCACTCGTGGCTCCTTCCATTCATGGCTAATGCCAGTGTTCGATCCGAATAGCTAGTTCAGAGAAGCTCTCCGTGAGGAGGGCTTTTTTATTATGACACAACTTTACATAAGTTTGCAAACCCAAATAAAATAGAATTGAGCCTCACCAGTTCTCCGTTTGACTAAATGTTCCTGGGTGGGGAGTTATAGCGGTCGAAAAATAGGGACTTGGATCTTCAGCGACCCAGCCCAATTGTGAGTTATAGCGAATTTCAAAATGCAAATGAGGTTGATCACTATCCGGTTCGCCACTGATACCGACTTTCCCCAGTATTTCTCCTAGAGAAACAGTCTGACCCGTTTGTACTGTAATCTCAGATAAATGAGCATAACGGGTTTGTTTCCCCGACTGATGATTCACCACGACTAAATTCCCATAACCGCTTCTCGAACCCGTAAAAGCAACCACACCTTCACCCACAGCTAACACAGGCGTACCAATCCTGGCGCTCAAATCTATCCCACTATGAAAAACAACCTCACCCGCCGTCGGATGCAGTTGCCAACCATAACCCATTTGTACAGGAGCTTCTTCAGGTAGAGGATAACCCGATAAAACCGAGAGGGCTGGCACAACGGGGCCACCTGGAGTCCAGTTCACCCCCGGAATAAACACCACTTGGGGTTGATGCTGACAGCCATTGGCTTCAAAAATCACATCTGCCCTAGCATTGTAAGCTTGGGCTACTTCTTGTAGGGTGCGACCTGCCGGAACTTCAACCCGAATCCCATTGTAGGGAGGAATAACAATTTCTTGTCCAAGCGGAATTTGATTCTGTCGTAAAATTGGATTCATCCCGAGTAAAGTCGCCGGAATCAGATTATACTGACGGGCAATGCCTTCTAACGTTTCACCAGGTTGAATCCGATGGCGTTGTAAACGAGACAAAGCTGCGGGTGGACAAACATTCGTTTGAGTCTCATCTCGAATAAATAAAGAGTTAGCCTCCGCAGAAGCCGTTGGGACGAGTACAAGACTCGAAAAAGGGGTAATTAAACCCAATAGAGAAAAAGCAAAAATACTGAAGTGTTGAAAAGTCATCGGCTTTGACATCCTCCCGTCTCTAAAGAAGTTGATAGACCCCCGGCACTCCAGAACAGCATATCAACAAGCTGTCATGGGTTCCAGGATATTAGATCTCCTAACGGCGCGAGTTGTCCTGCTCTAAAATCTTTCCTGATATTAGCGTATGTAGAAAATCTTATTGTTCTGGATAGATAGTAACCCGACTAGGTTAAAATTTTTAGATTAAATTATAAATAATGGATGAAACAGGAGATAATCTTTAGATATCTTTTTGTTTTTCGGGGCAAAGTCAGTCAGTACAAGGTTTTGAGGGGGTGAAGTCGGACAGTAACAATCTTAACATCTGACGGGAAACCCAGGCTGATCAAAAATTCGTCTTGATCTCTCAGTACACAGCTTACCGATTTCACGAATCAATCGTGATAGCTTCAAAAAAAGGGGTTAACCCTTCTAACTGCTTGAATTTCCAATTTTTCGTACAGACTCCAGCCGATTGATTGCTGGCGCTGAATATCCAAGGGCGCTGATGCGTCCCGCTTCACTAACGGAACAGTGCAGATGAACTTGTCTTTAAAACAACTTACCGTATACTTGGCTCTACTCTCCATCGGTGGAGGCACAGGATGGTTAGGACATCGCTACCTGCAAGCGCAAAACCTGCCTGAAAACTCCCCCGCAGTTCCTGTTGTCCGTCAGTTACCCATTGACACGCCACCTCCGGTTCCAGAACAGCGTGTCGTTGAACGGAGTAGTTCTAATTTTATTGCCGAAGCTGCCGAAAAAGTTGGCCCGGCAGTGGTGAGGATTGATGCGGCTCGTCAAGTTTCTCGAAATGGGCCAAGTGCTTTGAATAATCCTTTGTTTAAACGGTTTTTTGGGGATCAACTTCTAGAGTCGGATGACCGGGTTAGACGGGGAACGGGTTCAGGCTTTATTGTGGCAGCCGATGGACGCCTGATTACCAATGCTCATGTGGTTGATGGTGCGAGTACGGTGCTGGTTACTCTCAAAGATGGTCGCACGTTTGAAGGCAAAGTGAAAGGGGTTGATGATTTAACCGATGTTGCGGCGATTAAAATTGATGTCAAGGATTTACCTACTGCTCCGATGGGTCGTTCTGATGGGATTATTCCCGGACAGTGGGCGATCGCGATTGGGAATCCTTTAGGATTAGATAATACCGTGACAGTGGGGATTATTAGTGCTACAGGTCGTTCTAGTTCTCAAGTCGGTATTCCGAATAAGCGAGTGCGGTTTATTCAGACTGACGCCGCGATTAATCCTGGGAATTCTGGTGGCCCGTTATTGAATGATCAGGGTCAGGTGATTGGGGTCAACACGGCGATTCGAGCCAATGCTCAGGGGTTAGGGTTTGCCATTCCCATTGAAACTGCTGTGCGAATTGCTAATCAGTTATTTGAAAAAGGCAAAGCCGACCATCCTTTCTTGGGTGTTCAGATGGTGGAATTAACCCCCAAAATTAAAGCGGAAATGAGTGAGCAGCTTGAAGTGAAGTTGATGCAAGATCAAGGCGTATTAATTGTGAGAGTCGTTGAAAATTCTCCGGCGGCTAAGGCAGGAATTGTTAAAGGAGATATTCTTCAAAAAGTGAGTGGTCTTCCTGTTCGTACTCCCGCTCAAGTTCAAGAAGAAGTTCATCATCGGCTGATTGGCGAGGAAATCGCACTGGAAATTAACCGAGAGGGTCAAGTGCAAAATCTTAAGCTGAAAACCGTTCCTTTCCCCGAATCTGCTTTATCGGGAGGAGATTGAAAGATTGGCAAGTTTTAACGATTCAGAGCAGGAATAGAACAGAAGTCTCTATATCCTGCTTCTGAGATTTATTCCAGTTTTTCCCAATTGGGAGACGGGGGATAGGTTGTAGAAAGATCACCGAAACTGTCATCTAGCTGCATCCGTTGTTCCATCTGACGCAGAAAATACCCAGTCATCATCGCGGAGGCTAACAAACCTGCGAGACTCTCCCGACTGGTTGTAATTTGTACATCAAAGTCATCGGAGGGGAGTACACCAATTAATCCTTGTACGTTTTTTGAGATAATTTCTTTGATTTCTGGACTCGCTGATTGAGCAATGTGCGCCAAAAGGTCGGGGTTTTGGTGTTGTAAATAACTCAGCAAAGCGTTTTCCGCCGTTTCGTGACCATTGGATTTGATAAAGTCGGAGTAAAAGACCATGAGGTGATTTCCGAATGTCTGGCTTCTGTATCTCTAGTTTAAACCACTTGGGCAAAAGTGGCGATCAAAAATCTGAAAAAAATGGGGATTCGAGTTGAAATGTTGAGTAGAACTAGCCCCCAACCTTTAACAGGCTGTTGTTTCAAACTCACTCTGAGCTACTAGCGACGCAAATCATAACCTGAGATTATAGAATTCTACCAGAACCCACTTAATTTCTTTTAGAAGACCCATTAACCCGGATGGGTAAAACTGCTATTGTATTAATAACTGATTAGAAAAGTCAAAATAAAATCTCAGCATTTTTGGAGTCGGTCTAGTTTCCTCAAACCAATCATCATACCAGACCAGCTCATCAGATTTTTAATTGGTCAAACTCTTCTATTTTTGCCTAACCCCATGAAAAATATATTAATCGTAGAAGATGAACCTGATATTAGAAGCAATCTCAAGGAACTCTTAGAACTCGAAAACTATTGGGTTTGGGAAGCTAGTTCTGGGGGGGAAGGATTAAAACTTTTTCGACAACAGCCGATTGATTTGATCATTTCTGATATTTTAATGCCAGAAATGGATGGTTTTGAGTTTTGTCGTCAGGTTCGCAATGCACCCACAGGAAAGTTAATTCCTTTTCTATTTTTGTCGGCAAAAGCTGATTTTTCTGATATTAAAATGGGGTATAACTATGGAGCAGATGAATATTTAGTTAAACCTTGTAGTTTAGAAGAATTAACACTCAAAATTTCAGCCTTGTTAGAACGAACAGAACGGATTCACCGACAAATTACAGATTTACTTCAAAAAACAACAGTTCCCGGAACAGAATCAGCGCCGACTCAAGACAATTCATCTCAACCTCAATCTCTCTCTGTTTCTCAAACATCTAAGTCTTTCTCTGGCTTGAAAAAGTTGATTCTCACTACCGCAGAAGAACGGGTCTTTTTTGAGGTGCTTCAAGGTTATACGAATAAAGAAATTGGTGAACATTTATTTATTAGCGATCGCACGGTTCAAGCACATTTGCGAAATATTCTCCGAAAAATCAATCTAAAAAATCGTTCTCAACTGGTTCGTTTTGCTTTAGAAAATGGTTATCAACCTCAACAAGAGCTAAAAACACTTAAATGATTTAAACATCGGACATGAAAATTATATTCCTTCAATTTTAATCGTAAAGATTGCTCCTTGGGGATAATTTTCTGTGACAGAAATTGTCCCGCCATGAGCTTCTACAACCATTTTACAAAATGCTAAACCTAACCCGGTTTGAGTGACATTTTTCATCACGGTTCCGACTTCGTATTTTTCAAAGATACTGGTTCGTAAACTCTCGCTGACTCCTGGCCCCGAGTCAAGGACTTGAACTTTTGCACCGTTTTTGCCTAAAGATTCAGCTTTGAGGATCACTTGACTCCCCGGTGGAGAAAACTTTAAAGCATTAGAGAGTAAATTATCGATAATTCGTTGAAATAAAGGGGGATCAACATTAATTATACCTGTTTTTTTAGGAATTTCAGTTAATAAATCAATGTTTTTTTGGTGAGCAATGGGAATAAAATTTTCCACCGCCGAACGACAGATTTTTCCCAAATCAATTTCAGTTTTCTCTAACACAAATTTACCTGATTCGAGTTTAGCCATCGTCAGGATACTATTAATCAAAGCGTTGAGTTTTTGTCCGGCTAGCAAAATTTTATCGGCTTTTTCTTTTCGCTTTTCTGGCGGTAATTTTGGGTGTTTAAGAAGTTGGGTTTCAAAGATAATCGATGTGAGCGGATTTCGCAAATCATGGACGATCATATTGACCATATCTTCGCGCATTTTTAAGATAGATTGCTGTTCTTTAAGTAAGCTTTGTACGCGATCATATTGCTGTTTAATTCGCAGCATAGAATTAATTCTCGCTTGCAATTCTGCTCGATTAACAGGTTTACTTAAAAAATCATCAGCACCCGCTTCTAGACAAGCTACAAGGTCTTGTTTAGAGGTCAAAGCTGTTACAATAATAATCGGAATATGTTGCCATTGAGGATGGCTTTTGATCTGTCTACACACTTCTACCCCATCAAGTTCTGGCATCATCACATCCAGCAAAATAACATCCGGTTGCACAGCATTTAATCTTTCTAGAGCTTTAACTCCGCTTTTGGCATAATGAAGAATAAAACCCTGTTTATCGAGTAGTGTTTCGCTCACCTCAAAATTACGGGGTTTATCATCAACCACTAAGATAGAAGCAACTTGATCCATAAAAAACGAGCCGTAAAAGCATTTAGGAGGTGCTGAATCGGGATTCAAAATTTTCTCCTAATTTTAGTTTAGCAAGTTTTGGATCATACCGAGCAATTTTTTAAATTTTAAAGGTTTGGTCATGTATTCATCCGCTCCTGCTTCTCGACATTTTGCTAAATCTTCAGGCATTGCTAATGCAGTCACGGCAATAATTGGAACTTGAGTTAAAGATGAGTGAGTCCGTATTTCACGAATAGCTTCTAGTCCATCCATTTCGGGCATTTGAATGTCCATTAAAATTAAGTCGGGTTGATATTTTTTAGCCATCTCAACGGCTTCTCGACCATTTGTAGCGATGATTAATTTATAGTTATAACTGGTTAGATAATCAGAGATAGTATCAATATTGGCTTGATTATCTTCTGCTAATAAGAGTAAAGGAGAAGTGTTTTTCAGTTTGGTTTTTGATTCTAAGTTTAAAGTTTCAGCGTCAGATACAGAAGCCATTTTCTGAGATTTCAAGATTTTACACTGAGGACGATAAGGAAGATAAATGGTGAAACAACTTCCCTGACAGAGTTGGCTGCTAACACTGACTTCACCTCCATGTAATTCAACAATTTGTCGGACTAACGCCAGTCCTAAACCTGTACCTGTATACTGACGGTTGAGATGACTATCAAGCTGAACAAACGGTTTAAATAGTTTTTTGAGATTTTCTGGTGCAATTCCAATTCCTGTATCTTGAACAGCAATTTTAAGTAAATAAATCTGTTCCTGATGTTGATTTGAATCACTTGTTTTTTGAGTTTTTATTTTGCTTTCAAACTCTGCAATTAAAGTCACTTGACCTGTTTCTGGTGTAAATTTTATCGCATTACTGATCAGGTTAATTATAGCCTGACGCATTCGCCGTTCATCAACAGACAGTATCACTTCCGTCAGTTCTGGGGAGATCTCTGTTTTCAGTTGAATCTGTTTTTTGAGAGCGGGTTGTCGCACAAAAATCAAACTATTTTCAAGCAGGTCTTGTAGGGAAACTGAGGTGAAATCAAGTTCAAGTTTTCCCGCTTCTATTTTTGATAAATCTAGGATATCATTAATTAAATCTAGTAAGTGATAACCACTGGTTTCAATAATACTAATTGCTTTTGTTTGTTCTTCATTAATAGAACCAAATACCTCCTCTTGTAAACCCTCAGACATTCCGATAATCGCATTGAGAGGAGTCCGTAATTCATGGCTCATATTCGCTATAAATTCGTCTTTAGCTTGGGTTGCTCGTTCTAATTTGAGATTTGCGAGTTCTAAGCGTTTGTTGGTTTGGTGGAGTTGTTTTTCCGCTTGTTTGCGTTCACGAAGTACAGCTTGCTGTTCACTAATATCTTTACAAATACAAATTAAATATCCATCTTCTGTTGCAGTTAAAGATAATTCTTCAGTAAAAATGCTACCATCTTTACGCTTTGCTGTAGCTTCTCCTCGCCAATGTCCTCGTTGAATTAAAAGCGGAAAAACTTGTTGTTTTAATTTTTGCACTTCACCTGGGGAATACAAAATTTTCCAACTTTTACCCAGTAATTCTTCGGGGTGCTGATAACCAAATAATTGCAGATGAGCTTGATTAATATAAGTATAAGTATAGGTATTTACTTCTAAAATTGCAATACCATCAATAGCCGCTTCTATGACTGCTAATTTTTGTTTTAGAGCTTCTTCTATTCTTTTTCTTTGAGTAATATTGTTACGAATTGCTAAATATTGAATCGGTTTTCCTTGCTCATTCAGAAAAGGAATAATTGTAGAATCAACCCAATAAAATTGACCATTTTTGGCTCTATTTTTAATTTCTCCTCGCCAGACTTGACCTAAAGAAATTGTTTTCCAAAGATTGGTAAAAAATTCTGGAGTATGATACCCGGAATTAATAATACTATGGGTTTGACCGATTAATTCCTTTTGAGAATATTGGGAAATTTCACAAAACCGATTATTAACATAAGTGATCACTCCCTTTTCATCTGTAATAGCGACCAAAGCCGCTTCATCCAAAGCTAATTTAAAATCAGATAATTCTTTGAGGGTTTTGCAAAGTTTTTCATCCGCTTGTTTGCGTTCAGTAATGTCGCGAAAAATTCCCTCAGTTGCTATCAATTTTCCCTCTTGAAAAATTCCACTTATATTTCCTTCTACCCAGATAGGCCGACCATCTTTTGTTAAAAACTTAACTTCTTTATTTACACATGACATTCCATTAACAATAGACTTTTTGACTTGTTTGCAGTCATTATAATGATCGGGATGGATGACCTGAAAAATAGATAAACTTTTCAGGTCTGCTTCGGTATATCCAAGAATATTTCGCCATGTTTTGTTCACAAATAATATCTGCCCATCAGTGGCAACACTTTGAATTAAGTCCGGCGCATTATCAAAGAAATTTTGTAGTCTGGCTTCCCGTTCTTGTAATTCTTGAGTTCGCTGTTTGACTTTCGCTTCTAGTTCTTGGTTGAGTTTAAAAAGGGTTTCTTCCGCTTTTTGTTTTTGCTGATAAAGTTCAGCCTGATGAATGGCGATCGCAAGTTGTTCAGCTACATTTTCTAAAAAATTAATCTCTGTATTTTGCCATTGACGAAATTGATCACATTGATGTCCAATTAACAATCCCCACAATTGATGATTCACATAAATTGGAACAATCACACTCGCTTTGACTTGATATTGTTCTAAAAAGTTAATATAACAATTGGGATAACCCACTTCATGAAGGTTGGAAATAGATCGAATTTTTCCCTCTACAAAATAGTTAGAAAAGTTTTCGGGAAAACAACAGTTCTCAAGAATGCCAATCCTGAGAATACTATTCAAACTCGAGAGAGACTCTGCAAGGATTTTACCTTGGGAATTTGAATCAAACTGAAAAACAACCATGCGATCACAATTGAGAAATTCTCTAATTTCTGTTACAGTGGTTTGCAGAATATTCTCTAAATCTAAAGTTGCTCGAATCTGAGTTGTAATCTGGCTTATAAGTTGTTCTCTTTTGAGCGAATTTCTCAACTCTTGAGTGCGTTCATTAACTTGCTGTTCAAGTTCCTGATTGTGATTTTTGATGAATTCCTGCTTTTCAGCTTCTAAATGAAAGACTTTTTTTTGTAAAGTTTCAACTAATTGATAGATGTCTAATTCTGAATCATCACGGGTTTTCATAATTCTTATTCCCTAACACAGTTAGATAACGTAGCCAGTTTCCTTTAACAAAATTTACATATACTCCTCTATTTTTTGAATCATTTCTCAGCTTAAGCCAGAATAAGGCTTGTGACCCTATTTCTAGATTAAACATTTAAACGGCGAATGGCTACCGTGCAATTACTGAACTTATCGAAGATGTTTGCTACTTAAAAAACATAAAACTGTTCTGCAAACAAAAAAAGGAGATGAAAACGATTTCATCCCCAAGCATCTGTTTTGCTAGATTTTATTAAACTTTGTAACTGTGGATACCTCAGTTAAAACAATGAGAAGCTAGAATTACTCACACTTCCACTCACCAACGGATCGCTAGAACTTGGATCGTTAACAGTTGTAGTTAAGAGTGGATCGCTGCTACCTCTTGAATCACTCGTTCCATCTAATAGCAAATTACTAGACGTTGTATCACTCTCAATCGTAGTGATTAACGAATCACCGCTAATAATCGATGATTCCACAACAATCAAACTGGTATCAGTAGAAGTCGGATTGCTAATCGTTCCATTGAGTAAAAAATTACTGTTAGTCGGATTACCAACCATCACATCTAACAAGGAGTCCCTCGAGGTAATTGTTTCACCCGTTAGAGGGTCAACGGTATTGTCAACAATATTATCAATGACATCAGTAATATCATCAACAATTGGGTCAACCGTTTCTCCCAAATCAGTTCCTAAATTCCCATCAACGATATCAGTGATTTGGTCAACTGTATCATCGATAATATTACCAACTGTATCAGTAGTTTGGTCAACAATAGAATCTAGATTTCCATCTAAGACACCCTCAACCAAGTCAGTAGTTTGGTCAACGGTATTGTCAACAATATTATCAATGACATCAGTAATATCATCAACAATCGGGTCAACCGTTTCTCCCAAATCAGTTCCTAAATTCCCATCAACGATATCAGTAATTTGGTCAACCGTCTCATCGATAATATTACCAACGGTATCAGTAGTTTGGTCAACAATAGAATCTAGATTTCCATCTAAGACACCCTCAACCAGGTCAGTAGTTTGGTCAACGGTATTGTCAACCCCATCAGTAGTTTGATCAACCGTAGAATCTAGATTTCCATCTAAGGAACCATCAACCCCATCAGTAGTTTGGTCAACCGTATTATCAACCCCATCAGTGGTTTGATCAACAATAGAATCTAGATTTCCATCTAAGGAACCATCAACGATATCAGTAGTTTGGTCAACCGTATTATCAACCCCATCAGTAGTTTGATCAACCGTATCATCGATAATATTATCAACGGTATCAGTTATTGGGTCAACAATAGAATCAGAACCCCCGTTGTTAGCATCACTCCCCGTATTACCAGAGTCAGTAGAATTATCACCTGTCGAGTCCGAACCTCCGTTTAAGTTATTATTAACCGCAGTATTATCCCAGATCGGTGGAAGAGTGACCGTACCTCCCGGACTCCAACTATCATTACTGATATTAGTCGAGTTGGTATTTTGTTCGCTACCATTGCTACTATTAGTCAGAGCTTGAAAATTGTTTGAAAAATCAGAACGATCAATCTGATTAACATCAACATTTTTGAGAATTGCTAAAAACTGACCTGTTGTTTTATCTTGAATAATCGTATCATTCGCATTCTCTCCAGTTCCTTGAAAAATGTTGAGGTTCTCAAAGGTTTGATTTTCAGCTAACTCAATCAAATCTTGTCCATTTTCAAAATCGGTGATTACATCCGCACGAGATAGTTGAGAATCTCCTGTGGTTGTACCAATTACAAAAAAGTCTTTTCCTTCACCACCTGTTAAGGTATCACTTCCGCGACCGCCGTAAAGAATATCATCATCGCGATCGCCATAAATAATATCGTCCCCATCACCACCATAAAGGGTATCATTTCCTTTTCCCCCATGAATGGTATCATTTCCATTCTCCCCATAAATAATATCGTTATCCCGATCGCCTAAGAGAAAATCATTCCCATTTCCACCATAAATTTGATCGTTACCTTTCCCCCCATGAATGGTATCATTTCCTTTTCCTCCAAACAGCCAATCATCATCTTGATTACCGAAAATAAAATCATCTCCACCCATACCCCGCAAAGTATCGTTTCCTTCTAAACCAAACAGAAGTTCATTTTTTTCTGTTCCTGTTATGTCGTCTTCTTGATCAGAAGACAGTGACAATAAAACATCGTGTCCGGGAAATTTTGTGGTAAAGTAGGAAGTATCAAAGCTACTCATGTCTCAATTCTCCTGTCAATATAATTGGTGTGTTATTTTTGGTAGAAACTGAGGTTAAAGCTTGAAAACCTTAATTTCTATAACCTTTTTTCTGATATTCACATCATAGTTTGAACCCACTGTTTCAGACATCCGCTAATTCGCTAATATTTTCTACGCTATATAGTCATATTGATATTTGCTAATTTACTGACATTTAAGCTATCTCGCGTAATCAACCCGACGAGGTATAACGAAAAAAAAAAGAGATGACAAAAATCATCTCTAAAGACTTGTTTATTTTGTTTTTTCAGCTAAAAGATAGATAAACTTGAATCATTAACAACTCCATGAACAAGCGGTTCAATTGTCCCCATTAAGGGATTATTTGCAGTGTCTTGCAAGAGCGGATTATGGGTTGCCATTTCACTTGGAACACCAACCATTTCCCCTAATAATGGCTGACTCATCGCCATTGGATCGCTGAGAGACATCTCTAACAGGGGTTGATCAATCCCCGTAATCACAGTCGCCTCACCGAATAAATTCGGAACGATCATCTCACCTGTTAAGAGATCAAGAACACCTTCCGAGCTAATAGAAAATTGACTATTAATCAAATGATTCACTTGCTCAAGAGTCTGATCAATCATCGGATCAATTCCACCAATCACTTGATCAATTTTAGTGTCTGTCTCAGCGTTTAAGCCTTCATTCAAAATCTGACTAACTTGCACCCCAATATTATTGATACTTTGATAAAGATTGTCTAAAATTTTGCTTAAAGTTCCCTGAATATTTTCAATGAAACTATTAGAACTCAAGGAATTAAAAGGTTCAGCAGTAGCCACTGTGTTATTAAAAGTTACATCTGTCAAAAATGAAGTTTCCATGATAGTCACATCCTTGAAGAATGAGAATGGTGTGTGTGTAAGTTTTTGTAGAACGTGAGGTTTAAGCGTCAACTCCTAAAGTTCTAATTTTTTTCTGACATTCACATCATAGTGAGAACAGAAAGGGATCAACATCAGCTAATCAGCTAATTTATCTAAGCTAAATAGCCAACTGTTGTAAATTGTAATTGTTGATATACAGTCTGTTAAATCACCCTGGATAACTTGATTTTTTGATAAAAAACCAATAGCTTTCTTACTCTTTATTATATCTGTTTTTCGGCGAGATTTTGATCCGCTTCATCTTCACCCTTCAAAGAAAAATTAAGCGAGAGTTGTTGGGGAAGTTGATCCACTTGAAAATATTGATGAAACTTCTTAGTCACTTGTAACCAATAGGAACGAGTTTCTTTTTGTTTTCGCTTCTGAACAAACCCTAATTCTACTAACTCTTGAACCTGTTGGTAAGCTCCCGAACCTCGCAGATCAACGAGATCGGTTTGAGCAATTCCGCCATTGAGAGCGATCGCCGCTAAAGTTCTTAAAGCACCCACTCCCAACTCGGGTTGTACCAGAGTTTCGATCAATTCTCCGTAAACTTGACGGAGTTGTAGTGCATAACATCCTTTCCGAGTTTCTACCACCTCTAAAGCACTTTCTCGATGAGCATAGTCCGACATCAGTTGAATTAAAGCATCTTCGACTTCTGCGCGATCGCATTGAATCAATTCTGTCATATCTATTAAAGAGACAGGTTCACCTTTGAGATACAAAATTGCTTCTACTTTTGCTAATATACTCATAACGTCTAAAAAAATAAAGAACAATTTTGAAACGCTTTTTAACTCATTCAAGCAAAAGCTGATGTTAGATAATAACACATAGTCTGGCTCCAACAGCATTCAAATAAACAAACCATTAAAAAGAATTGAGGCTTCAAGGAGAAACCGTCTTAGAAACGGGAGACTTACAGTTGTCAAAATCCAGAATTTTTCTCTCAAAATTAGTCGAACTGATGTCCGGTTAATTCTACAAAAATATCTTCTAAATTAGAAGGACGAACCATCATTCCTGTTTTATCGGGTTGTTGTTCGAGATAAAGATTGGCTTGTTTTAAATCCGGGAAAAATTGATATTCCCAGCGTTCTCCTTTCTGTTTAACCACTAATCCTTCGCCATGTTTTTGACGTAATTCTTGAAGTGTTCCTAGACTAATCAACTTTCCCCGATCCATAATTCCAATGCGATCGCACAAATATTCAACTTCTTCCATGTAATGAGTCGTCAACAAGATCGTCATCCCCTGTTGATTCAAATCAAGAATAATTTCCCACAAGCGACGACGAGTTTGAGGATCAAGTCCAACGGTGGGTTCATCGAGAAATAAAATACTCGGTTGATGAAGTAACGCTCTGGCAATTTGAAGACGACGCTTCATTCCTCCTGAAAGAGTTTTGACTAAAGCATCTCGTTTTTCAGTCAGTCCAACATAATCTAACCATTGATTAATTCTCAGTTGACGTTGGGAATGAGGAATATGATGAAGCCGTCCATGAAACTCCATATTTTCCCAAACAGATAAATCTAGATCAACACTCGTTTGTTGTAAGACAACACCAATATTATTTTTAACCTGTAAACCTTGATGAATTGTATCATAACCCGCGACCCAAATTTTACCTTGAGTTGGGCGAGTTAAAGTCGTAAGCATCCGAATCGTTGTTGATTTCCCCGCCCCATTCGGGCCAAGTAACCCAAAGATTTCTCCCGGTTCAATCGTCAAACTCAGGTCATTAACAACCGGAATATTACTATAAATTTTACACACATTTTGTAAATCAACGGCTGCGCCCATAGAAAGTTCTGTTTTAATTTGCTAAAAGATAATAAAATTTTGAACAGTCATTGTTAGTCTTGCTGTCGGGCTAACTTTCGTTTTTGAATCGCTTCTAAATGCTGTTTAAGTAATATCAGTTGTTCACCCTGTTCCTGTTGTCCATACAACTCACTGGCACTCAGTAAATTAACAACACTTTGATCATCTTGGCGCAGATTGGCATAGGCTAAACCGCAATTATGATAAGCTTCTGCAAGAGTTGAAACCTGTTGAATCGCTCGGCCAAAATAATCAATCGCTTGACGATAATTTTTTTGTTGATAGGCATTATAGCCCAGTTGAAACTGAACTTGGGCTTCGGTTCCGGCTTCGGAGTCGGGGACGGTGGGAGGTAAAGGGATAGGTTGTTCAAAGAGAATCGAAAGGCTACCTGCACCCAGGTAAGCATAAATCATCGTCCCAATCCCAACCCCCGCAATAACAACAACCAATATAAACCAAGTGAGAAAGCTGGCAATCTCCATAACGCCGGGAATTTCAGGTGAATCACGAATCAACTCAAAGATAATAACATTTTCAGCTAGTCGCTGTTGAAAACAGAGGTTATGCTAGGTCTGTATGTGAAATCAGGTGCTTCTCAAACAGCAACAGCGGATCAGGGGGGCAAACTCCCCAAAACCCTACTTTATGGCGAACTGTTATCCGAGTTCTAAATATTTGCTGTAGAATGACCGATAATAAGACGAAAGGCGTTGGATACTATATCGAGTGTATTTTGTCCACCTAACCTTAGATACTTGAGATTTATGTGAGGAGAGAGTAATGTCAGAACGTTCAATCAAGGCTTGGCTGCTAAGTCCAGCTATTCTCAGTGCTAGTTTAATCGCTTCCACTGCGGCGATCGCTGAAGTTTCTGTCACCCCAGAAACAGAATCACAAGTCCTGGAAATCGCCACAGACATCAACTTAACAACACCACTCCCGGGACTAACCGGATTAGAATCTTCGGAACCCCTAGCCCAAGTTCCTGTTAATCCTCACAGTGGAGGCGTGGGTGGACAGGGAAATCTAAGTCAAGTTCAGGTTTCTGACTTCGACTCAGGAAACAATCTAGACAACTCGATGAACTCCGAAGTCACCGACCAACTCAACCAATATTTTCGTGAGGGTCGCAGTTCAAGGAGAAAACAACAAGTCACGTCCATTTCTCAGTTATCTGACGTCCAACCGACCGACTGGGCCTTTCAGGCGTTACAGTCCCTCGTTGAACGTTATGGCTGTATTGCAGGATATCCAGACGGAACCTTCAGAGGAAACCGCGCCTTAACCCGTTTTGAATTTGCCGCCGGGATCAACGCCTGTTTAGAACGCATTAACGAACTGATTGGTGCATCGACCGCCGATATGGTGACACGGGAAGACCTGGCCAGACTACAACGGTTGATGGAAGAATTCGGCGCAGAACTGGCAGCCCTACGAGGTCGAGTCACCGTTCTAGAAGCACGGACGGCTGAACTTGAAGCCAATCAATTCTCCACAACAACAAAACTGACCGGGGAAGTAATCTTCTTTATCGGAGATACCTTTGAAGAACGCGCTCGCTATACGGTCGCTGGAGGGCCAAACGTTCCGGACTCAGACGACCCAACTCAAAGCTACTTCGGTTATCGGGCGCGTTTAAACTTTGATACCAGCTTTAGCGGACAGGACAGACTGCGAACTCGTTTACAAGCCCGTGATGTTCCCAACTTAAGCCGAGTAGACTTGACCAATACCCTAATGAGTCGTTTGGGGACTGATGGGGGAAGTGAAACGATCAGGATGGATGACCTGTACTACCGTTTTCCAATTATGGAGGGTAGAGGGATGGTTTATTTCGGGGCGAAAGGCCTCGATCTCGATGACGTTCAAGACCCCATTAGTCCCTTCCAAAGTACCGGGGCGGGTGCGTCTTCTCGCTTTGGTCGATATAACCCCAATACGTTTCGGGGTGCTGAAGGAACCGGGTTAGCCCTTCAGTATGCAATCAACAATAACTTGAGAGTAAACTTGGGTTACTTAGCGAGTGATGGCGATGCGCCCAACCCCGCAGAAGGTCGAGGTTTATTTCATGGTAGCCACTCAGGATTTATTCAATTTGTGTATGAACCGACTGATGATTTAGTGGTCAGTTTGGCTTACAACCGTCGCTATTTCCGAGAAGGAAATGTGAATGTTAGTGGCGGAACCGGAAGTTTCTTGGCGAACCGTCCCTTCGGTAACACCGCGACAAGCACAGACAACTTGGGTTTCCAAACGAACTGGCGTATTGCTCCCTTCTTTGAGTTGGGCGGTTGGTTTGGTGCGACTTGGGCCGATGATAAATCAGGCAGTAGTAGAGACCTTGATGCAACCATCCTTAACTTTGCTGTGACCTTAGCCTTCCCTGATCTTCTCAAAGAAGGGAGTCTGGGAGGTATTATTGTTGGGATGCAGCCGAAGGTGGTGTATCACACCCTCAGTCGCTTAGAAGAAGATAGAACCGGAATTCACATTGAAGCCTTATATCGTTTCCAACTGAGCGAATATATTGCGTTAATTCCTGCCGTTTATGTCTTGACTGATCCTGAACATACAAGCAAAAACGATACTATTGTTGTCACAACCTTTAGAACACAATTCCGCTTCTAAGACGGACGGTTAATCGTTTTTCAGTCTGAATCAAGCCCAGTTTCTTTGAGAAGCTGGGTTTTTTGTATGAGATTAGGGCAAAAGATTGGCTGTAATTAAGCTTTTATAGTACGACAAACATTACTGTTTCCAACTTCCGTTGACCGATGCAAGTAGCACTAGAACTGATTAGATTATCCGAAGCGGAAAACGTAGTGTAATTCAATACAATTATTAAAGACGATTTTTCTGTCGAAAAGTTCCTCAAGAAAGATCCGGTTTGATTCCAAAACATTGGAAGAATAGCTAGAGAAGATCTACCGATAAATAGAACCCGAGTCAAACAGACAAATTGACCTGAATTTAAGAGGGAATCAATCCCTCATAAACCCTCACTCAATTCCTGTTTCTCAATCAATCTATTGTCACTTCTCCTCACTGCCAAAAAGGTCATCAAACTCAGTTTGTTTCGTGTGAGGAAATTAGACGTGTCTAGAAAAATTTTGCATTGGGCAGTATTCAGCCCCATTCTGTTCGCGATCGCGACAATTCTAGCCAACGGGGCGATCGCAGAAGAATCTCCAACCCCCGAGGAAAACCCAGAAATCGCAAATTCTAATTCAGTTCAACTCCCTGAACAATTCGCCCAAGTTCAAAACTCAAATACCCTCGACCCCCTAAACGAATATACCTCTGAAAGCCAAAATCTCTCCCAAGTCACCTCCGTTAATCAACTCTCCGATGTACAACCAACTGACTGGGCATTTCAGGCGCTACAATCCCTCGTAGAGCGCTATGGTTGTATCGCAGGTTATCCGGATGGTACTTTTAGAGGAAACCGCGCCTTAACTCGTTTTGAATTCGCCGCCGGACTCAACGCCTGTTTAGATCAAGTCACTACCCTTTTAGGCAGTGCAACCGCAAATTTAGTCACTCGCGAAGATCTTGCCCTCTTACAACGTTTACAAGAAGAATTCGCGGCGGAATTAGCCAGTATTCGCGGACGAGTTTTAGCCTTAGAAAGCCGCACGGCGGAATTGGAAGCCAACCAATTTTCAACTACCACTAAACTGACTGGAGAAGTGATCTTCCAAATTGGTGATACCTTTGGCGATCGCTCCTTGTATAATGTCGCAGGAGGCCCCAACACGAATAGAAGTGATGACCCCACTCAAACTTCCTTCGGCTATCGGGCGCGTTTAAACTTCGACACCAGTTTTACTGGGGAAGACTTGCTGAGAACCCGTCTAGAAGCTAAGGATCTCCCGAATTTTAGCGATGTTGACTTAAATAATAGCCTGATGACCCGCACGGGGACTGATGGCACCACCAACGGCTTTGAATTGGATGATTTGTATTATCGGTTTCCCCTAGCCAATGGTCGCGCCCAAGTCTATATCGGAGCAAAAGGTCTAGACTTAGACGATATTCAAGATGTCGTCACACCTTTTCAAAGTACGGGGGCCGGGGCAGCCTCTCGCTTTGGACGGTATAACCCGGCAACATTCCGAGGGCCTGAAGGAACTGGGGCCGCCGTGAAATATAGCTTAAATGATCAGGTGCAGTTGAATGTTGGTTATCTGGCCAGCGATCGCGATTCTGCAAGTGCTAATCAAGAACGAGGCTTATTTAATGGTAGTCATAGCGCATCAGCCCAGGTGTTATTTGAACCCAGTGATCGTGTCGGCATTGGTATAGAATATAATCGCCGTTATTTCCGCGATGGAGATGTCAATGTTAGTGGCGGAACAGGGAGTTTTATTGCCAATCGTCCTTTTGGAGATAATGCCACCACCAGTGATAATTTAGGGGTGCAAGTCAATTGGAAATTATTACAAAATTTTGAATTGGGTGGTTGGTTTGGTTCCAGTTGGGCCAATCAAAAGAGTAATGGCGACAATGAAGCAACGATTCTCAACTGGGCGGTTACACTAGCATTTCCTGATGCTTTGCGAGAAGGAGATTTAGGTGGAGTTGTGGTGGGAATGCCCCCGAAAGTGGTTAACCACAATATTAACAATTTAGAAGATCGGGATACTTCAATTCACATTGAAGCCTTCTATCGTTTCCAACTGAATGATAATGTGGGAATCATTCCCGGATTTTATTTAATCACTGATCCAGATCATAACAGTAACAATGATACGGCTTGGGTGGGAACATTGAGAACTCAATTCCGCTTTTAAAAGCCCTATCAAGGCGGGTTTGACCTCAAGAATGTTGAAAAAAAGGGGTATCAACCCGCCCTCTCAAGAGTCAGGAGAGTGCTGATCTAAATCATCTCATAAAATTCATCATTCATAGCTGTTCCCCACTCCCTTAAGATAGATTAAGACATTGATCATTAACCGGGGACACTGTAGCATATTGACAAGCGAGGGAATCGGTATCTACAACTGCAATCATATGCCCCATCTGGAGTAAAGTTTTAGCTAACTCTGACCCCATCATTCCAGCCCCACCAATCAGAACGTACATTTTCTCTCCTAATTCATCAATTTAGATGCTGATCTAGTATGTCGTATGACCTGTTGACCTGGCATCACAGTCGGTAGGTAGGAGATTAATCTAGTGACAACTCACCCCAGGTTTAGGTGAAACAGTGGCACTCAATTAACAGGATGATATCAACAGCAAACCGGAGTTTTTTCTGTCTCTTGAATTAACCAAGATTCTATGGGTTTTGGTTCTGAAACACGAGTTTTTACAGACGTTAAAGATAAAGCCTTTTGAGCCTGAATAGAATGCTGTTTAACAGGACTGACTAAGGTTTTAGCGAGTATCCAATCTCGTAAATTTGGCATTTCTTCCTTACAATGAGGGCAATACCAATAAATTTGAGAATGACGGACGTGACGGAGGAGAGTAGAGGAGCAACAAGGACAATTATTCATGGCTCTATTTGTTAAAATTCTATTTTTATGAGGGAGAAAATGGAGAGATTAAATTTTCTAAGGATTACTCGCTTTTAGGAGAAAAATCAGCTTTTAAAATCTCTGTAAAAAGCAGGTATTCTTCCACTGAACTTTCAGAGAGTAATAGGGTTTTTGCGGCTGGACTCAACATTAATTGATCTGGAGAGGTCAGCTGAAAATCTTGTTCAAGAATCAATTCACTATTTTGAAGTTTAGAGAAAGCCAATTGCGGGGCTAACAGTTTTAAATCGAGTTCAGGCATGAGATAATCAGGATGTTGTAAAATCCAGTGATAAGTTCGAGGATCAATTTGAGCTAATTGATAAACGGCTTTCCCTAACACTCTCTCAATATCAGTGGGACTGGGTAAACTCAGTAAAAAGTTTTTCAAAATATTAACTTTAGCTTGGTTTTGCACCTGGAGAACCTCAATGGCGATATCAATATAAGACTGATACTCGAGGGATTGAGACTGGAACAAAACGGGTCGATAATTCGTTAAGAGAGCAAAGGGATTCAAAGCGGTTGTCGGTTGATCAATATTGCTCAAATCGAGTGGACGATTTCCAGAGTAATTAGGTCTCCCAGTCCTTAAACTCATAGTCATAATAATCGCCTCAACTCTCGATTTTTTGCGGTACTCTCCCAGAGTAGCGAATCAATGTGAGGATTTTGTGAGAAATCAATCTTAAAATTTTTAATTTTTTCTTAACAAAAAGTTCTAGGGCTAATCAGTCCACCCCACAAATATTTTAATTTGCTTAACTAAGTTCTGCGCCTCGAAGGGTTTAATAATCACTCCACTCACCCCTAAACTTAAATATTCCTGTTGTTCGCTGCTTTTGGCTTTGGCTGTTAATAAAATCGTGGGGATATGCTGGGTTTGATCTATGGCTTGTAACTGTTTAAAGGTTGCTGGCCCATCTAAATTGGGCATCATCACGTCTAGTAGTATCGCATCTGGTTGTTGAGCGATCGCTTTTTCTAACCCCTCTTGTCCGGAAGAAGCGGTGATCACATCCCATCCGGCGACGGCTTCTAAAGTAATTTGAATAATATCACGCACACCATCTTCATCATCAATCACCAGGACTCGTTTACTCTGATTCATCATCCTTCTCCTCCATTGTTACAGGAATACTGAAATAAAAGCAACTTCCTTGATCAATAACACTTTCTACCCAAATTTTACCGCCATGTTGTTCGACAATGCTGCGACAAATTGCCAGTCCTAAACCTGTTCCTCCTTTCTGACGAGAATCTGACGCATCAACTTGGTGAAACCGCTCAAAAATACTTTCCATTTTTTCCGGCGGAATTCCTCGACCTTGATCCTTGACGGAAAATAAAACACTGGCTGTTGGAATTTCACTAACCAAAGGTCTAAATTCAGTTTTAACACTCAACTGAATCATCGATCCACTCGCCGAGAATTTTATCGCATTACTCATTAAATTTGTCAAGACTTGAATCATGCGATCGCCATCTGCTTCAAACTCAATATCTTGGGGTAAAATTTCTATGCGAATCCCAGTGCGATTTGCCATGACCTGCATCTGATCTTGAGCCAAGCGTAAAAGTTCAGCTGCATTGACTCGATGTTTAACCAGACGAATTTTACCACATTCTAAACGTTCCAGTTCTAAAATATCATTCACCAGTCTCACTAAACGTTCGGTGCTTTCTGCGGCAATTTTAATCACCTGTTGTCCTCGGTTAGACTCGGGAGCGACTAAACCTGTGGATAATAAATTCAGGGCGCCATGAATTGCCGTCAGCGGGGTTCTTAATTCGTGACTCACAACGGAGATAAACTCATTTTTCATGCGTTCAATGGCATAGCGTTCGGTAATATCTTCTCCGATGCTCATAGTACCGAGTGCTTCTCCTTTTAAACTTTGTAAGCGGGTGTTATTCCAGGCAATAATCTTTTCTTCTCCCGATTTGGTAATAATAGTATTTTGATAATAGGAATGAAGTTGCTGATCCAGGATTTCTTGAAAATAGTCACGAACTTGAGATCTTTGGAAAGTAGGTAAAAAGGTTGTAAACCAATCTTGTCCTAAAATTTCAGCTTGAGTGTATCCTGTTAACTCCAGGAAAAAGGAATTCACATAGTCAATTTTCCCTTGATCGTTTAAACCGACAACGGCTAACCGAACATTTTCCAGTAGGGAACGCCAACGTCGTTCAGATTCTTGTAAGGTGGCTTCGGCTTGTTTGCGATCATTGATATCGGTAATAGAACCTACAAACCCTTTACTATTATTGTGGATATTGGTTTCCGCCACAGCTTGACCAAATACCCAAGTAATGGTTCCATCCGCCCGTTGAAAGCGATATTCTAACTGAAACGAAGAGTGATCGCGGATGGCTTGTTCCCAAGCTTGAGACACTCTCTCTCGGTCATCAGGATGGAGGGCTTTTAGCCAACCTTGACCTAATGCTTCTTCTTGAGACAGTCCTGCAATTTGACACCATCTTTCATTGACATATAAACAGTTTCCTAGACCATCACGGCGAAAAATTCCCACGGGGGAAACTTCTGCTAGAGTAGCATAACGTCGTTCACTTTCTCGCAATGCTGTTTCAGCTTTTTGACGTTCTTCCATTGCGGCAACCCGTTCACTAATATCGCGTAAAATGGCCGTGTATGTTTTAGTATTTCCGAGTTGTAATTGAGAGATGGAAGCTTCTGTGGGAAATTCCGAACCATCTTTACGACGTCCGTAAATTTCTTGACGTTCTCCTCGATGATAGGTGGTTTGACATTTCCAGTCAAATTCTTGAATATGATGACGATACATTAAAACAAAGCGTTGCGGAAGTAAAATATCGAGGGGTTGATTTAAGACTTCTTCTGCTTGATAACCAAAGATTTTTTCCGCGCCTTGATTAAACAGGATAATTCTTTGGTCTTCGTTGACTGAAATAATTGCATCATTAGCATTATCTAAAATTCCGGCTAAACGAGATTCTGAGGCTAACAATTCTTCGGCTAAAATTGCTCGGGCTTCTATTTCGAGTTGAAGTTTAGCATTGGTTTTTTCTAGTTGGCTGGTGCGTTGTTCTACGAGATGTTCTAAGTGATCGCGATATTGTTGGAGTTCGACTTCGGCTTGTTTGCGATCGCTAATATCGTGATAAACGCCAATCACGGCAACTCTTTGACCTTGATGATTAAAAATAGGAACGACAATGGTATCACAAATTCCCTGAGTTTTGTCTTGACGAATAAAGGTCATTTCACTTAACCAATAGCCCTGTTGATCGATTTGTTCTAGCATCGATTGAGTTGGAATGGGTGTTCCTTCAGGATAGTGAACTAAGGCTGAAGTTTGTCCCATGACTTCGGTCTTATTGTAGCCAAACATTCTTTCTGCACCTGGGTTCCAGTCAATAATTCGACCTGTTAAATCGGTCATAATTACCCCATCATAAATCCGCTCAAAAATCAGGGCGTGTCGTTGGAGGGTTTGTTCGGCTTGTTTCCGTTCTGTAATATCGGTGGCAATTAAAACAACTGTTGTAAAAATATTATTCACCCAAATTGGGGCAATTTGAGCCGTGTAAACTCGTAGGTCTCCCCAGTCGTTAATCGCGACATATTCAATACTTTTGACCTGTTGAGTGCTGAAGACTTGCTCAATTTTTTCGGTGAGGATGTCTTTTTCTTCACCGGAAAATAAATCAACGAAAAGTTGTCCTAAAACTTGTTCTTGAGTCATTTCCTGTTCAGTGCGATTCGCAAATAAAATGCGACCATCACTATCTAACTCATAAATATAAATCGGTGCATTAGAAGTAATAGAATGTAGACGTTGAGCTAAAGTTCTATAGCGAAATTCACTTTCTCGAAGGGCAGCTTCAACCTGTTTTCGGGCATTAATATCAATCCAGTACCCCACAATTTCTAACAGTTTACCCTGTTTATCTTTAACTAAACAGAGTTCATCTTGTATCCAGTGATAAGTACCATCACCATGAAGAAAACGGTATTCATAACTATGTTTTCCCTGTTCAAAAACCCGAGGTAATTCGGCAAAAATGCGGGGAGCATCTTCGGGGTGAATATGTTTCGCCCAAAACCCGGTATCAATAAATTCTTGGCTTTTGTAGCCTAAAACTGATTGAACGTTATCACTGATAAAAGTCGCCCCTTCATGTCCTGAAGCCGGACTGGAATAAATCACAATCGGACTTGAAATAATCAGGTGTTGGAGGCGGGCTTGAGCCATTTGTAATTGCTCTTGGGTGAGTTGACGTTCGTTCAGATCTTGTAGTACCTTTTGATTCGCTTTTTGCAGCGCTTTTAAACAAAAAGAAACTTGCTGTTCGAGTTCAGTTTTCGTTACTTTTAATTCTTCAATTTGCTTGATATATTCATCTGTTTTACCTCCGATAAAAATTGCCATTCCTGCAACACAAGCTAAGGTAAAACTGGCTTGAATTAAACTAATTGAAGTCTCACTGATGAAAATGAGATAAACAATGTAAGCCCCAAAAAACGCAAGACTCAGTAGAGCGGTTCTTCGTCCTCCCCAACAGGCCATTAAAAGAATAGCAACAATTAGCCCTAACCCTTTTTCCGGTAACACTTCTTCTGTCCCCTCAAAAAATTCTATCAAAAGGATGAAAATTAGTGCGAGGATTCCTCCCATCCACAGAGGGGGTTGAAAGTTAAATATTGTAAGCCACATTAAAGGGGAAGAAAACATTGCGCTTTGGCTGGTACTGAAGCTAGGATCAAAGCCCTATCTTTAATTATTTTAATGTATTTTCTACCAAAGTTTGGCGATCGCAACTTGAACTTAATGTAAAGACATTTTTCGCCGAAGTTGACTTCGTTCTAAACAGTTGAGAACCCGTGCAATCAATTCCGGTTCAACAAAGGGTTTTTGAATATAATCATCAGCCCCCGCATTCCAGATTTGTTCGACCATTTGACGATTGCGATCTTCTGATAGAATAATAATCGATAAATCTTGCCAACGCGGATCATTACGAACAACTTGACAAAGTTCAACACCACTGAGATCGGGTAGCGTGAAATCTAAAATCAGTAGATCCGGTAAAGACTGTTCTAAAGTTTGCCAAAATTGTTGGGGGTCATCTAGTAAAATCAAATGAAATCCCCAAGCTTCTAAAAGGGTTCTCAGACTATCTAAAATCTCTGGTTCATCATCAATCATCAAAATTTTGGCTTGGGGAGGAGAAGCCGGATACAATACCCGCATCATTGCATCAATCACAGCTGAGGGTGAAATTGGTTTTTGTAGAAATCCCCGTCCCCCACAGCGAGCCACTTTCACCCGATCTGCAAAGCTTTCTTTTGCGGTAAATACGACAACGGGTAAAAGCTGAGGATGAGAATTGAGTTCTCGCAGCAGTTCAAACCCCGCCTCTGTGGAGTCCGGAAAACTCAAATCTAATAACACCAGATCCGGTGGATCCTTTTGAATGAATGTTCGCGCCTGTTGGGGGGAGGTGGCAATTTTAGCCTGTATTTGACGGGAAATCGCTTCTGTTGCAATTCCTTCGGCGAGGGCGAGATCATCATCAACAATTAATAATCGAGCGGTGGGATAACCGACCAGTTCAATTCCATGAGAACTCTCCTGCAACGGTACTGGGGGATTCATCGGTACTGGGGGAGCAAGACTGAGTTCGGTGTTTAGGGCGACCAGCAACCCGGATAGTTGTGTTATCCTTTGCGGGCGTTGCATTTGATCTCCTGTCAAGATTTTTTCGATTTCGCGACAGTGTTGAGAGGCTTGATTAAACCCAAAGCTTCCCAGAGAACCTGCGAGGGTGTGGGCTTGTTCGAGGGCTTGTTGATGTAAATTGGGGTCTAGATGACCTGCTTGTAAGGCTTTGCTGGCTTGTTCGAGAATGGAAACTCGGGTGAGGTAGTTTTCCCGGTGTTTTTTCCAAATGGCGCTTAAATTAATGCCTTGAGAGGGACTGACAACCGCAGTCGGTTCAGGGATAGTCAGCGCAGGATCAGAGGTTGAAGCTGATTTGAGTCGATATCCTAACCCATAAACGGTTTCTATGCAGTCACTCCCGACGCCTGCTTGTTTGAGTTTTTGTCGCAAACCTTTAATCTGGGTTCGCACGGCGGTTTCGGAGGGCGGATCATCAAAAGACCAAAGATGATCGAGTAGGGCGCTTTGACTAAAAATGCGATCGGGATGACGCAGAAATAATTCTAACAGTTCATATTCTTTGGCGGTGAGTTTGAGGGGGGTGTCGCAGTAGGTGACTTGACAGTTTCCGGGATCGAGTTTGATTCCTCCCCATTCTAAAATAGGCGGTAAAGCGTTGTTCCCCCGACGCAATAATGCGCGTATTCTGGCTAAAAGTTCGGACATCTCAAAGGGTTTAACGAGGTAATCATCGGCCCCTGCATCGAGTCCTTCAACTTTTTGATTGGCTGCATTTTCTGCCGTCATTAATAAGACGGGTGTGTGATCGCCTTCATTTCGCAAGCGTTTACAAAAGTTGATACCATCGAGTTTGGGAAGCAGTAAATCCAGCAATATTAAATCATAGGTGAATGCTTCTGCGAGTTCCCAACCCATTAAACCATCATTAGCGAGATCGACGATATAACGTTGACGGGTGAGTGTATCTTCGAGTCCTTCGGCTAATCCTTTATCATCTTCTACCAACAAAATTCTCACGGCGACTGTTTCCTCTATAGATTGTCGGTAGTCTCTCGATCACGGATTATTGCTTAATTTTAAAATAGTCTTTTTTATTGTACGAGATCAAATCAGTTCTTAAACAGACAGCCTCCAAAGCGATCGCCCTGGAAGCTGTCTTTATATAGCTGACCCGTCTAATATTGAGTGTTTGACGGGATTGATCGGCCAGCCTTTTTATCAACTGCGACTGGCGGGATTTATCTCGGTTTTTATCTGTATTTATAAGATAACGAAAGATTGTGAGGATTTTGTGAGGCAGGGTTGTAACGGATGGGTTAATTTTGGGGGGGGTTTGGGTTGATGCTTCTGGAAACGGATTGGATAACGGATGGGTTAATTTTGGGGGGTTTGGGTTGATGCTTTTGGAAACGGATGGGTTTAGGGTGGGAGGATCGGGATATAATCGTTAAGCGTGTCGGTTGAGGGGTTGGATTGAGTGACTGCCTTGATCCCAAATGATTGTATCTTGTTTGGTTGTTGGTATTTTAATTATAAATAATGATCCTAAGTCTGAAACTGTATCAAGTCTAACACCTGTCTCGATTTTTAAATTTCTGATATTTCTAGCTTTCTCTATTGAGTGTAATGATGAATTCTCCTATTCGAGTGGCTGTTGTCCTGGGGACTCGTCCTGAAGCGATTAAACTCGCACCTGTGATCCAACAGTTACAACAGGCGTCTGATTTTGAAACTCTGGTTATTTTAACGGGTCAACATCGAGAAATGGTTAAACAGGTGATGGAACTGTTTAATCTCGATGCGGATTATGATTTAGAGATTATGCAGCGATCGCAAACGTTGACGGATATTACTTGGCGGAGTTTACAAGGGTTGGAGGGGTTATTTCAAGACCTTCGTCCTGATATTATTATTGTTCAGGGTGATACTACAACGGCGTTTGCGGCTGCCTTAGCTGCATTTTATCAGAAAATTCCTGTAGGTCATGTTGAAGCGGGGTTACGCACGAATGATATTTTCAACCCCTATCCTGAAGAAGCTAACCGACGTCTGATTTCTCAACTGACACAGTTTCATTTTGCACCGACAACGCAAGCGGTAGAAAATTTAAAAAATTCCGGGGTTTTGGGGGAAATTCATCACACGGGAAATACGGTGATTGATGCGTTATTATCGGTGGCAAAAACTCAGCCAGAGTTAAAGATTTTTCAGGAAAGTTGGAGTCAATATCGACTGATTTTAGCAACGGTTCATCGGCGGGAAAATTGGGGAAGTCCGTTAACTCAAATTGCTGAAAGTTTTCTCAAAATATTAGATCAATTTCCCGATACAGCGTTACTTTTACCTTTACATCGAAATCCCACTGTTAGAGAACCGTTAGAAAAAATATTAGGAAATCATCCTAGAATCTTTTTAACTAATCCGCTTGATTACCATGAATTAGTCGCGGCAATTGATCGCTGTTATTTTGTTTTAACCGATTCAGGAGGACTGCAAGAAGAAGCCCCCAGTTTAGGAAAACCTGTCTTGGTTTTACGAAAAACGACGGAACGACCAGAAGCTATTACTGCGGGAACTGCCAAACTGGTGGGAACAGAAACCGCAGATATTTTGGAAGCAGCAGCCGAATTATTAACGAATTTAGATGCTTATCAAAAAATGGCAACCGCCATTAATCCTTTTGGAGATGGTCATGCTGCCGAATACATCGTTCAAATTTTGAGAAAACGGATGATAGAACTTAGGTAGGGGCGGATTCTTTACAGTTTACAGTTTACAGTTTACAGTGACCAGCTTTTACAGTTATCAGTTATGCAGTTTACAGTGACCAGTTTTTAGAGTTATCAGTTATCAGTTATTAGTTATTAGTTATCAGTTATCACTGTTCACTGGTCACTGGTCACTGTTCACTGTTCACTGTTCACTGTTCACTGTAAGATGAGTTAACCCCCTGCAACGGCGGGAACAATACTCACTTCATCCCCATCTTTGAGTTCCGTTTGGGTGCCTTCGAGAAAGCGGATATCTTCGCTATTCACGTAAAAATTCAGAAAGCGGCGAGGTTCACCTTTTTCATCGCAGAGGCTACCTTTAATTCCCGGACAATGGGCTTCTAAAGAATCAATCAATTCGAGAATATTACTGCCTTCACATTCAAGCGTGGCTTGATTATTGGTGAATTTTTGCAGAGGAGTTGGAACTAAGACTTTAACCGCCATATCGATTTTTGCAGGTAACGTTTGAGTAGATTTACAGAGAGAAACTGGGCAAGTTTTAGGGACAAGTACACTACCCATCCCTAACTTTTTTTAGATTACACTAAAACTTCTTGCCATTCTAAACGGCCTAAAGTGTGGGCGCGTTCTAAGGCTTGTTCAAAGCTTTCTAATTTGGCGTCAATGGTTAGCGGTTCACCCACATAACCTTGCACCGCTTCTTGAGTCTTTAAGCCATTGCCCGTGATGTAAACAACAGTGGTTTCTTCCGGATCAATTTTACCCGCTTCAACTAATTTTTTCAAGACGGCGATGGTGGTTCCGCCTGCGGTTTCTGTGAAAATGCCTTCAGTTTCCGCTAAAAGCTTAATACCTTCAATCACTTCGGCATCGTTAACGGACTCAATATGGCCGTTGGTTTTCCGGGCGACATCAAGGGCATAAACTCCATCCGCTGGGTTGCCAATGGCGATAGATTTTGCAATGGTATTCGGTTTAACTGGCTTGATAAAATCGCGGTTTTCGGTGAAGGCTTGGGCAACAGGTGAACATCCTTCTGCTTGGGCGCCACTAAAGCGAACGGCTTTATCTTCAACTAACCCGACTTTGATAAATTCTTGGAATCCTTTATAGATTTTAGTATACAAAGACCCGGATGCAATCGGCGCAACTACATGATCAGGAAGTTTCCAGCCTAACTGTTCAGCAACTTCATAACCGAGGGTTTTTGAACCTTCTGAATAATAGGGACGTAGGTTAATATTAACGAATCCCCAACCGTGAGTATTTGCTACTTCTGAACAGAGGCGGTTGACTTGATCGTAATTACCGCGAACTGCCATTAAAATCGGGTTATAAATTAAGGTACCGAGGATTTTTCCGGCTTCTAAGTCTGAGGGGATAAAGACACAACAGTCAAGTCCCGCTTTCGCCGCGATCGCAGCAGTGGAGTTAGCTAAATTTCCGGTACTTGCACAGGATACGGTAGAAAAGCCTAATTCTCTAGCGCGGCTGAGGGCGACGGAAACCACTCTATCTTTGAAACTGAGAGTGGGCATATTAACGGCATCGTTCTTAATATAGAGGTTTTTCAGACCCAGGCGACGGGCTAACCGTTGAGACTTCACCAGGGGGGTCATTCCGGTACCAACATCAATCACATCATCAGATGCAACAGGGAGAAAGCTACGATAACGCCAGATGGAATTAGGGCCAGCTTCAATGGTTGCACGAGTGACGGTTTGGCGCAGTAAGTCGTAGTTGTATTGAACTTCTAACGGGCCAAAACAAACATCACAAACGTGTTTGGCTTCGAGGGCGTATTCAGCGCCGCATTCTTTACACTTAAGTTTCTCGAAGGTTGCACCTGTGGTCTGAGTGTGAGTAGTTAGTGCCGTCATGGATTGAACCTCTAGTTGAACGATGTGTTTGAATTCCTGATTTCAACACAGTATCACAGTGAATTTACCCCGTCAACTATACCCGACTTTTTTGGTCGGGATTGATTTGGGTGATTGAACTTCTCCTACGAGGCGAGGGGAGTTCAATAATTTACTCTTTATATTTCTCAAGTAGTTTTGGATGAGGTGGCACGAGGCGACGCAGAAACGGCAAGCAAACGACTTGAAATTTTGTGTGATTTTTCATTACTTGAAGTGAATCAAGCTGTTCAAGATTTAGCTGGTTTCTGGCTAGAAGCAACCTTCCACCTAAAGCCGCTAATGATGCACTGCATATTGCGATCGCTACAGTTTATGGTTTAGATTATCTATTAACGTGGAATTGTAAGCATATTGCTAATGCTCAGTCTTTCAATTATGATTTACAGGCAATTTGTGATGATTTACGAAAAAAGCAAGCTGAAAGTGGAAGGAAAATAATATCCAAGCCACTTAAACCCGGTAGCCAAAAATCTGAGAAGGTTTAACAATAATAGAACTCATAGAAGAACTTAAAACATCAGTAAGGGGACTCAGGGGGGTCAAACTGCATAACCAAACACTCCTCAGACATAGGTGATAATGAACTAGACATCACTATCTAACCGATGAAGCGAACTCCCTTTAAATCTTTTTTTTGGTTAACCGTTTTAATTGGATGTTCTGGACTATTAACCGCAATACCTCCTGTTATCGGACAGACAAACTCACCTGTATTATTGGTTCAACAGTCGGATGAACTCGAAGAAGCAAACCGACTCCACCAACAAGTTATTCAACTCAATGAACAAGGTAAATATAACGAAGCCATACCCATAGCAGAAAGGGTTCTAGAAATACGCCAGAGACTGCTTGGAGAAAATCATCTTGATGTTGCTACTAGCCTGAACAGTTTGGCAGAACTCTACTACTCTCAAGGACGCTACAGCGAAGCCGAACCCCTGTTGATACAAGCACTGGAGATGAGACAGAAGTTATTGGGAACAGAACATCCCGATGTTGCTACTAGCCTGAACAGTTTGGCAGAACTCTACTACTCTCAAGGACGCTACAGCCAAGCCGAACCCCTGTACATACCAGGGCTGTTTCAAAGTCGGGTGAAAAATAGTAAATAAATAGCGATCGCTACCTGATAAAATCAAGAGCAATCGCTAATTTTTACAAAAATAAAGATGTTAACAACTCTAATAGAAAAACTGAAA
>JBJHBL010000005.1:0-178775 GCA_050485465.1 Limnoraphis sp. | reverse complement strand
CGGAGACGCTGCGCGAACGGAGACGCTGCGCGAACGGAGACGCTTCGCGGTAAGCGCAGCTATGCCGTAGGCTTTACGCCAGTTGCTCCACTTGGGCAGACCCCCTCTCTTGGGCAGCATTCCCTGGCTCCGTGAGACGGAGCGGGGTCTGCCCGCAAGATCGCACTGGTCTCACCGTGAGATGGCATGAGGTCGCACCGTTATTATACTCAGATCCTAAAAGACTCATGTCTTTTTTCAGAATGTTAAGTGCCGCATTCATATCTCGACAAACTTCGGTGTGATTTTTTTACCCGAAATTCACTCCCTGGGTACTGCTACACAATAGAAGCAAGCTACACGACTTGGGCAGAAAAAAAGCTGACATCGCGCCCACTCTCCCCACTCAGTCCTGTTTCCGAGGGGCGTGACTGAAGAGTGATTTTCAGGACAAAAAACCCCGAAGATCTAATCTGAAGATTTTTAGAATCATCCGGGAACATGAAATTCAACAGGAGCGTCACCTTAGAAGATGGTGACACTTAGCTGTGATTTGGTGTTTCTCAAGTGCGTTCATTTACGCCTCTGTCTTCTGACCTAATTTTTGATCAGAGAGTTCCAGATCCAGATCTAACGGTATGATTTGGGGATAACCGTTGAGCGTGATTTCTTTTCCGCCTGACGGGTCTCAGGGTGATAATGTTTCAACTCAGGCTGAGAATGAGGCTACAGTTCTGCACAGGGTTTTCGGTATGACTGACATCCAACTTGTCTGGACTTCATACCATTATGTCTTGCATTTTATCAAGCACTTCTGATATCCTGGTACAGAATTTTTAGGTATTAACTTGTTGATAACTGTTCTTCTGTCTCGTGAAGACAAATAAGTGTCCCATAATGAAAAGTTAAAGTCAAGTTGCTCAAACGTCCCAGTTATCACTTAAATCCTATAGCATTTTGATACACTGGGATTTCAGTAATTTCTCTATGTAAGTTAGACCGGATTTGGCTTAGACTAAACGTAAGATTGGGTAAGTTTTTACCTAAAAACAGATTAAACTAGCTGTTTAGCAGATCCTATTGTAGAATCCCATTGTTGCAATTCAAGTATACAGCTCTCGTGTGGAGGAACTATGTCAGAGATTGGTGGAAGTCCTAGTTTAGAGATCATTGGTGGTGGAATTGGTGGCGGCAACCTGATTATTGGAGAATCAGCCACAGCAGGTAACTTAATCCAACCCACCCTAACAGGTGTTACAGAAATTAGAGGACAGAATGGCAACGATGTGATTGTTGTTGGGCCTAACCCAGGCGCCACTGTTTTTGGTCTAGCCGGAAATGATGTCATCTATGGGGGTACTGGAGACAATGAGATCTTTGGTAACGAGGGCAATGACACCATTTATGGTCGAGGTGGAAACAATGCCCTCTATGGGGGTCAAGGAAATGATGTCATCTATGGTGGCCCAGGAAGTGACCGAATAGAAGGAGGTAAAGGGAATGACACCCTAGCTGGAGGAAGTGGTAACGACACCATATTTGGGGGTGAAGGGGATGATGTCATCAATGGGGGTGATGGTAATGATATCCTCTATGGAAACCAGGGTAATGACTTACTCCAGGGTGGCCCAGGAAATGACACCCTCTATGGGGGTCAAGGCAATGATACCCTGCAAGGGGGAGATGGGGATGACTTCCTTTCTGGTGACAAAGGCAATGACCGCTTACTTGGGGGTGCAGGCCGGGATACTTTCGCCTTCTTTAATTCAGGTGCCGCCAATGCTGACACCGTTGTAGACTTTGTGGTGAACGAAGACACTATTCTTCTAGGAGGAACAACCTTCTCCTCTTTAGGTTCTAGTGTTGAAGCTTCTGAGTTTACAGCAGTAGGCACTGATGCTGAAAGAGCAGCGGCAGAAACACCTTTGGTCTATGTCCGTGAAACAGGTGAACTGTTCTTCGCCGGACAATTAGTTGCAACCTTCTTGAATAACCCCGAACTCAGTTCTGGTGATTTCGAGGTTTTCTAAGAGGTAATCTTTTTTGGGTAGGGCTACACTGGTTTCAGTCAGCCTTGCCCTGATTGAGTACCAGTTGTGATTGCTCGGCCAAAACAATTTGAGGGCTTAACAGGGTTTGAGAATTCTTGACAACCCATTGACCTAGCCCCAACAATAATCCATTAGGATGATAGACTCTAAAGGGTAAAGAATTGATTTCCTGCACCTGATAGATAATTCCCTGACCTTGAGACCAGCGTTTAGCATCTTCAGGCGAATTTAATGTAATTGTGGGTAAATGTTGCAAAGCAGTAGAGGCAGAGATCGGCTGAAAAACACCTTGCTGAATTTGCGTTTCTAAAGCTTCAAGAGTCAGACTATCTTCAATACAAAAAGAACTGCTTTGAGTGCGAATTAGACTGGCTAAAGTGCCTCCTGTGTGCAGCATTTCTCCCAAATCCCGTGCAATAGAGCGAATATAAGTTCCTGAACCACAATGAATCGCTAATTCTAATTCAGGAAATTCACGGGAATGCCAATCTAACACTTGAATATCAAACACTTCAACGGTTCGCTTAGGCACCTCTACCGCTTTTCCTTGACGGGCTAAATCATACAAGCGTTTTCCATTAACCTGAATTGCACTATAACGGGGGGGAATTTGTTCAATTTGACCGATAAACTTGGGTAATATCCCTTGAATTTGTTCTAACTTTAATTCTGGAACTTCTTGTGTGGTCAGCGTTTCGCCTTCTAAATCATCCGTTGTCGTTGTCACCCCAAAGCGAATTGTTGCTCGATAGGCTTTTTGAGAGGGCAAAAATTGTAATAAACGAGTAGCTTTTCCGAGTGCTAAGGGTAACACCCCCGTTGCCGCCGGGTCAAGTGTTCCCGCGTGTCCAACTCGTTTTAACTTCAACAGACGACGCACCTTAGCAACACAGTCATGGGAAGTCCAACCCGCAGGTTTATTAAGATTGAGAAAGCCCTGCATATTTTAACGAAATAAAGCCTAAAATGCTTATTGATTGTAACAAGTTATTCCCGCAACGTGCGAAAACTACTGGCGGTTAGAATACTTTGTCTCCCTCCAACCACAAACGCAATAAACAAATCATTGTCATTACTGCTGTTATTGACCCGAATTAAAGCTCCAGTGTTTCCACCAAAAATTGTATCTTGAACTCTAATATCTCCAAAACCTAAATTATCGGTTAACAGGATCAGATCCTGACCTTTACTAAAGTTAAAAATCATATCAGCCCGTTCAGCAATAGGGGTTTGATTACGGCCTATCACAAAACTATCACTCCCCGTTCCTCCATAGAGAGTATCACTACCCATGTCACCAGACAGATAGTTATTACCTGCCCCTCCATAGATCAAATCATCATCTTGACCGCCGTAGATCGTATCATCACCTGCTCCTCCATAGAGGGTATCATTTCCTATATTCCCAAATAACAAATTGCGATCGGTACTTCGACCGAAACTTTTATCATTGCCAAAAATAAAATCATTACCCTGACCCCCGTAGAGAGTATCATTGCCATTCCCTCCGATCAAGGTATCTGATCCCTGATTCCCAAAAATCAAATCATTTCCATCTTCTCCCAGGAGAGAATCAGCGCCATCAGTCAGATCCTCCGGGCCACGTCCATAAATCGTATCATTACCCCCTCCCCCATAAATCGTATCGGGGCCACTATTACCCACCAGCAAATCGGCCCCCAACGCACCTCGTAGCGTACCACCCTCGGGATTCTGAACACGTCTAGCATTCTCGAAATTGGGAGTGGGTGTAGGTGTGGGAGTAGGAGTAGGTGTGGGAGTAGGAGTAGGAGTAGGTGCGGGAGTAGGAGTAGGTGTGGGGAATAAAAAATTTGGAATTTCGGGATCGCTGGGAACTACACCGACTGATGTCATAATGGCTCGTTAAAATACAGTGAGACGACACTTAAGCTGAATGTTACTTTAGACCCTGACTCAAACCTAATGGTTCAACTGAATCGCAAAGTTTTTGATTTTCGGTTTCTACTTTAGGATTATATTGGATATAGTCGCCGATTTGATGACAAGCTCGCTGCAATAACTGATCCAGGTCGGAATTTTGAAAGAACTCTTGAAAATCAATAGTCCAAACACTCACCCGGTTTGTCCCATCAATCGAAACCAATTGACCTTCAGAATTAAACCCTACCCATTCAACCCGGTTTAAGCCTTCTTGCAAAGTTAATAAGAGTGTACCTGTTTGATCCCAAATTTTCACCATCCCATCTTCACTAGCTGAAGCAAGAATTTGACCATCGGGACTGAAACTCACTTGATAAACCGCCTGTTTATGCGATCGAATCGGAGTTAACAAAGAGACATCTTGCCAATTTCCATTTTGCGATCGCGAATTTCTGGGGTTTTCCGTCTTTCGCCAAAGTTTAATCGAACCATCATCACTGGCAGCAACAACTAAATCATTATCAGTCGGACTAAAACTCACCGAAGAAAACTTGCGATTTCCCAATAAAGTCGCAATCAAACTGCCATCTTGACGATCCCACAACTTCACCGTCCCATCCCGACTCGCAGAAGCTAAAATCCGACCATTGGGACTAAAACTCAGACTGGTAACAGCATCATCATGTCTGAGAGTATACAACAATTGACCATCTCGTCGCCACACCTTCACCGTTTGATCAAGACTAGCTGAAGCAATCACTTGCATTTCCGGTGAAGTTTCTGGACTCACACTAACATCATTGACTCCCCCTTGATGTCCGATTAAGGTCCGTATCAGTTGACCATCGATTGTCCAGAGTCGAACGGTTTGATCAAGACTAGCTGAGGCGATTAACGTCCCATCTGAACTAAAACTAATTCCCGTGACGGGGTGTTGATGACCTGCAACGGTTAGCTGTTGAGTACCCTGTTGAGGACTCCACAAAATAAAAGTATTATGATCACTGGGTGTGGCGATCCATTCTCCGTCCGGATGAAAATTCGCCCCCCGACCAAACACTTTATAGTCGGGTTGAAACACTTTTGGCGGTATACTGTCGAGACTCCATAACCTCACCGTCCAGTCACTACTGGCTGAAATCAGGGTTTGGCTATCGGGAGTGAAACTCACTTGATTCACAGTACCCCAGTGACCCATGAGAGTAGAAACTAATGTTCCATCACTTGCCCAAAGTTTAATTTCACCGTTACTACTTCCAGACGCCATGCGTTGACCATCTGGACTAAAACTAATCGTATTAACGGGGGCTTGATGATGTTTTAAGGTTTGAAAAAGTTTGTAACTTGAATCGCTTTGTTTCCAGAATTTAATTTGGTAGTCATCACTTCCTGAAACCATCATCCCATCGGGGCTAAAACCCACTATCCAAACGGCATTATTATGACCATTTAAAGTGTCTATTAGTGTTCCATCTGGGTTCCACAGTTTAATGGTTTTGTCTTGACTAGATGAAGCAATAAATTGACCATCCGGACTAAAACTCACACTTAAAACAGCATCTTGGTGTCCGCTAAAGGTTTGGAGTAATTCCCCTGTATTACGGTTCCACAGTTTAACGGTTTTGTCGTGACTCGATGAAGCAATGAATTGACCATCCGGACTAAAACTCACCCATTTCACCTCGTCTTGATGTCCGATTAAAGTTCTAATCAAACGACCATCTCGCCGCCAAAGTTTTATGGTTTTATCTTTCCCTGCTGTGGCTAAAATTTGACGGTCTGGGGATAAATCTGGACTAAATGTGACACACCAAACGGTTCCTTGATGATCTTTTAAAGTTTTAATCATCTCACCCTGGGGGTTCCACAATTTGACGGTTTGATCGGAACTAGATGAGGCAATGAGTTGACCATCCGGACTAACACTGGTACTGAGTACACTATCCAGGTGATCTTGAAAGCGATTGCGTTCTGAGGTAAAATAGGCAGATCTCCAGAGATAACGCCAGGTTTCTTGTTCAGTTTCAGACCATTCTGCGGAATTTTTTTTGTTTTTTAACTGTTGACCTGCTTCGAGTATTGTGACATAGGCATCAAGTTGATTTTTTTCAACTAAACGTAAGAGTTGATAGGTGGCGTTTAATTTGGCTAAATTGGTTTCTCGTTTTTGTTCTTCAACCTGAGTTTTTTGGTCTGCGGCTTCCCACCATTTCCAGAGGGCTGTTCCTGAGAGAAACGCCATCATTAAACTAACGACGACTGAACCCAGGGTTAGCCATTTTTGTAGTTGTTTCCGTTTCACTCTTTCTTGAGTTAAGTCGGAGATGAATTTCGCCCCTTCTCGTTGACGAATAATTGTTACTAAATAATCATGAACCAGTTGATAGTGATGTTCAGGAACTTTTTTCAGGAGAACGACCAATCCGGATTGAACAAAAATATCTAAAACTAAATTCAGTCGTTCGAGTTCTATAATAGGATATTCAGCTAATACTTTTAATTCTCGCTCTAAATCTTTTCTGGTTTTTTGAGGACGTTTTTCATTATCTTCAGTCAGGAGATATAAAACTAATTCTGCGGCTCGTTTATTTTCTATCCCACAATCTTTGACAACATCTTCAAGATGATGATTAACCAATTTTGCTTTCGGGTTTTTACCGAGTTGAAGATACTGTTGTAGGGTGGTAATTTTTTCGGCTTGGAGTTGCGCTCCAACGACTTGTAATTCAATGGGTCGTACTTCTCCAAACTCCTTTGATAAATCTTGAACAACTCGATCTATTAAAGATTCTTCTAATTGAAAATGGGTTTGTTTAGTAATTTTTTGAACGAGAGATTTAGCTTGATCGGGTTGCCAATTCCCAATAGGATAGAGAATGCGCTGATCGAGAATATTATTACTAACAATATCTAAATTAACCAGGCGACCATTACATTCTAATAAAAAGTGTAAATAGTCTTCTCGGATAGACAAAATGACTTTTACATAAGGAAGATCGAGACAGGTTTTGAGAAACCGATAAAAATCTCGGCGTTCATCGGGTTTTTGAAGGGTGACAAATAATTCCTCAAATTGATCAAAAATCAAGAGTGTAATTAAGTCTCGTTCTGTATTAACTTGAAATTGATGAAGAATTTTTTCGGGAGTATTAAATTCAGGTAAATTGCTAAAATAGGGAGTTGCATTTAAGGCTGTTGTTAACCCTTTTCCTAATTCTTGAACCCAATCTGTGTACACCCGTTGTAAAATCGGGATCACCTGAAAAGAATCAATCGAATCATGTTGAACAGTGGGAATTAATCCGGCTTGTAATAGCGAACTTTTTCCCACTCCTGACTGTCCATAAATAATCGTTAGTTTATGATCATTTCTTTGAATACGTTCTACTAAAAAATTAATGTCATTTTGTCGAGGAGAAGCGATAATTTCAGGCGCAACTTTTTCCGGTGATTTTTGTAGAGGTCGCGTTAAATTTGTGATCTGTTGTTTTGGACGGAGTTGACCCGCTCCTACAAACGCTCGAAACCCATATTGACCTTCAATAGCAAGTTGTTCTTGTTTAATTCTAAAAGCAACTAAATAGTTTTTTTCTTGAAAATAACTCTGGCGTAACCGAGATAAAATACCAATATAAAGTTCAGGATCATAATAGGGCTGAGTCATTTCTTTAGCGGCTTCAAGGGTCAAAATTGCATCTTGAAATTGACCTAAAAGCAGTTGTGTTTTTCCCAGAGAAAATAAATACCAGCCTTGATGAAAAGAGCGTTCCCAAATTAAACAAGATTCTTGATCAACGGTCTTATATTCCAGAGAATTTGTGGCTTGATTAAACAAATCAATCGCTTTTTGAGCAAATCGTTTAGCCCGTTGAAGAATAGCTGAATTTTGCCAACAAAAAATTACATTATGGGCTTGACATTTGGAGAGTTCAACTTCTGCTAAAAATCCATAACATCGTGCTGTTCTTATCGGATTGGGATATCGATGATGAAGCCAGAGTGCATTAAATTTAGGTTGTTTTGAAATTAATTTTTCTAATGCTTCCCAATCTTCTAAGCGGTGTAACACCTCTGCTAAAAAGTTAATAAACTTAGCAACTAAGTCCAGTCTTTTTGCTGCTTTAAACGCATTTAATGACCGAAGAAAATATTCTTTCGAGAGCAGAAAAGCTTGGTGATATTCGGCTCGTTGTCGAATCGCATAATTGAGCCACCAAGCCCCTAAATAAAAAGATAGATGTCCTTGTTTTTCTAAATCCCCAATTTGTTGCCATAAAGCTAAACTTTGTTCATAATATTGTCGAGATTCTGCTGTTGTATTATCGGCTATTCGACCCATCACAAACTCTAAACCCGCTTCTAATTCTATTTCTAATTTAATTCCTCGTTGTTTTAAAGTTTGGCGGGCTAACTGAAGTTCTCGCCGACGAGCGGAACCTGTTTCTAAGTGAAATTTTGTATTTTCTAAAAAAACATTTTCTTGGGAAGATAAAACTGTTTTTAAGACCTGATTAACCGTTGATTTTATTAATAAAATTAACTCATCTGTTTCAATGAAAAATTCTAGACTGGTTGCTCGATTATGAAAGTCAGGAGCAACCCGAATCATTCGGTATAGAACTTCATCTGTTACCCAGAAAATGATCGGAAACGAAAAATGATTAAACTGTTCAACATTTCGTTTCGCAACAATTAATAACGGCTCTAAATCCCTGATCGATTCTAACCCAAAAATCATCACTGCATCTGGTTGATCTCCTTGCAGTTCATTTGTGATTGCGCTTAACAGGGTTTGGGTTTCTTTTTCTAACGTAATTTCTCGCAACCTCAGCGAAAGTTGATCCCGAACCTTTTCAACAATACGCTGAGTTACAATTTGATAGTTACTACAAGCTAAAATCAGAGAAAATTCTCCCTGAGACAACCGAATCGCCCGAGTCAGTTGCTGAATAGAACTTTGGTTTTGGTGAGTGATAGTTTCAGCCTGAACAAAATCAGTCATCATATAATTCCTTAGCATCCCCTAAAATTGGATTAATATCAAACCAATTTCCTTGATGATCATCACGATATTCAAAAACAAACAAACTGCGTAACAAAATCTGGTATTCATCCTCTCCCCGAACCGCTTTATGTTGAGCTACTTGTTTCAGCAGTTCCCATTCATCGGGTGTAATGGCTTTACTCAGTTCATTACGACGCTCACTAATCACTCGTTCAATTAAACTTCTAGAGAAGGGGGGATCATCCTTCTGGATACAATTAGATAACAAAATTAATAAATTTCTGACATGACCTCCACTCACCTGGCATAAGCGATTTAAGGTGTGTAAATCTTCAAAAATTTTCGGGGTTAAACTCAAACGGTTTTGGGGTTCAATATCAGGAAAGGCTCGAGCTAAAACCATTTGTTGTAATAATTCTATCCCTTGTTTACACACTTCACCATTTCTTTCGGTTACTCGCACCATCGGTAATAACTTCGCCGGAGAACCGAAACGGTTACTTAACATTTCTTTGTCGTTAGAAAAGGTTAAAATCAAAGGAATCGTATAAATGACATGACACTTGAGCTTATTGAGCTGTTCCCCCCGATCTACAAATAAATACTCAGGTTGAGTCCGAGTTGAGAGTTTTGGGGTATTATCCAGACGATCTAAATTATCAATAATCACAACTAATCCTGCTTTTCCTTGTTGTTGTAGCTGTTTTTGAGCAGGTTCGATCAGTTCTTTATTAATCGCTTCTATAATATTACTGACTCTGGGTTCTAAATGTTGTCGTAACAGCGCTCGCACATCCCGACTATTTTTCGCTTTGGCGGTAATTTCTCCAATCCCAAAGGAGAGAGAAAATTTATCTTCCTCCGCACTCACACCCACATCCCCCACTAAGGGAACTTTAGTGTTAAAGCCTGTAATATCGGCATTCAGTAGATTCGCAGCACCTTTCAGTAAATTTTGAAAGTGAGTCGGTTTGAGACGAATTCCTGAGACTTCTAGACTTTGACTAACTTGATGAGCGATCGCGAGTAAAATATCACTAATATCCACATCCGCCATATCGAGATCTTGGGAAGACTCAAAGTAAACAACATGAAATTTTTGTTGTTCTAACTCGGATTTCAAACAAGATAACTCGGTTGATTTTCCACAACCAATATGTCCGGTAAAAAGTTGACAAGTGGGTTCATCAGCCGATAACATAATTGTCCGTCGGAGTTCTTTGATCACATGACTCCCCCGCACCTCAGAAAAATCAATATAATATTGACGATCTTCAGGCTTTGACATATTCAGCTTGTAAGCTGGACTACAGGCCCTAAAAAATTTTCCCAGGTTCAGCACCATTTCTTCTATCCCTAACCCATTTAATATTATTTTCCATTCTGCACTGTTTGGGTTACTTCTGGAAAATACCTAGACTTTGAGTCACTTTCCGATCCCCTGATGATCCGCAAACACTGAACCATTTATTCAATTTTCATTACCCGGCTTCAGTTTAATATCGGGAGTATTTGCAAGTCTCCGTCGTCAACTCCGACTCAACGCCTGGAACTTCAATACTCCGCTTCTGTACACCCTCTAATCAAGATAAGTATCCATGATCTTGAGTAAGTGTCTCAGCCATTTATGCTTGGGAGCAACCACAACAGGAGTTTCAGAAATATTGTCTATTAAACTCCAGTCGATTTCACGGTTATACTCCTCAATCAAACCCACTTGATCGTGAATGTATCGAGCAATAGATTCAGAATCACTTGACCAAAAATCATCATCTACATTGAAGTTAATCATATATTCCTCTTTTTTTTACGTGATTTAAGCTTGTTACTTCTATTTTCTCGAGTTTTTTTAAAAAAACCGGAAAATAAATCTTGAATTCAATTCATTTTTCAATCCGATACTTGACTGATAATTTCCGAAGGTAACTGGATTTTATTCTGGCTTTACTTTGGTTTTTATATACCTATCCTCCTTATTTTATCATCTTAAAGCAAAAGCAAAATCAGTAGAATCAACGAACTTATCTGAAAATTAAACTGACAGTTCAGTGAAAATACTGAAGATTTTTTAGGTCTGAGAAAACGGCTTAGTTTTATCATCCGAGTGATTACGGATTTGTGAATTTTAAGTTGTGATCTGGAGTGAGTCTCAGAAAGACAACAAAGGGTTAACGGTGCTGATCTCGACTGTTACCTGAATTTCATCAGCACTAACAACGGTCAACAAAGGAACTCTACACAACAGACTCTTCATTCTTCGGAGACTGAAGGAGGTTGTAGAAAATTACTTTGAATTTTAGCTTGATTGATAGACGGTGTGCAGATCAGGATCAAATTTTTAGCATTGCACAGTGGGGGACAGTTATCAGTGACCAGCGCGCTCCTTGCGGCCCGGCGGTTTCCGTCGTTCGCGGAGCGTGCCGTCAGGCGTAGAGCGCAAACTCCGGTCTTGGTGGTTTCCATCAAGGAGGAAGTTTGCAAGAGAGCAAAGTTTGCAAGAGAGTAAACAGTTATCAGGGGACAGGGGACAGGGGACAGTGACCAGTTATCAGTGACCAGCGCGCTCCTTGCGGCCCGGCGGTTTCCGCCGAGAGCAAAGTTTGTAAGAGTGTGACCAGTTATCAGTGACCAGTTATTAGTTATCAGTTTCAGAATCATTGTCTCCGTGATCTCCCGACTCTTTATTTGGTGACGATTTGATGCGGATCTACAGTGGTGCGATCGGCAAAAAGAAAAATAGTATTGAGATTATTACGACTCTAATGACTCATCCTCAACCTCATTTCCCCGATCTGACCCAACATTGGGCGCGTTCTTTTATTCAACGCCTACAACGTCAAAATATTGTTAGGGGTTTTCAAAATGGAACATTCCGCCCCAACCAAACCCTCACCCGGGCTGAATATGCGGCATTGCTACAAGCAGCTTTTAAACGTCCTTCCAAACGGCCTTATCTTGGCTTTAAAGACGTTTCACCGAACTTTTGGGCGTTTTCTGCCATTCAAAATGCTTACGAAGCAGGCTTTATCTCAGGCTTCCCTGACAACAGCTTTCAACCTCAAGCCCCAATTACTCGCCTTCATGTTTTGTTGTCTTTGGTGGCGGGTTTGGGTTTGAATTCTCCCAAAACGACAGCTTTCTCTTTAGCCCAAGTCTACACTGATGCGAATACTATTCCCCATTATGCGGTGAATGCGATCGCGAATGCGACTCAATCTAAAATTGTTGTTAACTATCCTCAAGCTAATATTTTCAATCCTGAAAAACCTGCAACTCGTGGTGAAGTTGCGGTGATGATTTATCAAGCTTTAGTCTTTTTAGGAGAAGTTTTACCCTTGGCTTCTCCTTATCTTGTTGAACCGACAAAACCAGGAATTGTTCGTCGGGGAACTCATCTTTCTGTTAATGGGAGACGTTGGAAAACTGCTTGGGGTCAATGGAGTTCTGGGGTTTCAACGTTAACGGGAATTAGTGATAAAGGGATGATGTTAGTTTTAGGGATAAACCCCTTAAATAATCAAGAGTTTTCTACTCAACCTAGCCAATGGTTTTCTTTCTCTAATCAGCCTTATAATATTAAAACCCAGTTTGACCAAGACTCTCGTTATCTCAATATTGATGATTTATCTCAAAAGCTGGGTTGGGAGGTAGAAATTTCGGGAAAAACGCTGAATATTTTTTCAGAAATTGGTCAAGTTCATCACATTGATTATCAAGAATTTGCTGATGCTTCTCGGATGGTTATTGAGTTAAACACTGCAATTACCTGGGAGTTGTATGAAACGCGATCAGAATGGGAAGTGGTTGTTGATGCGATTACCGATAAATCAATTGCTGAACGATTTTTAGAAAAGTTTCCTGAGTCTAATCTAAACGAAACCCCTGAAAAAGATCAACAAGATCAAGGAGACATCGGAGGAATCAAAGAAGCTAAACTCCCTCGTCCTGTGGTGAGATCGGCAGAAAATCAAACGGTGATCAAAGGAAAACTTCCCTATGATTATGGGGTAAAAGTTTCAACTCTCACCCAGCCCGACCGAATTTTAATTGAAGTGCGAAAAGATCCCTTAATTGAACGAAATATTGTTTGGGCAAAGGGATTAAATTGGCGACAACAATATCTCAGCTTAAAAGGCGAACGCTTTCCGGTAGTTTGGTTACAAGTTAAACCAGATTCTGAGTTCAAAATTCAACCGTTTTGGACTGATAAAGCGCAGATGAAAGGAACAGCCTCTTTACTCGAAATGACGAATCAATGGGGAAGTTTTGCGGCAATTAATGCAGGTTATTTTAACCGAAATAATTTATTACCTCTGGGAGCTATTCGACACAATAAAACTTGGTTTTCAGGGCCTATCCTGAACCGAGGGGCGATAGCCTGGAATGATGCGGGACAGGTCAAAATGGCGCGGTTAAAATTAGTCGAAACACTGAAGATTTCTAATGGACGGGAATTTGAGGTGGATTTACTGAATACGGGGTATGTGAAAGCGGGAATTGCGCGTTATACACCCGACTGGGGGAAAACTTACACGCCCTTAACTTTAAATGAAGTATTGATTGTCGTGGAAAATAATCAAATTACTCGTCAACTTGAAGCTATCGACGATCAGACACCTTTGACTATTCCTGAAACAGGTTATTTGTTGACGTTTCGTTCCTTTAGAAGTGCTTTGAGTGCGTTTCCCGTCGGCGCGAAAATTGCGATCGCAACAAACACAACACCCCCAGAGTTTAACGAATATCCTCATATTATCGGTGCCGGGCCGTTACTATTAGAAAAAGGTAAAATTGTTGTAGATGCAGAAATAGAAGGGTTTAATATTTGGTTTGCTCAACAACAAGCCATTCGCAGCGCCATCGGAGTCACTTCAAAAGGGGAGTTACTCCTTGTCACAGTTCATCCGCGTATTGGGGGATTAGGGCCAGATTTAACAGAATTGGCGCAACTGATACAGCAACTCGGAGCAGTCGAAGGATTAAATTTGGATGGTGGTAGTTCTACCAGTCTGGTTTTAGGAGGTCATCTCCTCAACCGGACACCAGATACAGCCGCCAGAGTACATAACGGTTTAGGTCTATTTTGGAGGTAAATACAGTCACCCGTCAAAATACTTTTGAGTTTGTTAGAAAAACCTAACACTCTTGTATTGCAACAAGACGCTAAAATAGTTGAACAAGCTCAACGGGTTGAGGGGAGAAATAAACAGTGAGAAATCTTTCTAGTCAATCTGATCAACGCTATTGGCATTCTTAGCCCCCGTCTCCGAGACAATCAACGGGTTAAGCTAAAGCTAAAATCTCCGGGCTGAAATAATCAATCGCCCACCGTCTACAATAAAAACTTGAGTGACTTCTGCCACTTCCATGATGACTCCAAGCGAACTAAACTACTGCTATCGCGTGTTAGAACTCAAGCCCGGTGCTACTCTAGAAGTGGTCGATCAGGCTTATAAGGACTTGGCGTTTATTTGGCATCCTGATCGTATCCCCGAAGATAATCAGCGATTACGAAAAATAGCAGAAGAAAAGCTGAAAGAGATTAATCTAGCGCGGGATAAACTGCGCTCGATTTTAAAACGAAGTACAACAACTCAATATAAGTCAACTCGTCAACATTCGACGACCCCTGCAACTCGACACAATAGCACTCGCTATTCCACTGCATCGACTCAAACCCAAGCCAAAACCTATTCTTCTTCGGCGACTTCTACCACTTATCGTCCTCCCCAAGCCCAACCGAAACCTCAACCGAAACCCCAACCGAAACCTCCCATAGACTATCCCAAAACACCCTATCAGCGCCCTTCTGCACCCGATATGAGCGGTGTTGACCTCAAAGGGGCGGATCTGAAGGAAAGGGATTTTTCGGGCCGGAATTTAACGGGTGCAGACTTAAGTCATGCTAATTTGAGTGATGCTTTCCTGCACAAAGTGAACTTAAATGGGGCTTGTTTGTACAAGGCGAATTTATTTCGGGCAAATTTTCTCCAAGCCGACTTACGCTATGCCAATTTACAAGAAGCCAATTTAATTGGTGCTGACTTGAGTGGGGCGGATCTGCGAGGTGCGAATTTAACCGGGGCGAAAGTTGGAACAGGCGATCGCATTATGGTTAAACTCACAGGTACAATACTGGCTGGGGCTATTTTACCCGATGGTTCAGTGCATCCGCAATGAGTCAATCTTAGGGGACAGTTTACAGTTTACAATGACCAGTTTACAGTGACCAATCTTGCCTATAGCAAGATTGCCTTTTGCTTTTTATAGGTTACAGGGGATAGAGAAGATTGATAACTAATCACTATCCTAACTGGTAATGAGTGACTGTAAAAGGGGAATCGGGAATAGAGAATAAACTCATCCCTAAGAAAGATGCAGGTATCCGGACAACTATTGAATACTGAGAATTATAGAATGAATCAAAAGACAGAATCATTTATTTTTTTGGTATGTCAATCTCTGATACCACAGTCTCTAATCCGAGTCAAGCTAACTCACCAAAGTTAGTCTTACAACAGGTTCCTTCCCCTGAACAACCTGTTGATCACAGTTCTACATCTTCAGGAGAAACGGGGTTAGTTTATCTCGTTTCTGGCTTTTTTGGAATTGCTTTTATCATTATTTTTTTGAAACGTTTACAAGCTAGAAAAATTGTTAAAAATCAATTTTCGCTTCATCAGCCTTTCCATAATATTCCTTGTATGAGATGTCAATATTTTAACAACAATCTTTATATTAAATGTGCAGTTAATCCCTCTACTGTACTGAGTGAACAGGCGAAAGATTGTACAGACTATGAACCCTTAGATTCTAGTCAATAATTTGAGTCATTGACGCTATATTCACTTAGGTGACTAATCCCGAGCGCAATGCTTTAACCGCAGCTTGTACTCGATCATCAACAGATAATTTATTCATAATCCCTCGAACATGAGTTTTAATCGTATTCGGACTTAAATATAATTCTTCGGCAATTTCTATATTCGTTTTCCCTTCTACCATTAACTTTAAAACATCAAATTCCCGGGGCGATAAATTAGTATTTTTGATGTGATTTTGAGGGGGTGGCGGTTGGAGATGATTAATCACATATTGAGCGACTTGTGAATCAAGATAAGTCGCCCCCTCACGGGCTGCTTCTATGGCTGCATAAAGCCGATCAACCGTCGCCCCTTTAATACAATAAGCATCTGCCCCACTGGATAACGCTGCAATCACTTCGGTTTCATTCGTATGAGAGGTTAACATCACAATACGAACTTCGGGTAAGGCTTCTTTAATCCTTTTTGTGGCTTCTATTCCATCCAAACGAGGTAAACCAATATCCATTAAAATCAGATCGGGTTTTTGTTCTAGGGCAATTTCTACACCCAAAAAACCATCTTCTGCAATCCCAATTAAACTAATATTGGGTTGAGTGGATAAAACCTGTTCTAAGCCCAACTGCATCATCGGATCATCTTCAACAATTAAAACACGCATGAGATTACAGGTTAAAGGGACAAGAGATCAACAGGGGAAAGGGAAAATCCGAAAAATTATGGTGATCTAAACGGGCAAAACCTTAACAAATTCTCCGGCTTCAATTTGGGTACAGTCAACAGGTAAAACCGCTAAACCTGTGGTTTGGGCGAGATTAACTAAGTTTGCACTGTTATGAGTTCCTTGAGCAAGTTTAAATTCATATTCACCTTTGCTAATACTAAGTTTACCCCAAAGATAGGTTTCTCGTGTGCCTTTAGAGTGTAAACGGTTTAGCGATCGCGCTTTAATAAAAACAGGTTGATAATATTCTAAGTTTAACCCTGAAAGTTTCTTTAAAGCAGGTTGGATAAATCGCCAACAGGTGACTAAAGCCGAAACGGGGTTTCCGGGTAAGCCAAAATAAATACAATGGGGAAATGTGGCAACAGTTAACGGTTTACCGGGTTGAATGGCGACAGACTGAATTTGAATTTCGCCCCCTAACTCGGTGAGAACTTGTTCAATATAATCGTAATCTCCCACAGACACCCCGCCAGTTGAAAGCACCGCATCCGCCTGCTGAATGGCTTGGGAAATGGTCTGTTTTAAGGCTTGAGGGTGATCTCGAACAATACCAAAATTCAGGGGTTCTACGCCCATTTTCTGCAACAACGCGGTTAACGCATAACGGTTAGAATCAACTAACTGTCCCGCTTCTAAGGGTTGATCCGGCGTGACTAATTCATCGCCTGTGGAAAAAATCGCCACCTTCAGACGCCGATAAACGGGAACTTGGACCGATTGACTCGCCGCTAAGATTGCAATTTCCGGCGCATTCAGGGGGATACCGGGACTTAACAGGATTTCTCCGGCTTTGTGAAAGCTACCCTGACGACGAATAAACGTTTGAGGAGGGGGACAGTTGAAAATCATCACCTGATTTCCCTGGCGTTGGGTGTCTTCCTGCATGACAATGGTATCCGCCCCCTGGGGAACACAAGCCCCGGTAAAAATACGGGCGGCTTGTCCAATTTTTAAATCATATTGGGGTTGAGATCCGGCGGGTATTTCTTGGATAATCTCTAAAGTGGTGGGATGATCGGGGGTACTCTCTTGGATATCTGCATAACGCACTGCGTAACCATCCATTGCGGAGTTATCCCAGTGAGGAAAATCTAGGGGACTGATCACAGGTTTTGCTAAAATTCGTCCCAAAGCATTGTCTAGATCAACGGTTTCCAGGGCTTGGGGGAGGAGATCGGGTTGTATTAAACTCAAAATAATCGATTCGGCTTGGTCAACGGGTAGCATAAGGTTAATTTGAGGAGAGTCTTTACCGAACAGCGATGATGAAAGCCCCTGTCGTTCACGCAGGGGATGAAACCGAGCAAGCGAGAGTGCGAGTCGGCTACTTAAAAGTAGCCAGTCCATAGTATAATTTAGCAACAAGGAGGTTCGCCGAATGTACGGATGTCAGCAAGTGCTTCTCACACCAGATCAAGAACTATCCGCTATTTTAGAGTTTCTTTGCCGACAAGCACATAGTTTGACCAATATGGGCATCTACTATGCACGTCAACTCTACCTTAAAGCTAAACGCTACGTTGGAAAATACGACTTAGAAAAGCTGTACAAGAATAATCTCCACTACAAAGTTTTCCATTCCCAAGCAGCACAACAAATACGACGATCGGTATATGAGTCTTTTGTTTCCTACAAGAAGTTAGTCAAAGCCTATCGAGAAGGTGGGTTAGAAAATAAGCCGAGACTCCCTAAATACCGCAAGAAAGGAGGAAGGGCGTTAGTATCATATCCGGGTCAAGCTTTAAAATTAAGAGAGGGGCAGATCCGAATACTGTTAGGCAAGCAAGTTAAGTGTTGGTTTGGACTAGAGAGTTTCTATCTACCTATGCCAAGCAACATTAATTTACCTAATGTTAAAGAACTTAGAATATTGCCAAGAAATAAATGTTTTTATGCGGAATTTGTCTACAAAAAAGAAATACAGGCTTCAGAAGTAGACAAACAAAATGTACTAGGTATCGACCCCGGATTAAATAATTGGCTAACTTGCGTTTCTAATGTTGGGATTAGTTTCATCATCGACGGAAAACATATGAAGTCAATTAATCGTTGTTATAACAAGCAAGTTTCGACAATTCAAGAAGGAAAGTCGCAAGGTTTTTGGAATAATAAACTAGCATTGATCACCGAAAAACGGAACAGACAAGTTAGATATGGAATTAATAAAGCTGCTCGTATTGTTATTAATTACTGCCTGAAAAATAAAATCGGTAAAATAGTCTTTGCCTGGAACAAAGGTAACAAAAAAAAGATAGAACTCGGCTCGAAAAATAACTCTGAATTTGTTCCGATACCTACAGCGAGATTAAAAGACAGAATCGAACAACTTTCTTTAGAGTTCGGAATTCAGTTTATTGAAACTGAAGAAAGTTATATTAGCAAAGCTTCGTTTTTAGATGGCGACTATCTGCCTAAATACGGTGAGAAACCCGAAGATTGGAAACCGTCAGAAAAAAGAACGAAGCGTGGCTTGTACCGAGTATGTAGCAAGTGGTGGTATATCAACGCAGACTGCAATAGTGCTGCAAATATACTCAGAAAAGTAAGCAGAACGCTAGGGCTTGACCTTAGCCGACTGTCTAGGGGCGTTTTGACTCGTCCCCACAGGATCAAACTGTGGTCAGCTAATAAGATAAAAACGTGGAAGGACTCGGCTTCAGCCAGTCCTGAAACAACCTTATTAGAATCCCCTAGCGAAGTGTTGCTTTAGCAGGGGGAGAAGTCAAAATTAATTTCAGGCTGAAATCTGTTTGAGCAAAATGGAATAGATTTAGGTTCAGCTTGAAAAAGCTCAATTTTCTCCATTTTAATCTCTTTAATCCCCTCTTAGTCAACTTGTTAGCGTCTGGTGTCAATCAATTTTTTCTGATTTTCAAAAAATCGGGACAGTTGATCTTTGAATTCTTAGCCTGATGAAGAAATGCTCGTTCAAAGGGGTTGATTCAGAGTCTAGTTTGCACCCCAAAATTCTACAAAATTTATGATGATTAATTCTACCAAAACAAAAAAGCCCGGAAAAATTTTAATCGTTGATGATTCCTTAGATAATTTAAAATTTTTAGCGGAAATGTTAAAAGGCTATGGCTATATTGTCATCGAAGCGGATAACGTTAAAAGGGCAATTAACAAAGCGGAATTAGCAGATCCTGATTTAATTTTATTAGATATTGTGATGCCAGGAATGGATGGCTATCAATTTTGTGAGTCTTTAAAGTCTCATCCCAAAACGGTTGATATTCCTGTTATTTTTTTGAGCGGTTTAGATGAATTATTTGATAAAATAAAAGCCTTTAAAGTGGGTGGGGTTGATTATATTTCTAAACCGTTTAAGATTGAAGAAGTTGTCGCCCGGATTGAAAATCAACTCACACTTAAACGTCAAAAGATTGAGTTAGCCCAAGAAATCGAACGCCGTCAACATATTGAAGAAATTCTCTGTGAGTCTCGCTCTTTATTGGCTAGTGTTTTAAATAGTTCTCCTGATGGAATTGCGGCGTTTAAAGCCGTACGCGATCAAGATGAAAAGATTGCTTATTTTCGTTGTGTTTTGGCGAATCGAGTTATTGCTAAAATGGTGAGTCAACATCCCGATAACTTAGTCGGTCAACGGGTTCTCAAAACAACGCTAGACCGACTGGATCCGAATTTATTTGAGCAGTTAGTTCAGGTAGTTGAAACGGGAGAATCACTCAATCAAGAGTTCCGATTTGAACTGCATAATACACAGCATTGGTATTCTATTATTGTGGTGAAAAATGGGGAAGGTTTTTCGATGACTATTCGAGATGTCTCTGAACGGAAAGAATGGGAATTACTGTTAAATCAAACCAGTCAAAATCTTTATCAACAAGCGATTTCAGATTCTTTAACAAAGGTAGCCAATCGTCGGGCGTTTGATCACTATATTGAGCTAGAATGGCAGCGTTCTAAACGAGAACAGGTCTGTCTATCAATGATTTTAGCAGATATTGATTATTTTAAAAATTATAATGATCATTACGGACATCAAGCGGGGGATGAATGTTTGCGAAAAATTGCTCAAGCGATCCGCAATGCGGTTAAACGTCCGGCAGATTTTGTCGCCCGATATGGGGGAGAAGAATTTGCGATCATTTTACCCAATACGGAGATGCAGGGTGCTAAACAAGTGGCGGGGTTAATTCACTCAGAAATTCATCAACTGCAAGTTCCTCACGCGGAGTCTGATGTGAGTCAATATGTGACTTTGAGTATGGGTGTTGCTTCTCGAGTTCCTCAAGTTGAAGATTCATTTCATCTATTAATTGGGATGGCAGATGCGGCGCTGTATGAAGCGAAAAGACAAGGACGCGATCGCATTGTGGAAGCCGAAAACTTATGATAGTAGTTTAACGGAATTTGGTATCAATCACTCGATGGACTCTCAAACAGATACAACATTAACTTCTGAGCAGCATCGCCTGAAAATGCAGCGACGTCAACAGGTTCAGGAACAACGAGTCGCGAAAGCTTCTAAAACCAAAGGTTTAATCATCGTTCACACGGGAAACGGAAAAGGGAAGACAACCGCAGCTTTGGGAATGGTGATGCGATCGCTGGGTCATGGGTATCGGGTGGGAATTATTCAGTTTATTAAGGGTGCTTGGGAACCCGCAGAAAAAGCAGTTTTTAGCCGTTGGTCGGATCAGTTGGAGTTTCACGCGATGGGTGAGGGGTTTACCTGGGATACTCAAGATCGCGATCGCGATATCGAAAAGGCGCGACAAGCTTGGGAGATGGGTTTATCATTTATCCGCAATTCTGAGTTTAAGTTGGTTTTACTTGATGAAGTTAATATTGTGATGAAATTAGGCTATTTAACGGTGGAAACGGTGTTAGCCGGACTGGCGGAAAAACCGGAAGCGACTCATGTGATTTTAACAGGTCGAGGCGCTCCGGCTGAGTTAATCGAACAAGCTGACCTTGTCACAGAAATGACCCTGGTTAAGCACCCTTTCCGAGAACAGGGGGTAAAAGCTCAACCCGGGATCGAATATTAGTTGATTTTTCACCTCTCTCCTAGCCTGTTGTAGGGAGAGGTGGGTGGGAGGGTTTGTCAACTAGCTGGCGAGATATTCCCGCACTTGAGACTTCCGACGGCGCAGGTGGTTTAACGCTTGATTTTCCAACTGACGAACCCGTTCTCGGCTAATGTTCATCCTTGCGCCGACTTTCGAGAGGGACAGTTCTCGACCGTCTTCTAAGCCGTAACGCAGTAGAATGACTTCCCGTTGTTGGGGAGTGAGTTCGTCGATCAGGCTTTTGAGATCCTGACGCAGCAGTTCATGGGTGACGTAGCTATCAGCAGATGCGCTTTCGTCTTCCAGGAGTTCTTGCAGTTCGGTGTCTTGGTTATCTCCGACTCGCAGATCGAGGGAAATGGGATGGCGAGAAGCCAGCAGATATTCCCGAATTTGAGAAGGTTCTAACTCCAGTGCTTCTGCAATTTCGGTGGGTGTCGGGTTCCGACCGTATTTTTGCACGAGATCCCGTTGAACTCGTTTGATTTTGTTGAGTTTTTCGGTGATATGGATCGGTAAACGAATGGTTCGTCCGTTTTGAGCGATCGCTCGGGTAATGGCTTGTCGAACCCACCAGTAAGCGTAGGTGGAGAATTTATATCCACGCATGGGATCAAATTTTTCGACTCCTCGTTCTAAACCGAGGGTTCCTTCTTGAATTAAATCTAAGAATTCCATGTTGCGTTTTTGATATTTTTTAGCGATTGAAACGACTAAACGCAAGTTCGCTTCGATCATTTTTTGTTTGGCACGACGACCCTGAGCAATGTTTTGGTCGAGTTCTTCTTCCGTTAATTCAACTTCCTTTGCCCAATCTGTTTTTGTGGGTTCGTGACCCAGTGTTTTCGTCAGTTGGTCTTTGGCTTCCAACAGCTTCATCATCTGTTGAACTTGCTTCCCGTAGTGAATTTCTTCTTCCTGAGTCAGCAAAGGAACACGACCAATTTCATGCAGGTAAGTCCGCACGGTATCTGCTGAAACCCCTGGTCGAGTGTTCCGTTTAACGGATTGATCTTTTTTGAGATTGTTTACCTTAGCCATAATTTAAAATTAAACTCCCTTAACAGAATCAAAATGGATAGTGAGCTTATTAAACTCATCACAATGAGTAGAAAGAAATTTAGAGTTTGTTCTCTTTTCTTCGGGTAGAAAGTCTAACCTTGTGGGATTTCTACTCAATGCTTTGACAGGGGAGCCGGAACGCTCGACAGGCTGCGATAGTATTTCAGGTTCCCTCCCGTAATCATTCAACTCAATTTTATTAGACGACCGTAGTACGCTGTAAGTTCAATTGGCAATCAAAATGTAATTGGCTTGCGCTTCAAGAGTTTTATTGTTCCTCGACTTCCGAGAAGCTATTCGACTGCAACAACCCCCGTTTTTCCTCAGCTGGATATCGTTCCAACTTGAAATCTGTTTCTCCTTTACATCCCTCTACATTATTACATGAATTATGGGGTTGGAGTCAAGTGATTCAGGGTTCGGTTTTCTGTGTGAATCATCTTCTATCTTTCCTTTCTATCATACCCAGAAACCCTTGAAATCTATCAGAAGAATGAATGAGAGAAAACCGAACTATTTTCTGCTTGTTTTCCTCACACTAACCCGTATTTACACTGAACCTCCTGAGATTGTTATCAACACTTAGATAACGTTGGTTGACAAACACGCGGTTGAGTTTCTGGGGAACTTCATCTTCTCCAAAAACAGGGATGTGAACTCTCAGAGATCAGTTTTTTGCTTTTTGGATGTGGGGGAAGGGTTTAGACCGTTCTCTTATATCTATATCCCTGCCCACCTGAAAACAGGTATAACATTAACGAATTCAGCCTCCACCTTAGCATGAGTGCCTCATTGATCGATAGAAAAGAGCATTGTACCCTAATATTCAATTTTTGACCTACTCCCTGATGACAAATTTTCGGATATCCCTGGGATCGCCTTGAGTTTTCCCCTCTAAAGACAGATGTAATATTCGCCACCTTTACAAAAATCATCAACTGACATCCTCTGCTTTTCGGAATTCCTTCTGTCCCGGTGACGACCAAAGTTGACCTTAAGAAACTCAAAATCATTCTTCTGGTGAATATTATGAACAGTTTTTGTATTGTTGTATAGTAAACCTCAACTCTTCGTCAAATCGGATGCACTTTTGAATTTCTTAATCTATGCTGTTGACCATCCGCTTTGTTCATTGAGAAAAGTCTATGTATCCCCAGCATCAATAAAGAGGTTGACGACTCCCCAAACCCTTCTTTACTCATCACTTTTTCTGAAGCGAGTCATCAGTCTTTCAAAACCAAAAGTCCGATACTCCGATCAATACCAACCAACCCCAGAAGAAAACCCTAAACCTTTTTGTTGGGAAAAACCCATCTCAAATTCATTGCCAAACGCATACAATTTAAGCTAAATTAGAATTAACAATAGGATCACGCAAATCAACTTTTCTATCGTCTCGTTCAGCTTGTTCCCGATCAAACCCCCCAATTCCTGAGTCGATGCAAGGGCGGTTTGTCAGAGGAAGTCTCAAGCATAGTTTGACCACTGGCAGACTGAGAAGACGAGAAGCATACCCCTGTCCTTCCGGTCTGTTTTCTCTTTCATCAATGGCAGAGAAATTCAGGCAGAATCTCAAAACAGAGTAACGGGGGGACATCATCAGTTTTTTGGCAAATTCCTAGAACTTTATCCAGAGTGCTTTTACCCCCTACTCGTGTTTTCCGGGTTGGGGAGATGGGCGGATGAAGATCAAATTTCTTTGTATTTAACATTTCTGTACTCCTTGAATTTTTGAAAATCCGGTTTAAACAATGACTGTTACCACCTCCCCTCCCCCAACGGTTCTCCCGCCCTCGGAACCTAAAATTCTCTCTCTTTCTCCCCATTCTCATCATTTCCTCAATCGTTGGCGTCCTTCTCCCGAATCCCTCGTTTTTATTTCCGCCTTACTCATTGGTGGAGGTTCTGGGCTGTTAATGGTGTTATTTCATCACCTGATTGACCTATTTTATCACCTGAGTTTTGAAGGCTTAATGAGCCAAATCTATACCTGGGGAGCCTGGACAATGGCTCTCATTCCGGTTGTCGGGGGTTTAATCATTGGGGTGATGCGTTGGCTATTTCCTAAAATTTTAGGACAAGATTTTTCCACTCTATTAACCAACGCCAGAGTCCAAAATATTACCCCGTTACGACCTTTCGTTAAAATGTTAGCGGCGGCGATTTCTTTGGGAACAGGTGCTTCTTTAGGCCCCGAAAGTCCGAGCGTAGAAATTGGTTCCCACGTTGGTATTTTATACGCTCAATTTTTTCAGGTTTCCCAAGAACGTTATCGTTTACTTTTAGGTGCTGGTGCCGCAGCCGGACTCGCGGCGGGTTTTAATGCACCCATAGCAGGTGTTTTTTTTGCCTTAGAAGTCGTCCTCGGTGCAACCTTTTTCACAGCCCCCGCCACCAGTTTAATTTTACTCTCTGCGGTTTTTTCTTCCATTATCTCCCGTGTCTTTTTAGGCATTCATCCCGCTTTTGCCTTACCCGAATATCAAGTCATTAGCTCTTGGGAATGGATCTTTTATGTGGGTTTAGGTTTACTGGCAAGTTGTATTTCCTTTGTTTATACTCAAGGAATTAAATGGGTACGCGCTTGTTTTCAAGGAGAAATTAAAGGTTTAAATATTTTGGGTAATCTTCCCCCCATCCTTAAACCTGCTTTGGGAGGAATTTTAATCGGAATTATCGCCTTAAAACTTCCCCAAACATTAGGGGTGAGTTATGAAACTCTAGAAATTATCTTACAAGGTGAAAATTGCCCTCTTTTATTATTAGTTTCGTTGCTCATCTTTAAATTAATTGCCACAACCATTAGTTTAGGCAGTGGTTTTGTGGGAGGTGTTTTTGCACCTGCCATGTTTTTAGGGGCTTGTTTAGGGGCGATTTATGGTAATCTTTTAGGGCTAATCTTACCGCCAGATTTTGTGGAAATTGCCCCGCCTGCTGCCTATGCAACGGTGGGAATGGCGGCAGTATTAGCCAGTAGTGTCAGAGCGCCGCTAACGGCTATTTTACTCTTGTTTGAAATGACCCGCAACTATTTAATTATTTTACCCTTAATGGTGACTGTTGGGGTGAGTATTGTGGTGATGGACTGTCTAAAAGCAAAAAGTTCTGTAGCGGGTTTAAACCTACAACAAATGGGGATGAGTTTAGCCCAAGCCAATGAACAAGAAATTTTGCATAAAGTTCCTATTTCAACCCTGATGGATTTTTCTTATTTCAAATTATTAGAGTCAACTTCTTTAATTGAAGCGGGTCAAAAGATGATTCAAGCTAAGTCTCATACCGCATTAGTTGTAGATGAAACCCAACAGTTAGTGGGGTTAATTACCTTAGCGGATATTAAGCGGAGTTTAATCAAAATTCATTCTGCTTTAACCACTGAAGAACGTTCCTCCATTCATTTAACAGAAACCGATTTAAAAATTGGCGAGATGTGTACCTCCGAAATTTTGTATGTTTACCCAAATGATTCTGTTAGTGAAGCCTTTGAACAAATGAGAGTGAGAGGGTTATATTTGTTACCTGTGGTTAATCCCGATAACCCCCGTCAAATTGTCGGTGTTTTGGATAAAAATAAAATGAGTTTAGCGAGTGATTTAGTCTCGACTCAAATTGCATTAGTTCCCTATTCTATCGTCCAAAGTTAAACAGAGTTGGGGGAGAAATCAGTTTTTTCCCTCAACTAAAATCCTAAATCATCCATTGCTGAAGCTGCGGCTTCAAACACCTCTTCATCCGGCATTTCTTCCCAGTCTGTATCGCCAATTTCACGATAGAATTGTTCATCATAGGCACGAGTTCTAATTACCACAGGCATGGGAACCGCATGACCCAAAACTAACGCCTGTTGTTTAGAGTCTAATTTTGACAAAACTGACCGTAAATTTTGACCGCCTGAAACTCCGGTAAAAATGGCATCAATATCTTTATCATCATTCAATAAAGCGGTGATTCTTGTGCCTATTTGAGACATCACTTCTGCATCAATTCCCGAGGGTCGTTGGTCAACCACTAACAGCGTGACAAAATATTTTCGCATCTCTCGGGCTATTGTACCAAAAATCGTTGAACGAACAATCGCAGAATCTAGAAAACGGTGGGCTTCTTCGATGGTAATTACCAAAGGTGTTGGTCTATCGACGGGATTTTTTGAGGCAAGAAAACGGTCAGCTTTGCGAACATAAGAGGCATGAATTCGCCGAGTAATCATATTTGTCACCAACATATAAGACAGCATATCCGACTGGCTGCCAAACTCAACAATCACATTTTTTCCAGCATCTAAAGATTGCAAAATTCGGTCAATATAATTAAACGGAGAAGTCGGACGCATATATTTTAAATTTTCCATCCGAAACAGTTTCCGCTGAAGCGACATAATCGACCCTTTGTGACCCCGCCTTTCATCACAAAACAGTTGAATTTCCTCATTCGTCATCGATAATAATTGAGAAATCCAAGACTTACCAAATTCACTTCTGAGAATATTGGCACTATCTAAACTCGCCTCAGATAGATTTAATTCTCGCTGCACTAAGTTAATATCTTCAACTTCTATTTGATCATAACTTAAATACAATTCTTGAGCATCTCTGACTCCTCGCCGTTTTGTTGATTCGGGGTCAAGGGTATAGACTTCAACTCGTTCAGGAAACAGTTGACGTAAACCTTTTACAGTATTAAATTTTTTACCCTCAGAAACCGCCTCCCAACCATATTCGGAGTGCATATCAAAGATTAAATTAACTGCCGCTTGTTTTTTGATAATTCCTGATAATAATAGCCGAGTTAAAAAGGATTTACCCGTTCCTGATTTCCCAAAAATTCCGTTACTGCGTTCAACCATCCGGTCTAAATCGACACAGACGGGAACGTTCATATCAATCGGTTGACCAATGGCAAAATTGCGGCGATGGGGGTCATCTTCCCAGCCAAAAATCACCCTAAAATCCCGTTCGCTGGCTTCATAAACCTGGGAAAAATGAGTGGGAATAGTTTTCACCGGGAGAAGTTGAATATCGCTGTTTGTATTGGTTTGAAAGGAAGCGAGGGTTAAATGACCATTCTTTTGATTGTCTTGTTGCTGTTGTTCGAGTTGGCGACGAAGCATTTCTTCTGACTGGATATCCGCCTGATTAAGCATTAACATCGGGGCTAATTCTATCGTCCCATAGGTGCTATTTCCGGCGAGGATGGCTTGCAAAAAATCATCACTGGGTTGAGGGGGGTTGGCTAAGATTCGCATATTATTGGTTCCCAATGAAACATCTGTCAAGAGACAGAAAAAATGCGATCGCAAACCGCGCACGACTAAAAATTTCCCGACTCTCATATCTTCGACAGAGATATCTGCATTGAGTCGAACTTCTAATCCTTTGGTGAGGGAACCTTGAATAACGGAACCGAGCGGTTGTTCTGTGGTCATCGATTTATAATTGATCAGGTGTTTGTTGGCAGTTACTCAGGTGAAGGGTGAACGTGTTTATCCAAGCTAACCTCTATCTACTATCTAATATTATGATATTTTCGTCAACCTTTTCACCGATAACCCGATCAATTTCGATAGATTTCTAGATTTCAACAAGCAAGACGCTTGCATGATTCTGGTTTAAAGTGAGAAATGATTTAAGAAGAAACCACTGTTAACGGTTTTGGAAGGGATCTTCCTAATTGTTGGTATTCTGCAATTAAAAGTTCTAAAACTTCTTCTGCATTCTTGAGTGCTTCTGCGTAGGTTTCTCCGTGTGTATGAGCGTAGGGGCCAAACTCGGGAAAACTCACTACATATTTTTTGTCTTCATCTGACCATTGGATAAAAATACTATAATGATGATTCATCACTTAATGTTCCTCGTTATCTAAATTTTCTAAGTCTCTCAAGGCATTTCTGACATCACGTTCCTGATAGCGTTCTGCATCTGCTCCATCTTTTCCAGATAAAATCAAACTATAGGATAACTTAGGATGACTCCAAACCGTATGGCTTCCTTTTCCTGAACGGTAAGTAAAGCCAGCTTTTAAGAGTTCAGCTTGGAGTTCTCTAATTTTTTTAGGCACTAATAATAACTTGACCTTTTAATAAAGTTACAGCTTTATTAGGATCAATTTTAGCTTTTATGCAATTTTAATTAACCTAAGAATATATTCTTTTTGCTATAAAATCACCAAAATTATCTTCTAATTTACCCGTTAATAAATTCTGCTTTTTATCTGGCTTAATGTCTTGCCATTCCACATTACCAATATGTTGAAGTTGTTCTAAATAATCTAACTTTTCTTCTTTCCGCCAAAACTCATCCATTCTGGCATAGTAAATTTTAGCTTTTTTCATAATTCATCCCCAAATTCCTCAAACAAAGCCTTCAAATCTCTACGCCCATAAGCTACACGGACAATATCAATTCCATCTTCACGCGGATAATAAAACACGATGTAGTCATCAACAATGAAGCCACGCAAATCGGCAACAATCCAAGTATAATCTTTACCAATGTTGGGAAAATCAGCAACTAATTTGCATTTTTTCCGAATAGAATCAAACAACTCGCTGGCGGCTTTTGTATTGGTTTGACCAATAAAATCACAAATTTCATTCAGGTCTTGAACTGCTAGTTCCGAGAAAACATAACTACCCATGTTTAGCCTTTTTCCATCCGGTCTAGCTTTTCTTGTAACTGTTGAAACACCGCTTCACCCTCGACAACCTTTCCGTCACGAATTTGCTGTGTTCCCTGAGCAATCTTTTCTCTTAGTTCAAGCAGTTGTCTTTCTTTATAATCATGTTCTTCCAAAAGTTTAAATGCTACAGCTAACAACTCATCAACACTTTGATACTTACCTTGCTGTAATTTTTCAAGAATAAATTTTTCTTGTTCTGGCTTTAAAGCAATTTGCATTTTTATCTCCTGGTGCTTGAGTTTATTGGTGAGAATCCGTCATGCTAGAATCATCGGTCATCTCAACATATTATAAATTTTACCGCTTTTTTTATAAATCTTCTGGTTGTAATCCGATTTTCTTAGCAATACGAGCAAGCATTTTTCTAAACAGCAACAAAGGTTAAACTTGTCAAACCCAAGCTAATTTTTATACAAGGAACGGGTAAAATTTAAGACTTCTTGCTGTCTTTCTTCTGAAAGTGTTTGAACGGCGGCAGTAATGCGATCGCTAATAGATACCCAAGTTTGTGTTTTAGCTTGCCAGACTACAATAAACTGTTCAGAAGAAAGGGTATGTAGTGCAAGAGTTTCCCCTTCTGAGTTTGTAAATTCGACTTCATAAGCGCGATCGCTGTATTTTTCTACAATAGCACCGCGATCGCCTGCTTGAAGTCCTGATTCAGAAATATCAACTAATAGTTCTACTACATCAAACAAATCAGGTTTAATCATTGCGACATCTCTTAACCTCATTATATTGACTCCCCACGCTTTCTGAAAAATATATTAACACTCACACCCACCTGAATCCCAAAAACATTATGAGTTGTTCCTGACAGCTTGGGATTTTTACGAACATTTCTTCCTAAGTAAAAGACATAGAAACGTCGGGAGGATATCACGAATGGTAGTGCATCAGATTTTGAAGTTAATGTTACCAATCCCAGAGTTAATTCTCTGATGCACCCTACAGGATAAACTATTAATCATTTTCTTTTTAGTCGTAGGGTTCATCAGATCATTAATTTAAGAGTTCATCATCAGGGGAGGATATAAATGTTCGGTAATTTTTTGATTTTGACCTAAATGTTGTGTTACAATCCTTTCAGCCAATTCAGGATTAACGCAAGTGTACCAACTGCGATCGCCCGAATAAAAAACAACAGGCCCTAATTTACACACTTCTAAACAACCCGAGGTGATCACATCCACTTCAAGTTCAGCTTGATGGACAGCCGTTTGCAAGGCATCATAAATAGGTTGCCACTGACGAGAAGGATAACAACGAGATGAACGACAAACTGCTAAATAAGGGCGTTTGAGGGGATTAGAATCATAAGGGATTTGACGGGTTCCCAGAACATAAATTTCTCGCAGTTCTTCGTAAAGTCCTAATTTAGATAAATCCGCTTTGTTATAGGGAAGCAAATCTTCATCGTCAGTTAAATAAGGATTCGGGAGAAAAATAGTCATCATATTTTCCAGATCCCCATTCCAAAACTGAATTCCCCAACTGGTTGGTCTTCCTGCGCTATTCAAGCGTCGATAGACAGACGCCCGATGAATTCGTCGTCGTTGTCGCAATTCCGCAGGGGTCTTGCAATGAGGCCCACCGAGATGATCTTCTAGACACAGATGAATATGCCAAGCTTCCGTTGCCACCGTTAAATAACCATCGTGAATCAGGCACAATTTCGGAGGTTGAGTAAATTCTAGTTCTAAGACTCCTCCTTCTACAACATGACCAATCTGAACCTCTTTCCAGCGTTCTTGAAATAGAGTGTAGAGCAACGGCCCAGTGACGTCTACTGTACTCTCGAAATCCTCATACTCAATCGTTCCACCATCTGGTAAGGCTTCAACAGTTCGACGGTTGAGAGGTGTGACCTGGCGATTAAATGCACTCATTCCCTTAAACAATTAATACTTAATTTTCTCCTGGATTTTAACTTAACTCATTCTATCACTTTGGTCATCTTCAATGCTCGCCGGGTGGATTAAATCACGAAAAACCGCAATTTAAAGAATTGGGAGTTCAGGTCAATTAGGACTTTGAATAACGCTAATTCAACCTCCGTTAGTCTTCCTTAAGCTTGTAAATTTGCTCGGGCTTATTGTTAAGTGAAACCCTAAACTCAGACCTCTGGAAATACTCAAATTTCTGTACTCTAATCCTTGTGTTTTTTTGATTCAGGTTTAATAAAAAACTGAGTTGATCCTTTTTTTGACAAAAAATCGAGATTTTGTCTGCAAAGTTTGATACAATTCTGGTGTTGGTAGTGAATAGATGCCAACCAAACTATTGTATACCTTCGGAAAAGAACCATGAGTAGACTTCGTAAAATCCTTGCTGGTGCAGGTATAGCCACCGTTGGTGCAGTTGGGACTAAGATGGCCGTAGATTACTTCAAAAATCGTAACAAAGAAGAGGTCCCAGACGAAAGTCAAGGAGATGTTGACGAAGCAGAAACGCCACCGAACCAAGTGAGTTATGCTGTTGTTCAAGAGGATTCTGTACAATCGTTTTTAGATTCAAGCTTTGGAGATCCGGGTCGTTATGTCCCCACTCGTTCACCCAAAGTCTTTGACTACCAAGGTGGACAATACATGGTTATTTGGGCGCGAGACAATAAGCAAAATAAGAACCAAATGATGGCCTTTCAATATACGGATGCTGGCCGAAAAATGATTGCCAGTGTCGGATATACAGGTGATAAAACCGACTACAGTATGTCGGGTATCGAAAGCACTCCCTTTGCTGTAGAAGTCAATGGCAAAAAAATCACATCAGGCAAAGGTGAAACCAGTGGTGCCAACGACGTTGATTTTGTGTTAGCTTAACGCACGGGACTAGAACCCGGAGGACATTTTAACCCTTCACTGAGCGTTGGTGTGGGGGAAAGAGGAGGGGGAGAGGGAGAGGGTTCATCTGTTTTACAGATATTTGCAAAAGCCATTACTCCCCCTTCCGTTTGTCCAACGGTAACGACCCCTGCATAGCTGGAAAGTCCTTCGGTTTTTGCGGCGGCTGTCATCATAACCGTTTGGGCTGCGTCTCCCATTGTGGTGAGTTGGTAGCGATAGTCTCCCGTCTCGAGATTGAGATCAACAGAAAGGGCTTCAATCGAACTGGCAAAATGACCGTTGGCGTTATAATAAGCCTGTTGTCCGGCAGTCATCGTGTGCATGACAAAAGCCGCTTGATTGCTACTGTCAAAGGGAGAAAAGTCTTGAAGTTCCGGGATGGAAATATTCAGTTGGCATCCCGTTAAGACCAAAGGAGAAAGAACTAATACATTTAATAATGTAAAGAAAGGTTTAAGTTTGTTCATTTTCTGAGAAAAACCTCTCAAAGCAAAAAGTTTTATATTGAGTTAAACGAAACTACAGCTGGGTTTAGACTGATTCCTGAAAGGTACAGTAGACCATAGGCTCTAGGGAACGCCGGATCTGGGAGCAAAAAATTTGACCTCTAAATTTTTCAAGAAAAACATTACATTATAATGACGGCAGCTAAATCTCGATTTTTAGAAGTTCTGACTCTCTGGAAACAACCGAACCTCTCCACTCGCATGATGTTGGTGGGTGTGGGAATCACAGTCGTTTTTATTTTAATAACGGTGTTGTCTCCCCTGTTTTTAGCTTGGGGATGGATTCAAAGTCCAACGGAGTTCCTCGCCAACCCCATTCACGAACCGCCAGGACTTGAGTATTGGTTTGGCACTAATGGCCAGGGTTATGATGTTTTTTCCCGAACACTTTTTGGCGCGCAAGTGGCGTGGAGGGTATTGCTTTTAGCAACGGGGTTGAGTTTAATGATTGGAGTCCCGTTGGGGTTAGTGAGTGGCTATCTGGGGGGGAAACTAGACCGAGGGTTACTGTTTTTGATGGACGCGGTGTATACCTTACCGGGGTTGTTGTTGTCGATCACGTTAGCTTTTGTGGTCGGGCGAGGAATTTTGAATGCAGCGATCGCACTAAGTATTGCTTATGTTCCTCAATATTATCGGGTGGTGCGTAATCATACCACAAGCGTAAAAACAGAATTATTTATTGAAGCGGCGCAAGCGATGGGGGCGAATACCTGGACGGTTTTATCGCGTTACTTATTTATGAATGTGATTCAGAGTGTGCCTGTGTTGTTTACCCTGAATGCAGCCGATGCGATTTTAACGTTAGGAAGTTTGGGATTTTTAGGCTTAGGACTTCCAGAAGAAACCCCAGAATGGGGACATGATTTACGTTTAGCTTTGGAAGCGTTACCAACGGGAATTTGGTGGACTGCTTTTTTTCCGGGATTAGCCTTAACGTTGATGGTTGTGGGATTATCGTTACTCGGAGAAGGATTGAATGATTGGGTAAACCCACGTCTGAGAAATCAACGTTAAATTGAGAGATTCTGTAATGATCTTCATAAGAACTTAACAATCAAGGCGCTCAATGTAAAGATATGTATATGAACTGTGATCTTCACCTTAAATATTCCTCAGTTGATGTTTAAAACAATATAACAAATGCAAGAATTCTTCTAAAAAGATGGCGTCAATCGCTTAACTTGATTTAACATTAGAGTAGGCACTAATTTTTCAGATCTGAGTTAACGTACAAAAAAGGAACTCTGTTCAGAGCGTTTCTTTTGTAAGGGGTGAATACCCGACTTGCTTTTCCAAGCTGATTGGCTGAGTCAACTGAGTCAGTCACCTTAATTGGGTTAGTATAATGGTAGAGGCTAAACAGTTTACCGATGAAGATCATTAAACTTCTCCCAACTGTAAGATCGGCTAATCCCCAGATTGAGGCTTCAGCTTTTTCAAGCCAAGGTCAACTTCAAAACAACTGTTTTGTAATCACCTGAGATGAAAGTGAGTTGGTGTTGAGGAATGATACCGAAATCGCTCTTATTCTGCTACTAGCCGGAAAATACTGAGGGTTTGTAGCAGCCCAACTCAACTGTCAAAATCTGAGGAATTTCAACTCTTCTTACCCAGTACAAACCTTGAACTTGTAGTGAGGCCGTGCAATTTGTGTGAGAGAGGCTACAATCGAAAAGGTCTAACTGCAATTGTGCAAACACCTATCGGTGTAGTTTAAATCTAATGTCGATCTTTTGAGTGAAGTCGAGTTTACTCAAAAAATTGGCTAAATCACAATCCAACTGTGATTGCGGTTAGAATTGGCTAAACAGTCTAGAAATAGACAAACTACTAATTGTTTATAGTGATTGATTCTTGCATTGAGGAGCATGAGGAACGCGGCATGATCCAGACGAACACCGGACTCGCAACCCCCATTCAGCCGGAGATGGAACCGATCGAATTGCTTCAAAATTCAACTCGAACCCGACCGGAAAATGAATTAGACTTTCTACTTGAAGAAGATGATAGTCAAGACGAAGATTACCTAGAATCTCCGTCTGATGAAGAAGACGAAAGCAAGTCGGAAGGAGTTGCTAAGTCAAGGCGTCGGACTCAGGCGAAGAAAAAGCACTACACCGAGGATTCGATTCGGCTCTACCTCCAAGAAATTGGTCGTATTCGATTATTACGAGCGGATGAAGAAATTGAATTAGCTCGGAAAATCGCTGACTTGTTAGAGTTAGAGCGAATACGGGAAAAGCTGATTGAACATAACCATCGAGAACCTGAAGATCGGGAATGGGCAACTGCTGTTGACATGGCATTACCTGAATTCCGTCGCCGTCTTTTCCTGGGAAGACGCGCTAAGGATAAGATGGTGCAGTCTAATCTGCGTTTAGTGGTTTCGATCGCCAAAAAGTATATGAATCGAGGCTTATCCTTCCAGGATTTAATTCAAGAAGGAAGTCTCGGATTGATTCGTGCGGCTGAAAAGTTTGATCACGAAAAAGGCTACAAATTCAGTACCTACGCGACTTGGTGGATTCGTCAAGCCATCACCCGAGCGATCGCTGATCAATCTCGGACGATTCGGCTTCCAGTTCACCTGTATGAAACCATCTCTCGGATCAAAAAGACAACAAAATTACTCTCCCAAGAAATGGGTCGCAAACCCACAGAGGAAGAGATTGCCACTCGGATGGAAATGACGATTGAGAAGTTGCGGTTTATTGCCAAATCGGCTCAACTTCCGATATCACTAGAAACACCGATTGGTAAAGAAGAAGATTCTCGCTTGGGTGATTTTATTGAGTCTGATGGAGAAACTCCCGAAGATCAGGTGTCCAAAAACCTGCTGCGCGAAGACCTCGAAAGTGTTTTAGATACCCTAAGTCCCCGCGAACGTGACGTTTTACGGTTACGTTATGGCTTAGATGACGGTCGCATGAAGACTCTTGAAGAAATTGGTCAAATCTTCAATGTTACTCGTGAACGGATTCGTCAAATTGAAGCGAAAGCTCTGCGGAAGTTGCGCCATCCCAACCGCAACAGCATCTTAAAAGAGTACATTCGTTAAGGCTGTCAAGGCATGAATGGGCAAAGTCAGGACGTTGTGTCAGCTTTGCCCTTACTTTTTTTGTGTATATTCAGCATGATTAATCAGAAAAAACTTGGGAGCCATTAAACAAATACTCCCAAGTTATGTTAAAATCTCTCTACGCTTTAGTTAAAGTTAACTGAAAGCCTCCTGTATAGAAATGCTAGTGTAGTGGAGACTGCCTTCGATTGCTTCAAATCCTCCATTGCATCTAGCTTACATTAAGCCCCAGAAGTGAAGTAAACCTTGTCCTGAAGCCAGTTCGATCACAACCGCTGAAATAAAGCCGATCATCGCAAGACGGCCATTCCAGTTTTCGGCTCCAGCAGTGAAGCCCCAGTTCCAGTTGTTACGATTTTGGTTTTCCATGTGACGATCTCCTGTATTGAAACTTGTTGCTCTCTGTAAATAAATGTAACTAAATTGTAAAGAAAGTGCAAGCTAAATCCAAACTTTTTTGGAGTCTTCCTCATACCCGGGGTCAAGCCCTCCCCTCAAACTAGCCTTAAGTCTGCTTTAACTGTGGCTAGAGGTTGTTCCCAGTGGTTTTCAAAGGGATAACTGAGTAAAAACGCTGCCGTTTTCCCTAATTCTCTGCCTCGCTTTAAATTGCTCAAAATTTCAGGAATTTGGTGAGGGGCGAATAGGGGATAGAGAATTTGCGCCATCAACAGAGAAAATTTCAATGTCGGGCTGTAGTTTTGTTCAACCGCAAAAGCTAAAACTCCAATTTCTCCAGCATAACGGGTGTCAAAATCTAACAAAACATGAAAGATATCGTGAGTGATGGCATATCGCAGAGAAAACACATTTTTTTCCGCCACTTCAGCCACTTCTGGGCTAATTTCAAAAGGCTTAAGATTATTCTGCTTCAGATGTTCTGCATAGTGATAGCCTAAAGTGTCCGGGGGAAGTTGACTGAGTTTTTCTAAGTCTATTTTCGGATGATACCCCACAACAGACTGCATTTTAGATTCATGTTGAGGATTCAATTTCACACCAAAAGCTTCTGCTTTTAGAATCGCAATATCTCCTAAGTAGTCGGTTTTTTTGCTAAGTTTAATGAATTCAATAAACTTTGTGATCGATATCATCATATTATTGTTCTCGAGTTGTCGTAGAATTAATCTGTTCTTCCAACCAATTAAGCAGACGTTCATAAAGTTTCAATTCAAACTCAAAAAGCAGCCTTAGAGGTTTTAGGTGTAGTATTTGCAACCGAGTAAATTTGTGATAAAATAACGTAAAATTGATCTAAAATCCATCCATAGAGTCAACGCATTTGCCCATCAAACAAGAGGTAACAAGATTTCAAACTCCGTTCCTAAACCCGGTTCAGACTGCATCAAAAACTGACCGCCATGTTTACCCGTAATAATTTGATAACTGTGGGCTAAACTGGTTTCCTTATCAACCCGTCTGCGAGTGGAAAAAGATTCTAAAACCTTTTGTTGTTCATCAAAAGACATCCCCGGGCCATTATCAGCGATGCGAATAGAAACCCAACGTTGAGGGGTTTTTTCAGTAGTCGGTTTGGTTTTCGGCGATCGCACTTCCGTTGTAATTTCTATGGTTGGTTGTTTATCCAAATTTTGACTAATATTTCCTCGATATTTTTTCGCCCACTCCTGACTAAAAGCCTGACTCACCAAAGCATCAATCGAATTCGTTAAAATATTCATAAAAACTTGATTCAGTTGACCGATATAGCAAGTTACAGGCGGAATATGATCATAATTTTTAATCACCCGAATCTCAGTCGAAATCCGATTTTTTAGTAACAAAAGAATGCTTTCCAAATTCGTATGAAGATCAGCAGGCTTAGGATGAACCTCATCAATATGACAAAAATTTTGCAAGCTCGTTGCCAACTTTTTCAACCGTTCCGAGCCACTTTTAATACTATTAATAATCTGGGGAATATCTTCTTGAATATAATCAAACTCAATTTCATCTTTCAGTTGCTTAATATTTAATGGAATCGTCGGAAAATTCATTTCATAAACCTTGATCAACTCCAGAAGACTCTCACTATAAGCAGAAAGATGCGTTAAATTTCCCCAAATAAAACCCACCGGATCTAAAATCTCGTGCGCTACCCCATCAACTAAGCGCCCCAAACTCGCCATTTTCTCAATTTGCACAATTTGAGTTTGCATTCGTTCATAACGAACTTGAGTTTCAATTCCTCGAATTTGCCAGCTTGCAACATTCAACTCTTGAACATCCAGAAGTCGAAAAGGCAAGCTAGAAGAAGACGAAGACAGAGGATCAATTTCCACAACAATAGGTTCACCCCGCCATTCAGGAAGTCGTCGGAGTGCCTGTTGCGTCGCAGTGACAATGGGGGTATCCTCAGATAAAATCAAAGGCGGTGTGCGCCCATGGCTATAAAGAACCTTTAGAGGTTTCCGCAAAAATAGCTTCATCCCTTCAGGGCGGATCAGACACTCTAACAATTGGCGTCGGGAGATCATCCCCAAAAATTCCGAATCTCCATCAACTGTTTCCTCAACCAGAATCACTCCCGGAACCAGAGGATAGCGCTCAAAGATTTGAGCGACCACAATACCTAGACAACTTGCAGAAACCTGAAACTCATACAGAGACAGATCTCCTAAAGTTGATGCTAAACCCAGATCGAAAATGCTCCCCTCCATTAAACGTGGGGGAGAGACTTTATCGTTACGTTCGTCTAGCACGGGGTGTTACACGAGTCATCTACCCTTCTAGACTAGCACTTCTGATCAAATTGTCATTGAAAATCAAACACGAACCTGTGAACCCGAAGGTAAAGACACAGGCGGTAGGGGTTTCCCAGGCGGTTGAGAGGAAGGATGATGTCCGTTTTGTTGAATTTCGGGATAATCTTCAGAAATCAAAAGTTCTCGAATCAGCCGCGCCGCAGTTCTTTGGGCTAACTCACCCGCCACCTGTTGACCCAGTTGACGCACTTCAGGTTTCGCCAATAAATCTGGCACTTTCTGAACCAGAATCATCGGATCAAACCCTTTCGTTTCTTGTAAAATCGCAATAATGCGCTGAATATTGTCTAGATTGTTTTGACTAGAAGCAGATGTCACCACAGGTGTTTTTCCATTCGACAAAGAAGGTTTAACACCCATCCACTCAGCCACTTTCAGTTGAGCTTTGGTCAAAACATTGCGAGAAGCTAAATCAATATTTTTGACAATTTCATTGGCTAACCTTTCTCGGATAAACTCACCCCGTTCTGAGAATAAAAAGTCTAAAGTTTGATCAAGAACTTGGTTAATATCATAATCATCACTATCACGGGCATTTTTTAACAGATTTTCTAAACGGTTCCACCGCAGAGAACCATCCTTAAACAGCAAATCTTTTAGAGAAGTTCGCAATTGGGGAGAAGGATCCGTTAATAAGCGTTTAGCCACATAGGGATAAGCTTTACTGAGAACCTTAAAATTCGGATCAACGTTAATTGCAATTCCTTCTAACGTCACTAACGAACGAATAATCAAGGCGTAATAAGCCGGAACCCGGAACGGATATTCATACATCAACGCCGAGAGTTTATCGGTAATACTCTTGAAGTTCAGTTCCGCAACACTCGCCCCCAGTGCATCATTAAACACAGAAGCCAAAGCTGGAATAATCGGCGTTAAATCTGTATCCGGTGTCAAAAACTCCAGTTTAATATAATCATAGGCTAACCCTTCAAAATCACGGTTAACTAAATGCACCACTGCTTCGAGTAAACCATAGCGTTGATAGGGTTTCACCTCACTCATCATCCCAAAATCCAGATAAACCAACTTACCATCTGGACTCGCAAGTAAATTACCGGGGTGAGGGTCTGCATGGAAAAATCCATGTTCAAGTAACTGACGCAGAGAACATTGTACCCCAACTTCAATTAAGTAGCGAGCATCAATTCCTTGAGCTTGAATAGCATCTAAATTGGTTAACTTTGTTCCGTTCACCCATTCCATCGTCAGAACACGTCGCCCCGTATATTCCCAATAAATTTTAGGGACATAAATATCGGGTAAATGACCGTAAAGTTCTTGGAAGCGTTCAGCGTTACGACCCTCATGGGTGTAATCCATTTCTTCAAAAATTCGGTAGCCAAATTCATCCATAATAGCGACCAGATCGCTACGGAGGCGTTTAATATTGTTCTGCGCCCAAATGGCTAACGTTCGCAATAAATGGATATCTAGGGTGATTAATTCTGATAAGCCTGGACGTTGAACTTTAACCGCAACGGTTTCACCTGTTTTCAGTTTTCCTTTATAGACTTGTCCTAAAGAAGCGGCGGCTAACGGATCAACAGAAAGTTCAGCATAGATTTCGTTGGGTTTAGCGCCGAGTTCTTCTTCAATAAAGCCATAGGCGATTTCATTAGAAAATGGCGGGAGTTGGTCTTGGAGTTTTGTTAATTCTTCGAGGAAAATCGGTGAAACTAAATCAGGGCGTGTGGATAAGGCTTGTCCAACTTTGATAAAAGCCGGGCCAAGTTGAGTCAGGATGATTCGTAGCTGTGTCGCTCGTTTGATCTCATTTTTCTCCGCACGTCCTCTTTTTTTGTCGAGCCAGATCCCAAAAGCTAATGCAGAAAATTTCCAGATGATGGTTAACAGTCGTCCCCAAACTTGTAAAAAGCGAGAGCGATAATACTCGGCAATCGCTACTGGGTCATAAGGTTGAGCATTTTCATAAGCCTTTGGGGATAGAGACTCGGATTCATCTAAGAGGGGAGTTTTCTCAACCGTTACAAGCTGGGATTCGACATTTACAGTATTGGATTTAAACGGATCAACTGGATCTAGCGGTGTGGCTCTCATAGGAGTTGGGGATTGTGAATCAACCAAGGGCAAAGTCGGCGATACCGTCTTGATATCCATAAAGTATAGGATTTAGTCTGAGTAGTATTGTTAACTATTGTAACAACATTGGCTCATGCACTTTCAATATCTTCCGATTCGGACTTCATCAGGCGACTACAGATCTCGTGTAAATGTTGTTGGGTATTGGCTGGAAGCCTCGGTTGAGGAACATCTAAGTTCGGCCAGGTGGGTAAGTCGAAGCAAGGACAACAACTTGGGGGCATTCCGTGGGTGCGGGAGGGTATGGGCATCGAACAGCGAGCGCATTGATCGATTTCCCAACGATTCGTTAGCAGTTCGCTAATCGGTATATCTGTGCCTTCGAGGTAGCAGTCTCCTGACTCGGGAGAGAGGATTTCTTGCCAACATTTTTCAAATTCTGAGCTATAGCGATCGCTTTCAAAGATAGGTTGAGGTAACTGTTTTTGTTCTCCGTTACGAAGAAGAACTTGTTTCCCCAACTGAAACCAGTATGCCAGATATTGTTTAACTTGACGATAAGAAGCCATTGTTTGTTCTCGTTTTAGTTCCCTTTTGATTTTATTGTATCGAGAAGTGATAATTTTTAGGAGGTTCTATTCTAGAATAAGTCTAAAGTTTATCCCGTCACATCAAACCCCCTCAAACCTTCAAACCCAAGTTTTTCTCTTTCTTCACCTCTGTCTACTTCTCTTTCTATTTTAGTGAGAATTCATTCCTGATTCACCTGACCTTCGAGATAAACACTACTCTAACTTCAGAAAGATTTTGAAATTTTTTCAACCCGAAATTAACAGAGTTTAGCCAATTCATACAAAAATATCCAGCATCATCTATAGAACATTACCTGTAGCGGAAAAAACAAAAACTGTTTTTATTCTTAACAGATTAACGAAGAACAAGTACATTATTCATTCTGAAGACTTCAACATCAAGTCATGTTAAATCGCTCAAATAATCCCATAAGAGAGAGTGGCAAGATAGGAAGAATCGGATTTAATTAAACTTAACTGTAGAGCTAGGGGAACAAGGAAAGTCAACAATAGACAGAGTTACCCTAGAAAACAGAGTAACTCTTTAATTTGACAGCAATGACAGTATTGTGCTAGCTGCTTTTTACCGTTAAGATTCGGTAAATCAAAATACTTATCAAATATTGGAGGGCTTGACAAAAGTTGCATCAATCTTGGATCACTGGAATTGTCAACGACACCAAATTGATGCAGTGGATACTTTAGAACCTTGACAGTTCAATAGTTTGACTCCGATGGGCGATACTGGACTTGAACCAGTGACATCCTGCTTGTAAGGCAGGCGCTCTACCACTGAGCTAATCGCCCGTTTTATTGGTGTTTCACTATCATAGCATAAAACTGTAGAATGGGAACAATTTATTTGCTCAAATCCGAAAAATCTTGAGTCGTTGCTTATGCCCTCTGGCCGAACCCATGATCGCATTACCCTGTGGAGCTTACCTGTGGTCACAGGTTGGACTTTTGGGCAAACTCGCAGCAGCCATCTGACGTTAATTGTCGCGGGTTGTTTTCTATTCAGTGGCCTGATGTTTGGGCCAGATCTCGATATTCACCGTTCCTATCATTTTCAACGTTGGGGTTGGTTGCGTTGGCTGTGGCTTCCCTACCAAAAGAGTGTGCGTCATCGCTCGTTTCTGTCTCATGGGCCGATTATTGGGACAGCCGTTAGAATTTTATATCTCAGCGTATGGGTGATAATTTTGGCGACACCTGTTGTTGCCCTGGCTCGATCGCTTTGGGAGGTTGAATGGAGTTTATCTCAAGCAGCTAAAATCATACTGCGAAGTCTATCCCAAGATTCAACAGAGTGGTTAGCCATTTTTCTGGGTTTAGAACTCGGTGCGATGAGTCATTATCTAAGTGACTGGGTGGGATCAGCCTATAAACGAATTCAAACTCAAGGCTTAGGCGGATGGCTGTCAAACGCTACAACAAAACAGTTTAAAACAACTGGGGTGATCCGATTTTTTTCTCAAAAATCTTCACCTCAAAAACGAAAATCAAACTCAACCCGCCGTCAAACTTCTGTTTCTAAAACCCAGCGCAAATCTTCTCTCAAAGACTAGAAATTAATCACTTGAACGTTTATTTTTGCGTTCATTTAACTTCAATACAATTTCACCATGAACCGCTTCAGTAATCGGATAAAAATAGGTAAGAATCATCCCCCCTATTAAGACCATTGCTGGAATCGGAGCGATCGCAATCCGAATCGCTAAGATAGCAGACTCCGGCTGTTCAGGGAGCGGTTGTCCCGCCACTCGTTCCATAAATCCGGCGATTTCCAATGCTTGTCCAACCAGAAATAACCCCACTGCTAATCCTAACTTTTGTAAAAACACCATAAAAGAATAAAAAATCCCTTCTCGGCGCTGACCTGTATTCAACTCATCTAAATCAATCACATCCGGTATCATCGACCAGGGAATCAGGTAAGCAATAGACACCCCAAAACCAGCCAGAATGGCTAACATATACATTAACGTAATTTGACCCGGTTGCAGAAACCACAATCCCGTTTGAGCAATTAACCATAAGCTGATGCCAATTATGTAAACCCTTTTTTTGCCAAAGCGTTTACTGACAGCACTCCAAACAAACAACATAATAATAGCCGTCCCTTGCACCGCAATAGCAGTTAAATAAAAATCTATCGTTGACAGATTCATGCGGTTTTCAACGTAGTAGGGAAGGATCGCTGCGGTTAACTGAACCCCCATCCAAGAAAACAAATAAATTCCCGTTACATATAAAAACGGACGATTTTGAAAGACAACTTTAACCTGTTCCCGTAGAGAGGAGTTCGTTGAAGCCGCAGTTGCGAGTTGAGTTCTTTCTCTATTTTGAGAACCCAAAATCAGATGACGAGTGCCTAAAACACACCAAAAAACGGGTAAAATAGAAATAATTCCACAAACCAACCCTAAAACTAAATATTGTTTTTTCAAATCTTCAGGAAACAGTGTGGCGATCACTAACGCTAAAATCAAAGAAAAAATACTACCGCCAATCGAAAAAGCAAAACGAAAACTATTTAAACTGGTGCGTTCGTGGTAATCTGATGTCAGTTCCGGCGTCAGTGCCGCATAGGGTAAATTAACAATCGTATAAACTAAATTAAAAATAACAGAAACAAAGACATAGTACCAAAACAAAACCCAAACATTGGTACTCGGAACAATCCATTGTAAAAAGAAGAAAATCCCAAAAGGAATCGCCCCAAAAACCATCCAGGGATAACGCCGTCCCCAGGGATGAACCGTGCGATCGCTCAGTACCCCAATAATCGGATCATTGATCGCATCAGAAATTTTAGCAATCATATATATACTACCCGCGAGTCCCGCAGGTAAACCTGCGACATTAGTGAGGAAAACTAATAAAACAAAAGCCAGAAGATTCGCCGTAATAGCCGTACCGAGATCACCAGCACCATAGGCGAGTTTTGTGGAGAAATTCAGCTTTTCCGATGTTGGAGTTGGGTTAGGAGAAACCGGGAGGGACTCAGGATTCATAGAATATCTTAAAGAATCGTTCTCTTGCACTTACAGACTCATCCGAGCGTTTTCGGTGTTCTTAACCGAATCTCAAGAAAGATTCTAGCTAGAGACAAACGCGATATCCTAGAACTATAGCTCAATTCACTCCAATTTCCATCGGGAGTAACTTAGTCATGGCTTCTCTAGGTAGTCGTTTTAATAAATTTATCGGCAAAACTCGCTTTGTGGTCTGTCGTCTATTCCTGCATTTGGCGGGAACAGAGGTTTCGCCGTTACTCGGTGTCCTCAACCAAGTGGCACGTAATACAATAGAAGCAGAAGGGGATCTGGAGGTTTTAGGAGAGGGACTGGTTGACATTTGTCAAAACCTTTTACAATACCAAATTTATTGGCAATCGGCCAGCAATGAAGGAGATGTGGTCTGGAATGAGGGAGAAGCGGCAGATTATGTCGATGAACTGTTTACCGACTCGGCACAACGTTATTTATCTCAACCCTTAGAAAACCTCGCGGATGACTCAGACATCCCCTTCTCTTTACCCGCCACCAACAATTTAGTGGTGATGATTATCATTGCCTGTGAAGGGGAAGTCCCGAATCTCGAAACCGATTTAGCGAGTCTGGAAGCGATGCAAAATGGGTTAAAAACCATGATTAACCTCCATTATCAACACCGCCTCCGTGCTGTTCAAATTCACTACTCTCCCGCTCGTTTCGGAGATGAACTCACTAGCGATCAATTATTGGAGAATTTTCCCGAATTGATTCCTTTGTAAAATAGAAATAGCCAAACCCTCAAGCAGTTGTCAAAATTTTTGAGTGAAAATCTTGTCGATGAACTTTAAGAAAACTGATTTGGTGATTATGTTGCGTAGATTTATTATTGTTTTAATCTCACTGTCGTTGTGCTGGACAACCCTCGCCTGTGGTTCGTCGAATACAACGGCCAATCAAACCCCAACTCAAAATGTTAGCCAAAATCGTTCCCAAGCCAAACAAGGTGAATTTCCGGTTCAACAAGCCGAATACAACGATGCTAACGGTGAGTATAGCTTAATGTTGCTCAATACTCCCCCTGGAGTTCCCCCAGTTTATCGGACAACAAACCTGCAAATGGCGCGGTTAACCGATGAACAAATTCAAGCCGGAAAAACGACTTATGCTGAGCTGCAAGGGGATCAGGCGACATTATATCTGACGGAAGACTTTAAAATCGAATACGTTCACAATGTGACTGAAACTCGTACCGATCCGGCGACAGGACAGCAGCAAGTGGTTGTTGTGCGTCGGGAGTCGAATTTCTGGCAACCCTTTGCAGGTGCTTTTATTGGTAGTGCGGTGGCAAATACCTTGTTTGCACCCCGTTACTATGTTCCGCCTGCTTATCAACCGGGTAGTATGTTAACAGGTTATGGCGGTTCAGGGAATACCTACGATAGCGCGGTGAGTAGTTATCGTTCCCGTTATAATTCACCCCCTCCGGCGGTGAGAAATCGTCAAGTGTTACGAACCACTGGAAATATTGCTTCCCCATCTAACCGGACGACGCCTTCAACCAATCGAACCACGCCTTCGACTTCAAGAGATGCCAACCGTTCGACCGGATCAGGTGTTGGAGGAAGTGATTTACAACGACGACCTAATCAACAAACTCGTCCTTCTCCCACCCAAAGACGAACCCCAAGCTTTGGTAGTGGGGGTGCAGGAAGTTCTCGCAGTCGTCCTGCTGGAGGAGGTGCCAGACGACGCCGTTAAACGGCTTCTGTAAGGGTTTGGTTGTTTACGGGTTTAGTGACCAAACCCTCCCCGAGTTCTGCCAAAATTTGAAAGTCGAAATATAATAAGGTATATCTGTAACTGTATAGAAACTTGCTGGAAAATTAACAACAGTAAAACAGCAAATCGGATCGGCAGTTTTTCCGAGTTTGGATGCTTGAAAACGCCAAAACCTACAAAAATAAAATTGAGTTCTGAGTATGTTTAATGCAACCGCTATTCTAACAGATGCTTTTGTAGAAAGACTGCACGTAGCCTACCATCGTACCTATGGCGGCTATAAGCCAGATTACCCGGAAATTATTTCTTGGGTCGGTACAATGGCATTGGAAAATATTGCTAACTGTGATGCCCTGTATCACAATGTCGAACATACCATGTTAGTGACATTAGTTGGACAGGAAATCCTACGCGGTAAACACATTCGCGAAGGGGGTGTGACTCCTGATGATTGGTTACACTTTATTATTTCCTTATTGTGTCACGATATTGGTTATGTTAAAGGGGTCTGTCGCTGTGATCAAGAAGTGAATGGACTCTATGCAACGGGGATAGGAGATGGGATGGTTTCTATCCCAGTGGGTGCAACCTCCGCGAGTTTAACCCCCTATCATGTTGACCGAGGAAAATTGGTGATTGATGAACGGTTTGGCGGACATAAACTCATTGATTCTGAACAAGTTAAACGAAATATTGAACTGACTCGTTTCCCGGTTCCCGCCGATGAAACTTATCAAGATCGCAATAATTATTCCGGTTTAGCCAGGGCGGCTGATTTAATTGGTCAACTGAGCGATCCTCGCTATTTAAAGAAAATTAGCGCATTATTCTACGAGTTTGAAGAAGTTGGAACCAATAAAGTTCTAGACTATAAAACGCCGGGAGATTTACGCAAAAATTACGCTAAATTCTACTGGAATGGTGTTTTTCCCTATATTCCAGCCGCGTTGAGATATTTGGAATTGACACAAGAAGGAAAACAAGTTGTCGCTAATTTATATGCCAATGTCTTCCAAGTTGAAAATGAATCTCGGATTATTCAAGAAGTCAATAATACCCGTTTAGATGGAGACTCAAACGGTCATCTTTCTCAGGGAGAAAAGAATTCTAAATCTAAAGAACTTCCCAAATTTAGTGAATTGACCGAACTCAACTTATAATGGTTAAGGGGAGTTAATTTGAAAATCTGTGGAACAGCCAACACCAGAAACTCAACAACGGGTTCAACAGCTTAGGCAACAGCTACAGCAAGCCAGCTATGCCTATTATGTTCTCGATGCACCTTTAATCGCAGATTCAGTTTATGATCAGTTGTATCGAGAACTCCAACAACTCGAAACAGACTATCCTCAACTGATCACTCCCGATAGTCCCACACAACGAGTCGGTGAAAAACCCGCAACTCAATTTACATCGGTTAAACATAATGTTCCCCTTTATAGTTTAGAAAATGCCTTTAATCTTGAAGAATTAAAAGCTTGGGAACAACGATGGCAAAAAGTTATTAAAACAGAAGAAAAATTAAAAAAATTATCAGACTATCTCTACATTTGTGAACTCAAAATCGATGGTTCAGCCCTGGCTTTAACCTATGAAAATGGTATCTTAGTTCGAGGAGCAACTCGGGGTGATGGCGTAACAGGTGAAGAAATTACCCAAAATGTTAAAACCATTCGTTCTATTCCCCTACGGTTAACATTAGAAAACCCACCTCCCCGGGTAGAAGTAAGAGGCGAAGCCTTTTTATCTATTAATATTTTTGATAAAATCAACCAAGACCGCCAACAAAACGGCGAAGCCCTATTCGCAAATCCCAGAAATGCCGCAGCCGGAACTCTCCGACAATTAGACTCAAAAGTTGTTGCAAACAGACAGTTAGATTTTTTTGCTTATACCCTCCATCTCCCCAACGAAACAGAATTGAAAACTCAATGGGAAGCCTTAGAACTTCTAAGAGAAATGGGGTTTAAAGTCAATCCAAAGCGTCGCCTGTGTCCCTCATTAACTGAAGTTCAAGAATACTTTAATCACTGGGAAAATCGCCGCCAAAAACTACCCTACATGACAGATGGGGTTGTAGTCAAAGTGAATCCTCTAGAACTTCAAACTCAACTGGGTTTTACCCAAAAATTCCCTCGATGGGCGATCGCTTTAAAATATCCCGCAGAAGAAGCCCCCACAACCGTCAAAGCTGTTACCATCCAAGTGGGACGAACAGGCGCTTTAACCCCTGTCGCTGAGTTAGAACCCGTCCAACTTGCCGGAACGACTGTCCAACGGGCAACATTACATAATAGCGATCGCATTGCCGAATTAGATCTACATATTGGCGATACTGTCATTGTCAGAAAAGCAGGAGAAATCATCCCCGAAGTGGTGCGTGTCCTCCCCGAATTACGTCCTAAAACCGCCCAAGTGGTGAAAATGCCAACTCACTGCCCAGAGTGCGGTCAACCCGTTTTCAAGCCTCAAAACGAGGCGGTCACACGCTGTATGAACACCTCTTGTCCAGCAATTGTGCGAGGATCTTTGATTCATTGGTGTAGTCGAGAGGCATTGGATATTAAGGGAATTGGAGATAAAGTAGTACAACAATTTGTAGAACGAAAATTCGTTAATTCCGTTGCCGATTTATATGAATTAACCGTTGAAAAACTGACAACTTTAGAACGCATGGGCGAAAAATCCGCCAGCAAAATTTTTAATGCAATTCAAGCGTCTAAAACTCAAGTTTGGGCGAGGGTATTGTATGGGTTAGGAATTCGTCATGTGGGAAGTGTGAATGCAGAGTTATTAACGCAAAAATTTCCAACGGTTGAACAGTTAGCCAGTGCAACTCCTGCTGATATTGAAGGAGTTTATGGCATTGGGGCGGAAATTGCCCAAGCGGTTTATCACTGGTTTAAAGTTCCCGCAAATCAAACCTTAATTGAACGATTAAAACAGTTTGAATTAAACTTAAGTTCTCAACCCTCTCAAACTGAGAGTTTAGCAAAGCCCAATTTAACGTTATCAGGTAAAACTTTTGTTATAACAGGAACCTTACCCAATTTAAAACGAGATGAAGCAAAAACGTTAATTCAAAATGCAGGGGGAAAAGTTACGAATTCAGTTACCCAAAAAACGGATTATTTAGTAATTGGAGAAAAGGCAGGTTCAAAGCTGACAAAAGCGGAAGAATTAGGAATCAAACAGTTATCTGAAGCCGAACTTTTGGAACTATTAAATGCTGATACTGTCTAAAAAAAGTAAAGTCTTTTGATTCATTGTACTACCTCCGAATTAGTTTAGATTCAAAAAATTATTAATCACTCCAGCTATTTTGACAGCTTCTTCACGAGTAATATAATGATACCTGAAAAAGACTTTTCCCGACTGCAAGTAAACATAAAGAACATGATTGTGTTGTTGTTGCTGAATTTCGACGAAACGCATTTCATTCAAATGACATTCACGTTTTTCAGGGAATAATCCTTTTGTTTTCCAGGTGACTTGGTTTAATCTTTTATCAAAGGTACAGCTACATTGTGATATGATAGCGATCAATCCTCCAAACAGTAAAGAAGGTAGAGCCATGAGAAGTATCACTATAAAAAAGGTAATTCCTAAGAAATTAGGCAAAACTTTAATGTTGAGAGAATCTTGATTATCGTTATTAATAAAGGTTTCAATTTCTGATTTCAGCTTTTGAGGAAATCTTGAAGTATAGTAGGTGGTGAAGGGAAGTTTTTGATGATGGGTTTCTAAAATAACTCGATAAGCATTTTTCGTTCCATTTCCGTAAGGGACTGATTTTTTTTGTAAACTTACGTTTTGCAGTTGATTAAGAGTAAATTTATGTGAGTAGCGGTGAATGAAACTGACTCGAAAAGCTTTACACTGAGTTTGAACGGGTGTTATCCGATGACATTTTAAGGACGAATAACTAAACGATCCTAAAGAAGGTAAAATAAAAAACAGAAGTAATAATAATCCCGGTAAACCTAAGATTAAGCCTGCTAAACAGCCTGCGGAAGCGGGAACGTTTAGCACTAACAGTTCAGGGGTATGTTTAGCAATTTTCATCTATTTTTGGGGCTTTATTCTTTTATGCCTCAAGATTTGACAAAATCGCTCTTTCGATACATTTTTTTAGAGAATGTTACCAAAATCCATGTTAATTTTAGGGCTAGCATCTTGCTTACTGAAGTTTCATTTTAACTGGCAAAAACACGCTCTAAAAACCCTGTAATTTCTGACCAAGCCGCAGTTGTCACAACCGGATCATAACGATAACCATCATCCCGCATAAAGGTATGTTCGGCATCGTATGTGACAATTTTGTGAGGAATATTCGCTTTTTCTAGTTCATTTTTAATCGTTTGACGGTCATTTTCAGGGGTATGAGGATCACGGTTTCCAAACACAATTAACATCTCGCCTTTAATCTCAGAAAAACGCTTAATTGTATCTGCAACCCCTTGACCTAATTTTCCAATGGGAATTCCGGTTGGATAACAACAAACAGATGCTTTAATTTCCGGTTCAAAAGCGGTTCTAAAAGCTAAATGTCCGCCAATACAAAAGCCTAATGTTCCGATTTTATCCGTCGCTACAGAAGCTTCTGCTTTGAGAAATTCTATCACCGCCCGACCATCTTGGTCATAATCTTTAACAGCAGTTCGACGGGCATCGTCATTTCCTCGCATTCTTCCTAAATCATCCGGTTCAATCACTTGACCAATGGGTTCAATACGGTGAAAAATTTCCGGTGCGGCGACAATATACCCATATCCGGCTAAATAGTTTGCCAGGCGAATAATCGGCCCACCCAACTGATAAATATCACTATAAAAAACAATCCCCGGATAAACGCCAGAAGGCTTAGGGGAGGCGATATAAACCCGCATCAAACTGTCATCTACTCTTAAGTCAATATTGCGGCTGGTAATTTGCACTTAAAAGTTTCCCCCATTCAAATTTTTATTAGTTTAACAGTGATTTCTCAGAAAATGCTCTTTTCTTTAGAATGCGATCGCTTTAAGCTAGGAATTGTTGTGTATAATGATTAGAAATGAGCCTTGCACCTTGGCGAGAACCCTTAGCGCGTGCTTTGCATCGAAATCGGAGTTTAGTGTGTTCTCGCTATTTTCAACTGGCAACAGTTCGCAGTGATGGGCGTCCGGCTAACCGCACTGTTGTCTTTCGGGGGTTTTTAGAGAATAGTAATCAACTGAAAATCATTACCGATAGCCGCAGTCAAAAAATAGTGCAAATCTCAGAAAATCCTTGGGGAGAGGCTTGCTGGTATTTTCCAAAAACTCGTGAACAATTTCGTTTATTCGGTCAACTGAAATTAATCACCACAGAATACAGTGATCCTGTTTTATTATCAGCACGTTATACAACCTGGCACACCCTCTCAGAGAAGGGGCGATCGCAATTTTACTGGCCGTCACCCGGTCAACCCCGTGAAAAGGAGTCAGCCTTTAGCCAACCCGAAACCTATTCAGAGGAACCCCCAACAGAATTTTGTCTATTGTTACTCGAAGCTGAACACGTCGATCACTTAGAATTGCGGGGAGAACCTCAGAACCGTTGTTTGTACTGGCGAGATGAGAACAATTGGTTAACTCAAGCGATTAACCCTTAGTAGACTTATCCAGATGCCAAATACCCGAACCATCAAGAAACTCTAAAATCGCCTTATCCTTAAGACTACAACAGACTTCTCCAAAACGGCAATCAACCTCAGACTTTTGGGAGTCATTAACAAAATGTTTTTCCGAAGCAAAGCCGAAAGACAGTTGACTGGATGGATCAACCGGGACACTACAACCCTGAAGTTCTAAAGCATGAACCTGATTTTCCAGTGCTTCAATTCGATCCATTAAAGTCCGAATCACAACAGCTTCAGAATCCGGTAAGCTACCATGTTCTAGCGGATTAACCCGGACACCTGAACGGTATACCACTCGTCCGGGAATACCAACAACAGTACAATCAGAAGGAACATCCCGCAGGACAACCGAACCCGCACCGATGCGGACATTATTGCCAATCAGGAGATTTCCAAGAACTTTAGCGCCTGCACCGACAACAACATTTTCTCCCAAAGTCGGATGTCGTTTGCCGCTTTCTTTCCCAGTTCCACCCAGAGTCACACCCTGATAAATCAAACAATAGTCTCCAACAATTGCTGTTTCACCAATGACAACCCCCATGCCATGATCAATAAAAACCCCTGTGCCAATCGTCGCGCCGGGATGAATTTCAATTCCGGTGAGAAAGCGAGCTACATGGGAGAGGAATCGGGGAATAAAAGGTATTCCCAGAATGTACATCCAATGGGCTAGACGGTGAAACAACAGCGCTTGAAGCCCTGGATAGCAAAAAAGAACTTCAAGCCAGTTCCGAGCCGCAGGATCGCGCTCGAATATTATGCGGAAGTCAGCTAAACGGCTCTTGAACACAATTCTAAATCTTTGCCAAACAGACCACTTATCTATAGTAGTCGATCTTGGTGTCACAGCGATTCGCTAGATAGAGAGAATTCCGAATGGAGAAGATCGTCTTTCTCTCCTCCTCAAGTCTTAACCCAATTGTAGAGTTAAAATCAAAGAGATAATTGCTCGAAAGACCATGCCTTCGATCTTGCTCGCCCTAATTCTTGTCGGGCTCAATTCTTTGCTCTGTATCGTGTTTGTGCTATGGCCCGATCAGGCTTTAACCTGGTTACATCTCCCGCAGTGGATGAGTTTAGCCGTGATTGGATTTTTACTGTCTTGGCTAATCGGAGAATAATTTAGTTTACATTTGCTCTGGGTTGTGTTCCAATGACGAGTGATTCACTTTTTCAGGGAACAATTAAAGTAACCTGTGATTAGCGATCGCTCAGTTCCGCTCAGGACGGATTAGGTTAACAGATTAGGTTAAATGTTGACACAGCTATGGTGCGTCAATTGTCATTTTTATCTGAAACTCGTTCGCTCGAGATCTCAAAACCAGCCACCCGTAATAAACGTGATAATCGCTACCTCTATCGAGCGATTGCTTTTATTCTGCTGACCACGGTACTCACGGGGTTGAGTGTCTATCGTCTAGTACAATTGCAACTGGTTGAAGGAAAACAAAACCGACTCAGAGCCGAGGACAATCGAATTCGTTTGTTACCCATTCCTTCTAATCGGGGTCGGATTTTAGATCGAAATAATCAACCCTTAGCGGAAAATCACCTCACCCGGGCGGTTTATTTGTGGCCAAAGGAACAAACCAAAGAACAATGGCAAAAGACAGCTGCTAAACTAAGTCCGGTTGTGGGTATCTCCACAGAACAAATTATCACTCAATTAGAGCGGGTTAACTATCAATCGGCGGCTCCCGTCCGCATTAGCCAGTCTGTGACACCAGAAGTTTTCATTTGGATTAGCGAAAACGCTCTACAGTTACCCGGTGTCGAAATTCGCAGTGATTCTAATCGTTTTTATCCTCATGGAGATTCAGCAGCCCATGTGATTGGTTATATCGGTGAAGCCACCCTCGAAGAATTAAAGGCTAAACCTGAATATCCCATGGGCATGATCGTCGGAAAATTGGGCTTAGAAGCCGGGGCGCATGACCAACTTTCTGGGGTGTGGGGAGCGCGTTTGGTTGAGGTGAATGCCCAAAACCAAGAAATCCGACTGTTGGGTGAAAAACCTTCTGTCGGAGGACAAACAATTAAACTGACCCTAGATTTAGCGGTTCAAAAAGCAGCAGAACAAGCGATTGGAAACCGACGAGGGGCCGCCGTTGCCCTGAATGTGAAAACCGGGGAAGTGCTGGCGATGGCAAGTAGTCCTCGTTTTAATCCCAATTTATTTACTAAACCTATCTCATCCGAACAGTGGGAAAATTTAAAAAGGCAGGATAATCCCTTTCTGAACCGCACGCTACAAGGGTATCCACCGGGTAGTACCTTTAAAATTGTCTCATCGGCTGCCGGAATGGGAAGTGGTCATTTTTCTCCGGGGTCGGTGATTGCTACTTCGGATTCGATTACCGTTGGGGGTATTACCTTTCACGAACATAGTGGCGGCTTTGGGGTGATTGGCTTTAGAGATGCTCTAGCGTTTAGTAGCAATACTTTTTACTACCGTTTAGGAATGACTGTCGGAGCCAATGAAATTGCCAATTGGGCTAAACGCTTTGGTATTGGAACAACAGACCTGAAGTTATTGAAATTAACGGAAGGGTCTAGAGGTTTTGTACCGACTCCCGATAACAAAGAAGAAATTTTTGGTGAACCCTGGTATTTGGGTGACACAATTACCATGTCTATTGGTCAGGGTGCTGTTTTGGCAACTCCTCTAGAGTTAGCGGTGATGGTTGCAACAACCGCTAATGGAGGGTATCGGGTTAAACCTCATTTATTGGCTAACATGACGAATACCCCAGAAACTAAACCGGAACCCACAGGATTAAGCCCTGAAGCCATTAAGAAGATTAAAGATGGATTAGTTGCTGTTGTTGAGTACGGCACGGGTCAAGCGATGAAGGAAGGGTTGCCTCTAACAGGGGGTAAAACCGGAACCTCTGAAGTGTTACACCAACGATCACACTCCCTATTCGTAGGCTTTGGCCCAGCACAAAACCCCGAAATTGCGATCGCCGTTGTGATCGAAAATGGTGGTTTTGGTTCGGTTGCTGCCGCCCCGGTTGCCAAGCAAATGTTTCAAACTTATTTTGCCAATCAGAATAAGAAATAGCCACTGCCATCTTCCCATTCTCTGCCTATCCCCTAGATTAGCCAACTTTTCGAGTTCCGATTAACCACTGTTCTGCTTCTTGGGGATGTAAAGGCTTAGAAAAATAATAGCCTTGACCATATTTGCAGTTCAGTTTTTTCAACTGATGATATTGATCGATTGATTCAATGCCTTCAGCGATCGCATCCATTTTTAAACTTTGGGCGAGGCTAACAATCACTCTGACAATTTCTCGTTTATCTTCGACTGACATTTGATTCACAAACGAGCGATCAATTTTGAGGATATCTACGGGAAATTGATGTAAATACCCCAAAGAACAATAACCCGTCCCGAAATCATCAATACAAATCATAATTTCTCGCTGTTTTAATTCATTTAAAGTTGTAATCGCCAGTTGGGGATCCGCCATGATTGCGGTTTCGGTGATTTCTAACTTTAATTCCCGTCCGGAAACTTGAGCTTCTTGTAAAATCTGATCAACACGTTTACTCAAATCGGCGGTAAATTGTTGACTGGATAAATTCACACTCATCATTAAAGAATAATGATTAGGAAATTTATCTTTCCAACGATGAAGCTGACAACAAGCCTCTCGTAAAACCCATTCTCCAATCGGTACGATTAAACCCGTTTCTTCGGAAACTGGAATAAATTCAGCCGGAGAAATAAACCCTTCTTGAGGATGATCCCAGCGTAATAATGCTTCAAATCCGGCTATTTTACCTGTACTTAGTTCAATAATCGGTTGATAATAAAGTTGAAATTCTTGGCGTTCCATCGCCCATCGTAAATCCGTTTGAATTTGTAAACGCCTTAAGGTATCGGTTCGCATCGCCGCATCAAAAATAACAGCACATCCTTTTCCCTGCTGTTTAGCGCGATACATGGCGGTGTCTGCATCTCTCAAAATCTCTGGCGGGAAGTGATAGTCAGTGGTTCCTTGAACAATACCAATACTGGTTCCGATAAAGACTTGATGACCTTTGAGGGTAAACGGTTTATTCAAGGCTGTTAAGACTCGGGAAGCAATTTCTTTGGTTTCCGTGAGATCTGAAATCTTTTCTAACAAGATTGTAAATTCATCACCCCCTAATCGAGATAAAATATCATTCCCACGAATACAGTTTTTCAGACGCTTACTAATTTCAATCAGCAATAGATCTCCAATCACATGACCTAAACTATCATTAATCAATTTAAACCCATCTAAATCTAAAAACAAAACTGAAAAAGTGTGATCAGGCTGTTCGTGAAGAAATTGAATAGACTGTCTGAGTTTATCCATGAAAAAAGCCCGATTCCATAAGTCAGTTAGCGCATCGTGAGAGGCACTATAACGTAATTTGGCCTCTGTTTTCTTAAGATTCGTAATATCAATAACAGAGCCTTCATAGTAAATCACTCGTTGACCTCTGGGGCTATAAATCGCTCTCGCATTTTGTAAAATCCAGATCAAACGTCCATCTCTCCGATAAATTTGGGATTCAAAATTAGAAATTTCTCGTTGTTTTTTTAAACAGTTAATAAACTTTGAGTAATGTTCAAGATGAAAATGAATATCTTTAAGATTGACTTTATCTTGAATTAAACTTTCGGGAGAATCATAACCTAAGATTTTAGCTAATGCTGGATTAACACTGGTATATTGACCTTCTAAATTAATTTGAAAAATCCCTTCAACCGCGTTTTTAAAGATATTACGATACTTCGCCTCAGCTTGCTTGCGTTCAAAGACCGCCCCCAATTGCATAGCAATCGAAGAAATCAGTTCAACTAAATGCTTATCTTCATTTTTAGGAATAGACATTAAAAAAATCAGCACTGCTAGAACTTGATGATTCGCTAAAATTGGCACACCAAATCCGGCTCTAAATTCATATTGATTAGCGATAGAAGAGCGAGGAAATTGAACTTCGGGTTCTTGAGAAATATCAGGAATCCACTCAGGTTTTTGTGAAAACCACACTCGTCCCGGTAAACCTTCATTGAGGACAAATCTTAGACTATGACTTTGTTTGCGAAAGGCTGTAGCATTGGCTGTATGACCATAACCAACTGAACTGTATTCTAAACAGGTTTGTTCCGCGTTGGGTATCCAAGCCTCGCCAAATTCCCAGCCTGTTGTTTCACAGATTAAACTCAAAGCAACATCAATGGCTGAGTCAAAATCAGAAGCTACACTCACGGCTTTTGTAATGCGTTGAAGTAGTTGTAATTCTTCTTCTACTCGCTTGCGTTCAGTAATATCAAGTCCAGCACCTAAAAAATATTCATATTCGTCATTATCGGAGTTAAAAACCGCTCTCCCATACCATTCAACAACAATTTCTCGACCGTTTTTCATCAAGACTTTTTCTTCAGTTTTGATGGGCAGTTTGCGGCGAATCATCAATTCAAAAACCCAAGGTAAAGAGTCTCTGTCTTTGCGAGGAACAAAGGTTGCTAAATAATCAGTACCGATTACTTCTTTGAGGGTATAACCGAGCGCATTTAGCATGGTATCATTCATTAATTTGACTTTTCCTTCCGGGTCAAGCACAATTAAGAAAGCCGGGTTGGCTGAAAACAGGCTTTGATTAAAGTCTTTTTCTTGGCGAAGGGCGATTTCGGCTTTTTGACGTTCTAAGATTTCCGTTTGCATTTGATTCGTCAAAGGACGTAATATAATGACGATTCCTACTGTTCCCAGGATGATTAAAATCAGAATTGCACCTGCAACGGTTAAAAATTGTCGATAAATTGCCGCATACAGTTGAACTTTACTTGTTGCTAAAATTAAGCCACCATTCAGGGTTTTAATCGGACTATAGGTGATAAAATAGTCACACTGTTTACACCATAATGCTCCAGTCTCACCTTGAATTGCTTTTTCCAGAGCAATTTTAATCGATTCATCTTGTAACAGAATTGGATTAACTTTAAAGGGCGGTTTATCTAAGGGAAAAAATGACGGGGTTTGTTCCAAGTGTTGAAAGCCAACAATCAGATGACAAGCCTTATAAAATTGAGAACAGTTTTCTAATACTTTTAGATGAGAGGAGCGAAAAACTGTAAAAAATTTTCCCGTTCCGCTTAAACTTAAATCCGAATTTTTAACAACAAAATTTAGGTTTTCATCCGACAGAAAAAGCTTAACTTTTGCGGCATCTTGCCCTTTGAAAAAATCCAAAATATCCGCCGGAATTTTTTCTCCCCCTTGTCGGATCATTTGAGGGTCAGAATTGAGGTAAAGAAAACCCAATAAAAAGGAATTGAAATAATTATTAATTTGGGTTAAATTTTCAGGACGGTCAAAGGATGAATCTTGAAAGAACTGATAAAATTGTAAACTGTCTTCTTTCGCGCTTTGAAATTCATTATTAATAGCCACCGCAATCTGTTCAGTTTTCAACAATAAATACTGTTCTTCTTGTTGTTTAATGCGATGATGAAGGGGAAGTAAACTAATCAGAGCAACAGTGGTACTAATAATAAATAGTCCACTCGCCGACCCAATCACAATTGCTTTTTTGATGCTTTTAGGGTGAATAAACATAATTTATAATAGTATTTCAATCGATTAGGCATTAAAAAAGTCACTCATTTCGGGACAACCCTTAAAAGAAAAAATAGAATCTCTTTTAAGTGTGAACAAGCATCTACAATAAACACTCAGTCTCTATTCTGTGAATTTAAACCCTCAGAAAATTGACAAAAAACCAGACAGACATACTGAGTGAGAGCTAGGAGATCAAGCATGATTATTACATTTGGGCGAGAAATCTGTTGTGATCTGGCATCTGCTGAATCCCGAGAATGGCTAGTCACCAATGGGATAGGTGGTTACGCTTCTGGTACAATAGCGGGAGTGTTAACCCGTCGATATCATGGATTACTGTTAGCTGCTCTCCATCCACCTTTGGGTCGGACTTTACTCTTAGCAAAGTTTGATGAAACGATCAGCTATGATAATCGGTTGTTTCCAATTTACACGAATCGTTGGGCAGACGGCAAAATTGATCCGGAAGGATTCAAAAATCTAGAACGCTTTTATTTAGACGGTACTATTCCCACTTGGGAGTATGCTTGTGCCGACGCCCTACTTGAAAAACGAGTTTGGATGCAACAGGGAGAAAATACAACTTACGTCCAGTATACGCTGCGACGGGCAACCCAACCGATGACGCTCACCTTAAGAGCCTTAGTCAATCATCGGGACTACCATCACAACACCCACGCCAATCAATGGCCGATTCAAGTCGATACCATTGAACATGGTATTTGTATTAAAGCCTTTCAACTGGCAACACCCGTCTACATTCTCACCGATGGGGCAAAAGTGGCGATTTCCACGGCGGCTCATCCCTGGTATTATGGCTTTGATCTGGCTGCTGAACGAGAACGGGGCTTAGATGATGTTGAAGATCATTTACACGGAGCCACCTTTTACACCACCTTAGAAACGGGACAATCGATCACCTTTGTCACCAGTACCATCCCTGATCCCCAACTGGATGGTCAAGTCGCCCTAGAGTCTCGCCACCATTATGAACAGCAATTGATTCAAAATTCACCTGTTACCGAACAGACTCCAGCCTGGATTCATCAACTTATTTTAGCATCCGATCAGTTTATTGTTGATCGCCCCACACCCGACGAACCCGAAGGAAAAACGATTATTGCAGGTTATCCCTGGTTTGGAGATTGGGGACGAGATACGATGATTAGCCTTCCCGGTTTAACCCTGTATACGGGACGTTTAGATGTGGCGCGTTCAATTTTGAGAACCTTTGCTCAATACGTTGATCAAGGAATGCTGCCCAATCGTTTTCCTGATCGCGGTGATCTTCCAGATTATAATACCGTTGATGCGACGCTGTGGTATTTTGAGGCGATTCGAGCCTATGTTGATGCTAGTGGAGATCAAGGTTTAATTGCAGAATTGTTTCCGATTTTAGCCGATATTATCGATTGGTATAAACGGGGAACTCGGTATAATATTCACCTTGATCCTGAAGATGGGTTAATTTACGCGGGAGAACCGGGAACTCAACTCACCTGGATGGATGCCAAAGTCGGAGATTGGGTGGTGACTCCACGAATGGGAAAACCGATAGAAGTGAATGTTCTGTGGTACCATGCCCTTCAAATGATGATGCGTTTTGCTCAACAACTGGCTAAACCCTACGACGAATACCAACAACTCGCTCAACAAACAGCAAAAGGCTTTGGTCGGTTTTGGAATGATTCGGCCGAATATTGTTACGATGTGATCGATAGTCCTCTGGGAAATGATGCGAGTTTGCGCCCTAATCAAATTTTAGCCGTTTCTCTGCCGCCTTTGGGGTCAAACACCTATGCTTGTTTATTGAACCCTAAACGTCAGCGTCAAGTGGTGGATATTTGCGCTCAAGAACTGTTAACCTCCTATGGACTTCGCAGTTTAGCTCCTGATGATCCCCAATATCAAGGGATTTACACTGGAGATCAACTGAAACGGGATGGCGCCTATCATCAAGGGACTGTTTGGGGCTGGTTAATGGGGCCGTTTGTTCTGGCTCATCTACGGGTTTATAAAGATTCTGCCCAAGCGCGTCGGTATTTACAGCCCCTTGCGGATCATTTATGGTCAGGCGGTGTTGGGAATATGAGTGAGATTTTTGAAGGAAATGCGCCGATGCGTCCCTGTGGATGTCCCGCTCAAGCTTGGACGGTGGCGGAAGTTTTACGGGCTTGGTTTTTAACAGAATCTAACTTTTAATGGGTTTATTGTAATTGTTGAATTTGAAATTGAGCATCTCGATATCCTCCTGTTAATCCTTGTTCTAAATACAGTTGTCCGGCTTGTTGAAAATCGTTAATCGCACCGTTTTTATCTCCTAAAGCGGATCGTACCATTCCCCGTCCATAATAGGCTGCGGCATGGTCTGGTTTGAGGCGAATGGCTTGTACATAATCGGCGATCGCTCGATTATAATCTTGAAGTTGGTAATAGGCAACAGCCCGATTGCTGTAAGATTGAGCATCATTGGGGTTTAGTTCTATCGCTTTGGTATAATCAGCGATCGCAGCTTCAAAGTCTTCTTTCGCCGCATGGACAATTCCTCGATTACTATGGGCTTTGTGATCGTTTGGGGCGAGTTCAATGGCTTTTGTACAGTCTGCTAAGGCGTTATCAAACTCTTGTAGATTCAAATAAGCCACACAGCGATTATTATAAGCGACTGCATTCGGTTCGAGTTCTATCGCTTTTGTACAATCATCAATAGCAGCTTGATGTTGACCTAAGTTAATTTGGGTACTACAACGATTTCCATAGACCCAACTTTTATCGGGTTGCAGTTCAACAACACGATCATAATCACTTAAAGCCCCTTGATAATCCCCTAAATGAAAGCGCGCTCGACCCCGATCATAATAGGCTAAAATATTATCAGGTTCTAGTCGAATGGCTTCTGTATAATCTGTTAAAGCGCCTCGTAAATCTCCGGCATTGACTTTGGCAATTCCTCTCGAACGAAAAGCAAGGGGATTATCAGGCTGTAAACGAAGGACTTCAGTATAGTCTGCAATGGCGCTTTGATAATTACCGAGATCGTGATGAGCTAGTCCTCGTTTATAATAGGCATCAGCATCTTGAGGTTGTAGTTCTATAACCTTAGAATAGTCAGCGATAGCGGCGGCAAAATCTTTGGCATCATGATGGGTTAATCCGCGATTAAAATAGGCGTTCGTATAGTTGGGATTGAGTTGAATGGCTTTAGTATAATCTTCGATAGCTTTTTGATATTCTCCCAGATCATAGAGAGCATTTCCCCGTTGATGGTAAGCTTCAGGATTATTAGGATTATAATTAAGGGCTTGAGTCAGGCTTCTAACTGCGGCTTTAGGATTGCCTTTTTCGAGGTATTCTACTCCTTGATTAAAGGCGGCTTCGGCTTTCACCGGATCCGGACGATTTAAGACTTTTAATAATCCAAATATAACTAAAAATCCGACTAATCCAGTAGCCGTAATTCCGGCAATTTTTCCCCAGTTTGTGATGCGTTTTTCTGAAAATTGAGCGACTGGATTGGGAATATAACTAAAGTCTGAACGTCCGGTTATTTTGCGTAAATCTGAGAGAACATCCACACAGCTTGCATACCGTTTTCCATGATAATGATGAATCATTTTATCAATAATTTTAGCAAGCCCGGAACTGACTCGAGCGCGATTTCGCCAAGTAATATCATCGGGGTTAGATAGGCTTGGATCTTGAAGTTTAGGTAAATCTGAGGCTTCTAACCCGGTAATTGCTTGAACGGCAATCATTCCGACTGCATAAATATCACTACTATATTGAGGATTCCCTTGAAACTGTTCAATCGGCATATAAGAGGGGGTTCCCGTCGCAATGGTTCGCATGGATTGACTATTTCCATTTAAGAATTGATGACTCACTTCTTTAACTGAACCAAAATCAATTAAAACTATTTTTTTGTCGTAACGACGACGAATAATATTAGAAGGATTAACATCTCGATGAATCACCCCTTGTTCGTGGACAAAAAGCAAAACTTCTAAAATTTCTTCTAAGAGTTTAATCACTCGTTCTTCCGGCCAAGGTGTTCCCGGAACTAACTCTTTGGTCAGAGAATGTCCTTCTATATATTCTTCAACGAGGTAAAAGTGATTTTGTTCTTTGAAGTAGGCTAATAGCAGCGGAATTTGATTATGTCGTCCAAGTTTTTCTAAAACTTCTGCTTCTTTTTCAAATAATCGTAATGCTGTTTTTAGAATACTCGAATTATTATTCGGTGGACGGAGTTGTTTAACTACACATTGGGGATGACCCGGACGACGAGTATCAGCCGCAAGATAGGTTTGTCCAAACGCCCCGGAACTGAGAATTTGAACGATGCGATACCGTCTATCTAAAAGTTGACCAATCATTTGCATAGGAGGGTTTAGCGTCTAAAATAATCGGTTTAATGCAATTCAACAGTAATCAATGGGATAATGGTTCTGGTTTTAAATTTACAGTTTTCAGAGGTTAGAGGAAAACCCTCTCTGGAAAAAATCGGGGTTTTGATGAAAATAATAATAATGAGATTGAGAGTCTAAGGGTTTATTTTGAATAAGCTTTTAGTGTTTTTCCCACTCATTATATTAATGCAACCTGGTTAAAATCAGGCTGAGTATCGCAGAACCTAGTCATTGGTCACTGTTTGGCTGGAGATTAACTCTGATGTCACACGCCAGAGTGTTTATGTTCATTGTGGCACAGAATCCGGATAGGCGAACCAGTCTGGCTAGAAATTCACCCTGATGGGGTTAGCTGGCCCTAGACCCTCGTGACTCCCAGCAAGAGGGAATTTTACGGGTTGTCTTTTGACAATTTCATTGAACTCTCCTAAAGTCCTTTCCATAGATTGTTCAATTGACTCTTAGAATCAAGTGACTCCTGTTATGAAAAAAATGTGAATGACCAGGTGGGTTATTAGCTGTTATTGATGCAATCCTCACTGTACAGGTACAGTTGTTAAAAAACTTATTTATCAATATTTTTCAGTGATTTTAAACCCAGTTAACCCAATAAAAGCTGAAAACAAAATAAAGTTTTTTCTCATCACAACTGATTGAGTTAAAGGCTAGAAATCGACAATTTATCCCCTGTTTTTAACCTATATTGCCCTTTTTCTTAACAACCTTGAACAAATAAGTCAACTTGACCTGTCTTAAGATCAAAATTGGTACAAATGTACAAAGGTCACTATGGAATTTTTGTCCGATACACTGGTTCTTTCACGAATGCAGTTTGCATTAACTGCGATTTTCCATATGCTGTGGCCGATTCTGACAACCGGGATGGGAGTTTACCTGGTTATTGTAGAAGGACTTTGGCTAAAAACCCGCAATCCTCAATATTATTATCATGCCCGTTTTTGGTCAAAACTCTACATTCTTAACTTTGGAATTGGCGTCGCTAGTGGAATTCCGATGGAGTTTCAATTCGGTACGAATTGGGCGCCCCTTTCTGAAGCCATTGGTAACTTTTTTGGGAGTATTATCGGCTTTGAAGCGTCAATGGCGTTTATGTTAGAAGCCGCTTTTTTAGGGATTATGGTGTTTGGTTGGCAACGAGTTAATCCCTATATTCACTATATGGCAACGATTCTGGTTGCATTTGGGGCGAATTTATCCAGTTTTTGGATTTTAGTCGCGAATTCTTGGTTACAAAACCCCACAGGAGTTGAATTAATCGAGGGTGAATTTGTCGTCAAAGACTATTTTCAAGCCATTTTTAATCCCTATATGCCCAATAGTGTTTTACACATGGTTTTTGCCACTTGGGAAACCACATTATTTGTGATTGGCGGAATTAGTGCTTGGTATATTCTCCAAAAACGCCATGAAGCATTCTTCGCCACGTCTCTCAAAATTGTCTTAACAGCAGCGATTATTATTGCGCCTTTACAACTCTATATCGGACACCTTAGTGGTGAACAGGTTTATCATTTTCAACCCACCAAATTAGCGGCAATGGAAGCCCAATGGGAAACAATTCCCGCAGGGGTTTCTGCTGATTGGAGTATGGTGGCTATTCCTAATGAAAAGACGCAACAAAATGACTGGGAAATTAAAGTTCCGAATGCGTTAGGCTATATTCTGGAGTTTAAAAAAGAACTCTCTGAACCTGTGCAAGGCTTGAAAGAATGGCCGCCGGAAAATCGCCCCCATTTATTAGGGTTAATTTATTACAGTTTTCGGATAATGATTGCGATTGGGTTCTATTTTGCAGGCTTAATGTTTGTCAGTTTAATTCAATGGCTACGCGGTCAATTTTCCCCAGACAAGATTACTCAACAAACTTGGTTAATGTGGGGTTGGATATTCGCGGCACCATTGGGATATATTGCCGTAGAATGTGGTTGGACGGTGCGTTGTGTTGGCCGTCAACCCTGGACAGTTTATAACTATATTCGCACAGAAGATGCGGTTTCTAATTTACCGCCTGGAGATGTTTTAACAACGTTAACACTCTTTGCAACGGTCTATGCGGTTCTATTATTTGCGGCGTTTTATTTTGGCAGCCGAATTATTAGAAAAGGGCCTGATTTTAATCTTCCCCTTCCGGGGAGGGAAGAACAACCGCCATTAAATACTGAACCGGGAGAATTTATGCCCGATGAACGTCCTGTAGAAGCCCAACAGTAAAGGAGAGGGGATGAACACTTTAACTTATTTTTTGCCGCAAGTTTGGTTTGGAATTTTAGCCCTCTTTCTTTTGCTTTATGTAATGTTAGATGGGTTTGACTTGGGCGTTGGAATTTTATCGCTAACCTCCTCAACCGAAGAACGTCGGGGTATCCTAATGACGAGTTTGAGTAATATTTGGGATGCCAATGAAACCTGGTTAGTGTTGATGGGAGGGGCATTATTTGGGGCGTTTCCGTTGGCTTATGCGACGATTTTAAATGCCCTGTATATCCCGATTTTTATCATGGTTTTTGGGTTTATTTTTCGGGGGGTGGCGTTTGAATTTCGGGAACAAGCCCGTCGTAAGTTTTTTTGGAATATTTCGTTTGGGGCGGGTAGTTTTCTGGCGGCGATGGGTCAAGGGTTTGCTTTGGGAGGGGTGTTAAAAGGGATTAAGGTTGATGCCTCGGGTCATTTTATTGGGGGTCATTTTGATTGGTTGACCTGGCAAACGCTATTAGTTGCGTTAACGTTAATTCAAGGGTATGTTTTGATTGGTTCGACTTATTTAATTTGGAAGACGGAAGGGGAACTGCAAAACACTCATTATGCAACAGCTAAATTGGCTGCGGTAACGACTTTAATTGGGGCGGTGATTATTACGATTGCCACTCCCATTTTCTCGATGTTTGCCCGTGACCGCTTGTTTTCTCAACCGATGGTTTATATTTTTGCGGTGATTCCGGTGTTGGCGGTTGTGTTGATTTGGCAATTAATCAAGGGATTGAATGAAAAAGCCGAAAAAACACCGTTTCTTTGGACGATTTTGCTATTTGTTCTCACGTTTTTGGGGTTGGGTTTGGTGGTATTTCCTTATATTATCCCGACTAAAATCACCATTTATCAGGCGGCGGCTGACCCCAGTTCCCTGGTGTTTATGTTGATTTTTATCGGGGCGTTAATTCCGGTGATGTTGTTTTACAACGTTTATCAGTATTTTGTGTTTCGTGGGAAAGTCACTAACGCCCATTATGGCGAGTAGTCAAATGAACTCGCATTGAGTCGGGGGGCATTGCCCCTCTCATATTTTTCACTACAAATTTGAAGAAAAAATTAAGAATGAGACCGACTAATTTTCTTTTCGGGAAAAAATAAATTTTACGATAGAATGAAGCAGCTGCCTTACTTCTAACAAACTGAGAGAAGGAAGTCATCCGGAAAATTAACTCACAGGGTAATCACTTCTGTTGAAATGGCTACAGTTTATCAATTCTAATCCCATCAAAATATTGACAGGCTGTCAATTTTTCAGAATGTTAATCTTGATACTGTCAAATTAGAGGTTATCCTTAAAAATTTGTAATAGCAATGTTCAATATGAAGTTGCGTCTCGATACATTATTGCAAGCTTTACTTGTAAGGTGTGACCGAGGTTAATTAGGTATGCCGAGGAGAATACCATGTTCGAGTCTCTATTTTCCCCATCATTAAATGATCACAATTTACCCTATCCTGACACGATGCACCCCATCGTTGTGCATTTTGTGATTGCGATGGTTTTGTTTGCGGTTTTGTGCGATGTGATTGGCTATTTCACGCGCAATACTCGTCTGTACGAGGTGAGTTGGTGGAATATGGTTTTCGCTACAATTTCTATTTTTATTGCCATCATTTTTGGTCAAGCGGAAGCGGGATTAGCTTTACCTTATAACGCAGTCGAACAAACCTTGAATTTACATACATTAATTGGCTGGTCTTTGGCGGGAATTCTCGCGGCAATTACAGGCTGGCGGTATGTGATTCGTCTGAAAAATCCTCAAAAATTGCCGATATCTTATTTAAGTCTTGGAATTGTGCTTTGCGTTATCGTCGGCTTCCAGGTTTATCTCGGTGATAAGCTGGTGTGGGTCTACGGACTGCATACGGTTCCCGTTGTTGAAGCGATTAAGGAGGGTATTCTGTAATGGATACTGAAGTCATGAACCAAATCCAGTCACTCGGTGCAAACGGCTTACCCTACCCGATTCCCATTCACCCTAACTTAGTCCATCTTACACTGGGTTTGTTTATTATTGCGATCGCCTTTGATTTTGTTGGGGTGTTGTTCCCCTTTGAAAAGCAGGTCTTCAAATTTTTAGCCATTCCCGCAGCCCGGGCAAACTTTTTTGATGTCGGTTGGTATAATATGCTGGCATCAGCAATTATTACCGTGTTTACGGTAGCCGCAGGCTTCTATGAAATTATGTTAGCCAATCCCTACACAAACGTTAAAAGTGCTTGGGGCTTAGAAGCAATGGAAACCATGTTATGGCATGGAGTCGGTGGAGTCTTCCTATTTGCTTTTATGGTAGGAATGACAATTTGGAGAGGATTTCAACGATTTGTATGGCGTAAAGATAGAACCCGTCAAGTGCAGTGGAGTTATTTAATTGCGGGGGTTGCTATTCTGTTTATCATGTTTGTTCACGGCACATTAGGCGCCCAACTCGCCGCAGAATTCGGAATTCACAACACCGCAGACCAGTTATTAAGAATGGGTGAAAATCCCAATATTGTCTTGCGATAAATTCAGGCAATAGGCAATAGGCAAAAAAATAAAATGATTGCCTCTTGTCGGCGTAGCCAGCACTCAGCGCGCTTACTTCTTTCATTCTGAACACAGCGAACTCCTGAACTCCTAAAAAAGAGGTTAGATTGATGTCTGAATTAACGGGAGGGTCAACCCCTCAAAAACAATACCGCAAATGGATAATCTTAACAGCTATTGCGATTGTTATCGCTATCGTTAGTGTTGGAATTGGTAAACTTTCCTATTCTTGGCTTCCTCCCCAAGCCGCCGCCGAATCGATTCTGGTTGATGATTTATTTAGTTTCTTGGTAACACTGGGCAGCTTCATTTTTTTAGGGGTAACAGGAACCATTACCTATTCCGTTATCTTTCATCGGGCGGCTAAATATGACATGAGTGACGGCCCCCATATTGAAGGAAATGTCACCTTAGAAATCATCTGGACTGCCATTCCGATTTTATTAGTTTTTTGGATTGCCGGATATAGCTACCAAGTCTATCAAAAAATGGCAATCAAAGGGCCGATGGATGTGGTGCATTTACATCATATTCATATGGGAATGGAAGCCGCCTATGCAGCCCCAGTTTCTACGATGGGAGAACCCATAGAAAATATTGAAGTCACAGGGAAACAATGGGCTTGGGTGTTTCGTTACCCTGAAAACAATGTTACCAGTACCGAACTGCATTTACCCACCGATAAACGAGTGCGATTGGCATTAAAATCCGAAGATGTGCTGCATGGATTTTATATTCCGGCTTTTCGCCTCAAACAAGATATTATCCCCAATCAAACGATTGACTTTGAATTTACCCCCATTCGGGAAGGCACTTATCAACTGACTGACTCTCAATTTAGCGGGACTTATTTCGCCACAATGACAGCAAATGTCGTTGTAGAATCTCCCGAAAACTATCAACAATGGTTAGCCTCTGCTGCCCGTCAAACCCCCACCCCAGCGCCCAACCAAGCGGCGGCTGAATATGCCACAGACCTGAAAGAAACATTTCAAGTGGGTTGGCCGACTGTAAAACCCGCAGAACCTCCCCTGGTTAATTATCACAAATAGAGGCAATAGGCAGAAGGCAAAAGGCAACAGGCAAGAGTTTTTTCTGACTTCTAACTTCTGACTCCTGAACTCCTGACTCCTGACTCCTGAACTTCTGAAAATAAATATTAGGAAATTTCATCAATGAGTAGTACACCGATAGAAAGTAAAAGTACGGCGCATTCCCACGCAGAAACAGTAACAACGTGGAAAACCTACTTTAGCTTTAGTACCGACCATAAGGTAATTGGCATTCAATACCTGGTCACATCCTTTTTCTTCTTTCTGATTGGCGGCATCTTTGCCATGATAATTCGGGGTGAATTAATGACCCCAGAATCCGATTTAATTGAACGCAGTTTCTATAACGGAATGTTCACCATGCACGGCACCATCATGCTGTTTTTGTGGACGTTTCCGGCTTTGGCAGGGATGGCAAACTATCTGGTTCCCTTGATGATTGGGGCGCGAGATATGGCATTTCCTCGGTTGAATGCGGCGGCATTTTGGATGATTCCCGTTGTCGGTATTTTAACGATGGCGAGTTTCTTCCTACCTTCGGGTTCAGCCCAATCAGGTTGGTGGTCTTATCCGCCTGCAAGTACCCAAGTTCCTTTAGGATTTTGGATAAATGGTCAATCGGTGTGGATTATTGCCGTTGCTATTTCCGGGGTTTCCTCGATTATGGGTGCCCTCAATATTGTCACGACTATCGTGAAAATGCGGGCGCCGGGAATGACCTATTTTCGGATGCCTGCCTATGTTTGGACAGTTTGGGCTGCACAAATTATTCAGCTTTTTGGACTACCTGCCTTAACCGCAGGGGCGGTAATGTTGTTGTTTGATGTGACAGTAGGCACCAGCTTTTTTGACCCGGCAGATGGCGGAAATCCGATTATTTTCCAACACCTTTTTTGGTTCTATTCTCATCCGGCAGTTTATGTGATTATTCTGCCTGTTTTCGGTATCTTTTCCGAAGTTTTCCCCGTTTATTCTCGTAAACCCTTATTTGGCTATAAAGTCGTTGCTGTTTCTTCGATGATTATTGCCGGAGTCAGTGGTTTAGTTTGGGTGCATCATATGTATGCCAGTGGAACTCCCGGCTGGATGCGGTTGATTTTCATGTTATCAACCATGTGTGTTTCCGTCCCCACAGGGATTAAAGTCTTTGCTTGGGTGGCAACCATTTGGGGCGGTAAACTGCGTTTAAATACCCCCATGTTATTTGCGTTGGGGGCGTTGGTGATGTTTGTGTTTGCCGGAATTACAGGCATTATGTTGTCGTCGGTTCCGGTTGATATTCACGTTAACAATACCTATTTTGTTGTCGGTCATTTCCATTACGTTTTATTTGGTACCGTGACGATGGGGCTGTATGCTGGCATCTATCACTGGTTCCCAAAAATGACCGGACGGATGTATTACGAAGGGTTGGGTCAACTGCATTTTTGGTTAACCTTTATTGGTACAAACCTCAACTTTTTACCCATGCACCCGTTAGGCTTAAATGGAATGCTGCGTCGCGTTTCTTCCTATGACCCTGAATTTACGTTCTGGAATGTGATAGCCAGTTTAGGGGCGTTTTTGTTAGGGATGTCAACGTTACCCTTTATTCTGAATATGGTCAGTTCTTGGAGTCAAGGTAAAGCGGCCCCGGCTAACCCCTGGCGGGCGATAGGCTTAGAATGGTTAGTGCCTTCTCCGCCCCCGGTTGAGAACTTTGAATCACTTCCCATTGTTATTAGTGAACCCTACGGTTATGGAAAGTCTGAACCCTTAACCGCCAATGACCCTAATATTAAGTTACCCCATCCTGCACCGGAACCCGTCGAATAGGTGATAGGGGAAAGGATTCATCAGGGAATAAATTCCCCGCCTTAAAACTCAAGTCCTCTTCAAGAGGACTTCATCTATCAGACAGAGATTAAAATTTCTGGCAAATCTGGCAACTAGGAGGAAGAAAGATGACGACAAATAGTTCTTTGACTTCTGAACAAATCGAAGAATATTTACACGAGGCGGTGACTGAACACGTTCACGATGAAGAAGCCAATAGTATGTTTGGTTTTGTCGTGTTCCTGCTGTCGGAAAGTATTATTTTCTTGAGTTTCTTTGCGGCTTATATTGCCTACAAAACAACCAGCGTCAACTGGCTTCCCCCTGGCGTGGAGGGGTTAGAAGTTCGAGAACCGGCGATTAATACGGTGATTCTGGTTTCAAGTAGTTTTGTGATTTATTTTGCAGAACTTGCCCTTAAACGTCATAATCTAGGTTTATTTCGTTTTTTCCTCGCTGCAACGATGGCGATGGGAAGTTACTTTTTAGCCGGACAAGCGATTGAATGGATGGGGCTAGAATTTGGCTTTACCAGTGGCGTTTATGGCGGAATGTTTTATCTGTTAACCGGGTTTCACGGCTTACACGTTTTAACGGGGGTTTTGTTACAAGGAATTATGTTAGGACGGTCTTTCATTCCCGGTAACTACGATAAAGGTCATTTTGGCTTTGAAGCGACTTCCTTATTTTGGCACTTTGTTGATGTGATTTGGATTGTGTTGTTTATCCTCATCTACATCTGGCAATAATTAGGTTACAGGGGACAGGTTACAGGGGATAGTAAAAGGCAATCATTCAAGAGTTTTTTCCTAACTCCTAACTCCTAACTCTTAATTCCTGTTCCCTGTTCCCTGTTACCTGTTCCCTATTTACTGTAATTACTGCTATGATTATTGACGATCAACATTACGACATTATTATCATTGGTACAGGTGCGGGTGGTGGAACCCTTGCCCAAAAATTAGCGCCCACCGGAAAGAAAATTCTCATCCTTGAACGGGGCGATTTTATGCCGCTAGAGGAACAGAATCGAGCCGAGGTTGATATTTTCAAAAAAGAACGTTATCGTGGGCCTGAGCGTTGGTATGACCCCAATGGTGAATCTTTTTCTCCCCTGATAAACTATGCGGTGGGGGGTAATACCAAGATTTATGGGGCGGCTTTGTTGCGAATGCGGGAACGGGATTTTGAAGAAGTCAAACACCAAGAAGGGATTTCCCCCGAATGGCCTGTAAAATATAGCGACTTTGAACCTTACTACGCCGAAGCGGAAAAACTCTATCAGGTTCATGGTCAAGTCACAGATGACCCCACCGAACCGCCTCGCAGTGCAGATTATCCTTATCCGCCCATTAGTCACGAACCTTGTATTCAGAAAATCGTTGATGGAGTTGCGGAAAAAGGTTTACATCCCACTTCTTTACCGATGGGATGGACACTTCAACAAGATGACCCCACCAGTGATTCTCAGGTTTATGGGATTGATTTAGCCCTGAAGCATCCTAATGTCACCCTGAAAACTTCTGCCAAGGTGGTTTGCTTACTGACTAATGCTTCGGGAACAGAAGTGAGAGCGGTAGAAGTGGAAATGAACGGACAATCCTGTTTGATTTTTGCTGATATCGTTGTCTTAGCTTGTGGCGCGATTAATTCTGCCGTGTTACTCTTAAAGTCTGCCAATGAAAAACACCCCACTGGACTGGCGAACCGTTCTGACCAAGTGGGTCGGAATTTGATGAAACACCAAATGACGGCGATTGTTCAACTGGATACAACTGCGAATTCGGGTAAGTTTCCTCGGTCTGTGGCGGTGAATGATTTCTATTGGGGTTCGGAAGATTATCCCTATCCAATGGGTCAGATTTATAATACGGGTGGATTGTTGCAAGATGTGATTTTTGCTGAATCTCCGCCGATTTTATCCGTGTTGGCAACGGCAATGCCTCAATTTGGACTGAAACAGTTAGCGATGCGTTTAATTGGTTGGTGGGCGCAAACAGAAACGTTACCAGATGTTAATAATAGAGTGCGGGTCTCAGACAATAAACTCTATCTGGATTACACTCACAATAATGTTGAAGCCCATGACCGTTTGGTTTATAAGTGGTTGGATGTGTTGAAATCTATTGATAAACAACGGGCGTCTGTTTATCCTCGGGGTCAGGTTCCGGTGCAAGTGGTAGCGAATCAGTGTGGAACTTGTCGGTTTGGTGAAGACCCGAATACTTCGGTTTTAGACGTGAATTGTCGGACTCACGATGTGAAGAATTTATATATTGTTGATGGCAGTTTCTTTCCCTCCAGTTCCGGTGTCATGCCTGCTTTAACGATTATTGCTAATGCGTTACGAGTCGGTGATTATCTCATCAGTCAAATCAGTTAAAATAAAATGTTGGCGATAGTTAATCACTGATTAATCGCTTGAATTTTCTAGATTCTCACTAGGGTAAGCAATGCTTACCCTATTTTAAGACTCAGCCACTTCTTATCAAGAAAAGGCTCAAGCGATTAAACCTGAGCCATTCAATTTTAAAGCAGAAATAGGTGTCATTCACAACACAATATTAAACAGGAACAAACGAGAAAGCCGCAGAAAAAAAGCGATTCGCTATCAACGCTTTTAATTCCAACTTCAGAGCGATAAATTAAGCCAATCCAACTAACTTAGCACTCAGTTCCCACAACCGTTCAGCCTTACTATTGTCGAGTGCTTCATTGGATACCTCTTGAACAAAAGACTGGCGACCTTCTTTTTGTCGATTTCCCCAACTCCAATACACACCGGATTTATTATACTCAGAGTCAGCAACCACCATCGCCACCCGTTCTCCTGCGAGTTCTTCTGAAACAAATCCGCCTGTAATATTTTTTTGGAACCAAGGAAAAATCTTCTGAAACAGTGGATAATGATTTCTAAACAAAGCCGTTGTCGCGACACAACCGGGATATAGAGAACTAAACACAATACCCGTTGATTCGTGATAGCGACGGTGCAACTCTCGCATCGTTAAAACATTACACAATTTACTATCTTTATAGGCTTTACCGGATTTAAACTTTTTCCCATCAATCATGGCGATTGGAGCTTTAAATCCTGCTTCTAAGCCTTGTAAATTTCCTAAATCCGGAGGTGCAGGAATCGGAATTTTGCCCCCTAATTCTTTGGGATTTGCAGTGACCGTTCCTAATATAATCAGTCTGGGTGGAGACGCGGCGGAATGCTTTAAATCCTCTAACATGAGGTTGCAGAGCAGAAAATGTCCGAGGTGATTGGTCGCCACACTCAATTCATAGCCATCTGCGCTGCGTAGGGGTTCCTTCTCCAAAGGAAGATAAACCGCCGCATTACAAACCAAAGCATCAAGAGATTTACCGCTTTCTCGAAATGTCTTGACAAACTGGTGAACACTCTCTAAAGAGGCTAAGTCCAGAGGCATGATAGAATAGCTATCGGCGGGAATTCCCACAGACTGAGCGGCTTTTTCCGTCTTCTCCAAATTCCGACAAGCCATCACGACAAACCAGCCTTTCTGAGCTAAAGCTCTTGCAGCTTGTAAACCCACTCCCGATGAGGCCCCGGTAATCACGACCGTTGACTTCTGATTTTGTTCCATAGTGTTCAGACTCAGTAGATCGCTATTAATTTTTTCAGGATCTAATCCTATTGAATTACAAGATGATATTGTCTCATTTTTAGTCTCGGATCACGCAAGCTGTAGAGGTGAAAGATTTGGAAAGCTTGTCTGCTATTGGAAAACAGGAACGTAAAGAACTATTACGCCTTCTCTGACTTGCGATAGAAAGGGCAAAATCGAAAACTCTACCTTTAGACAGTCGTTCAATTGGGTTTGTCGATGTGATAATAAATCCAGAATGAATGCGTTTGTTTGTTCCTTATCGACAAGAAAGACTTGAGGGTATTTTCTAGGGACTGGGTTAATTTCCAGTCCTTATTTTTTTGATTTGAGGGAACTTACTTGTGAGAATCTATTGAACAAGTTTCAAAGCTACATTGAGTAAACCGCTTTCTTCGAGAGGCAACAAATGTGTAAATTTTCGGGCCAAAATGCGATGAACCCGGAACAGATAACAGCAGTCGTAACGGCCAGAGAATTGGAATATACCGTAAAATTTCTTGAAAGGCAAAAAATCCTTTTCTCACTGCTCCATTCGGCAAAATTAAGTGCATTTCCTCTAAACAAGCTTGCAAAGAAATCTGAGGATGAGTTTGAGCAAGCGTTGACCATCGCTGTTCTAAATCACTGTAAATTAGACGATTAAACCAGTCAAAATAACACAGAACAGTCATTGAACGAATACACAGAGGACACTGACCATCATAGAGAATTTCGGGTTTCTGATGTGAAGCAGACGACCAGGGACGAGGCGTAAATTTTTGAACAACAGCATCCCAGGGAATAAATACTGCATAAAGCACAATAAACTGAAAGAAAGGCGCTCTTTGAGCTAAATAAATACCGATGTGAAAAGAGGCTCCCAATGGAATATAAATCCAGATGAGTTTCGGAAAAATTAGCACTAAAAAGAAAGTCGCTTCAAACCCAACTGCCAGCAAAGAAGATAACACCGCCATTGTATGATTATGCGCTAACCACACCCCTAAATCACTTCCCCAACGCAAACCATCTGTGAGCAAATAAAATTGTAGAGTATATCCGTTAAACCAATCTAATCCATCATTGGTCAGTTTAGCGAGTCCTGCACTCAGATAAATTAATGCAAACATCCATTGAACAAACAGTAAAGGCCAGCCAGCAAAACTGCTCTTTTCGTCTACAATATTAAAGGCTTTAAACTGTCTATTTTTCAGGTGAAGTTGAATTCGTCTTCCCAGGTCATCAACAGATAAAACTCGACCCGAAGGACTCAAAGCTAAAACCAATAAAGCCATCATCATTAGGGCTTCAGGATGATGATATCTCCCAAAAGAATAGAGATAGTTTTGCATCCAAAGACAGCCCAATGAAAAAGGGATTAAACTGAAATTTGTTTTCAGACCCAGTAAAGAAAAAATCCCTGTTAAAACAGTCATCCAGTAAATTGCCAATAGAAAAATATCTGGTGGCGGTTCACTCCAGCCAAAAGGTAAAGTTAATAATTGAACAAAAGGTAAAGGGCGATAAACCACACCTGACCATGAAGCCCGTTCTAAGATATTATTAAGAGCGTCGGGTTGTAGAATCTGAATGAGTTGAAAGGCGACAAAAATAATCCGACAAATGGCAAGATTAAACAAAGGAGTCGGACGAAACCAGTAAGCATTCCAGGTCGTTAAAATAGAGTTGTGACTCGGTTGTATTTTCATTATTTATCTCCTTGTTGTTTGTTCAATACAATTTCTTTGATGCGAGGGGAGTTATCTTTTTTGATGCCATCTTTGGTAATTTGATAAGTCTCAACGTTGAGAAAGAGTTTTTGAATTTGTTTTTGATTCTTGACCTCATACAGTTGCAGAAATTCTGATAACGTCTGCTCATCTTTTTCGAGATTGGCTGTATAAGTTTTAAACTTATAATCTTTGATTCCTAATGATTTATGATTAACTACTCCTTCTGTTCCATCAGTGAATTTGCCAACTAAAGTGTACTGTTTAACGGTTTCTCCTTCATACTTAGCGCTGCTATACATTGCATAGGATAAAAAAGGATAAAGCACCGGATCGCAAGCAACGTTAACCGCAGCAGGTAAGAAAGAAAAAATATGCCCTAAGCAAAAGAATCTAACTGTAGCTCCAGCTTGCAAAATTAAACACAACAAGATAAACGGAGAAATGATCTGTTTTGCTCTTTTTTCAAGATCAATTGAGAGTGTTGTTTTCATGGTTTTTAGAGATGAACAGTGAAGATTTAAACAGCAGATTAATCAAGACTTAACTACAGGAAAAATGAGAGTGCTTTTCTCAAATGATAACAACCTGTTTTCAGCCCTTGAATGAATGAATTCAAACTTTTTAAGGTTAACCGTTTGACTCGATAATGAATCACTTGATAACGATGCTTAACAGTCGGCATTCTCAGGACAATATAAACACATTGTCGAGTCAAACGCGCCAGATTACCTCTTAACTCAATGCCAAAACTAGAGACAGTGGCGGCATGAATTCCTAACGTTAACATCTGTCCTAAATGAAGATAATGAAATCTTCTCAAGGGTTTTTTCTCAAGGGCTGCTTTGATATTTTTAGCGGCACAATTAGCCTGTTGAAATGCAGCTTGAGCAGTGGTTGGAACTTGTTGTCCTTTGCGATCGCGTATATCTGCTAAATCACCTAAAGCAAAGACATCTGGATGATCAATCAGTTGCAGTGTCGGTTGAGTTAAAAGCTGTCCTTGATGATTTTGTTGACATTCAAGAATTGGTAGCCATTCTCGAGCTTGAGTTCCCGTTGTTGCAATAACTAAATCAACCGGAAGACTATCAGTTTGATTGCCTTGAATGAGATGAAGATAATCTTCACCCACTGCATCAACTTGCGTATTAAACTTAACCTTAACTCCGCGACTAATCAATGATTTATACGCAAAATTTTGACAACAGGTTGAAAAGTTTTTGAGAATTTTTTGACTTCTAACGATGATAGAAATCTCGCCTCGTTCTCCCAAACGATCCGCTAATTTCCCGGCTAATTCAACGGCGTTAGCCCCTCCACCCAAAATACCTACACGAATTTTTGAGAGATGAGAAGTTTCAAGATGGTGTAGTTTGTCTTGCAAACGCATCGCATCAGCAAGGGTTCGGAAAGTATAGCCATGAGTGGAGATACCGGGAATACCATTATGATGAGTTTTTCTCCCAACAGCAAGAACTAAATAATCATAGAATAGAGAATAATTCTCTTGAAGTTGAACTTGATGTGTTTTTAAATCAATTCCTGTGATCGTTCCTTGATGAAACTGAACCTCTGTATCTCTCAATAATTTCTCAAAAGCCGGAGCAACTTCCCAGGTGTGCAGTTCTCCCGTAATTAATTCATAGAGAAACGGAGTAAAAAGGAAGCGATCTTTTTGATCAACTAAGATAATTTCCGGTTTGTTTCCGGTTGACCAAGATAAACGATCTAAGTACAACGCAGTATATAAACCTGCAAACCCACCTCCTAGAATACAAACTCGAGTTTGATTTTTAGACCCAGATTTTAAATTTTGCAGCATAGCTTTACCTCTTCAAGAGAGAGGTGTTTTTAGAGCTTAACCCAAAAGATGAATTTTCTTCAAATTCTAGTAGAAACTGCCCTGAGATTTGATAAATTGTTTGAAATTGAAAATGTTTTTATCTAATAATTGATGTGAGTGTATCTTATGGTGATGATTTAATAAAAGATACTTATGTAAAGTTATCAAGATTTTTATATAAAGGTTTAGTAAAGTCTCTCAGTCTTGGTTTTTGCCGATCAAAAGCAGGGCTGAGGGACTGAGGATCTTGACCCGGTTCTCAAATTTATTGCCATTTATCGATTAATCTGTGCTATGATAGAAAGTCAGCAATAAGCGGACGTGGCGGAATTGGTAGACGCGCTAGATTTAGGTTCTAGTACCGCAAGGTGTGAAGGTTCAAGTCCTTTCGTCCGCATTACAGCTAACAGCTGATCTGCAAGACTTCTCGGGGTACAGCCTTAACTGGCTACCCTCGAATCTACTCACAATTGACTCAATCAATGACTTGATTAAATCGTCAGCTCTCACAATACTGCAATTGCTGTCAAATCACCCATTCATTACAATTGAGTGGCTTTTTGAATTTGCTCCTGAGTCAAACCTTCAATTAAACTGAGACTAAATGATGGACTATCAACACTGTTAACATAACCTTGAGAAAGATAGGGTAAATATTCCAGTTTATTCTGAAGATAGGTTTCAAAAAAAGCCAAACTAAAGGCTTTGAGATAGGGGTAAACCTGATTGGGATCAGGGCCAATTAATTGAGGGGGAACTTCTACCTGTCCTCCGCTTTCGTTTAAAAAAGAAAAATGAGTTGCCGGATCAACTAAAATGAGATATTTATGAGATGCTTTTAACCAAGAAAAAGGTTTGATCTGTTCAGAAACCGCCGGAGTGACATAATCTTTAGTTCCTGCAATTATCATTGTTGGAACCTGAACTTGATTCATCCCTTCCTCGCCAAAAATTAAACTTGTGAGAGGATTAATCGCGATAATAGCTTTAATTCGTTCATCTTGAAAATCATTTTTCTGTAAAGCAATTTCTAGAGAACGACACTGAAGTAAAGTCGAAAGATTAAGCGTAATTCGTCGATCTTCAGACCTCTGACAATCTTCTGTTAATTGATCAGGATTTAGCCTGGCTCCCCCCACCGCTAGAGCCGTATAACCGCCAAAAGATTGACCCATCACCCCCACATTGTTAAAATCAATTCGACTTTTCCAAAACGGATCAGACTGATATCTCTGTTGTAATTCATTCAATAAATAAGTAATATCTAAAGGTCGATTAGAAAATTCCGAAGGATTCGGTGGACGTTCAAATCCATCAAAAAATCGTTCAAATTTCTTCGCACTGGTATCAAGATGTTCAGGAACAGCCACCGCAAAACCGCGAGAGGCTAAATGTTCAGCCACATAACTAAACGTTTGCGGATCAGAACCCAAACCATGAGAAATAATAATTAAAGGAACAGACTTTTTTACTTGAGGTAAATACACTCGCATAGGAGAAGGACGATCACGATTAGGATTCTGAAATATCAATTCTTCTTCTGTCCATTGAATCGATCCAGGTTTTCTGATATCGGGTAAATTCACAGGAAAACTTTCATCAATCTGAGCTTGTTTAGCCTGCTTTTCAACCGATTGAATCACTAATTCATCTTCCACCAAAATTTGTAGAAGATCTTCTAAAACTTCTAAACTAAACTCTAAATCAACTCGAATACTTTCCCCGGGAAACTCTTGTAAAAGACCCAAAACCGTTAACCCTTCTGGACGACTTGCGGCTTGACTAACTGCGGTTCTTAGGGCTAAATACCCATTTTCATTTTGATCGGTTTTTATCACATTTCCCAAGCGAGTTAAGATAATATTTCCAGTGGGTGTATCCAGAATTTGTGAAACACTCAAAGGACTCGCAGCTAAGGGAGTTTTTAAAATTTGTCTGAGTCGCTGTCCATCTTTTAACTTGAGCAACCTCCCGTATAAAGTCAGCAGAGGAGTGACTTCACCTGTGTTTGCAAAACGCTCGATCTCATCAATTGAAACGGAAGATTCAGCCGGGCCATAGGAAATGGTAATTTGTTCGGCACTGTTAACTGGAATTGCTGTTAAAATTCCGGAAAAAAGGGTTAGACTTAGGGCAACAAAACGAGAATTTCGGCACAATCTTGGTAGGCGTTTCAAAAACGATGAACGCTGATCCAGTTGGGGTATAAAGGTAAACATTATCGCGACTTGATAAAAAAAGGGACTCAAACATCAGAAAAAGGGAAGTTTAATACGCTTCTACAACTGATAATTTTTGAAGCTTAAAAATCCTTTTCTAGAGTTTGAGGTGATTTGCCGGAAATTTTGCATTTTTCACGGATCATCTTTCTCTCCTGTTTCTGTTGATCAGTCCCCTTTCGCTTGCCTTTATGACTCAATACTCTTTTCAAGTTGGACAAACGGAATTAACCATTTCACATCGTAGGGTTGCAAAGTAATCACGAGTTTATCCTCTGTTGCAGTCCAACCCCGTTGATTAACGAGATCATACCATTGAGTTTCTGTGACTTCTAGTTCAGATAAAGGGATTTCAAGCTGACAGATTTTATTAGCAACATTGGTTAAGGTGAGAATCTGTTGATCCTGTTGAGGAGAGGTTCGCAATACGGCAAATATTTCGGGAGTCAGCGTTAAAACTTTCTGTTCCCCATTGGGATGAAATGCCGTCTGACGCACTCGAATATCGAGTAAGTGTCCTAACTTTTGTAAGATGAGAGAAAGCTTAGATTTGTGATCGTGTAAATCTTCAATTAAATTGTTAACATCAATCACTCTGCGGTTAATATCTCGTTTAGATTTGGTTCGCAAAACCGCATCAATATCATTACGAGTCCCAATTAAACCATGAAAATAAATCCCCGGTACACCTCGCAAAACTAAGGCAATACTGCGAGACGCGATAAACCGTTTGACTTGAAAGGTGATATCTTCTCCATTATTATCGAGGTTTAAAGCACTAAACCAAGTGGTATTAATTTCGTAGGGTTCGTCACCCTGTTCTCCTGTTTTATAGGAAATAAACGCCCCATGTTCTCTGGCTTTTTGGATAATAAAATCAATTTCTGATTTCGGTAAAAGACTTTTCACTCCCATTAAACCCACGCCATCGTGAGTGTCTAACATATTCAAGAATGTTGTCATTTTAGATAAATATTTGAGGTCTTTTGCCCAATGGGATAAAGCCGTTGTATCTTCTCGATAAAAGGTATACAAAACTAAGGGCGGTAAGGCAAAGTTATACACCATTTGTGCCTCATCATAGCCATTGCCAAAATAAGATATATTTTGTTCGTGAGGGACGTTTGTTTCGGTAATTAAAGCGATTGCGGGATCAACGGCTTTAACAATATCCCGAAACAGTTTAATTACTTGATGAGTTTGTTCTAAATTCGCACAGGGGGTTCCCGGTTCTTCCCACAGATAAGTCACCGCATCTAAACGAACTAAATTGGCACCCCGTCGAATATAGAGTAATAGGGTTTCAACGATTCCTAATAAGACTTTAGGATTTTTATAATTCAGGTCAATTTGGTCAGGTGAAAAGGTTGTCCAGACCCAAACCGGGCCGTTAATTGATTGAAATTCGGTTAAAATATCAGAGGTACGAGGACGAACAATCATTCGCCTTTGTTCGGGTGTCAGTTCATCGGGAGAATGATAGGTGGTAAAATAATCTTTGTAGTCGGGGTTGCCATTTAACATTCTTTGAAATAATGGACTTTTTGAGGAAACATGGTTAAAAACGCCATCAAACATTAGTTGATAATATTGTCCCATTTCCTCAATATCTTTCCAGGATCCTAAGTTGGGATCAACGGTATCAAAATCAATCACAGAAAAACCGCGATCTGAAGAATAGGGGAAGAAAGGTAAAATATGTAAGGTGTTGATACTTAAACCCAAATAGTGATTGAGAAAATGGGCTAAAGTTGATAACGGGGATTGTCCGTCTCCTTTTAATAAATCGCCGTAGGTAATCAAAATTAAATCCCATTCGGTAAACCGATTATTGGGGTCAAAGTCTTTTTCTATTTCTCTGAGTTCGACGGGTTTGTGGGCATAATGAACCTTTAGAATTCTTTCTAATTCTGGCATAAATAATTGAGCCTGTTTTTCACCATATAGAAAGGACAACCGTTTGAACATTTGTTGATGCAATTCGGGTGAAATTTCTAAAGGAGTTCGGCTATAGTCCGGTACATCATCGTAGGGAATTCGGACTCGCCGCATTGATTTTTGAAGCTGTTGACTGGTGATGTTCGTTCCAGGTATGATGTGATCCATAGTGTGGGTTGAATAATTGCATTGGTTTTTGAAGATTATAACGATTTATTCACGGATCAGCATCAAGAGATAGAATTGAAGGGATTATTCTCACTTAATCATCTGTTTTACTCATTTCTTCGGCTGTGTATAAACCGACTAATCGAGCGAGAATAATAGCGGTATACATTTGCCCGATAATCGCTTCTAAGTTGGAAAACATCATTCCTTTATAACTTTGAGGCACAATATCGCCATATCCTAATGTTGTCAACGTTGTAAAACTATAGTATATCAAGATATTCAAGCTATTATTTTTTTGTAAGTTAATTGATTCTGAAAAAGAATCACTATCTAATAAAAAGAGAAGATCATAAAAGAAAGCCCACAAAATCCCAATTAAAAGATAGATACAAATTCCCCCTTTAATCGTATCGCTCCTCACCTTCTTGTCTGAGAAAATTCGTTTACCAATGACTAGAATCGCTAAACTCATAAAAATGATGTCAATACTCCTCTCAAAGATGCTAAAGCTTTCGCTCAAGTTTTGAATGAGATTATATTGAACAATTAAGCTCGAAAGAAAAGCTAAACAAGCCAGTGAAACATAAATCCAAAAGGTGATTTTATCTAAATTGAAGGTGTGAATAATCAGCAGTAAAGTCGAGAGAAACGTAATTGAGATAATGCTAGAACCCTCTACACTGCCTTGCAAAAATGGAGAACTTATTAATAGAAAAATCAAAGCCCCCAACAGTCGAGTATATTTAGTTTGGGATAACTGTGTCTTAGATAAGGAAGGAAAGAGTCTCATGTCTTTCAAGAGCAAAAGCAGCTTTAAACTCGCAAGCAACTCAACTGCTCAGTAAATTTACGGAATAGGATGTGCTGCCCCCTCATTATACAGAGTCTTGTAGCTGTTGAGCATAATCTTTTAATTTATGGGCAAACTCATCACTGTTAATGAGTTGAGTCAGTTCACAGGCTGCTTTTTGAACACGCTGAATATATTCTAATTTTTTCTCATCAGACCAACTCTGATTGTAGCGACTCAATAATTCTGCGGAAACGAGAATGGTTGTTAAAGGGGTACGCAGTTCATGGTTGACGATAGCAATTAAAGTTTGATGACGATCTGGGTTGAGTTGGGAGATATTCATAATTAAGCCAATCTTTCTAGATCTAGTTTTGTATTGGCTCCATCATAAACTGAATTCCCCAGGACTTCATCCGAGGAAATACGGAATTTTACAAGTAACTTTTAGACAGGGTTCACCCCAGTGACTATCGTTGTAAACTGCGCGGATCGAGAGCATCTCGCAGTCCATCTCCGAGTAAATTAAATGCCAGTACCGTCAGGATAATTAACAGCGCTGGTGGCAAAATTAACCAGGGTTGCAAGACTAAAATCGAAGCATTTGTCGCAGAAGACAGTAAATTTCCCCAAGAGGGATCGGGTTCTTGAATGCCTAAACCGATCAAACTTAAAACCGACTCAGAGACAATAAATCCTGGAATGGCTAAGGTTGCAGAAATAATGACATAGGTTGCGGTTTGAGGCAAAACATGACGCCAAATAATATAGAGAGGATTGGCTCCCATCGCTTGGGTGGCTTGCACAAATTGTCGTTCTTTAATAGACAAAACTTGTCCGCGAATGACCCGGGCTAAACCCGCCCAACTAATAAAAGAAATAATCACAACAATTAACAAATAACGTTGAGCGCTACTAAGTTCTGGGGGTAAAACGGCGGCTAAAGCGACTAACAAATAAATTCCCGGTATTGTCATTAAGACTTCTACAACCCGCATAATGAATGTATCAACCCAACCGCCAAAATACCCAGAAATTCCGCCTAACATCATGCCAATGGGGAAATAAATGGCTATTCCTACAAACCCAATACTGAGACTGACTTGACTACCAAAAATCAAACGACTAAACTGATCGCGGGCCTGTTCATCGGTTCCTAAAAGATTAACTTTACATTCCCCCACTGTGCCGAATAAATGACGATCTCCGGGAATGATTCCCCAGAGTTTGTAGGGTGTTCCTTTGACAAATAACCGCAGGGGACAAGGATTTTCTCGATCCACTCTTAATAGACGTTCTCCGGTGTCAATATCTACTGGCCCTTGACTGGTGGGATAAACGTGCGGCCCAATAAATTCTCCTTGTTGATTTTGCAAATAAATACTCGTGGGGGGAAGTAATGCCCCATCTAGTTGAGTCGTGTAGGGACTATAAGGGGCGATAAAATTAGCAAAAATTGCACAGAGATAAAATCCAATTAATATCACCGCTCCCAGTTGAGCCAGGGGATTTTTCTTCAGTCTAGACCACCATTTCATTTGTATTTTAATTTAACTTTGAGTGTGAACTTGACAAAAATTTCAGGTTAGTTATTTGCTGTTACAGGCGATTGTTCTTCCTCAACTTCTTCTAAGGGATTGGCAAAAAATGAGCCTGTTTGGGGGGGAGAACCCGGATCGAGAATCACTTCTACAATACTTTTTACCACACCTGTTAACGGAATGGCTAGAATCACCCCTAATAACCCGCCAATTCTGCCACCCAGTAGCAGGGCTGAGAAGATAATCACGGGGCTAAGTCCGGTAATATTGCCCATAATTCGTGGGGTGACAATATTATCTTTAATTTGTTGCAAGGTGACAGCAACAATCAGAACTTGCAAGGCGAGCCACCAATTAATAAATGCTACGATAATGGTCACGGTTCCAATGCCGAGTGTTGCCCCCACAAAAGGAATAATTTCTAAGACCCCAATAAACACCGCAAACAGCAGAAAAAAGGGAACTTTCAGTGCAAAAAAGGCAACGGTTAAAGTCACCGCCATAAACAGCCCTAAAAGAAACTGACCGACTACAAATCCCTGTAGATTTAGGGCTAAAGAATCGGTGAAAATATAGCGAACTTTCGGTGATAAAAAACTGGTGATTCCATCCCATAACCGCTCACCATCAAGCAGCATATAAAAGGCAATAACAAGGATTAAAATAAAATCAATAAACCAGTTAAATGTTCCCACGACTAAGCCTAAACTGGTGGCGGCGATTGCTTCAGCTTTTCCTTGAAAATTCACCAACAGTTTTTGTTGTAAAATCCCCACATCAATGGGTAAATTTCGTTCTAAACCCCAGGCTTGAAAGTCTGCTAACTGTTGTTTTCCGGACTCAATTAAATCGGGGAGTCGGGTAATCAGTTGTCGTCCTTGAGTCAAAACCGGAGGAACAACCGTTAAGGCAATAATCATTACCACTAAAGCCGCGACTAAATACACCAATGCCGCCGCTAAACCTCGGGGAATAAATCGTTGTAATTTGGCAACTGCATAATTGAGGATAAATGCAATTAATCCGGCTGTTACTAAAATACTCATTAATTCCCCGACATACTCAAAGGCACTAATTGTTAGCCAACTTGCCACTAAGACCAGCACCCAAGTTACTAAAAAACTTTGAACAGGGGAAAATATTCTGTTCATAATCCTATAAAAGAATGGGTTGAACACAGGAGGTATTGAACCAGTAAGGGGTTCTAAGCTTGAGCAATTTCTTCTGTGATGTTGTCATGTTCGACCACAAAAACATTAGAATAGAGGTTCGCGACAATTTGTTTACCTTGCTGTGTGAGTGTGAGATAATGCAAGGCATCTTTAATATAAGGGTAAACGCCGTTCCAGTAAAATTTGTGATAATTTTTTCGCAAATCTCCAGGATTTTTATAGCCCACTTTGGCATTAAAGCGAGTTTCTTCAAATTCATAAAACAATGCACTAATTTTGATCAGGTAGCGCGGATCACTGAGTTGACCAATTAAATCGGCTGCCCTCACCAAACCCGGATAATTAATGGTATCCTGGTGATCAGATTCTTTGGGAACCGGAAAACGAGTCAGTTCAATGTTACGTTTAATCACTTCTGCATCTATGAGTTTGTGACCGCCAAAACGTTCATCAATAAATAACTTGGCTCGATCTACATGATAAGGGGTTAAACTCGCATCGGTGCATCCATCAGGTAAATTAACCATTTCCTGATTGTGTCCAGTGGCATATCGTCCGGGTCTATCTTGACGACAAACGCCCTTGACATAACCAATATCGTGACAAACCAGGGAGATCAAAAAATGCAGCCAGTCTTCGCAGGAAACCCCTCCTTCTCGGATATGTCTACCCCGTAAGATTTCCTGACCGACCAGCGTCACTAAGATGGTATGTTCAACATCATGGTATAGAGCATCGCTATTAGCAATATTTTCTAGAGCCATGCTTCCCGCCCAACCCACAATGTCTTCATAGTCTGATTTAAAACCTCCATAGGTACGGCGGTAGCCCTCTCGAATGCGTTTGACAAAGGTATCAATTAATAATTCAGTCGCGTTGAAAAACATACGAGGTCTTGACTTTTGCAGTCGCTTATTAACGGGTTTAGTTTGGGTTAGTTGGTTAGTTACCCCAGTTGTAGATGCAACTCATCCGGAAAATATTCTGAGTCTAGCGTACTTGATCGGGCAGGTCTTCCCTCAAATTATAAAACGATCTCCAGTGGGCGTCTGAAACTATGATTAACTAGAGGGTCAGTTTTGAGTGCATCTTGCCGATGGGTTTGATCCTTGATGAAAATGAACTTGATATAACTTTATATTCAATTCAGTGATCCATCGGAGAGGATAAACTCACTCAAAGTATTCACTCATCAGGGTTTGAGTTTGTTTTTTCTAGAATGAACAGTCTAGTTCTCGACCCGCTACAATTGAGAATATTAAGAAAAATCCATAATCCTATATATATATCTAAACAATTTTACCCCTGGCAACGGAGAAACCCAAAATGTCTTACAAAGAAGTGATGTCTGACTTAGAAGAACAACACCCCCCCTCCCCAATAGAAGACTCCTCTGTTGACAATGGGGCATGGGATGCCGTTGAACCGCTAACCGATGAAAAGGAACTCAAAACCGCACTGCGCCCTGAACAGTCCTTTAAGCTGGCTCGACGTCAACCCCCCGAAACTGAGTTACTCGATCAAACCGAACTCGAAGAGGAAGACGACTTCAGCGATGACCCCGGTTCAGGCCGATGGGGGGGCATGATTTCCGGTTTAGGACTGGGGATTTTGGGAACAATAGCAGTCATGCACTTCTATGTCAACCCCCGGACACAACAGCCCTCTGAACCCACGAACACTCCCGCCGCGATGGTTGAGACATCCCCCAGTGCCGCAGCCCTCCAAGCTGTGACCGTCGCCCCGGTTGAGTTGGCTACCGTTACCCGTCAGTTAGAAGTAACGGGAACCGTCGAAGCTTACGATCTTTTACCCGTCCTAGCCCAAGCCAGTGGACTGCAAATTCAACAGGTTCTCGTCCGACAAGGAGATCTCGTCGAAGCGGGTCAGCTTTTAGCGATTTTAGATGATTCGGTTTTGCGATCACAAATTGATCAAGCTCTGGCCACCGTAGAGTCGGAACGTTCAGTCGTCCAACAGCGCCAAGCTGACTTACTGCGCGCCCAAGCCGCCCTCGCCCAAAGCGAAGCCAACCTCGCAGAAACCCGTTCGGCTTTAGTTCAAAATGAAGCCAGACTCGCAGAAGCGATCGCCAACCTCGAACAAGCCCGACGAGAAGTTGATCGCTACCAACGCCTAAATGATGAAGGGGCGATCAGCCTTCAGGAACTCGAAACCCGCATCACTTCAGCCAAAACCGCCCAAGAAGGCGTGCGAGTCGCCGAAGCCAATATCAACAGCGCCAAAGCCCGAATACAAAGCGCCGAAGCGAGTGTGTTTAGTGCCAGGGCGGATGTAGACAGTGCGATCGCCAACATTAGAACCGCAGAAGCCAATGTTCGCAACCGACAAGCCTCTGTCCAACAAATTGAAACCCAACTGCAACAAACCGAAGTTCGCGCCCCCGCAACAGGTATCATTGCCAACCGAGTCGCTCGCATTGGGGATGTCACCAGTGGCAGCAAAGAACTATTTACCATTATTGCCGAAAACCAGTTAGAACTTCATGCCAAAGTTCCTGAAACTCAACTGTCTCAAGTCAAAATTGGATCACCTGTCAGCATCACTTCCGACGCAGATCAACAATTAAAAGTACAGGGAATTGTGCGAGAAATTGCACCCCTCATTGACCCAGACAGTCGCAAAGCGACCGTTAAAATAGACTTACCCCCCCTCGGTGCCATTCCCGGTTCTTTCTTACGTCCAGGAATGTTTTTGCGGGCGGCGATCGCCACCAGTAGCACTCAGGGATTAAAAATTCCGGCTAGAGCGGTTGTTCCCCAAGCCGATGGCAGTTCCATTGTTTATCGATTAACCTCTAACGACACCGTACAAGCAACCCCCATACAAGTCGGGGAAATTCGCGGAGATTTAACGGCTGCTCGAGTGGAAATTAGAAGCGGTTTAAACCTCGGCGATCGCGTCGTGGTTTCTGGGGCAGCTTATCTCAAAGATGGAGATTCTGTGAATGTTATTTCCGTTGAATAAAACCTTTTAAGTTCATCTCACTCTGGGTTAAACAATGTCTCAATTTAGTTTATCCGCTTGGTCTATTAAAAAACCGATTCCCACATTAGTTTTATTTTTAATTTTGACCCTGGTGGGGTTGATGTCGTTTCCTCGACTGGGAATTGATGATACTCCTAATATTGATATTCCGGCGGTTAATATTACGGTCACTCAACCCGGAGCGGGGCCAACCGAATTAGAAACACAAGTGACCCGAAAAGTCGAAGATGCCGTCGCAGGTTTGGGAAATATTGACACTTTAGTTTCTTCGGTTCAAGATGGCGTTTCTACTACGACTGTTAGTTTTATTTTAGGCACAGATAGCGATCGCGCCACCAATGATGTCAGAAATGCGATCGCTCAAATTCGTCAAGATTTACCCCAAGATGTTAACGATCCCGTTGTGCAACGGTTGCGGTTTGCCGGGGGTTCAATTGTCACCTATGCGGTAACTTCTCCACAGCGATCCGTAGAAGAATTAAGTGATTTAGTTGATCGAACCATTAGCCGGGCTTTACTCAATGTTCCCGGTGTCGCCCAAATTCGACGAGAGGGCGGAATTGATCGCGAAATTCGCATTGAATTAAATCCTGATCGCCTACAAAGTTTAGGTATTACCGCCACACAAGTTAATGATCAAATTCGGGCTTTTAATATTAACTTACCCGGAGGGCGATCGCAATTTGGCGGCACTGAAAAAAGTATTCGGACTTTAGGTAGTGCCAGAACCGTTGAAGCCTTGAGAACCTATCCCATCGTCCTCCCCTCGGGAACTTCAGTTCCCCTTTCTAGTCTTGCTAATGTGATTGATGGGTTTAGTGAAGTTCGTCAGGTTTCCCGTTTTTTAACCGTTGAAAATTCGACGACTTCTAATTCCCAAGAAATTGGAGAACCTGTTGTTACCTTTTCGGTCTTAAGAAGTACGGGTAGCACGTTAGTCACCGTAGAAGAAGGCGTGCGTCAAGCTGTCGCCGAGTTAGAAGAAACCCTACCCGATGATATTAATTTAGAATTAATTCTGACTCGTGCTACCTCAATTCGAGAATCTTATCAAGCCTCAGTTGAAGCTTTGATTTTAGGTTCAATTTTAACCGTTGTTGTTGTGGGTTTATTCTTACGAAATTGGCGACCTACGTTAATTACCGCCGTTGCATTACCCTTATCAATTTTACCGACTTTTATGGTCATGGATGTCTTGGGATATACTCTCAATGGAATGACCTTATTAGCCCTGGCTTTGGCGATGGGAAACTTGGTTGATGATGCAATTTGTATGATGGAAAATATCGACCAACACGTTGAAATGGGTAAAACACCCTTTCAAGCCGCCCTAGATGCGTCCGAAGAAATTGGGTTAGCAGTTGTGGCAACGACAGCCACCATTGTTGCTGTGTTTATCCCGGTTGCTTTTATGGGGGGTATTCCCGGTCAATTTTTCCAACCTTTTGGGGTAACGGTTGCGGTTTCAACGATGTTTTCTACCTTAGTGGCTTGTACCATGACTCCCCTGTTAGGGGCGAGGTTATTGAAGCCAAAAAAACAAAAACAGTTAACGATTTCTGATGTTAAAGCCCGAAAAAATCGTATTCATCCCTATCGGGGGTTGTTGAGATTTTGCCTAAGAAATAAGATTTTAACCTTAGCAGTAGCTGTTGCCTTTTTTGTCGGGAGTTTGCAGTTAATTCCAATGATTCCCACAGGATTATTTAGCCAGGGAGATACGGGTTTAAGTACAGTCTCGATTCAATTGCCTCCTGGTTCAACCCTGCAAGAACTTGATAAAACTGCACAAAAAACAACCGCATTAATTGCTAGAAATCCAGCCGTTTTGAATGTATTAGCGGTTATCGGAAGTGGCGGAAATAGTGATGGGGGAGTGAATCAAGGAACAATTTATATTAATCTTAAGCCTCGCGAAGAACGGGAAATTTCCCAAGATGAATTTGAACAGCAAATGCGTCAACAGTTTGAACAAGTTCCCGGCGCTAGAATTAGTTTTCAGTCTTCAGGGGGTGGCGGAGGAGGTAGTAAGGATCTCTCAATTGTGTTAACCAGTGAAAATCCCCAAGCTTTAACTGAAGCAGCCAATAATTTAGAACGTCAAATGCGGGAAGTTTCCGGGTTAGTAGAAGTGACATCTAGTGCGAGTTTAGTGCAGCCCGAAATCTTGATTAAACCCGATCCTAAACGGGCAGGAGATTTAGGGATTTCGGTTCAATCAATCGCCCGTACTGCCCGACTTGCAACGTTAGGGGATAATGAATCGAATTTAGCAAAATTTGATTTAGCTGATCGTCAAATTCCAATTCGTGTTCAACTCGCAGAGGAGTTTAGAAATAATTTTGATGTGATTCGCAACTTGCAAATTCCCAGTCAAACGGGTAATTTAGTTCCTTTATCTGCCGTTGCAGAGATTACAATTGGTAGCGGACCCGCCAATATTGATCGCTTTGATCGGGCGCGTCGAGTTTCCATTGAAGCCAATTTACAAGGGATTTCTTTAGGTGATGCCTTAGCGAAAGTGCAAGCCTTACCCGCGATGAACCCGCTTCCTCCTGATGTTGAAGAACAGTCCGATGGAGATGCGAAAATTATGGTTGATATCTTCACTCGGTTTTTGAGTGCGTTGGCTTTATCAGTGTTGGGAATTTATGCAATTTTGGTGTTGTTATACAACAATTTTATCCTGCCTTTCTCAATTTTAATGGCGTTACCATTATCGATTGGGGGGGCTTTATTAGGGTTGTTGTTGATGCAAAAAGAGTTGGGGTTATTTGCCTTAATTGGGATTGTTTTATTGATGGGGTTAGTGACTAAAAATGCGATTTTGTTGGTAGACTGTTCCTTAGCCAATGAACGAGAGGGAAAACCTCAATTTTATGCCGTTATTGAAGCGGGAGTGTCTCGTTTTCGACCGATTTTAATGACAACACTTTCAACCATTGCGGGGATGCTTCCCATTGCCTTAGAATTGGGCGCAGGTTCTCAAACTCGCAGTCCAATGGCGATCGCAGTTATTGGCGGAATGACCACTTCTACGCTATTAACTTTAGTTGTAGTTCCCGTTTGGTTCACCTACGTTGATGGCTTTCAACGATGGCTACAGAATCCCTTTTCAGGTAAACGGAAAAAGAAACGTTCTTCTCCGGCAAAAAAATCGCAACCCAAACTTCCGATTACCCATTAGTTAAAAGTAGGGTGCGTTACAAACTTATTAATCGATTAGCTTGAAATCTAAGCTTGAGTAACGCACCCAAATGAGTTTAAAAATTCAATAGGATTTCGTTACAAACTTATTAATCGATTAGCTTGAAATCTAAGCTTGAGTAACGCACCCAAATGAGTTTAAAAATTAAACCAGTTTCACCTTTCTAATACTCCCATCTTCTTTTAAATCAACGATTTCAACCTGAACGTTTTGTCCTTCCGATAGAGAAGCTGCTTTTTTGGGTTCTTTCTCCGTTAATTTAATCGTTCCCAAAATCTCATAAGTCACCCTATTTCCCCTAATAGCGGTGACAGTTGCATCCAAAATTTGACCGATTTTAAACGCTTGGGATGCGACAACTTCAGCGATTTCTGCTTGGCGTGCGGACTCAGCAACAGGTGCAGAAATTTCTCCAATTGGCCCCGAACTTTGGTAATATCGCATTAAACGCGCTACCCAACCGAGAATTTGCAACATTACTATTGAATCATTTTCATAGGCTTTAAGATATTGCGTACAAGTTGCTTCTATTGTTTCATAATATCCAGAAGTTTGTCCGCTGTGACCAATACTTCGACCATTTTTAGTTAAAGTTTTCAGATAGTTGAAAAACTTCTGTCCAGATTCGTTGGGAGTGACATAATTTCTGAGATAGGAAATCGCTTTTCTCAGTTCATTTATATCTGTTTTTTCTTGAACTAAAGTTTGAGCGATATTGTCAGCATCTTCCCACTGTTTTTCTGTTAACATTAGTACATTCCTTCTGGGGGTTCGCGGTCTGTTGGATAACGTAAAATTTCAGCAAGTTGTTGAAGTTGAGGCGTTTGAATTAAGTTAGAGTGAGCAGATTGAATCTTTTCTTGAATAAACTGTTTTAATTGTTCGCCCGTTTTTGTGTTTTCTGAAGGCTGAAAATTAGAATAACGTTCTTTTAAATCTTGCTGATTTTCTAAAACATTAGCTGCGGTTATTTCCACCGTCATTGTTCCCATTCCAATGGGTTTACCGCCTCCCACTTTTAACGCCATCGGGTATTTTTCATCTTGTCCGAGAGAAATCAATAAAGTTCCCAGTTCCGCAGATTTGAGGTTTTTAAAGCGAATTTGAGTTGTAAAAGTGTATTCTTTCGCCGCCTGTTGAACAGGAATTCCCTGATTTTGACCTTTATCAATCGCTCGAATGGTATGATAATAAAACTTGCGTCCTGCAACTTTACCCCGTTGAAAATAAGCGGTTCCTTCATCCGGTTTAGGACGATAAAGAGACGGCATAAAACCCGTTGAAAAGCTTTGATTTTCGCATTTTGCATCATTAAATTCTATTAAACCTTGCCAATCTAACGCCCCAAAGACTTGACTCGCAGGACACAGTTGAGCTTTATTTCTACAGGGTAAACGTTCGGGTGGAATTTGCTCTCTATATCTTTGAGTAATAACGGCTAAGGTGCTATTAGTAATCGCTTCATAAACGGCTCTAACACACCCTTTTAACGAACTTCCTTGAATCGAAAGGTTTTGATCAACGTCTTGAATCATCGTTTTAATTAAGGGAACACGGGTGTTAATATCACTCCCCATTGCGACAATACCTGTTGATACATGAACCGCCGTTTTCACGGTTAATTTTAGTTCAATAGTTCCATGAATTCGATCATTAAAAAATTTATGATGTCCGGCTGGACGTTGCAAATTCGGGCGATTTCCGGGAAATGAAACCAATTTATAGGGTTTAGAATTATTGACTCCTACATCAGCATTTCTAGCAGGAGGTTTGCTGGGTGGGTTAGGTCGGTTTGGCTTTTTGATAGGGCGATTTGTCATTGTTTTTCCTGAACTGTGAGAGCGATAAAGTGTACAGTTGAAGTGGTTTTATTTTTGAAATAGCGTTGAGCAATATTGAGATTATCGGGATTGAAATTATCGGGATATTTAAAACGATTCGGAAAGCGTGTTACCGTTGGTTGATATAAACAGGCTTTTCGCACCTCAGTTTCCCATTCACAATCATTCTCAATCTCTAAAAATCCAGGTAAAGAATCACTTTCAGTTAACAGCAAAACTTCAAAACCGGAACCTTTTCGTTTCCAACGCAGTTCTAACTTTGAGTTAAACATCTGTCCTTCTGGACTGGGATTTTGTTCAAAATTTGAGGGTAATTTTTCAACAATTCCACTGACTTTATCAACCCAACGCAGAAAATAATAACTATTAAAGTTGGCATTTTGAGTTAATAATTCTTTCAACTCATCAACAGAGGAAATATTTTTAGAACCAACAAAACTCATCGGGTTCCTCCAGTCTGTAACAATTGTTTCCAAGCTTTAACTGAACGGGTAAATAAATCTTTCACCTGTTCTTCTCCTGAGAAGGTTAATTCTACCCCAAATCCTAAATTCATCAATTGAGCAGCGACAGGTGTTTGTTGATGGTCAGAGGTAGGAAAATTATAGCGTTCTGCTTCTTTTGTTTCAAGAAATTCACCCGCACCTAATAACATTGTCTTTTCCCATTTTTTCTCACTTCCGAGAAGGCAAATTTGCTGATTATCCCCCGTTAAAATACAGCCAGGATACTGAACATTAGCAGAATTATACTGCACAGAAACGGTTCCTAAACCCCGAGATTTTGCAAACCCTAAACCAAACCACCCATCATTCAAATCTCGCAAAACTAAGCCTATTAAACCTAACTGAGCGAGGGTAAAATTCTTCAAATGAATTTTGGTTTGAAATTCTCCAGATGTACAAACTTGATAGTTAAATGGCCCGACAGCAACCGAACCAAAAACGCGATCAATTGCGACGCCGTTACGTTCTTCTATTTTGAGTTTTGTTTTGTCGGTTGGATAAGCATCTTCAATTCTAACTCTACTCGCAATTGAAGTATTTCCAAACATTTGATCGGTGAAAGAGGAAAGTTTGTAGATATCGCAACTGGATATATTTTTCGTTTTGAGATAATTATAGTTATCATTTAATGGATCATTCGCCCAGGGAAGACTGGAATTATTGGAGTTTGTTTCTCCTCCAACGGTTCTGACAATGCGTTCAGCGTGAGCGCGAATCGCACCTTTTAAAGAACTCCCCGGAAGATAAATTGAACGTCCACCGGAATGGTAAGTTTCCACAAATTCCATATCGGGTTTTGTCGGATCTGCGCCTTCTTTTCCAGATTTAATTAACATCGGCCCGTCTGGAATAATTGTTAAATTGATTGTGCAGTGATTAACTAATTTTTTGTGCATTGTTATTTTCTGAATTAATTTTAATTGATTCTAATCTCGGTTTTGTTCAACTGGATTTTCGGCTTCAGTACGTTGAGATATTTTTGTATTGAGATGGTCAATCAGTTTACCAACCCATTCATCTTTATAGTCTGAAGCATCTTCATAGGCGGTTTCATCATTTCTGATGATTTTTTGCAGATAAGTTAACAAACATTCGGGATTATCTTTAACATCAACCCAACGCATTTGATCAATTTCTAAACGAACCACACCTAAGCCGCGAGAACGTCCGCCACCTAACGGAATTTGTTCGGTTTCAAACTGATGCAAACCAATCATTAATAAACCTAATTCCCAATCTTCTGCATTTTCTACAACTGCTTTAAACTCAAAATCCGTTCCGCCTGGTACAACTTGATAATCATAAAGTTTGCCTTCGGATGCGGTTTCTGTATCTCTATCTATCGCCACTCCATCTCGTTCTTGATATTGATCAAACCAAGTGTTAGTATCAACAGTTAAATCTCGGACTTGAAATTTACTCGCTATCCAAGGAGAACCAAACAAACTCGACATTAAGTCTGTATTTTTTAGGATATAATCATGTAATTTATTTTCTTTTTCGAGGGACTTCATATTCTGGAGTTTATTCACTTTGAAGTCTGCTAATTCTTTAGAAGTGAGCGACAATTCATCATTTATACTCGGATTTCCCACTAATTTACGGTTGTTTCCTAAGATTCCTCGCAAGAAACTTTCAAGACGCGATCGCAATGCGCCTTTGAAGCTAGAACCCGGAATAAAAGGCAGTCCTAACGCATCTTTAATCACGGGTAAATCCGAGCCAATCGGTTCGGTGGAACGTCCGGCACTAATGCGTAATGCGGTAATTGTGGTCAGTTTTCCGGTGATTTCGAGTCGATTTTTAAAGGTTTCAAACATAAGAGTGCATCCTGATTGAGATTAACTAAACGTTAAGTAACTAAACACATTTTCTACAGAAATTTGCCAACTTTGTAGTAAACTTAAAACAGGTAAATTATCCTGATGGCGTTTAGTTTCGGGTTGTTGGTTTGGCTTAAATATCATCACCATTCGTTCTTGCGGATCAATCAACCAACCGAGTTCTGTCCCCTGATTTAAACAAAATAAAATATTGTCAATTACACGGGTTGAACTTTGATCGGGGGAAAGAATTTCGATTGTCCAGTCGGGTGGAATTTCAAAAGTATTTTCGATTTCTCCATTCACATCAACAGGTATTTTTTTCCAAGCAAAAATACTGATATCTGGAACAAGAGAACGACCCCCAAAGGTACAACGTAATTCGGTAAAAGCACAGGCTAAACGTTGAGGTTCAGCGACTTGATTAATTTCACTAACTAAGCGGGTTTGGAGTCGGCTATGTTTCCCTTTTGGCATCGGTTTTTGGTAAACTTGACCCTCAATATATTCACAAACGGGTTTTGTTTCGGGTTGTTGTAAAAAGTCTTTGAGGGATAGTTTAGGGGGGGACTGAATTGAAGTCATACAATTTCTGAAAGATTACTTAACATCAGGATTTAATCCTAGTTTTTTTAAACGTTTTCACTGCGCTCGACATGATCGTGAGTTCCATAATGCCGAAGTGATAAATTGTCCCCATCAACAAACTTACAGCTGACTCGCATACTTAAAGTAACCCTAAAATGATCGATATTCGTATTTCTGTAAGTCTCAAGTTGTACACCTCCATCCCCTCTCAAAGCTTGTGCTGCATTTCTTGATTTACTCAGTAACTTAGAAACTTTAGCAAGGGTTTCTTGCAGTTTAGCTCGTTCCTTATTATCACTAACTCTTTGATAGTCCTGAAAAAATGATCGCTCGTACCTAAGCTTAGGAAAATTCAAGAGTTCACAAGATAGAAGTTTAGTTTTTGTCTGTTCCCAAATCAGCTTTCCCCAGTTAGATAAAGTAACTTCATCATCAACCTCAAATATCAATGCTTCTTGAATGTCTCCTAGTTCAGAACGATTAAATTCTACCCCGGCTGTCATCAGTGCCATTTCTAGAGTATAAGGTTTAATAACAGTCTCATCAATCTTTATAGGTAGTCGAGGAATCTTAATCACTTCAGAGTTTGCGCCTTCAAAAATATAGATGATTTCATGGGCATAAAACATTCCGATAGTATTTAAGTACGCTTGTAAACTTTTAAAACCTCCAACCAAGTTAAAGCAAACTTTTTGATAGCCATCTATCATTGTTTTAAGTTCTGTTAAAAGTATGTCAATGCCATCAGAAAAGCTACGAGTGCTTGCGGTAGAAAGTCCTCTAGGTGTATAAATCTGAACGTTAAGTCCTTGAGATTGAAGAAAAGCTTCAACAATCTTTGCTGTTTCTGTACCTTGAGCCGTATCTGTGGCAATTAGCCAGTGCATATCCTGAGTTCTATTTTTCAGTTGCTCATCATACAATCCATAGATTCCATTAAGTTCAGCACTCGCAGATCGAATTTGAAGAACTGAACTTTTCTCCAATGCTTGACTGGCTCTGGCTTTCAATACTTTAATGATTGTCAAAATTTCTTCGGGCGTTTGCTCGGAAGTAAAGTTTGCCGAGTCCCTGAGTTGATTATACCAGTTTTTTTCATCTGGGTTCGAGCGAACAATCTGATTGGTTAACAAGCTAGTTCCAATAGTAGAAATTACAACTTTAGACATAATTCTCCTTAATATTGACTTAGTGTTTATTTATTGAATTTATTTCCCATCTCGCAAATACTTCAAATAACGAGCGCCATAACCCAAATAGCGGCGAATAAGTTCTATCCAAATGGGTTTGAGATTTGTTTCACATTCATCGGCAATTTTTTGAGCAGAATCATGAATATCGCTGTCTATGTTTTCAATAATTTTTGCAGCTAACGACGCATCTCCTCGTCCCCATTTTTTATCTCGTCCCACTTGATAGCGAAGAAAGTTTTTAATCACTTCTGGACTTTCTGTGGTGTCTGCAACACGAACTAAATTCCGAAATTGAGATTCTTCTAAATCTCCGTAGCTTGTATTATCTAAAGCATCTTGAATCCAAGTAACAAGATGATCTTCAACTTGCAGAATTGCTTTTTGAACTCTCAACTGAGTCCTTTGATCTGTGGATAGGGTCATACAGCTTCCTCCCGAAATACTAAATGAAACTCATTACAAATTTGTATCTGTCCAAACCCTTCGTTTGTTCGTTCTCCGACTCCTTTACTTTCTAATGTTTCTAAAGCGGGAAACCAGAGATTAGGTTGAGTTGTACTAAACAGGTAAACGCCTCCTTTATTCGTGACTAACTCAACGTCTTTCATTAACCCCCAAGCTGCATTCCAACCGGAATAATAGTCATAACTACTATAGGCGACTTCTAGCTGGAGAGATGAATCCTCAACTGTTGCAAATTCTTTCAACATTGCTTCTGAAATAACGGTTGTTCGTCGCCAGTTTTCAGTTAATATCGCATCAGATTGAAGGTCGAGTGTAAAGTAAGTTCTCTCTTGTAAATACTTTTCTGATGCTGGACTAAATAAACTTCCCCAGAGTTGCCATCTTTTTCTTAGTTTAACATTAAATTGTTTAATTCTATCCTCAACTGAATCTGAATTTTCTGGTAACTCAGCTTGAATTTTAACTTTCCCTAACCCTCGTGAAGTTGAACCCCCCAAACGAAATAATTGACTGTGGTTAGGATGGTGAATAAAATCAACTAACTTATTCGCTAATTCTTTATCGGGTACAAGAATAGCACCTCGATAGATTGATGGCTTTTCCTTTTTGGGTTGAGATTCATTCAACACCTCAATACTGTAGAGAATCGATTCCTCAGCAGTCGCACGTTTTCGGTTGATTCCAACTCTCGTTAACAGGCGTTTGTTTGCCGAGAGGGGATGGTACTTATCGTTTATTTTACAATAAAATCCACTAAAATTATCAACCCTATCGCTATCTTTCGGACAATTTGGATCGTACATTTGACCATAATCTTCTGCACAAAAGCGATCAATTAAGGTATCAAACACCCCATTTCCTTTGTAGTTTTTAAAACCCGATTTCGCTTTGGAACTGAGAACCGTTGAAGGAAGAACTAAAACCGTATCAATTTTTGTGTGATTTTTAGGTGGATTGGCTGGATAAGCATTTTGAAAAATTGCCGATTTTTCATCCAAAAATAAGGCGTGAAAATCATCATTCGGTTCAGGTTTTTGGTTGGGTTGTAATAAAACAGAAGCAAACGCCCCTCGGATAACAGAACCGGGAATATAATCTTGGGCTTCACTAATAGAACCACCGGGTTTATGACGACCAATTGCGAGGGGAGATAACGCTTCAATTTCGAGTAGAATTCGATTCATTTTTGGACTCCTTTTGCGAGAAATTCGCAAGCTGAACTCTCTTTATTAATTTCAGATAATGTGCTTTCTAAATTCCAAGTTAACCAACCCAAACCTGCGGATTTACTCCCACCTAACGCATGAATATGATGCAATCCCGCAATGATTAATACTTTTGCATAATGGGGACAATTAGGTAAGAAATGAATCTGACCTGTGAATTGTAATTTTGCGTTTACGGGAGAGGTTTCTAGGAAGTAAAGTTTTTGTTCTTCTGCGGTGCGACGACGGCGATTAATTGTGACACCTGGACGTAAAATTTCAGGAAGATAATCTGGATTTTCTGTACAAATCAAATCATCAAATAAAACGCGAGAGGGTAAGCTAGGATTGCCAAATATTTGACAGATTAAACAGTGATATTGATCATCAATTTTATATTGATCACGATGAAATTTTTGTTTGTCATTTTCCGAGAAATCCTCTCGTTGAGGACACATGGTATTCGGTGTAGGAGATTGACAAACCCCCCAACCTAAACCCCTTGTTATTTTCTCACATTCATGTCGCAAACGACCTTTAATTTGAGATGCTGGAATGAGTAAATTTCCGTCTGTATTGCGAAGAATGGGTTTATCCGCCAAAGAACCCGATGAACCTCCCGCACCCACGCACAAAGCCGTGTCAAGCGTTGCGGTAATGGTGTGAGATTCTATCGATAAATTGAAGTTTTCTAGAGAGATCATTGATTCGCCTCCGTTGTTTGTTCAGATGGTTTTGATGAGTCGGTATTTGTTGTTTTTTCAGTGAAAGCAAATAGGTCTACTAAATCTCGCCAAATTGTTTCATAATACGATTCTTCATTTTTGTCTGGATCGCGTTTTCCATCTTCGTACATCCAGGGTGCTATAATTCCATCATTTGTTTTTGCTGAACACCAAACGTCTTCAAAGTCTTGTTTTATTGTACCTTTTCCTTGAGTTAAACGTACCCGAAAATAGCGATAATTTAAAATTGCGGTGCGTTTTCCTCGTTCCAATAAACTACGAATTTGGTAAAGTTGTGATCGCGGAAAATCTACGTTTTTAAAAGCTTGAACCGTTTTCAAAAGTCCTCCAATTTCATGTAAAGTGTAAGGTGCTGCATAGAGTCTTAGCTTTGGTTTTGTAAAATATTTTGTAAGTCCTTGTTCTCGAAACTCTTTGATACTCGATGCAATCATTGTGACTGATTTCATGGTCAAAAAGTCTATTGTTCCCCCATAATAGTTTTGTTTCTTTAATTTTTTTGCACGTTCTTTAGCTGATTTCAGCAGTTGATAGGTTAACTTCTCAGCATAGTAAATCGGTGTTTCTTCAGCAGTAATCAAAACTCCGGTTGACATACTGAGTTCACATTGATTATTTCCGGTTGGAAGATTGTCACCATGACAACGATGAACTGCTTGAGGCGTGTAGGTTTTATTGGAATTATAACCGCTTGCTTTCAGCAGTTCTTTCTCAAATTCTTCACCCAATGTTTTGGCAATTTCTAACGCTTTATTAGCCGGAACGATTAGAAAAACATCATCTCCGCCAATCGTTATAATTTCAAAGGGATGAATCCAATCTCCATTTTTGTTTTCAATATCGGGATCGGTTAAGTTGTTTAATTGATGGGGTCGGAGATGTTCAGACAACGCATAATAAACGGCTTTTTCTGTTGCGTTTAAAATATCTTGGCTAAATTTTTGGTAATCTTGGGGGGTTTTAACTTCTTTCTGAATATAACCTCCCATGTTATTACCATCGGCGTAGATATAGGCAATAAAACCGTTATAAACATTCCCTAATTCTCGCACAGTTCCAGCTTCTTCCGGTTTAGCATCACAACATTCCGAATAATATTTATCTTTCTGTTGGCGGTTTTCTTCTTTTGCTAGATAGTTTTCAAATTCCCCAACCCAACTTTTGATTTTAACGCCTGTCGGTTGCCAACCTAATTGAAGCTTATTAAACCAAGTCGGTAAATTTTCTTGTAAAGTTTCATCTTTAGCAATTTGACCCACAATTTTTTTCCGAACCAATGCTTCTGATACAAGCGGTTGACTTGCAATTTCATCAATTTTAGCAATAGATGAACGCCGATCACTTTCATCTCGAACTAAATAAGGATGGGTTTCAAACATTGGTGGATAACGGCGACTCGGACGGTTTTCAGCGAGGTTTCCGCTGCGTCGCTGATTGAATTTTATTGCTAGTTTTGTGACCAGTTCGTTAAAGCTTTTGCGGTTTTTAAATTCTTCGTCTGGGTTGTTAACACCTGACTGTTGATAATAGGCTTTTAGCAGGGGATGATTTCGATTTTGATGATATTTTTCTAACCAAAAGCAGTTTTCATCGATAGTATCGGGAAGCACACCCAAACGCAGTTCAAGGAACTTAAAATAATCTCCAACCGCACAGGAATTAGCGGTTAAAGTTTCGTAGGTATAACGTTTTTCAATCGCCTCACAGAGTTTATTAACCCATGCAGCCGGACAAAACGCTAAGATATTTCCACCTGTTGAATAGATGATTAATTCAGGGATTAAAGCTGCTTCTAAATCCGGGAAATTTTTATTTTCACTCAACCACTGTGAAATAGTAACAGACTTACCTTCACCAAAAAATGCGGGTAAATCAACTAAATTAATCCGATCTAATAGTGCAGACGCACCTCGAACGTCCGGTAATTTTGACGCTTCAAACACATATTGTTTAATCTTGGTTGCGCCTCCGTAAATTAAACCGATTTTAGAATTCCAAAGGGTTGAATAGTCTTGGGTTAACTGTTTTAAGTCTTCCAAGTTTTTAGGAAATTCTATATCTTCTAATTGCCTCACCTGTTCAACAATTGATTGCAGTTCCTCTGGAATTTCTTTATTTTCTACTATCGCTTTTCGGATTGGCTGTAAGTTTTCTAAACCGAATTGAGGTTCAATATCTTCTCCCCAAGCTAAACACCAAGCGATACCAATGGATAAATCTGGTAAAGAATTGGTCATAATTTCACCCTTGATTAAACATTAATTTTTGGAAAGTTTAAGAGGCTGTAGAATTGATTAAAGCCTTAATTCGGTTGAGCAAAATGTCAGGAACCGGACAAGCATTTCCGCGAATCCAAGGCCCACAAGTCATCTGAAGAAAAGGTTCTTGTTTATGCAATGTTGCAGTTTTATCGAGAACACTAATAATTTCAGCAACAGGTTTTAAATTGCCTCGATCTGAACAAAATTCATGCCAAGCGGGGACTGCTTCAGGTTTTGAACTAATAATTAGATAGTGAGTACAAGCTTCTAACACGGGCATTTTCTCCGGTTGTACCATTCCGCCAACATCAACAATGACCAGTTTTTTCTGGCGTCGAAGTTGCAGAATGGCTTGGGCGTGGTAGGTGAAAAACTCTGGGGTTAAACCCCCTTTATTAGCCGCTTTGAAAATTTCAGGATCAATATCTTTTGCTAATTCTAACACATAGTTTCCTTCCCCATCCCAATTTGCCCGTTGTAAATAAATTTCAGGATATTGAGGTAATAAAGCTTGAAATAAAGCGTGAGAAAATACACTTTTTCCGCTATCAGGTGGCCCCACAAGCATTAAAGCTGGAGAAAGTTTTTGAGTTGATTCTTCCCATAAAATGACCTGACCAATGTGAGTTTGTCGAGAATGAGTTGCCACGACGACTGCACCCAAACGGGGGTCGTGACAAGCCACCCAAGCTGTCGGATGGAGTTCGTGAATTAAGTATCCATAAAGCCAAATTGGGGCGCGTCCACTAATGACAACACCTTGAGTTGTATTGATTCCGGGGGGTAATTCTAATTCGGTTAAATCTTCTGGGGAAATAATGCGATCGCCTGTTTTCAATTCAACGGTTAACAGTTGACATTCTAAGCCCTCAACGCTTTGAATAGCCGTGACAGTTAAATGAATTTTATTCATGGGTTTTATCTCTTAATTCCACACTCAATCGGTGTTGTTTGTCTCTTGTGCTATTATACTTCCATGTGGAAATAGGGTATTCCAACATGGGGCATCGAACTTTTACTTATCCTCCCACGTCGATGATTTTGCAGTGGTTAGCAAGTGGACAACTTGCAAGCCGTTTAAGCCGCGCAGTCAGGCTTTGGGTGATTTTACATCGGTTATATGGCACCTCAAGCTGGGCGAATGAGTTGCCGACAGAATTTAACTATCCTGAATTACGCGATCGCCTTTTTTCTTCTCGTCATAGTAAAAGCGATCAACTCAAAATTGAACAATTAGAAGCGATTTGTGATGATCAAAGCTGCATTTGTCATCAAACCTTAGAAGAGATTATTGCCACCTCTGAACCGTCACTGTCTCAATCCGAATGGTGCAAACAAATTATACAAATGAGCGGGTTAACCACCCAAGAACTCAATCATTTTTTAACTCAAAAACCCTTTAATACAGTGCATCGATCCATTCGAGATGACCTGCGACAACTCGTTAAAATGGGTTGGCTAAAAACGGCAAAAAAAGGGTATTATACTTGTTGTTCTTCCTCTCACTGGCCAACACCACCCTCCGATCCATCTTCCAGCCTAGCGGAGTTAAATTCTAGACAAATTTGGCAACTTTTACAAATCCTAGAAGCGGTTTCCTTTGTACAACCTAACTTAGAAATTATTGTCTCTTCACTTTGGGAAAAATTAACCCCAGGTTCTCAACCTTTTCATCCAGAGTCAACCCAACGAATCTTTATTCATTTAGATTACATTCTCTCTCCAAAAGAACAGGATCGAGTCGATACTTATCAAGAACAACTCGAACAACTTTGGCAACAATTAGAAGGGGGAGTTGTACAGTTTAATTATTGGGCGAGTCAGCCTCAGTTAGAAGGCGCACGTTCATCAATTCAAGTCACCGTTTATCCCGTGTGTTTGCATTATGTACAACGGGCAAAATATTTAAGCGCCTATGGTTTAGATCCCCAAAAACAATTAGCCTGGCATAATTATCGTTTAGATCGCATTTCTTCAAAACGTTTAAAAATATTAGCTTGGGGCGATCCACAAGTTCCAAAACCTTTACAAAAATTACGTCAAAGCGGAGAACTTCCTACTCCAGAAGATGTGAGATCCGCTTTAGAAGAAGCTTGGGGATTTAATTTTTATCAACCGCGTCAGTTATTAATTATCCGATTTCCGGCTCATTTTGCCCAATGGTATGTCGATGGAACCGTAAGACATCCCACCTTTAAACCTATTGCTTATTCTCAAATTATTCCGCTCATCAAAACTAAAATTTCTAGTCCAGAAAACCGTCAAATATTAATAAATATCATTCAAAATTCTTCTCCTGATGATCGATATTATCAAGCCTGGATTCGTCTCGGAGATATTAATGTTTTGATGCGGTTGCGTCAGTGGCGTCCGAATGGTGAGGTTATTGCGCCCTTATCTATTCGTCAACAGTTAATCGCAGAAGCAACTGCCGAATTATCAAATTATCATTGATTGAACCGCTTCTGAGTAAAAAATCATCTGTAATTTAAGTCAGCAACTATAATTAGATTACGGGTTATTTGTTGAAAGATCTTGACATCTGAAAATTTCGATTCTCTTGATCTTACCCTTAAGGGTAAAATAGACGCAAGAGTTAAACGTGTACTATTAGGAGTTAGGTATTTATTATGGACTACAAACAAGAATTAATTACAACAATACATGATTTTGGTTGTGACTTAGAACTACTCGAAGCACGATTAACTCAAATGAGTGAAATTTGCCCGACTGCGGTTTTAATTCCTGCCTTATATAATGAACTCGAAAGACCAGCTTTAACCCAGATTCGAGATCAATTAAAAGAGTGTAAATTTGTGAATACCGTTGTAATTTGTCTTTGCGCTCAAACGCCTGAACAATATAATAAAGCTGTTGATTTTTTTAGTGTACTGCCCCAACCCACATTTATCATTTGGGAAAATGGCCCAAGAGTGATGAAACTCTTAGAAAAATTGAGAGATAAAGGCTTAGATTTACTCAGCTTTAAAGGCAAAGGTCAAGCAGTTTGGTTAGGACTCGGTGTAGCCTCTTTACAAGCCGAAGCGATCGCCCTTCACGATGCCGATATTATCACCTATGACAAAACCTATCCTCTGAAGTTACTCTTTCCCCTAGTCGAAAAAGAACTGGGGATCGCCTTTAACAAAGCTTACTATGCCCGCTTAGGTGGTGAACCCCCTCGTTTTCATGGGCGAGTTGTGCGTTTATTTGTCATGCCTTTACTCACCGCTTTGACTGATATGTTAGGCTATCATAATTACCTGCGTTATTTAGGAGCTTATCGCTATCCCCTCTCCGGAGAATGTGCTTTAACCAACGATCTCGCTCTAAATATTCGCATTCCTGGAAATTGGGGTTTAGAAATCGGTTTACTCGCAGAAGTTTATCGCAATGTTGCCGAAAAACGAATCGCTCAAATTGACCTGGGAATCTTCGATCACAAACATCAACCGATTGGCAATTCCACTCACGAAGGCTTGCGAAAAATGTGTCGAGATATTCTCCGATCTATTCTCCGAACCTTAACAGAAATGGAACGAGTTGTATTAACAATAGACGAAATACGCACCCTGCGAGTCAAGTTTCGTCGAGAAGCCCAAGACTACACACGCCAGTATTTTGTTGATGCTCGTTTTAACAATCTAGAGTATGATCGTCATCAAGAAGAAATTACCGTTGAACTGTTTGAACAGGTGATTACCGAAGCGGGTCAAGACTACCTCAACAACCCCGCCAATGTCCAAATTCCCGACTGGACACGCGCCCTCGCTGTGATGCCCGCCCTGCGTGAACAACTCCGAGAAGCCACCCGACGGGATATGGCAGAAGCCAAAGCCTCAATGAACGCTGAGGGCAACTCGGAAATCTCTGTCCCCGACTCTAATTGCAATACTCACAACCCCGCGATTATCACTCCCTAGTTAGATGACAAGAGGGTGGGAAGATGGGGAGATCGAAAGTTGGGGAGACGATCACCAAAAAACGCTTACCTATTGCCTGCCTCTTGCCTATCCCCCGTTCACTGTTCACTGTTTCGCTCAGGCGTTGTCGTACACTAGAGGGGTGCTTGATTGCCTCAAGCGTTGTCTGCTCAAAGTTTTAAGGTTTAGAATGTTTACTGCGTTTGACAATACAACTATTTTCATTTTATTTATCGCTCTAGGAATCATTGGTTGGGGTTACTATCGCGCTCAACCCTATGGTAAAACGGGGATTTTATCCTGGTTACAGTCAGTCGTTTTAATGGCACCTTGGTTGCTCTTTTTTGCACTAGCTGCCGCCGGAATTTACCTCAATTTAGCTAGTATTCTCTTTTTATTCCTCGCTTCAACAGGACTCTATATTATATTTGGTCGAAAACTGCGGGAAATTGCCCTTAACAATCAGATCAAACCTTCTGAGTCGGACGCTAATACAGTCCAACAGGACGAACACCCCCAGGAAAGCAAAGAAACAACCCCCGCCCAGTCCTTAGAAATTCCTCCCTCACCAGAAAACCAACCGACGCCTATTCCTCCTGAAGATCTCAAAAGTATTCAAAGTATTTTTGGGATTGATACCTTTTTTGCAACCGAAACTCTACCCTACCAAGAAGGGGTAATCTTTCAAGGAAACCTGAGAACCGATGCTGATCAAGCCTACACTCGTTTATCTGAAAAATTACAACAACAAACAAAAGATCGCTTTAGATTATTCTTAGTTGAAAACCCCGAAGGAAAACCCGTTGTTGTCGTTCTTCCCCGTAAAAATGATCCCCAACCTGCGACAATTGCCCAAAATCTCTTAGCGATTTTTCTACTCTCCGTTAGTGTGATCACTACCCTGGAAGCAGGCAGTTTATTACTCGGATTTGACTTTTTTACAGAACCGAGCCGTTTTGCTGAAATTATACCCATTGTTATCGGTTTAGGTTCTATTCTCGCTGTCCATGAAATCGCTCATCAACTGATGGCAAAACGTCATCAAGTCAAATTTGGCTGGCCGTTTTTTATTCCCACTATTCAAATTGGAACCTTTGGCGCTTTTAACCGTTTTGAGTCGATTTTACCCAACCGAACAGTTTTATTTGATGTTGCTTTTGCCGGGCCAGCAGCAGGCGGATTACTCTCATTAGCAATGCTTTTTATCGGTTTAGTTTTATCCCATCCCGGCAGTTTATTTCAAATTCCCACCGAATTTTTTCAAGGATCAGTTTTAGTGGGAACCCTTGCTAAAGCCGTCTTAGGTTCAGCCTTAAATGAAGCCATTGTTGATATTCATCCCTTAACAATTATAGGCTGGTTAGGATTAGTCATTACTGCGATTAATCTAATGCCAGCCGGACAACTGGATGGGGGACGAGTTCTACAAGCAATTTATGGCCGAAAAACTGCCGGACGTTCAACTTTAGCCACTTTTATTGTACTCGCAATTGCTTCATTAGTAAACTCTTTAGCGTTATATTGGGCGGTGGTAATTTTAATCCTCCAACGCAACCTAGAACGCCCTAGTTTAAATGAATTAACCGAACCGGATGATACTCGAGCGGCTTTAGGTTTATTAGCCTTGTTTTTAATGATTGCCACCCTATTTCCGTTAACTCCAGCCCTCGCGAGTCGCTTAGGAATTGGGGGCTAATTCATTGACGTTTTAGAGATTAGGATGGGTTACTAGATTGCTAACCCATCACTGATCAACAACAGGTTTTACCTTTTTATTTCTAAGCTTTAACAATCATTGGAACTCCATTTTCTGGGGTAAACGTTAAGCCTCGACGAATCGGTTTAATTGGGCTATTTTCAGTTAATGCGAGTTTCCTTTGCGTTAATACTGTTGCTAACACTAACTTCATTTCCAACAACGCAAACGCATAACCCAAACAACGACGATTTCCACCCCCAAACGGGAAAAATTCATAGGGGGAAAACTGACGTTCCAGGAAACGTTCCGGGCGAAACTGTTTAGAATTGGGATAAATATCCTCCCGATGATGCACTAAATAAATAGAGGGAATTAACTGTGTTCCTGCTTCAAGTTGATAGTCTAAAATTTGCATCGACACTTTCAACTTACGAACAAATGCAAATAATACAATCGGATAAATTCGCAACGTTTCTGAACAAACAGCATTCAAATAGGGTAATTTGATTACCGCACTCGGATCAGTTTCTAGATCACAGTCTTTAAGTTCATCCAACAATTTATCTAAAACTTCCGGCTGAGAATGAACCCAATAAAACGCCCAAGCCAGTGCAGATGCCGTTGTTTCATGTCCTGCAAATAACAACGTCATCAACTCATCTCGTAATTCTTGATCGCTCATCGGTTCGCCATTTTCATCTCGCGCCGCCATCATCAAACTCAGAATATCTTCACCCATCGGTTGATTTTTGCGCTCATTAATTTCGGCATACAACAGTTGATCAATTTGATGTCTTAGCCGCAAAAATCGCCCCCAAGGACTCCAAGCCCCAAAGTCTTTTTGTAAATTGGGAAAAAACAAAAAACTGGTTTTAAACGGCGAATTAAACGTATCTAACCACTCAGTTAATAGGTGTCGCAATTGTTCAAAACGTTCACCCTGATCTAACCCAAAAACAGTATTTAAAATCACCCGCAATGTAATTTCTTGGGTGGCATTTCGCATTAAAAATGTTTGATTAGGCTGCCATTCTTGCAGGACTCGCTGCGTAATTTCACACATTGTTTTACCATAAGTCCGCATTCGTTCTCCATGAAAGGGAGGCATCAAAAGTTTACGTTGTTGAGCATGAGTATTCCCATCCAAAAGCACTAAAGAAAAGTCTCCTAATAACGGTTGAAGACTTTTATTACTACTCCCAGAATCAAAACAACTAGGGTTGAGGGTAAATATTTGTTCAATCGCTTTTGGATCACTAAAAAGAACATAATGAGGAAAACCCGTTGAAGCGCCGCCAAAATTATCCCCGTAACGCGCTCGACTTTCTTCTAAATAGTCCATCTGATTAAAAAGCGCTCGCACCGTTTGCCACCAAGCAGGGGTTTTGATAAAATGAAGCTGTTTAAACGTTTTTTCAGTCGGTGAGGGTGTGGTTGTTGTCATTTGCAATGCTCCTGTATTGAGGGTCTTTTATTCTTCTACTATTACACATTTTAAAAGTTCGATCTAGGGAAGATCGGAGAGTTAAACCGGAAGTTAAAAACAGCAAAGTAATTTTCAAGCATTTTTGATTGGGCAATCAATCGATCAAATGTGATATAATTTTAGAAATCAATAAAACGCACAATCAATAAATTTAACGACAATCTTCGCAAGTTTCGCAAATTTAAGTTATGATTAATTACATCATCCTGGAATCCGAAAGCCATCCCCATGAATAGAGCTGCCCAGATTGCCAGCATTATTAACCAACGTCAGCCTCTCGCCTTGAGAATCGAAAAAGTAGAGAAAAATCTCAGGTCGCTTGCTGCTCAATTGGATCATCTTCAAGAACACCGAAATCACCTTTTGACCAAAGTTGATGATTCCTATGTGAGCGGAAATTTAAAAGAAATTGATTGCTCGTTAATCCTCAGAAATATTGAGTCGGAATTGATCGCTTTAGGTCAACTGAAAGCCCGTTTTTCTCGTAAGACTCTCAATATTGGTGTCGTTGGACGAGCCGGACAAGGAAAAAGCCGCTTATTACAAAGTTTATCAGGTTTAACAACCTCGGAAATTCCCACAGGCGATCGCCAACATTGTACCGGAGTTCGCAGTACAATTTATCATAATCCTAGTATTGATACTTATGGAGAAGTTTGGTTTCACACCGAGCGAACTTTTTTACAAGAAGTAATAGCCCCTTATTACGATAAACTTTATCTAGGAGCAAAGCCTTTTAATCTAGAAGAATTTGCCACAAAACCGTTTCCCTATTTACCCAGTAACCTCTCTCAACAAGCCGAATGTGGGGCGATGTATGAACACTTGCGTCGGTATCATACAAACCTCGAAAAATACCGTCATCTGTTTCACGAACCTTCACCCCGTCGCATTCCCAAGTCTCAAATTCGAGAATATATTGCTCAAGATGATGCTAGTGGAAACCGAGTTTATTTCAATTATTTAGCCGTTCGAGAAGCCAAAGTTTTTTGTACTTTTCCCAACTCTGATGTCGGACAAATCGCCTTAATTGATATGCCCGGATTGGGTGATACTGGACTCGGAGATGAAGAACGATTAATCAAAACTCTCGGACAAGATGTTGATATTGTTTTATTCGTGAGAATGCCCCGACCTCCGAGAGAATATTGGGCAGATGTTGATGTTAAACTCTATGATATTGCCAGTTCTGCACTCACCGAACTTCCCCTAAAACTGTGGTCATTTCTTGTTCTCAATCGTACCGATAATAACTCCTTAATTACAGACAACTCGCTCTATTGTCAAGACCTAGCAAATACTCGCCTAGAAAAGCATTTAGATGTGGTCGATCATATTATTGCCAACTGTGCAGATGTAGAGGAAGTCAATCAACACATTCTTGAGCGAGTTTTGAACTATTTAGCGCGTGAAATGTCGGCTTTAGATGCTCAGTACGCTACCTCAACTCAAGATCGTTTAATTCAACTGCAAAAAACCGTTTCTTCAGAACTTGAAAAAGCCCAAAAAGCCCTAGAAAGAGTAACTGGACGTGACAATTGGTTTCCCTTATTTGTGACGTTATTTGATCAACTCTGGGAAAATTTAACCACAGGTTTAGAAGCCCTTCTTCGAGAACTCAAAAAACAACGGGATTCACAAGACGCTGACTTCAAACAACAAGTCGAAAACACCATTAAAGCCTGTCGAGAAAATACAGGTATTCCCACCGAAGCCGAAATTAATCGCAAGCGTGATAGTGTGGGCGGCTATCCCAACGCTTATTATGAATATCTCAATGAAGTTCGCTCCCATCTATCTCAACATTTTCTCGCCCTAGATGAAGGGTTAAAACGAGGACTAGATCGGGTTAAAAGTCAAGTGGCTCAAGTCTTAATCGAGCAAGGACATTTAGGCGGTTTAACCGAGATTCGAGGCTCTGAATTCCTCAAAAAAATTGCCTCACTCATTCCCAAAGAAATCGTCGAACATCAACCCAGTGAATTGCAGCGAGGCTTTCAAACCCTAGCTGAGTTTGAACTGCTTTATCGAGGTTTAATTCAACACCGAATCCGCCAACATCTTGATGATTTAACCCCCGATGAAACCACATTGCAACTTTCACCCTCTCCCACTGCTCAAGAAGTCTTAAACTGTCTCAAATCTCTGCAAGCAGAAGCCGTTTATAATTGTGAACGAGCCTTAGATGATTTATTAGCCGAACCGAGTCAAGCGGGATTTGCGATTGTCGAAGAATTTATGGATCGGGTATTACGAGCAAAAGAAGTTAAAAATGAATGGCGTATTTTCTTAGAAGAAATTCGTCACGATGTCTGGCCTAACGAATTTGAACAGTTAGGAGAACGGACACGAACTCGACGAGAATGGATGGATTCTGTTGAACGTGCAACGGCAGCCAACCCGTTAAATTTAATCACCTTTTTAGATTAATTTAGAATACAAATGCAGGAACTTCAAATTACAATGCTAGGCCCGAGTGGGGTCGGTAAAACAACACTTCTCACCGCCATGTATGAGCAGTTTGAGAGTAATATTGGTTCGACGGATTTACAGCTTACTCCCGATGATGAAAGCTCGGCTATTTTGCAAGATCACTTAATTGATCTCAAGAGTTTACTGGATGTATTTGAACCGAGAGGAAGAATGGGAATTCAAGGAACAGAAGCCATTTCTGGGCCGGATTCTTTGCGTTCTTTTACCTTTGGTTTGGGTCGAAAAGGAGAGAAACCATCCTTGCAACTGCGGTTTAGAGATTATCCCGGTGGCTATCTAGGAAGTCAAGCATCTAAAGAAGAAAGAGAATTTGTCAGAACACTATTGCAAGAATCCGTAGCGGTTTTAATTGCAATTGATGCTCCGGCCTTGATGGAAGATCCAAAAGGGATTTTGAACGAAAAAGTGAATCGACCCCAACAAATTAAAAACTTATTTAATGCGGCTTATCAAGACCTTGATTCTCCCCGATTAGTGATTTTTGCTCCTATAAAGTGTGAGAAATATTTAAAAAATGAAAAACAGTCGAAAGAGTTAATAGAACGGGTGAAAAAAAGCTATGAAAATTTAATTCAATTTTTTGATTCTGAAAAAGTTAGCCCTTGGATAGCGAGTGTTATTACTCCCGTTCAAACAGTGGGAAGTGTAATCTTTTCTCGGATTGAATATGATCAACAGAAAAATCCTCATTTCTACTTCCGCAAAACCCGACATGATGCTCAATATAGTCCGAAAGATAGCGAACAACCTCTTAGATATCTTTTGCGATTTTTGCTGAAATTACATTTTGATGATCGTTCAAAAAGTTGGGGGATTTTTAACTTTGTGCGAAACTTGTTTGTTCGGGATACTTACCTGAAAACCGCAGTTAAACAGTTTGCCCATAGCAGTAAAACCAGCGAAGGTTTTGTGGTATTGAAAGGTGAACAATGGTTAAAAATTTAAAATGGATTTAAACAGACTTTAAAAATTTAGAGGAACAAACGATGACTATTTACATTCTGAGTCGGGGTCAAAAAGAAGATCAAGATTATTCTTGGTTTAAAATCAATAAAGAGAGTCTAATTCGGGAAACTCCACCTATTTTTAAAAGAGTACCTGTTGAAACCGTTATCGATCATCAAAAACCTTCAATTATTCTCGCCCGTAAAGGTTCTAATTTACTTTTACTTGTAACAGGATTAAAAGCCAGAGAAGAACGTGCAGATTTTATGGGTCGCTCCGTTAGAAATTCTATCGCTTGGATTGATTATAACTCAGAAGAAGCCGAAAAAAAAATGCGTTCTATCGCTATTCGGGCATTAAACAATGAACTAGAATCAGAAATAGAGCAAGCAATTAGCATCGGTGGAGAATACGGTTTTCAAGTTGACAGAGAGGCTATTGAACAGTTAGCATCTCCGGAAAATCTAGAATCTCAGCCCGCAAAAACCGTTTGTAAACTGGGTAAAAATTATCAAAAATTACGCCAAGAATTAGCCGAAGAATTGCAAAAATATTCTATCCCCTCAAGAGATGGTTTTTTGATCATTATCACCACCTTAAAAGCCAAATCTGCTTTAAGTCTGTCGGGAGTTTGGCGAGGTTTATCCGATAGAATAGAAAATGAAGAATGGGAAATTATTTCAAAGACCAATCAATTGTTGGTTTCTCCCACTTCTAGATCGATTGTTTCCCAACAAAAAAAAACAACCACTCAAGCCGCATTAACGATAGCGATCATCTTAGCAATTATAATGATTTACCTAGCAATTTAAGTTTAGAAAATACTCTGGATATTTTTAAACAATTAACAAGTTTTCAGCTAGAAAATTTATCGTATCTCGATCCTTTGATTCGGTTTATGCTTTCTAAGTCACAGTTAGAAAGTCAAGCTGAGAAAGGACAATTAAATCCTGAAGAACGAGAGTTAATCCAGAAAATTGAGGTTTTATTGCGAGAACTACAAAATTCAGTTGATCAGATTCAAACCAATCTTCAAGATTGGAAAGATGTTGACAATTTGTGATTATTCTCTGAATGAATTGAAGCAAGACTTGAGTCATTATGAACAGAATCAAGAATCAGTAGGACTGAGATTTAGCAAAAAAATTACAGAAAACATTAATATTTAGGAGTGTAGATCGCCAAGAGAGCAAGACAAAATAGGAACAAGTCAATTCAGGGGGTTTTGTTTCAATGTGTGATACCTTTGTTGCCTTAAGCGATGCTACACTCAATGGGGATGTGATTTTTGGGAAAAATAGCGATCGCCCTCAAGGAGAAATTCAAGACGTTATCTTCTGTCCGCCAAAGACTTATCCCCCCGATCAATTAGTCGAATGTACCTATCTTTCTATCCCACAAGTTAACCAAACATTAGCCGTAATCTTATCAAAACCGCGCTGGATGTGGGGAGCAGAAATGGGGGCAAATGAATGTGGAGTGGTGATCGGAAATGAAGCCGTTTGGACAACTGAAGCTTATTATAGTACAGGGTTATTGGGGATGGATTTACTCCGCCTCGCCCTCGAACGTTCCCAGACCGCCCGTTTAGCTTTAGATTGTATAGTAGAATTATTAGAACGCTATGGACAAGGGGGAAGCTGTGCCGAACATTTTGCCCTCAATTATCACAACTCATTTATAATAGCAGACCCCACAGAAGCTTGGGTCTTAGAAACCGCAGGTCAATATTGGATCGCCGAACACATAATAAGCGGAACTCGTTCGATTTCTAATGATTTAAGTATCCGAAACAAAGGAAATTTACGCCATCCCCAACTGATCCCCTATGCAATAGAAATGGGATGGTGTGAAAGCGAAAAAGACTTTGATTTTGCTGAAATCTTTTCCGAGGGAGGACTTTCGCTTCCGTCTTCAGACTCTAGAGGAGGACGAGTGCAACTGCTGTGTCAACTCAATGAAGGCGAATTTTCCCTCGATACCGCTCAAGCCATTTTACGCGACCATAAAGGAAATGTTTGTATGCACGGCAAATTTGAAACCACCGGAAGTCAGATTTCTTCCCTCTCTTTAGATAGATGCGAACATTGGTTTATCGAACAGCCTCATCCCTGTCAACAACAATACAAACAAAAAACCTTTAGCAATACCGTTGTACAGCATTCCATCGGAAAGTGGATATAAATCTATTCTGAGTTCTAAATCTGAGTTCTAAATCTGTAAAAATAAGGAGTGGCATTGTTTTGTTTAACCATCACTCACCCCTTCGATTACCCTAATGACATCAACCCTAACTTCAACTTCTGTAATTGACTTTTTAGGTTCAGAAATTGTCCCCGACGCCGAAACGGCCCAGGTGGTCATATTACCCATTCCCTTTGAAGCCACAACCAGCTACCGCAAAGGCTGTGAAAACGGCCCAGAAGCCCTATTAGATGCCTCACATCAACTCGAATGCTACGATGATGAACTCCAGTGCGAAATCTGTTTTGCCGTCGGAATTTACACCCATCCTCCCATTGCAGATACGCGCCAGCAAACGGTGTCCTCAGAAGAAATGCTGCAAGTCACCCAACAAACCGTTTATGATTTGGCAAGCACAGGTCAATTTGTGATCGCCCTGGGGGGAGAACATAGCATTACCGCAGGCGTCGTCGCCGGATATCAACAACTCTCCGATGAACCCTTTACCGTCGTTCAAATTGACGCTCATGGCGATTTACGCTATGAGTATGAAGGAACCATTCACAGCCATGCTTGTGTAATGCGGCGAGTCGTTGAGATGGGACTGCCAACCGTACAAGTAGGAATTCGCAGTTTGTGCTTAGAAGAAGCTCAATTAATTCAAGAAAAACAACTCCCCATATTTTGGGGGCGAGACATCGCCACTCAACCCGACTGGATCGAAAAAGCGATCGCTGCCATCCCGACAAACCGAGTCTTTCTGACAATTGACTTAGATGGCATTGATCCCAGTTCTATGCCAGGAGTCGGCACACCGGAACCCGGTGGGTTAAATTGGTATGGTTTACTGGCATTTCTCCGGCGTTTATTTACCACTCATACTGTGATTGGCTGTGATGTCATGGAATTAGCCCCAGTTGCTGACTGTGTCGTTTCTGAATTTACCGCAGCTAAACTCACTTATAAATTAATCGGATACCATGCCCTAGCCAAAGGTTTACTTCAATCACGGTGATTTGCATAAACACCCCACCCGTACTATGAATTCAGGGATGTTCGTCGGCGTGAGTTAAAGTAGGGATTAGAGTATTAGGTCTACTGCTTGAGCGCGTGCTGGTTTATTGTAGTGATTGAGATTTGGCAATACGTTTAAATATGAAGGGTACTGCAATTAATAGTTATGCTCCTGATTTTGAACTGCCCGGAATTGATGGTGAGGTACATCATTTAGCACGATATTTAGAGCGGTATAGGGCAGTTGCTGTGATTTTTCTGTCAAATCAAAGCTCTAACGCGCTGTTGTATCTAGAACGTCTAAAACAGCTTCAACAGGAGTATACAGATCAAGGCGTCACGTTAGTGGGAATTAACCCCAATGATGCTATCCGTTCTCCAGAAGACAGTTTTGAGAAAATGAAGGAATTTGCCCAACGCAATCACCTGAATTTTCCCTATATTCGCGATGTCACTCAAGATGTCGCCAACTGTTTTAAGGCCAAAGTGATTCCAGAAGCCTTTTTACTCGATCAACAAGGCATTATTCGCTATCGAGGACAAATAGATGATAACCCTCACTCACCGGAGTCCGTTAATCAACCCTATCTGAAACAGGCGATCGCTCAATTACTTCGGACAGAAGACGTTGAACCGGCAACCACAGAAGCCGTCGGTGACATCATTCAGTGGCGATGATCCACAGGGGAGAAAATACCGGTAAAAAGGGTTTGTCTCTTGGGTTAAAAAAAAGCTGAAAGCTGTTATCCCCTTTCTGGTATCTTATTGTGAAGGCAAAGGTCGCCAAAATTGAATCATCATCCTTTCTCGGGATGTTTGATCATCATCGCGCTTGTTACTTTAACTCAAAATTACTTATGATTACCCCAATGTCTACACCAGTGCGATTCATCAGTCGGCGAAGATCCTCTGGGGCTTCTGTTGCGATCGCCGCACATCTCACTCGATTGAGCGGAAACAGTTGGGGGTTATAAATGGGAACAGCATATAGACGGATTTTACTGAAACTAAGCGGTGAAGCGTTAATGGGAAGCCTGGGCTACGGTATTGATCCGGCTGTCGTTCAAGGAATCGCCCAAGAAGTCGCTGAAGTGGTTGCCAAAGGCATTCAGGTGGCAATTGTTGTCGGGGGAGGAAATATCTTCCGAGGCGTGAAAGCGTCTTCAGCCGGGATGGATCGGGCAACAGCCGATTATGTCGGGATGATTGCAACGGTGATGAATGCCATTACCCTACAAGACGCCCTAGAACAAATCGGAGTCCCAACCCGTGTGCAAACCGCGATCGCCATGCAGGAAGTCGCTGAACCCTATATCCGGCGAAAAGCCATTCGTCATCTCGAACTCAACCGTGTGGTGATTTTTGGGGCAGGTTCAGGAAATCCCTTTTTTACCACAGATACCACAGCTGCATTACGCGCGGCAGAAATTGATGCTGAGGTGATTTTCAAAGCCACAAAAGTGGATGGGATCTATGACAGCGATCCCCATGTCAACCCCAATGCTCGCCGTTATAAAACCCTCACCTATAGTTATGTGCTGACTCAAGATCTACGGGTGATGGACAGTACAGCGATCGCTCTATGCAAAGAAAATAATATTCCCATTATTGTCTTTGATCTGACGGTACATGGCAATATTGCTCGTGCTGTTAGTGGAGAACCTGTTGGAACATTTGTAGGAGGTTTGTGTGAAGTTAGCTGAAATTGAAAGTTCAATGCAAAAAGCGATTGAGTCTACTCAACGCTCTTTTAATACCATCCGCACCGGACGGGCGAATACTTCGTTATTGGATCGGGTAATGGTTGAATATTATGGCACTCCGACGTCTCTCAAGTCCCTTGCCACAATCAACACCCCAGACGCATCCACGATTACAATTCAACCTTTTGATCGCAAAACGTTGGATATTATTGAAAAGGCGATTTCTTTATCAGACGTGGGGTTAACACCGAGTAATGATGGCTCAATTATTCGCCTAAATATTCCCCCTCTAACGAGCGAACGTCGCCAAGAATTTGTTAAGTTAGCGGCTAAATACGCAGAAGAAGGTAAAGTTTCAGTGCGAAATGTGCGTCGGGATGCGGTTGATTCGGTTCGGAAACAAGAGAAAAATAAAGATATCTCTGAAGATGAAGCCCGAGATTTACAAGATCAAATTCAAAAGCTGACGGATAAATACACCGCCAAAATTGATGAATTACTTGAGGCGAAAGAAAAAGATATTAAAACCGTTTAAAACGCTAAAAGCCGCTACATTTTGCGATGTTAATTTGATCCAAAATCGGCTGAGTCTAAGCAACGGGTTGAACAAAATGTTTGAGTAAAGTAGTAGAACAAGGCGGCTCTCTCGCCTTGTTTATATTGTTGGATTTAATATAGAGTGTTAAGCCTTAATTACTTTAGACTTCGGTAGAGACTTGTCAATCGACAGATTTAGCGTGTTAAACTGGAAACGAAAAGGGCGATTAAAGATTTGCCGAAAGGTGAAAGTTACTCGAAGTCAAGACATTTGACCGAGTTAAAGGGTGCTGTTTAAATCCTGAAAAGGTAATGATTTGTAAATGCAGGGGTTGAGAATGAATTGTGCGCGCGAACACCATTAAACAACAAGCGAAAACTGATTATTAACTTATGACAACAATGTTTGACTGCATTATTGTTGGTGCGGGTCCAGCCGGAGGTGCCGCAGCTTATCACCTGGCAAAACGGGGACATTCCGTTTTAGTGATTGAAAAATCCGCTTGGCCCCGTAAAAAGCCCTGCGGGGGTGGCGTATCACCTGCGATCGCTCAATGGTTTGATTTTGATTTTACACCTGCAATTTCTACAACGGTTGAGAGAATTCGCTACACCTTTAAATTAGGTGATCCGGTTGAAACAGAGATTGTTAAGCCGATGTGGATGGTGCGTCGGGATGTCTTTGATCAATTTTTGATGCAGCAAGCAATAGACCAAGGCGCGACACTGCAAGTTCAAACTGAAGTCACTAAAATTCAGTTTCAAGGCGATCGCTGGCAAGTCAGTACAAACGCTGAACCCCTAGAAGCCAAATATCTGATCGCCGCAGATGGCGCAACTGGGCCGATGGCGAAATGGTTGGGGTTAAAACAGTCAAACCTCCGTCAAAGTCTCCTCGCTGAATTCCCCGCAGGTTCGGGTCAGATCCCCACCTTTGAATTTGGGATGGTCAAAAACGGCAGTATTTGGGGATTTCCCAAAGCGGATGGTTTCTCGATAAGTATTGCAACTTTCCGAGGGGGTGAACCGAAAGATCTCAACAAAGATTTAATGCAGTACACCAATAAACTCGGCATTACAGCCAATTCTATCGCGGATCATCCATTATGTTTGTGGGATGGAGACAAAACCCTTCATACTCAAAACGCCCTTTTAGCTGGAGATGCCGCTAGTTTAGCCGATCCTCTCTCGGCCGAAGGAATTCGCCCTTCTATTTTAAGTGGAGTAAAAGCCGCAGAAGCGATTGATCAAGCACTGGGAGGTGCCAGTGATGCCCTCGAAAAATATACTCAAGTGATGCAAAAGGAGTGGGGGGCTGATATGGCTTTGGCCGGAAATTTAGCGGGTTTATTTTACCGTTTCCCCGGCATCGGTTACAGAGTGGGTGTTAAAGTTCCCGTTGCCACCCAACTAATGAGTAAGATTCTCTGTGGTGAACTGCGCTATGCTGATGTGATTGATAAAGCTAAGAAAAGTCTGTCTCCTTTCTAAGAGATTCACCCAGCTTTTACAGTTTACAGTGACCAGCTTTTACAGTTTACAGTTTACAGTTTACAGTTTACAGTTTACAGTGACCAGTGAAGACAGTTTACAGTTTACAGTTTACAGTGACCAGTGAAGACAGTTTACAGTTTACAGTTGTCCTAACCCCTAATCCCTAACCCCTGATAACTGTAACCTGATAACTAATAACTGATAACTGATAACTAATAACTGATAACTAATAACTGGTCACTGGTCACTGTAAACTGTAAACTGTAAACTGTAAAAGCTGGTCACTGTCTGTTGCCTAGCGCTATACTTAGTTTGGGTTGGGTTGAGCAAAGATCGCATAAACAATTGAAGGATAAACCTTCAAATAGCGCACCACTAAAATATGCAGTAAAATATTCCACATTGCCATGGTTAAGGCGGTGGATAAAGCCGCACCCACAATTCCATATAAAGGAATAGTGATGGCATTTAAAATAATATTTATTACTGCACAGCATCCAAAGATGAGAGCAGATTGATTTTGATGTCCAGTCATTACCATTAAATACCCCACTGAACCGGAACCCACATTCACCATCTGTCCAATAATTAGAATAATCATTGGCAAACGAGCAGCGATAAATTCTGAACCAAATAAGCTTAAAATCGGGTTAGCAAAGATAATAATAGCAACAGAAAGAATTAAAGACGGCCAAAAAATCCAATGAGCAACAGTTGTAACTAACGATTGTAACCCGACGCGATTCTTTTGAGTGTAGAGCGTTGTAAAAACAGGTGCAACAACTGTATTAACAGCTTGTAAAACAAATGTTGTCCAAACAGCAGTCTTAGCTGCGGCGCTGTAAATTCCCACCGCTTCTGGGCTAACAATTGTTCCAATCATTAAAATATCAGTTTGGTTAAGAATAATAAAGGATATCCCTTGTAAGAGTAATGGAAACGCGACTCGCAACCATTCTCGAAATTGATAGTCAGAGGTTGTTAATTGATCTTCAACTTGAAGTTGATGTTGTAAAACTATCCACTGACTACTAACAATAAAAATTAAAGATAAAACTGAGAGTCCTAAAACGATTTCACTGCTGAGAGGAGAGTGAAGCTGTAAACCATAAAAAGCCGCCCCTAAAACCAACACAGGTTTAATTAAACTCAAAGGAGCATAAGCTAAAATAATCTTATTAAAACCACGAGCCATCTCAGCTTGCAGTTGTGCTAAAGCCAAAAATGGCATCATCCAAATTCCAATTAATAGAGGAGTAAAATATACCCAACGGGAATCTTGAACTGTTAAAATTAAACCCGTTATTCCTAAAGTGAGAATCAGACTGACAACCCAAGTTAACCGCCAACTCCCTTGAATTAAACCGCTTAAAAGTTGTTGTTCTTGGGTCACTCGATATTGAACAATAAACCGTAAAACGGCTGTTGGTAAACCCAGTCCGGCAAAAATAGCCAGTAACAAAGTTGAGGATACCACATATTCATAAATTCCAAATTCTGCCGTTCCGAGCCAACGAGCCAGAAAAATCTGCACAATATAGGTAATTCCAACACCCGAAACCTGCACAAAAAAAGCAATTCCCGCACCTCTGGCTAAATTCAGCAAAAAAGGAGAATCAGAAAAAGATTGACGGCCTTGAGTCCAGATGCGCCGAATACCCATTGTGATGAAAAAGTCTTGAAAAATTAATTAACGATTGCGTCTCGTTCTCACTTGGGGCGGAAGAAAGTCCGTTTGCTCATCATAAAAAGCATAGGGCCAAGCAAAGTTAATCGGTGGCATGGGATATTTTTTGGTACTCGATGAACGTCGCTGAGGTTGAGTCAGAACAAAAATTAAACTTAAGATAAAAATGCTGCCGCCTACAAACAGAGCCACCACAATTCCCACTAAAATCCACAAAACAGCACTTTGAATATTAGAGCCATTTCCAGACTGGGTCGGAAAAGATTGAGAGGAGCCAGAATTCCAGCTAATCATCCGTTGCTGTTCATTAATTTGCATCAACAGTTGATCATTTTTGATTCGTTGCTGCTCAGTTTGAGAGGTCAACTGCTCAATCTGCATTCGCTGACGTTCACTCTGGGTGGTCAACTGCTCAATTTGCATCCGGTGGCGCTCCAGTTGAGTGTTTAGCTGCTGCATGGCGCTTTGCTGCTGCTGAAGCTGATTCTGAAGCTGTGAGTCTGAATGGGGAGATTCAGAAGGATTACTCGGAACTGGCGTTAGAGGCGGTGGGGGGGGAAGTTGAAAAGAACCATAGGGTTGATTGGATGGAGGGGAACCAAATGGAATTGTACCAAAGGGTTGATTCGGTTGAGACGGGTTAAAAGGCAGCACTCCATAAGGCTGATTACTATTAGACCCAGAAGAATTTTTTGAGTTGCTAGAAGGCAGGTCGCCAAATAATAGCCACCCAATGAGCAGGAGGAGGGCGGTCATTACTGTGAACATACACCCTCCCATAAATGCTGTCGTTTGACTCATTCCCTTCTGCTTCACGCCACTATTCCACTATGACTGTATAAACTTGAATCTTAATGCGACACCCTGGGTTTTTTCCTTTTTACTCCTTGAACTGGAATAGATTTTCTCACTAAGGCAGTATAGTGCATTCGAGCCATAACCGACTAGGGGGCTGGCTGAAAACTCTACCGTTTTACGCTGGGTCGAGAATAGAACCAATAAAAACCATGATTTTTCCAGCTTGAGAGTTGATGGGACAAGAGTTCAGGGCGATCGCAGGCTCTTGACTCAGAGCTAACTTGGCTTAACATACTTTAGAAAATGCTCTCCTGTCAATCAACCCTCAACAAATCTGAAAATCGGGTTTTTGGGCTGATTGGTTTTAGGATTTCTTAAGAAAACTGCGAAGACATCAACCTAAACACAATCTTTCAATTTTCCTCACCTAAAAATCAATAAAAGTTGCTTAATTCTTACAATTGCTGTTACCCATGATAAAATCGGTTGAAAAAGCCCTCATGCGTTCATTTCTCTCGATTTATTTTAGCTAATTAGGGAAAAAGATAATGAAACTGCAAGCTCTCGCAGCGATAATTCTACTCTCTCCACTGGCGTTACTCACAGAAACTCTAGCGGCAGACCGAGATGCAATTACGATTTTGCGCTCAACCAATCGCTGTCCCGAATGTGATCTCAGAGGCGCCGACCTCAGAGGACTAGATCTCAGAGGCGCGAATTTATTCAAAGCCAGACTACAAGGCACCATTCTGCGTGATACGGATCTGCGGAGTGCTAACCTACACGGCGCTAATCTGCATCAAGCGGATTTATTTCGAGCCAATTTAGCGGATGCCAACCTGCACGAAGCCAATCTCAGAAACAGCGATCTCCAAGGCGCGGATCTGCGACAAGCCAACTTATCGAGAGCTTCTTTAGCGAGAGCCAATCTTCGCCGAGCTAATCTGAGTGATGCGAATTTATTTATGGCGGACTTGGGTGAAGCCTTGATCAGTGAAGCCAATTTTCAAAATGCTGATCTGCGTCAATCTTTATTTTTTAGAGCCGACTTAGCCAATGCCGACTTTGATCAAGCGAACCTATTGGGGGCTGATCTCCGTCAAGCGAACCTCAATGGGACTAATTTCTCAAATGCCAATCTACAAGCGGCAGTTTTAGTGAATACGAACATTGCTCAAGCAGAATTGTCAAATACGAATCTCACGGATGCTTTACTGCAAGGGACTACTCTTGGCCCGATTGTCTGTATTATCGATCAAGTTGTCAATTGTGTTGAACCTTCTGATCCTCTTCCTCCTGTCAGTTCGGGGCTATCTTTTTAGCTCAACAATTGGGGTGAAAGCAAAAAGCTGACGGTTAACCCAAACAGTATAACCTCGCTCAGACTTAACTCTGAGAGACTATACTAAGAACTCGATCTGTTCAGCTTTTTTTCGGATGAAAATTGTTACTTTAAACCTTCGTTTTGATAAACCTGATCCGGGTAATAATGCTTGGATCTGGCGGCGTCAGGTGATCGCTCAACTTCTGGCCGATGCAAATGCAGATCTGATTGGCACTCAGGAAGGAAAAGCCCATCAGTTACTTGATTTACATCGACGCTTACCTGATTATCAGAGTGTTGGGGTTGATCGTCAAGGAAACGGTGCGAGCGAATATTGTGCTATTTTCTATCAGCAACAGCGATGGCAATGTCTCGAGTATGGAGATTTTTGGTTGAGCGCAACCCCCAAAATGGTTGGAAGTGTGACGGAAGACTGGGAAAACCCTGTTCCTCGAATGGTGAGTTGGGGCGTTTTTACGGACAATACTCAAGTCAAACCGATTCTTATTTTTAATACCCATTTTGACTATCATAGTCAGAAAGCCCGAGAATTGAGCGCTCAGTTAGTTTGCGATCGCTTAAGTCTGTTTAATGCTGATGACTATTTGTTTATTGTTACAGGTGATTTTAACGCCGAACCCCAAAGTCTTACCCGTCAAAGCCTCTTAAACCCCCTGAAAAATGGGGTTCAACTCTGTGATGTCTTGGCTGAGGTTGATTTAGACTACCAAATGAGTTATCACGAATTTACCGGAAAAGGATTTGCTGCTGTCGATACGATATATTATGATAGCCGTTTAAACTTACATCAAGTAAGTGTCGATCACACTCAAATTGATCACGTTTGGCCTTCTGATCATTTTCCTGTTATTGCTCAGTTTAATGGATAAGTCTTATATTTATTTACATGGGTTTGCGTCTAGTCCGAAATCTGCTAAAGCTGATTTTTTACGCGATCGCTTTCGAGAAAAAAATATTAATTTAAAAATTCCCGATATGAACCAAGGGGATTTTTATCATCTCACTCTCACTCGACAAATTCAACAAATCGAAGCTGAATTTAATCTCAAATCCGAACAGAAAACAGTGATCATCGGTTCAAGTTTTGGAGGGTTAACGGCGACTTGGTTGGCTCAACGAAATCCCTCCATTGAACGTTTAATTTTACTTGCACCCGCCTTTGAATTTCTGCTTCATGTATTACCGATGCTCGGCGAAGAAAAGCTTAAACAATGGCAAATTGAACGGGACCTCTCCGTTTATCACTACGGCGAAAAACGGGATATCGTGATTAACTATGGTTTTATTGAAGACCTAAAACAATACCCCGATCAACAATTACAGCGTCATCTACCCACCTTGATTTTACACGGAAAACAAGACGAAATTATCCCCATTCAGGCTAGCCGCAATTACGCCGCTCAACATCCTGGGGTGAAACTCATTGAATTAGAAAGCGATCACGCATTAGGGGATGTGTTACCCGAAATTTGGCAAGAAATTCAATATAATTTAGATTTATTTTAGATGTTTCTCACAAAACTTCCTGTAAAATTAAACTAAAGCTTGATCTCAGTAACGCTTAATGGTTGAATACAAAAATGAACCCCCCCGAACTTTAGCGATTGATATCGGGGGAAGCGGTATTAAAATGATGGTGTTGAACCTCGCAGGCGAACCCATAACCGAACGAATGAGAGTCTCAACACCTGAACCCGCAACACCGGAATTAGTGATCGCCGCCCTCAGCGAATTAGTCCAACAACAGGGAGACTTTGAACGGGTTTCTGTGGGTTTTCCGGGGGTGGTGGTGCGAGGCGTGACCAAAACGGCGGTGAATTTACACCCAGACTGGGAAGAATTAGATTTCGCCGGAAAACTCTCTCAACTCCTGGGAAAACCTGTGCGCGTCGCCAATGATGCCGATATTCAAGGACTCGGCGCCATTTCAGGTCACGGTGTCGAATTTGTCGCCACCCTGGGAACCGGAATTGGTACGGCTTTATTTATTAATGGTCGCTTAGTTCCCAATTTAGAGGGGGGACATCATCCCTTTCGCAAAGGTGAAACCTACGAAGAACAGTTAGGAAATGCTGCCTTAGAAAAAGTGGGTACAGACAAGTGGAACCGTCGCCTCAAAAAAGCCTTACCTACCCTACAAAGAGTCTTGAATTGTGACCGAATTTATCTGGGAGGGGGTAATACTAAAAAAATTGACTTTGAGTTACCCGATTATATCGAGATTGTTCCTAATATTAAAGGGATTTTAGGAGGAATTCGATTGTGGGAAACTGAAGTCTAAGGAAGATTGAACCTCAAAATCATGCTGAGAGGAGACTGCTTCGACCGAAGCTGGATCAAAGGTGATTGTGCTTTCAATACTGCTGATAATTTTATCACAAATAGCATCTAAGGGCAGATCAGTGGCATCGTTTCCAAAGGGATTATCCATCTGACTGCCAATTTCATCAACCCCCAGTAAAAAAGTCGCAATGACAGCGATCGCAAATCCTACCCACCAGTTTAATTGATCGACTAAACCAAAGGGAAGTAATCCACAATAAACCAGAATTAATTTCCTCAAAAAACTCACATAAACGGCGGGAGTGGGTGTGGCGAGAATACGTTCACAATAGGTTAACCCTTCAGTTAGTTTGTTGAGGTGATTAATCATAATCATCTGCTGAATAGGGGAAATAGAATAGCGTTGACTAGACTGTTGAAGATAATCTCTGATCCAGAGTGAAAGATGTAGGGGAGGATTTGGGGTTTGACGACATTGATCTAAAATTTCAGGTGATAGCCACTCCTCTAATTCTGTAGTAATCGTTTGTTGTCGGAGATGGAGTTTAGTCGCGATCGCAAAGGCTATTAAGAGTTTAAAAAAATCTGTTTTTTCCTGCTGTGTTTGTTCATCCGTTGCAGGAATTGTCATCTGAATCTCTCGGGATAAATTGCGAATTTCGACGGTAAGAATTCCCCAAGCTTGGCGACCCTGCCAAAACCGATCATAAGCAGAATTGGTTCTAAAAACCAACAATAAACCTAACACTAAGTTACAAGCAACATTGGTGGTTAAACTTCCAACTACATTTAATTCTAATGTTGGTTGAAGCGCATGAACCGTAGCCACTCCCATTCCAAAACTCACAAAGACTAATGAGCGAGGGAAAACAGCCCAAACAATACTCCCTTCTGATTTGAGGGCTTGCTGAAACCAATGAATTGGATTAACACTCAATAACACCAGGCTATTTTCTCTATAAAAATCAATTGATCGGGATAAAATTCAAGCTCAAGTTCAAACTGAACTGATTCTCTATTCTATCATTTCACAGCCTTTTTAGGCAAGCCCAATCACTAAATGAGTATCTAAAAGCCAGATGGACAAAACTTTAATAGACTTAAAAATTTCCCACCAAATTTTCCGCTAAAAATTTCATTCGAGAGGAGATATTTTAGAGAGGGAATAGGCAATAGGGCGGCGATGCGATACAATCGCTGAAATTGCCACAAACCGCTACAATAAAACGGTTATGGCCCCTATACAGATCCTAATCAGTTCTGTAAACTGACTGAACCCCTAAAAATTAGGTCAAATTCCAATAAATCAAGATGATTGAACGTTATACACTGCCCGAAATGGGCAACCTATGGACAGATGAATACAAATTGAAAACTTGGCTGCAAGTAGAAATTGCAGTCTGTGAAGCCCAAGCTGAATTAGGATATATTCCCACAGAAGCCGTCGAACAGATTAAAGCCAAAGCTAATTTTGACCTGAAACGAGTTCTAGAAATTGAAGCGGAGGTTCGCCATGATATGATCGCCTTTCTCACCAATGTCAACGAATATGTCGGCGATGCCGGGCGCTATATTCACTTAGGCTTAACCAGTTCCGATGTCTTGGATACCGCCTTAGCCTTGCAATTAGTCGCCAGTACCGATATCCTCTTAGAACGGGTTGAATGCTTGAGTCAAGCTCTCCGCTATCAAGCCCAACAACACCGTAATACTGTCATGGTGGGGCGATCGCATGGTATTCACGCAGAACCCATTACCTTTGGCTTCAAACTCGCCGGATGGTTAGCCGAAGTCTGCCGTCATCGGGAACGTTTAGTGCGTCTGCGCGACAATATCGCCGTTGGGAAAATCTCTGGGGCGGTGGGAACCTATGCTAATATTGATCCGCGTGTAGAAACCATTGCCTGTCAAAATCTGGGACTGCAACCGGATACCGCTTCAACTCAGGTGATTTCTCGCGATCGCCATGCTGAATATTCCCAGGTTTTAGCCTTATTAGGGGCATCCATTGAACGATTTGCCGTCGAAATTCGCAATTTACAACGGACAGATGTTTTAGAAGTTGAAGAATTTTTCTCAAAAGGGCAGAAAGGATCTTCAGCGATGCCCCACAAACGCAACCCCATTCGCAGTGAACGCTTAACCGGACTAGCAAGAGTGTTGCGAGGTCATGCCGTTGCCGCGTTAGAAAATGTTGCCCTGTGGCATGAACGGGATATTTCACACAGTTCTGTGGAACGGATGATCTTACCGGATTCTTCAACCATCACTCATTTTATGTTAGTAGAAACCACAGATTTAGTCAAGAACCTGTTAGTTTATCCCGAAAATATGACACGCAACATGAATCTCTATGGAGGCGTTGTGTTTAGTCAGCGTGTCTTGTTAGCGTTAGTTGAAAAAGGTTTAAGTCGTGAAGACGCCTATACTATTGTTCAATCTTGCGCCCATCAAGCCTGGAACCAAACTGGGGGCAGTTTCTATGATTTAATTGTCCAAGATGATCGGGTGATGGCCAAGCTAACACGCTCAGAAATTGATGCTTGTTTTGATCCGCAATATCATTTGCGTCATTTAGAACAAGTCTATCAACGCTTAGATATTTAACCGGAGATCTCTGGGGTTAGTTAGTTGAATTTTCTCTGACCCCAATAGACTTTAATCCTTGCTAGTTTGATCGAGTTCAAACGCTTTGAAAATGACTCGAAAAATTCTTTTATTCTTAATGGTTTTATTCTCTGTTGTCGGGTGTCATTTTATTGATATTTCTTCATCAGAACATCAGAGAAATGCTGAACAAGCCCTAGCACTCGAAATGCAACAAGTTCCGGCGAATACTCCACCCATTCAACCCTATTCACAAGTCAGAAATGCAGAAAGATTAGTGGATATTCGCAATATTAATCCTCAAATCAGACAAGAGATTCGTTACGCAACAACCAATAACTTTTTACAACGAACCCTTTACCCCGTCCCTCGTTGTTTACTGCGGGTTGATGTTGCCAGATCCCTTTCCCGGGTACAGCAAGATCTCCAACAAATGGGTTTAGGATTAAAAGTCTTTGATTGTTATCGACCCTGGTCTGTGACGAAACAAATGTGGGATATTTTACCCGATGGCCGTTATGTGGCAAACCCCGCCAGAGGTTCTCGTCATAATCGAGGGGCGGCCGTAGATGTTACTTTAGTCGATTTTCGCACCGGGGCCGAATTAGAAATGCCAACGGGTTATGATGATTTTACCGATCAAGCCGCCCGTGATTATTCTGGTAATCCTCCCCAAGTTCGCCGCAATAGTGATTTATTAGAACACAAAATGAGACAATATGGTTTTGATTCTTTAATCACTGAATGGTGGCATTTTGATGCAGTCGGTTGGAACCGATATTCTCTCCTCAATGTACAACTGGATCGAGTCCCATAATCTTCCTATTCCCCTAAATTCAGTTGACCCCAGAAACCTGTAACTATTAATAAATCTAATTGATCGAGTAATTCTTGAGAACCCACAGGGGCGTGAGGCGATCGCAATTCTTCTAAGGTAAACCCTGTAAACGACAAAACATTTAATCCTTTGGCCTTTAAATGTTTTGCCAGTTGAGTTAAAGCTGACGCCTGCTAAAAGGGTTCTCCACCCGAAAATGTTACCCCTTGATTGCGAGAATGACTCACCATTTTATCCGCTAATTTTTCAATTTTAATTAACTGATTTGTTTCAAAAGACCAAGAAGTTGTATTAAAACACCCTCCACATTCTCGTTGACAGCCTTGAACCCAAATCACCGCCCGACAACCAGGGCCGTTCACTTCAGATTCATCAACATAACCCATGATATTCAAGTATCCCGGGGGAATTTCTGCCAATAGAGGGGTGGAGTAAAAATCAACTTGTTCATCATTAATACAATTTAAAATCCTCTATTTTATTGTCAATAATTCGGAAATAATATCTCAACAACTAAAGTTTTATTTAAGATTTTTATCTCGATTCAACTTGCACTGAAAATTCATATTCATATCCTCTGAAATTAGAATCCAGTTCGAGAGTATATTGTCCGCTTGTGGGAAGTTCACCCGTCCATTCACTGAGGTTATCAGTATAAGGATCTCCCGCTAAAAGTTGCCCATCGGGGGTAACAATACGCGGAAAAACCTGAGCTTGGCTTGTAACCCTTAATATTTGACCTGCTTCTGCATTAATAGTATAACGATGGCTACCCCCGCCAATAATTTCACCGCGAATAATTGCTGAGTTTCCCCCAGGTAAAAAGTTAATCGCTTGTTCAACATTGGCACAACTACTTTTAGTCCGATTTTTCGCGACCCATCCTTCTACCGGACTACTAATTTGTAACCAACCTTCCTGTTCATTAACAACAGAAATAAAAGTATTATTATCAAGTTGACCCACAATATTCCCTTCTCTCACTTCAGGGGAAGACCGAACATTTAGAGGGGGTTGAGGATCATCAACTACTGCCATATTAATTCGACAATTTTCAACCGGAGGGCGAATTACAACGGGGTTAGTGTCAGCAGGTAAGGAAGAAATGGAGGAATGAGCAGGTGTCGCGGGGACGGGAGAAGCAGAGGTTGGCGAAGGGTTAACAGAGTTTGCAGATGAGGGAGGAATTTGAGAAGAACGAGTCGATACCGTTAGATAAGCTACAATCAAGGCTGTAGCGAGTCCGGCTGCACCTGCAATTATTAACTGGCTGGGTTTAAAGGACATGGTATAGACCTCGTTTCTCAAAAATTGTTTGATATTTAGGCTGAAAAGCTGCTGATTCTGTGTTAGGTGTTTCGGGATTGCACCCGAAACTTCAGGATTTTCTATTAAAACTTGACATTGAGATTTTCAAGGAGCATCTACCTTGTATATTTTAAATTAAACTTATAAACTTGAGCGAGCTATAATTAATCGCCAATATATTTACTTCTATGTTAAGATTCAATACCAATCAACTCCAGCATCAAAAACGTTATCAACTGCTTCAGCAGGTTAAAAACGAAGTCAAGCATTATCGCTTACAATCCCCTCATAGAGCGGTATTAACCCATCTCGCCCAGGAAACTCCCCCGTTGAAAATGAGGCGAATTTGGGATATCGAGGCAAAGGTGGGAAATCGTCCGAGTTTTCGCCTCTCCTCAGACTGCGGAATTATCCCTATTTTTGATCGCCTGGGTGGAAAGTTGTTGATTCTTGGGGGAACAGGCGCGGGAAAAACAACAACGTTAATGGGGTTAGCAAAGGTCTTGGTTAAACGGGCGTTACGCGATGAGGGAGAACCGATACCGCTCCTCTTAAGTTTAGCAAATTGGATGAATCCTGAGCAACCGATAGACGATTGGATTGTCGAACAACTTCAGATTCAATATAATATTCCTACAGGTTTAGGTAAAAGTTGGCTGGAAACACTTCAACTTTTACCGTTATTAGATGGGTTAGAAGAAGTCGCTCAACCTCACCGTAATCAATGTATTATTAAGTTAAATAATTTTTTATCCAGTTCAGTTAGTCCGTTGCATCTCGTGGTTTGTAGTAGTGTAGAAGCTTATCATCGTTGTGAGGATATTTTACAACTCAATGGTGCGATTTTACTGCGTCCACTCACTAAAAAGCAAATTAGAACTTATTTAATGAATGCTCGCAGTCGAGAACTGTGGCATAATATTGAAAATGATGAAAGTTTATTAAAGTTAGCGAAGAAACCGCTCCTTTTGAGTATTATGACTTTAGCCTATGAAGAAATTTTAATGTCTTCTTGGAAGCGGTTAGAAACGTTAGAAGAAAAACGCCAATATTTATTAAATGCTTATATTCGGACGCAAATCGCACCCCATCGCCAACAGTCTACTTCTAGAAAAAACTGGGAAGAACAAAATTTAGATCAGGTGAGACAGGGGTTAGAATGGTTAGCCAAACGTTTAGAAGAAGAAAATAAGTCTGAGTTTTCTATTCAAGAAATTTCCCCCCGTTGGTTAAAAGATTCTGAACAAGAAAGAAAATATAACATGGGAGTTAAATTAATTTTGGGGTTAATTTGGTGGGGGATTATTGCTTTTATTGCTTTAGGAGTTATTTTACAATCCATGCTTGTGGTTTTATGTGGATTGATTTTGGGTTTGACTTGGGCATTTTTATATAAAAACTTTGCGATTAGTAATTTTATAGAAATGTATATTTTGAGAGGTTTTCTCTCAATTCAAGGTTATATTCCCTGGCAAACCAAACAGTTTTTAGATACCGCAACGAAACGGTTATTGTTACAGCGAGTCGGGCGGAGATATCGGTTTATTCATCGTCTCCTGCAACAACATTTTGCCCAAATGTAAGGGTGAGATTTTTCAATCAGTTAGAGGAGGTGAAAAAAGATCACAAAATGTGTGAGTTCATCTCAAAAATTAAGCGATCGCACAAACTGAAATAGCGATCGCCTTTTTGATCTCGTTTTAGGCTAATGGACTAAACTTACTCGCCACCTTGAAGCTTGAGTAACAAGAAACCGCCTGCTAAACCCACTAAAACAATAGAAAAGCACAAAAATGAAACATAAATGATTTCACCAGCCATAGATTTTGATGTCTCCTTGATGTTATTCTTTCAATTTAATCTTTTAGCGTTCCCTGGGTCAAGCTTTTTTCCTCAACTCAGGAAACCCCAGTTCAACCTAGATTCTAGATCCCTCAATCTTTGTGACTTTCTCTACAATAGCCCGACCAATTTCAATCGAAGCAGTAGCCGCAGGAGAGGGAGCGTTACAAACGTGTAAAGCGTTATGTCCTTCTACAATTAAAAAATCATCAACTAATTGTCCATCATTTCTCAACGCTTGCGCCCGGACTCCTGCGTGAGTGGGAACTAAATCTTCCGACTGAACTTCAGGAATTAATCGTTGTAAACTGTGAACAAATGCCGCTTTACTAAAAGAGCGAATGATTTCTTCAAGACCATCTTTGGCGTGTTTGACAGCGAGTTTCCAAAACCCAGGATAAGTCAGAGTATCAACCGTATCGATCAAGTCAAAATCGGTCTTTTTGTAGCCTTCTCGCTTCAGACTTAAAACTGCATTTGGCCCAGCATGAACACTGGCATCAATCATCCGGGTAAAATGCACTCCTAAAAAAGGGAAATTGGGGTTGGGAACCGGGTAAATTAACGTTTTCACTAAATGACGCTTTTCGGGGATCAGTTCATAGTATTCTCCGCGAAAAGGAACAATTTTTGCTTCCGGTTTCATTCCCCCAAGCTGGGTAATTCTATCGCTATATAATCCCGCACAGTTAATTAAGAATTTAGCAATAAATTCTCCTTGATTGGTTTCAAGAATGATTCCTTCGGAAGTTTTTTTAATCTTTTTGACCTCTGTAGATAGTTGGAGTTTTCCCCCTTGTTGGGCGATCAGTTCAGCATATTTTTGGGAAACTTGCGTATAGTTAACAATTCCCGTTGAATGAACCTTAATTCCCGCTAAACACTGCACATGAGGTTCAACCTCTTTCACCTTTTCTGCTGTAATTTTTTCCAGACTAATCCCATTTTCTAAACCCCGTTGATAGAGGTTTTCTAAAAGGGGTAATTCTTCCGGTTCAGTCGCCACAATGACTTTACCACATTGATCATAATCAATCCCATAGTTTTGACAAAACTCGACCATTGAAAGACAGCCTTCACGACAGAGTTTTGCTTTTAAACTTCCCGGTTTATAATAAATTCCCGAATGAATGACACCGCTATTATTGCCTGTTTGATGCGGCGCAAAACGATTTTCTTTTTCTAAAAGTAGAATTTGAGCATTAGGATACCGTTGACCTAACGCCATCCCCGTTGATAAACCGACAATTCCCCCTCCAATAATGGCAAAGTCAAACATACAACTTGATACCGAATACTTGAATTTGAGTGAGTTTAATGATTTTAACGTGAATTTTACCAAAAATCAAGGACTGCCCTATTGCAGCTAAAGATGGAAGCAATTATAATTAAAAATTAATCAGAAAATGTTCAGTTTTAATGTAATAACGCTCATGGCATTTAATCGAATTAGAGTCGCCAGAGATAAAGCAGATTTTGTGAAAGAGTTAACAGAGTCTGAAGGCAAAACAGGCCCCTTTCAAACCTATGCAGATGTGATGGTTTTTGCCGCAGCATTAGGAAAGGGTCGGAAAAAACGAGTTCCAATAGAAACTGTGTCTAAACGAGAACCTTCACCCATTTCTTTAGAAGTTTTTATTTCTAGAGGTTATGATTTAGTCATTAAAATGATAGCATTTACAGAAGAAAATGACCCCAAAATTCTTTCTAATTTTGATCTAAACTCTGAAGAAAAGCGAGTGGCGATTTTTGAAGAATATGCCAACGGAGGTTTAGAAGTCTTACAAGAAGAATGTCGAGGAGCCGTCGATTATTCAGATCGCTTATTATTACTATTAATGTCAGAACGCGATCGCCATCATCAACCTGAACCCGAGGAAGAATTTGATTTAACTCGATTTTTAAACTGAAATTGGATAAGCAGAAAATCATCGACGGAGAACGACGGGTGAATCTTTCTGGCTATCGCCAATAACCCCTAAAAATTCAACCACTGAGCGACCATTTGAGGAACAGGTAAAAGAATCACCAAGAGTAAACCCAACGTTAGCAACCCCAGAAAATCTCTAAAATTATTCAATTCACTGACATCATTTAATGCAGGTTCATCATTAAGCGGTAAGAAAAACAACAAAACTGCTAACAGCAAAAATTCTCGCCGAGTCAACGCCAAAATGAGAATCAAAAAGCGAGAAATTTGACCAATCACCATACTCGTCCGTTGACCCATCATCGCATGAACCATATGACCCCCGTCAAGTTGACCAATCGGAAGTAAATTAAATGCAGTCACCATTAAACCCAGATAACCGGCGATCGCCACCGGGTGAAGATCAATCGCATCCGTCGCCGTCAACTCCGCGCCCAATGTCAACTTACTCAACAGCGTTAACAACAGCGAAAAACTGGGATTAATCGCATTAAAATCTAAAATTCCCAAGCCCTCCGACGAAGCCGGAACCACCGTTGAATGGGCTAAACCCCAAATCAAAATCGGTAGCGTCACGATAAATCCCGCCCAGGGGCCAGCCACACTCACATCAAACAACGCCTTACGATGAGGCAGGGGCGATCGCATTTGAATAAAAGCCCCAAAAGTGCCTAAGAAAAACGGCACAGGCATAAAATAAGGCAGAGTCGTGCGAATCTTGTAAAATCGGGCAGCCAAATAATGGGCCGATTCGTGAACCCCCAAAATCGTCATCAAAGCCAGCGCATAGGGTAATCCTTGCAGCAACAAACTCGAATCCGCTTGCCAAGCCGACTCCGGTACATCCGTCATCCCGACCCCCGCCAACGTCGTTGTAAATAACGTAATCACCAATAACGACAAAGCTAAAAGAGGTCGTGTTAACGGCTCATTACCCGCAATCTTTTTCGCCTTTTCAATATAGGGATTGGGAACCAAAGCAAAGAAAGGCTTATCATTGAAATCATTTTGAAAGACCACAATAAAGCGATCGCCAAATTGCGCCTCAATTTTTTCTCGAATCGTTTGATAAACCACCTCTGGGTTAGAGCGAATTTGCCCCCGACAGATCACCGCTTGGGGTCGATGTTCCAGTTTTTGTAACGGAAAAACTGACCAGGGGAAACACTCACGCAGTTGACTTTCCTCCTTCAGGGTAATCACCCGCACCGGAGAGGGTTTCGCTGTGATTTCCCCAGTCATGTTTGAAGTCGATGTTGTAGATAAATCAGGAGTTTGGGGCGGCTCGGAGCGTCCGAGTTGAACCAGCAACCAGTAAACACAAGGACAAACAATAAAGGGAATAATGATCAGTTCTGGAGGAATGCGCCTCTGTTCACCATAGACAAGCTGCCAGGTACTCCAAATCAGCGCAGGTGTCATCATCACCAGCCACAATATCCAAACCGGAGTACGGGTAATGCGAGCTACACCTCGTCGCAAAATCCAGTACGTTATTAATCCTAAGAGCAGCAACCACAACCAAAGAAGCATGATTTATATTACCGTAACTCATCACTTAGTCGAAAATCACAAATTGCAATGAGTATAAAGAATAAACAACAGCAGACATCGACTAATCATGATCGCTTAGACTAAATTCTCTGCTATGCTATTATCCCACACCGAGCATAACCTGTGGACACATTCGGCGCGACCCCTAGTGCTGATCCCCAACAACAAACTAACCTTTACTCAAGCCTTGAAACCTTGCTATGGTGCAATCTCGACCTGTTTCTAAACCGCCTCAACCTGTGCTAGAAAATATTTGGGCTTTTTCTCCCAACCGAGAGACATTGGGGGGAAGCGCCTATTTTATTCTTGAAAACCAAACCCAAATTTTAATTGATACTCCCGCTTGGGATGAGGTCAACCGAAATTTTATTGAGGAACAGGGGGGACTTCAGTGGTTAGTGATTACTCATCGTGGGAATATTGGCAAAGCACGAGAAATTCAACAAGCAACAGGATGTAATCTGCTCATCCAAGAACAAGAGGCTTATTTACTCCCCGAAACGACTGTGACTTCGTTTCAACAGGAATTTACCCTCAACCCTCACAGCCAAATGATTTGGACTCCCGGCCACTCTCCCGGTTCATCCTGTTTTTACTCTAGCTTGCATGGGGGGATTTTGTTTAGTGGGCGTCACCTGTTACCCAATCTTCAGGGTGAACCTGTGCCGTTGCGAACCCCGAAAACCTTTCATTGGCCTCGACAACTTCAGAATGTTAGACGGTTAATTGAGCGATTTTCGCCCCAAACACTACAATTTATTTGTCCGGGTGCAAATATCGGAGCGTTACGCGGTAAACGAGTGATTGAACAGGCCTACAACAAACTGGCAAATTTAGACTTAGAAGCCTTAGCCGTTTCACAGAATAATTAAACCCTCTAGAGGTTCTTGTAAAGAGGGGGGAACATCGGTTAACTGGCGGTGCATTTTTAAAATAATTTCTTCAGGAACTTGACGGGAGCGGTTTTGGTTTCGTTGCAGGCATTTTTCTAAAGGAGTATTCACCCAAACCGCAAAAATAGGATGAAAGCCGATTTCTCGTGCTATTGTTATTACTTGTTGACGTTGACGGCGTTGGGTATTTGTGGCATCATAAATCACATCTCTAGCCTCTAAAACCGCTTGTTTAAATTGCTGTTCCACGTCACTCCAAACCTTCAACCACGGCCCTTGAATGGCTTCATCTCCAAACAGCTTCCCTCGAATTTTATCTGTAGAAATTAAGTCATATTCAGGATGATTAATGCTCAGTTTATTTGCGAAAAAAGACTTCCCACTTCCCGGAAGTCCTATCATTAAAACCAGTTGACTCATAAAAAACGTGTAGGCGCATCAAATAGATTACACTCAAAATTCCTTGAGAATGATCATCCTTGATGCACCCATAATCACCAATCCTCAATCTAAATTACCGTCCCATCAGGGATAACTGCATTTTTCAAGATAACAACTATACCACTGCGAATATAGAAGCCCAGTTCCTCACGTTCTGCGTGTTCAACATCTTCTTTATTCGTAATCGTAACATTGTTACCAATGCGAGCATTTTTATCAACAATGGCTCGACGAATGGTAGTATCTGCACCAATTCCAATCGGGATTTTACCCTGTTGAAGACTCGATTGACGTTCGGCAAACGGTTCATAAAAATCGGAACCCATCACCAAAGTATCTTCAATCACACAACCCGCTTCAATTCGAGAACGTAAACCTAAAACACTATGATCAACGCGGCATTTTTTCAGAATCGAACCTTCAGAAATAATAGATTCTGTGATGTGACAATCTAAAATTTTAGAAGGAGGTAAATACCGAGAACGAGTGTAAATCGGGGCTTTTTCGTCGTAGAAACTAAAAGGAGGTTGAGGTTGCTGAGTTAACGCCAAGTTAGCATTATAGAAAGCTTCAATGGTTCCGATATCTTCCCAATAGTCGTTAAATAAATAAGCTTGAACGTTATGATCTGCGGCTGCATTCGGCAGAATTTCTTTACCGAAATCTGTTTGTTCAGGATTTTCACTCAGTAACTTAATCAAGACATCGCGGTTAAACACATAAATCCCCATCGATGCAATAAAGGGATTTTCCTTCGCTTCTTCCGCATTCAGTCCTAACGTTGTGGTATCAACCGCCATCTTTTTGAGCGCATCACCCTTGGGCTTTTCGCTAAAATCAATAATACGACCTGTATCATCAATTTTCATCAAACCAAAATCAGAAGCCCGTTTTTCATCAATTGGAAGTACTGAAAGAGTGATATCTGCATTCGTATCAATATGACGCTGGACAAACTCTCGATAATCCATGCGATAGAGGTGATCACCCGACAGAATCAAATAATAATCAACATCCCACTCGGCAAATAACCACAAATATTGACGAACCGCATCGGCTGTTCCCTGGAACCAATTGGGGTTACTAGCCGTTTGTTGAGCGGCGAGAACCTCTGTAAACCCATCAGTAAAGCCCGAAAAATTGTAAGTGCGAGCAACATGGCGATTGAGAGACGCCGAGTTAAACTGAGTCAGAACGTAAATTTTAAGAATTTCTGAATTGATACAATTACTGATAGGAATGTCAATCAGTCGATATTTCCCTGCTAAAGGCACAGCAGGCTTGGCCCGCAGTTTAGTTAGGGGATAAAGACGGGTACCAGCGCCGCCACCGAGAATAATTGATAAAACTTGTTTCACAAAAACTACCTCTTATCTGCCAATGTTTTCCCAAGTTCAGTGTCCGACTGTAAGCCCAAATTGACAAGGGGGAAAGGAAAAAAGAGCGGTTAAATTTCGGTTAATACCCCACCTGCGGTTAGACTAAACGCTTCTAGCCCAACCCATCCGGCTAAGAGTTCCCCGTTTTTTTCCTTTGTTTCAAGACCAGTAATTATCAAAAACAATCCCTAAAACCTTCAGAGTTGAAATTGTTTAAGGAATCAATATCTAGTCCCAAAACTCTGAACCCTTTAGTGATCCGTGATTCAATACATTTCTTTTTTCGGGTTAAGTTTAGCACTTTCGCCCCGAATGTTTCCTCTATCACCAGATAGAGCCAGATCGCCAACTTCATCACTAAAAATGGACATCCGAACGAGCAATTACTCACCGTTCATCAATAACCTTCTCAAACTTAAAAATTAAGTGAGTGAGAAGAAATAGCCCATCGAATCGGCATGACGAGTGATTGGTTTAGCTATCATACCATCTCGGGGTACACGACAAAACACAGAAACAGTAGCATCTTAACGTCTCTACACCCTTGACTGTCTCCCCGTTCCCTGTTTGCTTGAAAAAATATTGCATATTATCCTAGAAGCAAACGTATATAACAATACTTCAATGGTTAGGGCAGCATAAAATACTTGATTGCATCAGACCTCCCCATTTATCTATCTCATAGGAGATGTTCCGATGACGTTCTTACTTGCCGAAATAACTCAAGTGGGGTTAGAAATCCCCCCCACCCTCTCATCCCAGGCTTGGCAACAAAGCCAGCCCTATTCCACTGCCAGTCGTCGTTGGAGTGCCTATCTCAATCAACTCTGTCTGGACACGGTACTTCCCTGGCTTCAACAAGAATATGATTCAGGGGCTTCTGCCTCAACTCAGCCTTCGTCAAGTATCTGGGAACTGGTTGATGGGGCTGTCATTACCCTCGGTCAAACCCGCCTGATTTTAATTCCCAGCGAAAGTATCGATACCGATGAATTTCGGATCCCTCAAGAATGGGTTGATATTCCCAGTTGGATTGGAGATTATTACCTCGCCGTCCAAGTTAATCCCGATGAACAGTCGGTGAAAATTTGGGGGTATACCACTCATGCTCACCTGAAAAACAACGGTCACTATAATTGGAGAGATCGCACCTATAGTCTAGACTCAGACGAACTGATCACAGATCTTAATGTCCTCTGGGTGGCTCGTCAACTTTGCCCCCAAGAGTCTACACGCACCACAGTTGATCCTTTATCCTCCTTAACCCCCACCCAGGCTCAAAACTTGGTTCAACGCTTAAGCAATTCTGATGTGATGGTTCCTCGACTCGCGGTTCCCTTTGAACTCTGGGGCGCTTTGTTGGAATACAATCAAGGACAACCCCTCTGTCAACACCGTCAAGGTCAACAAACCATTAACTTAAACCGTTGGTTTAATCAACTCTTTGATAGTGCGTGGGCAACAATCGAAACGGTATTCCCCACTTCCCAACCTCAGACTTTCAGTTTCCGTCGTACCCCAAGTCCACAGCAACAGGAAGTTCAACGGGTTAAACAAATTCAGTTGGGAACTTCGACCCCCTCCAGTGTCGTTGTGCTTTTGGTCGGATTGAGTAGAGAAGCTGATGGCCGTGTCAGTGTGCGGGTTCAACTCCATCCTCAACCCAATGATTCCTATCTCCCGGCTCATGTTCAGTTAACCCTACGCTCAGAATCCGGTGAGGTCTTGCGTTCAGTTGAAGCTCGTACCCAAGATAATTATATTCAAATCCCTCGATTTAAATGTTCACCCGAATTTCGCTTTAGTGTCGAGATTTCTGGGTTCGGTTCAAGCACAACAGAAAATTTTCAAGTTTAAAACGGATCAGAAGCAGTTATAACGGATAACTTCTATGCCCGTGAGTTCATCTGTACTGATAATTCACGAATTGTCCCGAACAGATCCAGTAATCCGTTGTGTCTTTTCTGGATTAATATCTGTTTCTCAAATCCATGTCTAATGCCTAGTCTAACGTCTTCTATCGGCCGCTCAAAAACTGTCGAAACCGTTCATAAAACTGTTGTTATCAATTTTGGTAACGGCAATACTCAGTCTGGCTGTTCGATGATAGTAGCCAACCTATGGACATCAGGCAATAATCCCCCGATTCGATTAACAGGAAGTTTGCCCCCGGCTTTAGAATTAGCCCAACTGTACAAACGTTGGCGAGCGCTTTTTGAAGCCCTAAATCATCGGTTAAGCTGGCGGCGTGGGGTTGTAGATATCGCGATTGAGTTTGATGAACAAGACATCGCCCAAGTCTCTCAAGTTGAATTTTTGGAGTTATCGAGACAGTTAAAAGGAACCCTCAATCGATGGTTAGATTCGGGAGCATTTGGTCGGATTGAACGCAAGTTACGCACACAACTGTCCCCAAATGAGGAAATTCGCGTCATCATCGAAACGGATGATCCTTTAATGCGGCGACTCCCCTGGCATCTGTGGAATTTTTTTGAAGATTACCCCGCATCAGAAGTGGGTTTAAGTGGTGCTTTAGAAGCAGAACGAATTGAACCGACCCAAACCACCCCAGGCGGCGCGGTGAGAATTTTAGCGATTCTGGGTAACTCTCACGGCATTGATATCGAACACGATCGAGCGCTACTTGAACGAATACCTGCGGCTAAAACGGTTTTTTTGGTTGAACCCCAACGCAGTGAACTGAATCGACTGCTGTGGGATGAACAAGGATGGGATATTTTATTTTTTGCTGGACATAGTTCGAGTCATATTAGTGGCGCGACAGGATTTATTAATATTAATCAAGAAGAAGTTATTACGATCGCTGAATTAAAATATGCGCTACAAGCGGCGATCTCCAGAGGTTTACAACTGGCTGTTTTTAACTCCTGTGATGGTTTAGGACTCGCCCGACAACTGGCTGATCTGCAAATTCCCCAACTGGTGGTGATGCGCGAACCCGTCCCCGATCAAGTTGCCCAAGCCTTTTTAAAACATTGGCTGAGTGCTTTTTCTGGAGGAACCTCTTTTTATCGATCCGTCCGAGAAGCCCGAGAAAAATTACAAGATTTAGAAGCTGAATATCCCTGTGCTTGTTGGCTACCTGTGATTTGTCAAAATCCGACGGTTCTTCCTCCGACTTGGCAAGACCTTCGAGGCCATCCACAGCCTCATGCTCGTTCAATTGCGGCTTTTGGGACAATGGTGACGATTTTGGTCATTGCTTTGCGATCGCTGGGTTTGATGCAGGGATGGGAACTTAAAGCCTATGATCAACTGTTGCGCCTCCGCCCCAGGGAGGGGGTTGATTCCCGTGTATTAGTCGTAGAAGCCACAGAACAAGATCTGCAAAGATACGGGGGTTTTCCTATACCCGATCAAACCTTAGCAAAACTGATTGACAGACTTGACAGCTATCAACCGCGAGTCCTGGGAATTGATATTTATCGTGATGTTCCGCGAGAACCGGGACACGATCTGTTGCTTCAGCAGTTTCAGGACAATCCTAATTTAATCGCGGTTTGTAGTGGATCTGAGATCGGGAATCTCAATAAACCCGGAATTGCACCGCCCCCGAATGTTCCTCAAAATCGACTGGGGTTTACCGATGTTGTGTTAGATCCTGATGGCATTTTGCGTCGGCATTTATTGTTTATGAGTTCCGATAGTAGTTCACCCTGTCCGACTGAAATTTCTTTAAGTTTTCAACTCGCCCAAAATTATCTGGTTGTAGAAGGAATTACACCGGAATTAAAAGCCTCGGAATCTGTAAAATTAGGTAAAATTGTATTAACACCCCTAGCCGAACGTGCCGGGGGTTATCAAAAATTTGACCATCAAGGATTTCAAATTTTACTCAACTATCGGGCAACGGATCAAAATCAACTGCAACGAGTTACCTTTTCTCAAGTTTTAGAAGGTGAGATTGATCCCGATTGGGTCAAAGATCGCTTGGTGTTAATTGGGATTACTGCACCGATTTCCACTGATTATTTTTCTACTCCTTTTAGTTCGGGTTTGACTGAACATCAAAAAATTCCAGGAGTGCTGTTACAAGCCCAAATGATTAGTCAAATTGTGAGTGGTGCGCTAGATGGACGTCCTCTAATTTGGGTTTGGCCTCAATGGGGGGATTGGGTCTGGATCGGAAGTTGGTCTATAGTGGGAGGTATTATTGCTTGGCATTGTCATAAATTCTCAGGTTGGGTGCCATCTGTGATCATCGGTGTCGTTACTTTATCGGGAATTTGTTATATCTTCTTACTTTGGGGAGGATGGGTTCCTCTGATTCCATCGAGTCTCACCCTGGTGATCACAGCCGTTTGTCCCTTTTTATTGAAAAGTCAATAAAATTAGAGGGTTGAGAGAAACAGGGGAAGTCGTGTTGAGTCAGTCAAGGATTCACACTTGCCACTGCGGTTTTTAACTTTTCCCTCTGATTCTTGATGAAAATAGAGACTAAGCAGTGGTAACAGATCAAGCCGATTCTAAGGCGCATAACATTTTGACTGATAATAAACAGGATAAAATCCGTTACACCCGTCATCCTAGACCGTGATCAAGTCTAACTCATTCGATTGGGGAACTTTCAGCCTAGCATTTACGATTCAACCAGGGAGTAGAAATAATTATGCTGTGGAACAACTTATTTTCTCAGTCTATTAAACTTGGCGTCACTCTAACTTTAGTCGGAATACAGTCAATAGGCTACCCGTTACTCCGGTTAAGTTCGGTACAAGCTGATACTTTAGTGAGATCTTCTGAACAAAGCGATCGCTCTAGAACCTCCTCTTCTGAAAAGACTCTGAACTTTCAACCCCCAGATCGAGGAGCGCCCGGAACCCGATCTGATGCAGGAAGTCGAGGACCCGGACAATGTTCTGCATTTCAAAAACCGATTACGGCTCTTATTCCCACCACAAACTGGGGAGAAACGATCGCCGCTCATCCAACGTTCTGGCTTTATATTCCCATTTCCTCAGCCGCGATGGAGTTGGTCTTAAGGGAAGAAGGTAACGATGATGTCGTTTATGAGGTGAAATTTCCCATCACCCAAGGGCCAGGTATTGTCAGCTTTCGTCTACCGGAAACAGCACCTCCTCTTGAAGAAGGTAAAGCCTATCGCTGGTTATTTAACTTTTACTGTTCTGCTGATGTTCTGGATGCTTCCTCTACCTCAACTATTCAGAGTAATTTTACCATCAGTGGAATTGTGGCTCGGGTTGCTCCTTCAAGACAACTTAAACAACAGTTAGAAAGAGCCGGATCCAGGGAGAGACTCAACCTCTATGCTCAAAATGGTCTGTGGTATGACGCTTTAACTCAACTGGCAGAACAACGACGAACAGAACCTCAAAACGCTTTAGTCAACGATCAGTGGATAGATTTATTAGAACATCGATCTGTTCTGCTCAATAATATTGCTCAAGAACCGATTTTATCTTGCTGTCAGCCTGAAGCTAAAAATACTCTGTTTCCTCCGTTTAAGCAGAAAACAATAAAGTCAATAGAGCAGGAACAGAAAATCGGTAAGGAGGAACAGTCACCCGTGAACAGGGAATAGGCTTCCGGGATTGTCTTTACCGTTTACAGTTATTCGCTGTTCACTCAGAGGGCAAACTGTAAACGATAAAAATGAGTTACTGTGAAAGCCAGGGACGACTGACTTGTTCAAGTTGATCGAGTTCGGCCGGAGTCATTTCCCAACCTAAAGCCCCTGCATCATCTTTGACTTGAGTGGCGTTTTTGGCACCTGCGATCGCAATTACTCCCGGTTGAGCATTAATCCAGTTTAAGGCGACTTGGGCGGGGGTTCGTTGGTATTTTTCAGCAATTTGACGCACGACAGACATCACGGGTTCAATTTTTTGTAACCCCGCAGGGGAAAAGCGAGCGTCTATCCGACGACCACCAACAGGCGGGTTACTGGCTGTATATTTTCCGGTGAGGAGTCCTTGAGCGAGGGGACTATAAGCTAATAGTGTTACCCCTAACTGACGCGCCCGAGCTAATATTCCTTTTTGTTCGATTTTGCGGTTCAGTATGGAGTATTTGACTTGATTTGTGGCTAAGGGAATTCCCCGTCGAGCTAGTATTGTATGGGCGAGTTCCATTTCGTCGGCGGAATAGTTGCTCACGCCAACGGCTAATATTCTCCCTTGTTTGACTTCATCGGCGAGGGCGTTCATTAAGGTTTCCTGGGTCATTAAAAAGGTGAAGGGCCAATGAACTTGATATAAAGCGACTTGAGGAACTTGTAAGTTTTTTAGACTGACGGTTAACGCATCCGCGACGGAATTTCCCCAAATTCGCCAGGGTAAGGGGCCGTATTTGGTGGCCATAATCACGGGCTTATCGGTTTTTTGCATGAACTTTCCGAGGAGTTGTTCAGATAAGCCTTGTCCATACACTTCTGCGGTATCGAAAAAGTTGATCCCCAATGAGAGGGCGGTGTTAAATGCGGCTTCGACTTCAGCCTCTCCAAAGCTTTTACCGTAGTCCCAAAAGAAGTTATCACCCCAAGACCAGGTTCCAATACAAAGTGAGGGAACGGTAATTCCAGTTTGTCCGAGTGTTGTGGTTGTGATGGCTGATGTCACAGTAATATACTCCTGACGGTTTTCTTTACGTTTTTTTATTTTATAAACATTTGTAACGCGATCGCCGAAAAAAAATCTCGGTTCACAACCGTTAGGTTATGAGCTTTTGTTGAGACGGAAAGTTTTGTTAAGTTTTATGTACAACTGCGATAACTTATCGAGTTGTTGCTAGAACTTCTTGAGGGTGTAAACAGGAAAAGTGATGCGGTATTTCTAGCAAATCTTCTCACAGAAGGGTTTGCACCCTCTGATGCCAGCTTGGCCAAGTTTTTCTGAGTTGTTTAAGCGGAGTAGTACCTTCATGTCTAATTTACCCATCACCGTCACCGTTAAACTGTTTGCTGTGTATCAAGAAGTTTACAATGTTCCTCAACTGATATTAACTCTACCTTCTCAAACGTCTGTTTCTCAAGTTCTCGATTATTGCATTAAAGAACATCCTGACTTAGAACAATGGCGCTCTGTTACCAATTTTGGAGTGAACTTGATGTTTGTTCCGCCCGAAACTGTTTTACAACAGGGTGACGAAGTGGTACTCATTCCCCCTGTGAGTGGAGGTTGAAAGCATACTACTTCGCAGATAGGAAGATTTGACAGTTATCTGTTTGGAAAAATTTCAACCCTGTTCAACTTTTAAAACGGATGACTGTCACCTCTGCCTATTACCCGAAAATACTGTTAACTTTTGTGTAGTTCTACGAAGTTAAACCGAACTTCTATTTTTCATGCGGAACTCATCCCCTATTCGGTGGAGATATTATATGTAATAATGTGTTAAGTGTAACTCTATTTAATTATGGAAACCATGAAGCGTCTCTGTCCAATGAGAGTCCGTACTTCTGTGATCATTATTGCTGCCCTATCAAGCATCACTTCAACAGCTTGCTTTATCAAAACTTCTACAGAATCCCAAAAGTCTTCATCAATAGAAATTTCTCGATCTCGGGTAGTTGATCCACAGACTGGATCTATTATATTTGTATCCTACTTAAAACGCAACTAATTTGTCAATCTAATTTCCTCCCTTCTCTGGTTGTCATCCCACAGAGGGGTTAATCGTCGTTTCAACGCTTGTGGGGGCGGCTTGTCCGCCGGAATGAAAACAAGCCATTGGAGGGGCATGATCGCTTCAACCCAGACAGAATCAGTTCAACCTCTACCTGCTGGCGCATTTTCAATCCGACGAGGAAGACCCAAAAAGAGCGATCTCTGTTAAATAAACTGTACCCGAAAATCGCTCTGCTCAATAAACTGGTCAAGCTGGGCTAAACTCAAAGAAGTCGGTAGAGGATAACGAGCCGAAATTAAACGCTTGAGATCCGTATGATAGCGAATCATCGAAGAAAAATGTCTGGGATACTGTTCCTCGGCTACCCCCACAAAACTCCCGGATTTTCGCGCTTTCTGGAACACTTGCCGCCAACGATCTATCGACGGTAAACCCACAGAATCCACCCCATGAGAAAATAACATCATGTAGATTTCATCATAGGGGTCAGTGCTGTCTAAATAGTTCTCTAAATTATACAGAGAAGACTCCACATTAAACGTCATCCAAAACGGCACCAAACCCATTTTCAGGGTTAACATCGGTTCAGTTAATACAAAAGATTCAACTAACAGACAATTCGTGACAACCTGAAGCTGTTTATACCACCAACGGTAGAGTTCTGCAACAAAAGGACTCAAATCTTCCGGTACTTCAAAAACAATTCGCCGGACATGATATCCTCGTTCTCGGGCAAACCGTTCAACATCTTCCCGTAAAGCCGACTCAAACCCCCATTCAGCCTCGGGACGTTCTCCATTCGGTTCGGGGGCATCCCAGCGTCGTTGAGAGGAATCGTAGCGTTTTAAATAAGCTTCAACCCGTTCACTTCCCTGGAAAAATTCTTCGGGTGTAGCCCCTCCAACTGCCCCAAACTGGAAAATATGGCGATCGCTGACCTGAGTCGTCGGCCAGCTTTGGTTACATTCCACCAAAAAGATTGTACCGCCAGGGGGTAAGGCTTTCTGTAAAAAGCACTCGTAAGCCTCCCCCAAAGCCATGCGTTTCACTCGAAAATAGGACATTCCCTGACTGGTTAAACGGTCTTGACAGGGATCGTGCATATGGTGTAACTTCAGTTCGGGGTTATTATCCAATAAAGAATCTGCCCATTGATTCCCCCAATTCAAAGCTTGTTTGGGTTGATCAATATCCATACTCCCATGTTTGACAGGCACCAAAAACGTCTGAGGAAGCCAGGGCATCCCCAACGCAGCACAGAGGTTAACCAACGCCCCACAGGAAGAACCCACCGCTACCGCCGGATAAGACTGTTGAGGATATTGACTCACCATCCACTGGGCAACCACTTGCGATCGCACATCTTCTAACTTTTCTGGATCAATTCCTTCTCCCGCACTTCCGGCAATATATATCTTTTCTTGGAGAGGTTTCGGTAATAGGGTAATCAGATCAGTAACGGGTTCTAAAAAAGAAGGCAATACCCCCATTCCTGAAAATTCTTCACCTCGCAAATAAGCCGATATCGCCCGCAGCATACCCGCCGCCGAGTCAAAGTTGGCAATATAAGAAGGGGTTACGCCTTTTTGGGCTAAAATTGAACTCAAAATTGGATTGGTTGAAGGTGCTTTCATCATAATTTTAACTCCGGTTCTAAACTGATAGAAGGTTGTGTACTGTTGAGGAAGGTTCGCGTGACTCTAGCGACGGCTTCCGGCATTTTGTAATTTAAGGTATGTCCACCCCCTGCAATTTCAACAAATTGGCTATGGGGTAAAAGATTTACAATTTCTCGCGCCCATTCAGGAGGGACTAACGGATCGTTTTCACCCCGTACAACTAACGTTGGAACTTTCACATCAGGGAGTTTTTCTTCAATGGGATCGGCTAAAGACATTTGAAACGTATGCAAAACCCGTGAAAAACCCGCTTTCCAGTAATCTTCAATTTGAATAAACGCTTGGGAGGGGGCTTCATTCGGGGCATCTAAAATTAAACGCCACAGTTGTTCCCCAAAGGTTCGGGCGTTGCGATCAACGGTTGGCCCCTGTAAAATGGCACTGCTGAGGCGGTTAGGATGACGCACCGCAAATTCCACGATAATTTGACACCCCAAAGAGTTTCCTAACATCGTGGCTTGCTTAATACCTACTGCGTCCATCCATTTACACAAAATATCCGCTAATTGAGATAAACTGAAAGGCGGTTCGGGTTTGTCGCTTTCTCCATAACCCGGTAAGTCAGGGACATAAACTTGATAGTCGGGTGCTAATAATTCCGCAGTTGGAATCATATAACGACTTGACAAGCCAGCGCCTGCAACTAAAATTAATATGGGTGCATCTTTGGGCGGTATTTCAGCAGAAATTCGAGAGTGGATCGATAACCCTTCAACGGTGGTATATTGACTGTTTAAGTTTCCTTTCTTGAGCTGCATCATTATTCAATTTGATGATAGAATTTGAGCAAATTAGATGATATTCTGTTGATTGAGAAAGCCAATTACGTCCCTTGGATGAATGATGATTTTTTGGGTTTTCGTGATCGCCATCTTAGATTTAAATTCAAAATACAAACATATGATTAGGTTAGGTACTTTTGGCTGTACTCCCTTTCGAGTCGGCAAGATGCCCACCCGACACAATTCTGATGAAACGTGCCTGCTTTCTAGAGTTGTTAATCAGTATAGTGAGACTTTCGGATGATCGCTTCTAACCACAGAAAGAGTTTTGCAGAAAATCAGCACAATTCGGTTTTTGAGATGCCGATCATCTGTCAAAATAGTAAAGAAGCGGTTAAGCGAATGACCGAAAAATGCCAAAGAAGCAAAAATTTCCCTATCTCGTCGGTTCCAAATGGACAGCCACTCAAAAGACCTGGGGGTGGAGACATTTTCAAGTCGTTAACCGCAAAAATGATGGACAATGGGTCTTTGCGGAAATGGTCGCCTCCTGTGATCCCAATGTTCGTTTTTGGTTAAATGCCAAACAACTCAAAGATAGAAGCCTGTGGGAACCCGGATGGCAGTCTACTCAGGAGTTAGAAAATATCGAAGATTAGAATAGCTAGAGGTATGATCTGTTATGGAGTATCAAGCTTTACAAACAGCAATTGAATTATCTGAAGCGGCAACAAAAAAACTCAAATCCCTCGTTAAGACTGTAGCACCAGAAAATATAACGCCTCAACTTCTAGCTGAAGTGGAACTGCAATTTAAACAAACTTTAGGTTATCTCGCTGCGGCGATGAACCCCCCGAAGTTAGATCATATTCCCTCTGATATTTTATCAGAAGCAGAACGTTTGGATATTCCTCTAGATGATATTGAAGTTCAGGTGGCAATGTCTACCCATCATCTCAGTCAAATTATCGGTGTTCTCACAGAAATTGACAATCGGGCGGAAAAGATTCGCCGCAGACGGGATTATTTTTTAGTGCGACTTCCTGATATTCCCGTTGAAAAATTGGGTTCACGACTTCCCGTCGTTACAGCAGCAGATTTACAAGGGCCAACGGAACAAACCCCCCCATCGGTTCGAGAGGCATTGAAAGCAAAATATAACCTAAATCTATTAAACCGCAGAAAACGTTTATCGGGTTCATTATTTGAGAGAATTAAACAAGCCCAACAAGCTTTAGAACCCACAGAAATCCCTTCAGACTTAGAAGATGAATTACCCTTCTGATTTGATTCTGTAGAGTCTGAAAGAGAAGCTACAAGTTGTTAGGAGTCTTCCTGAATGCCTCACGAACCTCAAAAAATTGAGAAAACCAACCCCACCGATAATCAAAGATTAGAAGTTGTTAGTATCGGTTACGGAAACGTTTCTTCCAGTCAACCCGAAGCCCAGTTATCTCCCGATCAGTTAGCTCAAGTTGCTGATCAGATTAACGCTACCCTTGATAAGAATAAACCCAAATGGGAAGTCAATCAAGAGTGGTTGGATACTGATTTAAAAGTGCGGTTAGATTAGACAAAACAGCCAACATCTGTTAAACTTGTGCCGTTTCAGTTGTTGCAATCTTCACCTTTTGAGGTTGAGTATTCGCCCGTATCGCCCGAAACATTCCAAACCGACAAAGACCTGTTCCAAACGCTAACCGCATTAACAACAACGTCGGAACTTCTCGCAGGGATTTAATCAAACCAGATAACCCAAATTTGACTAATCCCTGGGGGCGGGCGATCCCTTGCCAAATCGAATCTAACCAAGAAGGAAGAGTTTGTTTTGTCCAGTCTGCGGTGAACACTTCCCCTTCAACAAATCCCGTTTTAGCTAACAGTTCGGAAAACCCTTCTATACTCGAAAAAGCCGGATGAGACCATTGATCGAGAAGTTGACGCATCACAGGTTTTTCCCAAAAATTAAGCGGAATTTGCCGATCATCGCGTTGATTCCAGTCTGCTACAACCAACACCCCACCTGGTTTAAGAACTCGCATTAATTCTTGAGCAAAAATTGCTTTATCCGGCATATGGGGGCCTGCTTCAATTGACCAAACCACATCAAAACTTCCATCTGGGAAAGACAGCGCCATTGCATCATCGACTTGAAATTTAGCATCAACTTCTGCGGGTGTCAACTCCTGGGCGCGTTTAACTTGTTGGGGACTAATGGTCACTCCAGTCACCGAAAATCCGTAATCTTTCGCTAAAATACGACTACTTCCGCCAATGCCACAACCCACATCTAACAGCGTTGTTCCTTGAGGTAATTTCTCTAAACCGCCCCAACGCACCATTTCATCTACAAAGTCACTTTTAGCTTGCAAAAAGTTTTTTCGTTGCGGAGGTGAACCATAATGACCGAGGTGGATATGTTCACCCCAATAAAATTCTAAAATACCATCTTCTGTCCATTGATCATAGGAATTCGCCACAGAATCAGAAGATTGATAACGGCGAGGGGTGATTAAATACAGTGCAAGACAAAGGGTTAGGATAATCAGGAAAAGTCCCAGAATATTGACTAAATTCATTACTGATTGTTATTACAAGAGTTTGAAAATTGCTGGATTCTAAAATCTGCAGATCGAGCTAAAATTTGATTATAGCAGTCTGGGGGAGAAATGGGTAAATCGATCAGATAAAAAAAGGTGACTTGTTGACCTGACTCTAGCAGCAGAATTAAATCTTGATTCGGGTTATAATTATCTACGGCTTGTAAGATATGACCGTTCATAAAATGCTGTTGCAAAATGACTGTATCCGGTGCAGATAACCAAGCGTTGAGAAAGGGGGCTAGGCGACGACGAGGCACAAAATGGGCTTGAAACGTTTCGCCAAAAGTATTAATAGTTGCTATGTTGGTACTACAAATAACAACCCCACGTTCACTTTTAATGTAACCCATCCAAGCGTTGTAGCCCAGGGCTGTTAAATTGGTTTCGATAAAATTTTTTTGCCAGTCTGTTTTAGGTTGATTCATCATCAATTTTTGAATGCAGCGAGGGATTTTCAGGGGAAAAACTCCCCCCTTTTGATCAGATTTACTGTTGTTCAGCTTGGGAATGCTTTTTTGACTTTCCGATTTTTACCAATACAAGGATAGCCGAGTGTAGAGGTTGTAATTGACATAAAATTTCCTAAAAGAATACAAAGTTGATTGTTGGTTTTAAACTTAATATTTTTGACCACATCCGGATGGACGGTAGCCAGACTGAGAGGGGGCTGTTTGAATCATAAACCCCATTAATAGGCTATGAACTGCGGATATACTAATCCCCCAAACCGCATCTTTAACAAAAATTCGCCACAATATTTCTGCGGTGAAACCATGTCCGCCCATTAACTCAGCAATCAAGACTATCGTCCCTTGATAGATAGCATAACCGCTAATAATTCCTACAATTAACCAAGTCAGATAACCCCGAAAGTTAACACAAAATTTTGGTCTAAATGTAATTAATCCAGTGATGATGATTGTACCGATTCCCATCACAAAACCCCAAGTGAATGACTCTAGAGTTTGGGGATATTGACGGACAGTAAAGCCATATAACTGATTAGCAAACCAAATACTTAAAGCGGTGATCATCGCTTTTTTGCGGGTGAGTGTATTTCCCGCTACGGCTGCAAATCCCACTAAGGGAACATGGGGATAAATAATGCTGCTGAGACTACCTATTGCAATCAGGAAAAATGACCAACTCTTTCCTTTTGCGATCGCATTCCAAGCCGATTCCCATAAGCTAAAAGTAGGAAATAAATGTTGAGTTGATTCTGACTGTATTATAACAGTAGGAGTCGAAGATGAGACATCAGGTTTCATGGTTTTTCCTTGTGAGATGAGATCAAAACAAAGCTAACATTTTTAATCAATGACAAAGTTTTCATCAGTTTTCCTCTGAATAATGGATTGAGACAAATTGTTGACTGGATAGATATTGAACTAGATTTTGCTGGGAAATTGGGGAGGAATACAAGCAATAATTCCTTTTCTCAGAAGTTCGGGTCGTTTTTGGTACGCTAACTTCTCCTGGGGAGTTATTGCATAATATTGATTCGCACAATCTAAAACAGAATGAACTGCATTTTCAGCTGGAAGGTCTCCAAAAATATAAGTGGGTTTATTCTCAGCAGAAAAAGCAACAACACAAGCCCGTTTGCAAGCACTCATACAACTCACAGCTTGAACCAAAAATCCAGGCTTTAATTCTCCGATTTCTGAGAATTCAGAGAGTTTTTGTAGCAGTTTTTCGCCGCCACTTTCCCCCACTCGTTTCCCAGATTCCCAGCTACTCGCACAGCTTGTACAGACAAAAATTGTATGTTGAGTCATTATAATTTTTCAGGTGAACCCAACTGGAACACCTTGTTTTTTATGAACGATAAACAGCAAGCAATTCAACCTCAAGTCTGTTGATTTGCTGATAGCAGAAGTGATGGTTTTGAGTCAGAACCTACTGTAGCGGGATATCAAAAGCTAAGTAAGCCGTATCACATCGAGAAAAACGTAACGGATTGAATCGTAAAAAGACTAATTCAGACACTATCTGTACCTCGCAGACGCGCAAATAACACAACAATCATCGGCGGGCATCCTGACTCTGAAACTTAATATAAGCCTCATCACAGTTGCGGGACAGCGACGGATTTGCACCGAACTTTCCCCCTTTCGTCTAATGGCTGCTCCCCATTAGAACCGATAAGCTGCATCATATCATAAAAATCCAAAAATGGGATCACTAAAGATTGAAAACGATAAAATTACAGCAACACCACAGAAGAAGAGGCGCAATCATGGCTCATCCAGATCAACCCCAAAATACTTTAACTTCTATTCCTCCCCTGGAAAATGGCGATCGCTTAACTCGCCCCGAATTTGAACGGCGTTATCATCAAATGCCGAATATTAAAGCAGAATTAATTGAAGGAGTGGTATATATGCCTGCGGCTTTACGGTTTAAAAGTCATGCTGAACCTCACGGTAATTTGATGATTTGGTTAGGGTTTTATAAGGTAATGACTTCAGGAGTTGAATTCGGAGATAATCCAACGATTAGACTTGATCTTGATAACGAACCTCAACCCGATGCGGTATTATTTATTAATCAAAATTTGGGTGGAAACGTTCGAGTTAGTGAGGATGATTATCTAGAAGGTTCACCGGAATTAGTGGCTGAAATTGCCGCGAGTAGTGTAGCGATTTATTTAGGGGATAAAAAACGAGTTTATCGACGCAATGGAGTACAAGAATATCTGGTTTGGCAATCCTATGAAAATCAATTCAATTGGTTTGTGTTAGAAAACGGCGAATATCTTCAGTTACAACCCGATGATACAGGGATTATTCGCAGTCGTGTTTTTCCGGGGTTATGGTTAGGAGTAAATGAATGATTAACTGGAAACATGAAACAAGTTTTACAAGTCTTGCAAAGGGGATTAGAAAGCGTTGAACATCAAGCCTTTGTTGAACAGTTAGCATAGCGTTAAACCGATCTTGAATAAAACTTTAGCCCACTTATTACCTTTACCCGAATTCGCCAAAAGTTTTCAAATAACCGTCCAAGACTAATTGAACTGGTTAATAGAATAAGACATTCAACCTTCATTTCTGATCTTCCTCTTTAAGTCAAAATAGAACCCCCTAACATTCGTTCAAAACGTCGGTTTAACTCCTGCTGCATTAACGGCCAACGGTTTAACGTTTCATCCTTTTCCATCACTTTTTGCGCCGCATCTCTTGCCAATTCTAACACCTCCCGGTCTTCTACTAAACTCGCTAAGACAAAATCCGGTAATCCCGACTGACGAGATCCCAAAACCTGACCCGGCCCCCGCAACTGCATATCCATTTCAGCAATAAAAAAACCATCCTGAGACTGTGCTAAAACTTCCAATCTTTCTCTCGCTTCAGGAGTAGAACTTCCCGCCATTAATAAACAAAAAGATTTATGTTTACCCCGTCCCACTCGTCCCCGTAATTGATGCAATTGAGATAACCCAAATCGTTCCGCATTTTCAATTAACATCACCGTTGCATTCGGAACATCTACCCCCACTTCTACAACAGTTGTAGAAACCAGAATTTGCGTCTTTTGATCGCGAAATTGACAAATCGCTTCATCTTTTTCAGCACTACTCAGACGACCATGTAACAACCCAATTTGAAATTCTGGGAAAATCTTCGTTTGCAGTTTTTGATGTTCTTCCACGGCTGAACGTACATCCAACTTTTCCGATTCTTCTACCAATGGTAACACCACATAAACCTGTCTTCCCTGCACAATTTCTCGCCGGATTAAATCATAGGCTTCATTGCGTTGTTTTCCCATTAAAATAGTCGTTTGAATGGGTTGACGCCCCGGCGGAAGTTCATCCAATTGACTCACATCTAAATCCCCATGTAACGTTAACGCTAAAGTACGCGGAATTGGTGTTGCTGTCATCGTTAAAACATGAGGAGATTCACCTTTTTGTTGTAATCTCGCCCGTTGTTGTACCCCAAACCGATGCTGTTCATCAATCACCACTAACCCCAAGCGATGAAAATTTACCGTATCTTGAATTAACGCATGAGTTCCCACTAAAACAGGTAATTCTCCCGTTTCCAATTGGCTGTGAATTTGGCGCCGTTTTGCAGCTTTGGTTGAACCCGTTAACAGTTCCACCGTTAAGTGCATTAAATTAAACCAACTCACTAATTTACGATAATGTTGTTCGGCTAAAACCTCCGTTGGCGCCATTAATGCTGCTTGATATCCCGCTTGAATAGCCGCTAACATTGCCACCACAGCCACCACCGTTTTTCCCGCTCCCACATCTCCTTGAACCAAACGATTCATCGGTTGAGAAGATTGTAAATCAATCATAATTTCTTTGATGACTCGTTGTTGAGCATTCGTAAATTTAAACGGTAAAATTTCATCAAACTGTTGAATCAGTTTCCCCGTCGGAGCAAGTACCGCACTCGTTGTTACTTTTTTTTGAGATTGACGTCGTTGTAACAAGCCTAATTGTAAATAGAAAAACTCATCAAACACTAAACGCCGACGGGCTGCGGCTAAACAATCTCGATCTGGGGGAAAATGAATATTTTGAATCGCATCCTGTACCCCAACTAATTGATACAGATCTAATAACCCTTTTGGTAACGTATCCTGCAATTGACTCGTCATCGGTAAAACCGATAAAACCGATTTTCTAATTAAGTCCGCACCCACCCCTTCACTCAGGGGATAAACAGGAACCACCCGACCAATTTTCATCGAGTCAATTTGCCCCCCTTCTTGATCTAAAACTTCCAATTCTGGGTTATCTAAAGTAATTCCATATTTATTACTTTTCACCAACCCCGAAGCCGCAACAATCGTCCCCGGTGGATAATTATATTTTTGCTTATTTTGCCATCCTGCGTTACTAAATCTCGGCCCTGCGAAAAAACGACTAATTTTTAGCTGTCCGGTACTATCCGTTAAAATTAAATCTAAAATCGTTAATTTCTTATTTCTAGGACTACTAAAACAGTTACACCGTTTCACCTTAGCAATCAGTGTTACAGTCTCACCCGGAACTAAGTCTCGGATGGCAACTTGACGAGCATAATCAATATGATCTCGCGGATAATAATATAATAAATCATAGACCGTATATAAACCCAGTTTCGCTAAACGACTGGCATTTCTCGGCCCAATCACTTTATCTAAACCTTGTTCTAAAGAAGAAGCCGCATTCGGAGATTTTTCAACAATCGGTTGAGTTTTAATACTAACAAAAGTCGCCAAATCAGCCGGATAAGTTGGGGTTTTAGTCGTGATTTCTTCAACCTTAGAACGACCATCCAGACTGCGCTGCATTTGCAACAAAAACCGCCGCGTATCATCCAGAAGATTCTCTCGCTCTTGAAGACTTTTTTCTGAATAATTTCCAAAAGCATCTACCATTTGTTGACAGCGATGTTTAGCATCTACCGGAACAAGCTTAAACAGTTCACTTAAGCTAATATACAAAAATTCGTGAAATTGGTGATGCTTTCCCTGAACATTATTAAATCCTCTTTCGGCTTCAACTGCAATTGCTTTTTGTAAACGCTCCCAGTCTGGTTGGTTGATTTTCATTGTTCCAGTTGACTCAAAAATAGAAGTTTATCTGATTTTATTCATTCAATTAAATCGACTCCAAGCCCTTTAAAACTCAATCATCAAAACATTGGCTACTCTATTCTTTATAGGATAACAGCCTGAAGCTGTCTTCCTCTAAAAGTATAAAATTTTTTAACTTTAAAAATCAAGAAAATTCTCTTTTATTTGACATTTTAGGAAATTTTCGCTAAGATTAATAGCATAAACTATCCTGGGGTCGCTCGTCCCTACGCTTGACGTATTAATCAACACCTGATTGAACTGACCTATCTCTCGCTTCAACCCCCCTTCCTTTTAACTATTCTGTTCAAACCAACTCGCCCGCCAAGCCGCCTCAGCTTCCAACACAGAGCGTTCCCGTTGTTTTTTCTGATAACTGCGTCCAAGCTGATTTAACTGACCACAGAGATTACGAATTTGATGGCGTTTAGACATAACCAACGGATCGGCAAACTCAATCTCTGCTAAACGCAAATTCACCGCCACCAAACGAGTCACATTAGAAATCTCCGAGTCTTCTATATCCTCCGTCTCAATCATCACATTCAAAAGATTCGGAGGACTAGCCACCGTTTGGGCAGACGCTTCAGCTTGAGAAGCCACCTCAATCACCGCATCGGGTAATTGCTGAGAGAATATTTTAAACTCCTGCAAACATCGATTCGTATCGCGAGACAGAGACTTCAAAACAGCCTCAATTGACTTTTCCAAAGTAGCCTGCCACAATGCCAACTGTTCGGGAGAACTCAAACGTTCAGGCATGGGCAATTCAATTCTTAAATGAGCCGAACCTTCAAGGGGTTGATCTTCCGGGCTAATCTCAGGTAAAGAATTCTCCTCAGATTGTCTTGTTAAAGCTTGAGATGCCGAAGACAATTGAACCAAAGAGATCAACATTTTTTGCGAGTTTGTTGCCAACGTTTGCAAACTTTGTTGAAATTTCTGCCGATCTGAAAATGAAAGACTTAGAAAAGATTCAGGATAATTCTGAGTACAGAGATGATAACTCGCAAGAACCAACTGTTGGCGTACAGCTTTTCCTAAAGCACTCAAATAATTTTCATAAGCACAATCAAACTCCTGAGCTAACTTTACCAGTGATTCTTCCAAAGCAGCTAGCTCATCAGTTAAGGCTTTAAGCGATCCGGTCATTTCTGAAATTTAATAGAACAAGTTTCAATATGAAACAATCAAAGAGAACTTTCTCAAGGTTCCTCTAGTTTTTACCCCTGAAAAATAAATCAGATTTAGCCCCAATCGAATTTATTTTAAATCGGGATCGGGGCAAATCCAACTCGGAAAAAAAGGAAATTCGTTCAGAAAACAAAAGCCTATTCTGCCGTTTCTTCCCCCGTATCTACTCCCTCGCCGAGAACAAAGCGAGAAAAGCGACGCACCTTAATATTTTCTCCGAGAAGTGCGATCGTTTGCTTCACCAATTCTTCAACCGTAATATTTTGATCGCGAATATAAGGTTGATCCATTAACGTCAATTCTTTCAGACGTTTATCAATCCGACCTAGAACGATTTTTTCCTTAATATTATCAGGTTTTCCAGCCAGATCATCCCGCTTCATCTCAATGGATTTTTCCTTCTCGACGATATCGCTCGGAATGTCATCAACATTAACATACTCTACATTCGGACAAGCCGCAATTTGCATCGCAACGTTTCGCACTAAGGTTTGAAACTCCTCACGACGGGCAACAAAGTCTGTTTCGCAGTTCACTTCAACCAGGACACCAACCCGCCCCCCAGTATGAATATAACTGCCAACCAGTCCTTCACTAGCCGCACGCCCCTCTTTTTTCCCAGCTGAGGCAATCCCCTTTTGTCGCAACCACTCAATGGCTTTGGTCATATCGCCATCTGTTTCTTTGAGCGCTTTTTTGCAGTCCATCATGCCTGCGCCCGTTTTATCGCGCAGTTCCTTGACTACCTTTGCTGATATGTCGGCCATCTTTTCCTCAGTTCCTTCTCTTAAATTTCTTGTTAATCGTCCTGAGACATCCGGTAAACTACCTACACCAAATCAGCGAAAAGAGTAGGCTTTCGGTCTCACCTGCCCTCATATACCCATGTTACTGCGGCAAGGGTCAAACCCTACTTTGGCGTTAGCCTTTCTGTTCCATTGGGTCATAAGGGGAAATTGATCATGTACATAGTAACACTTTCTACTGATTCAATTTCCCCTAATTTCTCTCAAGTTACAGGTCACTGATGACTGTTGACTGTGAATTATTCCTCAGTTTCCTCATCTTCCTCAACCTCTTCTTCGTAATCCTCTCCTTCATCACCGAAGTCTTCCTCTGCACCTTCGTAGTCTTCGTCAAATTCTTCCGCTAACCCATCAAGCTTGCCATGACGTCCTTCATAAATTGCATCGGAGAACTTCCCAACAATTAATTTAATCGCCCGAATTGCGTCATCATTCGCCGGAATGTGAATATCAGCCAAATCCGGATCACAGTTGGTATCTAACATCGCAATAATCGGAATACCTAACTTTCTACATTCCATCACCGCGTTATGTTCCCGACGCTGATCGATCATCACAACCGCATCAGGAATGCGACGCATCTGTTTAATACCACCCAGGTATTTTTGCAGCTTTTCAAGTTCCCGACGCAACACAGAAGCTTCTTTTTTCGGCAAATAATCTAACTGACCGCTTTCTTGACGATACTCCAGTTCTTTAAGGCGATCAACCCGAGTTTTAATCGTTGTCCAGTTGGTCAGCATTCCCCCTAACCAACGTTGGTTCACGAAATAAGCCCCACAGCGTTGAGCTTCTTGAGCAATGATACCTGCCGCTTGACGTTTAGTCCCCACAAACAGAAATTTCTTGCCCTGTTCAGAAGAGGTTCTAATATACTCGTAAGCCTCTTCCATCAATTGTGCCGTTTGCAGCAAGTCAATAATATGAACTCCGTTTCGTTCTGTATAGATATACGGAGCCATTTTCGGATTCCAACGACGAGTCTGATGTCCGAAGTGAACTCCAGACTCTAGCATTTCAGCGAGACTAATAACAGCCATTATTTGTTTAACTCCTTTCGGGTTAATCCTCCATCCGGGGGTTGATTTCTGACTTGGATTTTTCAGAAACACCCGAAACCCAGGATGTGCGAATTTTAGACAACCTCTCCATACTAGCAAAATTTGTCTCAAAGACAATAAGGCAGTTTACAGTGACCAGTGACCAGTAAACAGTGACCAATCTTGCAAGATTGCCTTGCGCGTTGCGCTATTCTAAGGATGAATTTGTTTAAGAATCACCCGCAGCCGATCATAATCATCTCGCAATACAATACTTAAATTGCGTCCCGCCTCAACCAGCCAAGAGCGATCGCAATTTCGCAGTTGATAAATGTGGCGAATCGCCGCCGCCGTCAGAGACTCAACCGGAGCTTGATTAATTTGCAGTAACGTTCGCAAAAAGTCAAATTCTTCGCTGAAATGAATAATCTCAGTTGGTTCACAATGATAAACCGCCTGATGAATTTGCGGAGGACGAGGAGGAATGTATTGATAAACGAACCCCCGAGGCGGTTCAACCCCATTGTTGCCAGTCGTAATCGGAGTCTCAAACCCAAGAATCGCCGCTCTAAATTCAGTTTTCAACATCGCAAAAATCTGCGGTTGTTCTTCCCGTAACTCTTGCAACGATAGCCCCAACGCTCGCGCCCGATGTACCGAATCAATCGGACTGGTTGTCACATGATAAACAATCCCATAAACCTGATTCCCCGACTCCTCATCACTAGATTTCACCCAACTCCCAAAAGGCGGCATCACCGGAAACGTCAGATCTTCCGGTTCAAGACATTGGGCTAAAAATTCACAGGTTGTCGTCTCAATCACCTCTCCAATATGACGGTGATCGCGATTCGTTGTACTAAATTGAGGAAAGGGAAGACGCATCAGCAATACTCGCCAACTTTTTAACCATCAGGCAGGCAAAGGATGAATCCTAAACCTGCCCCATTTTATTTTGCTTTGGCTTTTCGTCCGGCCGTCGCATCAACAGACTCAATCTCCGAGAGTCGAAACGTGACTAATTTATCCCAGTTTCCTCCTTCAAACAATACAGCAACTTTTCCATCACTAATTCGTTGCACTTGTCCTTGAAAACCGTAATAAGTATCACCAGGGTTAATGACACGAACGGCTGAACCAGGGAGAATCATAGCTTTATCCTTATTGATCTCTACATTCATTCAGTCTACAGAATATTCGAGAATTCGGAACAGATCCAATGCGATCGCTATTTTTTAGATTTTGATCACTCCAGCAATCAAGTTAAAGCCGCCACAGAAACCTTAGCCGCAATCCGTTGAGCGATCGCCGTTAACTCAACAGCCGCTGCCGAATCCGGATGAGAAATCACCACAGGAACCCCGTTATCACTCCCTTCTCGCACAGGCATTTCCAGAGGAATTCCCCCCAACAGAGACACTCCCAGTTCCTTCGCCGTTTTCTCCCCACCCCCGGAACCAAAGATGTCATATTTTTTCTCCGGTAGATCAGGCGGGATAAAATAGCTCATATTTTCTACAATTCCTAAAACCGAAACTCCCAGTTGTTGAAACATCCGTAAACCCTTACGAGAATCTAGCAGTGAAACCGTTTGCGGAGTCGTCACAATCACCACACCCGACATCGGCACCGCCTGAACCAGAGTCAGTTGAGCATCTCCGGTTCCCGGTGGCATATCCACAATTAAATAATCGAGATCCCCCCATTCCACTTGATAGAGAAACTGACGGATAATCCCATTCAGCATCGGGCCACGCCAGATCACGGGTTGATCCCGATCAATCAAAAACGCCATCGAAACCAGCTTCACACCGTAATTAAAGGCGGGTTCTAAGACCTCTCCCTGTTTACCTTGACGTACCATCACTTGGTAGTCAGCCAGTCCCATCATCGTCGGGTCGTTCGGGCCATAGATATCTGCATCAATCAGCCCCACTTTTGCACCAGTTTGGGCGAGGGCGACTGCAACATTAACAGCAACAGTGCTTTTTCCCACACCGCCTTTCCCACTGGAAATAGCAATAATATTTTTAACCCCTTCTATTCCTTGACGATCCGGTATAGATTTCTGTTGGGGAGTTTCGGCGGTGACATCGACTGTAACTCGCTCCACCCCAGGAAGTTGCTGCACCGCTTTTTGACAATCTTCGACAATAAATTCTCGCAACGGACAGGCAGGAGTTGTCAGAACCAGGGTAAAGCTGACTTCGCCTTGATCAATTTTAACGTTGCGAATCATATTGAGATCAACCAAACTTTTTTGCAGTTCGGGATCTTGTACAGGTCGTAGAATTTCTAAAACCGAACTAACATTTAAGGAATTTGACATTTTACTTGTAATTGCAGCTAGTGAGGAAAGGTTTGTGAAGTCAGCAGGTGTAACTTCAGCGTTACTCTATTATTATCTTTGAAATTGTCTTGCCCAATCTATTAATGATGCAGGTTGGTTTGAATTCAGGAAAAGGTTAGAGTATTTTGGGGTGAAGTTTGGTAGGATAACGGTGGCAGTGGGGCAGACCGGAACTTGGATCTTAGATCCCAACGCTACCCTGCGGTGTACAGGAGATTCCACCGAAGTTCGGGGTTGGAGAAAACTGATCACAGCAAGTTGGGTCTATCAATCAAATAAACAATCCTCGTTTTTATAATAGGGCAGGGAGTGTCAATGTATACTTTTATTAAAATTGTCAGTTCAATTGAGCAAGTCAGTAAGTGAGGAGTAAAAAATGTACATCGTACAGGTTGCCTCTGAATGCGCTCCTGTGATTAAAGCCGGAGGCTTGGGCGATGTGGTTTACGGACTGAGCCGGGAGTTGGAAATTCGCGGCCATAACGTAGAGATTATTCTACCGAAATATGACTGTATGCGATATGACCACATCTGGGGACTCCATGAAGCCTATCGGGATTTATCCGTTCCCTGGTATGGTGGTACGATTCTTTGTGATGTTTATTGCGGTTGGGTACACGGGCGGTTATGCTTTTTTATTGAGCCTCGTTCTGGTGATCAGTTTTTTAACCGAGGCTGTTACTATGGCTGCGAAGATGACAATATGCGGTTTGCCTTCTTTAGCAAAGCGGCTTTAGAATTTTTACTTCGCACCAATAAACGTCCCGATGTAATTCATTGCCATGATTGGCAAACGGGCTTAATTCCCGTGATGCTTTATGAGATTTACAAATATCATGGCCTGGAGTATCAACGGGTTTGCTATACCATTCATAATTTTAAACATCAAGGCATTGCCGGAGTTGATGTTTTATGGGCAACAGGACTCAATCAGGAAGCCTATTACTTTGATTACAATCGCCTCCGAGACAATTTTAATCCCTTCGCACTGAATTTTATGAAGGGGGGAATTGTTTACTCTAATTTTGTCACAACGGTTTCACCTCATCATGCTTGGGAAGCCCATCAGGGCGATTGTGGGTATGGTTTAGGTCATACTTTACATCAACACCAACACAAGTTTACTGGGATTCTCAATGGCATTGATTATAATGTCTGGAATCCGGAAATTGATGACTATATTCCGTTTAACTATAGTCCTGAAGATTTCGAGACTAAAATCAAGAATAAAAAGGCTTTACGAGAAAAACTCTGGCTGCGTCATGTCAATCAACCGATTATCGCTTACATTGGTCGCTTAGATGATCAAAAAGGGGTTCATCTGGTTCATCATGCCATTTATTATGCCCTCCACCGAAACGCTCAATTTGTACTACTGGGTTCGGCAACAGAACGAGGGATTAATAATTGGTTCTGGCATGAAAAGAACTTCCTCAACCATAACCCAGATTGTCACTTAGAAATCGGTTTTAATGAAGAACTTTCTCACCTGATTTATGCTGGGGCGGATATGATTATTGTTCCGAGTAATTATGAACCCTGCGGGTTAACTCAAATGATTGGCATGAGATACGGAACTGTACCGATTGTTCGAGGTGTTGGAGGATTAGTCAGTACCGTCTTTGACCGAGATTATGATCAAAACCAACCCCAAGAAAAACGTAATGGTTATGTTTTTTATCAAACTGATAATCCCGCGCTAGAATCGGCTATGGATCGGGCAATTGGTTTATGGCATCACTACCCAAAAGAGTTTCGTCAACTCGCCCTCACAGGCATGAAGTATGATTATTCTTGGAATAATCCCGGCCAGGATTATGTGGGAATCTATAACTATATTCGCCATAAATAATATTCATAGACCCCATACCTAAAAGGCACTTTCGGGACGTGATTGGGTCAATGAGTGCGGAGGGAGAGTGGGAGGATTTTTGTTCCTAAATAGGTCTTTTTCACCGAGCAAAAACCTCTCTCTATCACCGCTGCCCGATCAAGCCTGAACATTTTTCCCAAAGATGAAAACAGCCCTGGGGGGCTATTTGATCAAAAAGGAAAAGCGATTATATCAATAACGGGGGACTTCTTGCGACATTTATTTAACATCCAACAATTCCACATCAAAAACTAAAGTTGCATTGGGCGGAATCACACCACCCGCACCACGCGCACCATAACCCAAATCCGAGGGAATAACCAGTTTGCGTTGGCCGCCAACTTTCATAGAACCGACACCTTCATCCCAACCTTTGATCACCTGACCCACGCCAATTTTAAACGAAAACGGCTGACCGCGATCGCGAGAACTATCAAACTTTGTGCCATCTTCTAAAGTACCCGTGTAGTGAACTACAACTGTTTGACCCTTTTGAGGAGATGCACCATCTCCTACCTTTAAGTCTTCATACTGTAAACCGGAGTCAGTTGTTACCATTTGGTTTTCGCTATCCATATTTTGAGCTAGAGTCACATTGGCTGTAGCAGCAATGCTTTGGCTTAATAAAGGGTTACTCGATGTTGTAACCTTCTGAGTCGAAGTGGGTTGAGTCGTGGGGATATTGGATGCTGTAGCTTCTTTTCCAGTGGTCGTTATTTGAGCAACCAACAAAGTTAAAGCACAAACAACAGCAATACCCAGACTAATTAGTATTTCTCTCACGGTTAACTTTCCTCAGTCTGCATCAGAACAAACCCAGACTTTTACTTTACCCTCTAAGGGTACCTTAACGCCAGAGACGATTTTCTAAATCCCGAATTTGACGTTCTAAACGATCTAGTCGTCCCCGCAACTCATCGAGTTCAGACTGACGAGGAACCCCAACATCTTGCATCACGTTTCGCATTTGTCGCTGAAGCAGTTCTTCAAAGTTTCCTTGTTCAAGCTTGAGTCGCTGCATCATATCATCCATAAAGACGTTAGCTTGTTCTGAGTTGAGAGTACCATCTTTGACCCACTGCTCTGTGACTTCTTGAAGTTTCTCCGCAACCAGAGAGGTTGTCCCAATTCCGAGCATCAGGAGTTGTTTGAGTAAGTTGTTGTTATTGTCCATATTTGAAATTGAGGTTAGCTAAAATGGTCAGTTAGAGTTAATTTATCCTGGTTTCCATTCTATTGTGCGATCTTTGACCTAAAAATTGGGATAGCTGTCTTCCCCTTTCCGGGGGACTTACTTTTTAGGAATGCTATAGAGCAATTCTCTGACTGATAAGCTCCTAGAACAACAATCTAAAATTTAAAATGCCAGAGTGTCCTCGTTGTCATCAACCCGTTGATTCGCAGGCGATCGCCTGTCCTCATTGTAAATTTCAGCTTAAAGCTTTTGGTCATCCCGGTATCCCATTGCACCGAGCCTCCTCAGAGGGTTATCTCTGTAGCAGTTGTTTATACCATGAGGATGATACTTGCAATTTTCCTCAACGTCCCTATGCAAAGGAATGCACGCTGTACCACGATAAATCTGAACCGATTGTATCGCCTTCGTCTCGGAGATCTTCTCCTCAAGGCTTGGGATCTATCAAATATTGGATCAAAAAGAATGGGATTTGGTTCGTGTTGTTGGGATTATTAGCAGTGAGTTTACTGTTATCTATCCTCTAGATTTTCAGCATTTAGCGGGAAGTCTCTCTCGGAATGAATTAAGCATATTACCGGGTTTCACCCCCAATCAAACCTCTGAAAAATTAAGGTGTAAGATGGCTGAAAACCAGTTACCCATTGTTCCATTGCCACAAATTCAACTTCTAGGAAATCTGAACAACGGATAACTGTAAACGCTCTAAACTGTTCCCTATTCCCTATTGAACTGAATTTAAACGTTCGCGTGCAGCTTTCAGGGATTTTTTCACTTGTTCAAAGCCTGTTCCCCCATAACTATTGCGGGCAGAAATCACTTGCTTTGGCGTGATCGCATGGTAGATATCTTGTTCAAAGGCAGGATGTAAACTTTTCCATTCTTCTAGGGTTAAATCTTTCAGCAGTTTTCCCGCTTCTAAACAAGTCATTACCACTTTTCCGACTAAATTATAAGCCTCGCGGAAGGGTACGCCTTTTGTTGCTAAATAGTCAGCCACATCTGTTGCATTAGAAAAGTCTTCACTCACGGCTTGAGTTAACCGTTCCGTCTTAAATTCGATTCCTTCTCGTAACAAAATGGTCATAGCTTCTAGACTGCCTTTCACCGTTTTAACGCTATCAAATAAGGCTTCTTTGTCTTCTTGTAAGTCTTTATTGTAAGCCAACGGTAAAGCTTTCATAATCACCAGCATAGCCTGTAAATGCCCAAAAACTCGCCCGGTTTTTCCCCGAACTAATTCAGGAATATCCGGGTTTTTCTTTTGAGGCATAATACTTGAACCCGTCGAACAGTTGTCTTTGAGACTAATAAAACTAAATTCTTGGGAAGCCCATAAAATCATTTCTTCTGACAAACGGCTGAGATGAACCATAATTAAACTCGCCGCCCCCAGAAACTCGATCGCCCAGTCGCGATCGCTCACACCATCTAGGCTATTAGCATAAACTTTGCCAAATGTCAAGAGTTCAGCACTGTAATGGCGATCAATGGGAAAAGTTGTTCCTGCCAAAGCCCCACAACCGAGGGGTGAAATATCCACCCGTTTATAGACATCTCCCAGGCGTTCCCAGTCTCGTTGTGTCATTTCCACATAGGCTAAGAGATGATGGGCTAAACTCACAGGTTGAGCGCGTTGGAGGTGGGTATAACCGGGGATAGGCGTTTCGACATGAACTTCTGCGAGATCGAGTAAAACCCCTTGAAATTCTAGCAATTGGGCGCGAATTTGTTGAATTTGATCTCGCAGATAGAGACGGGTATCGGTTCCAACTTGATCATTGCGGGAACGTCCCGTGTGGAGTTTTTTACCAACATCTCCGGTAATTTCAGTTAAACGACGTTCCACAGCAAAATGAACATCTTCTGCTTCTACACCCGGCTGAAAGTTTCCCTGGCGGTATTCTTGGCGAATTTGTTCTAAACCTGCGACCAGTTTTTCGCCTTCATCGGGGGAAATAATCCCGGTTTTAGCCAACATTTTCGCATGAGCAATAGAACCCGTCAAATCATATTCTATCAGTTCTAGATCAAAGCCAATACTGGCATTAAAAGAAGCAATAGCAGGATGCAAAGCGGTTTTAAACCGATCACTCCAAGTTTTAGGATTAGTCATAATAATAACCATTAAGAATTAAGGAAAAATACTCCTGAGCCACCAACCCCCACCCACTCCAATCAAGAACGCCCAAAGTTGGCCGCTTTCAATCAAATTATTCCAAATTTTCTGCACGTTTACCCAGAGGTCTATATTACCTTGTTGAGCAATTAAGGTGTAGTTTGATGAGGATTGCTCAAACAGGTGAGAAAGAATATTCACACCTGTCATTCCGTCAAATCCCACATCAAGAAACATGATCACCGTGATCCTCAGTCGAAGACTTAACCTGCATAACAACGAGTGTCATATCATCAACATTGTGACTCCCTGAACCGACAAATTCCTGCACTTGCTCAAAGATGTAATCTAAAATTGCTTGGGAGCCATTGTAATTTTGACAAGCCCATTCAAAAGAATTTTGCAGATTTTCTTCATCAAAGCGATCGCCTTTTTGATTAGCGGCGTCGGTAAGTCCATCCGTGTAATAGACAATCGTATCACCAGGTTGCAGTTGAATGTGGGCCTCCGAATAATGGGTATCAGCATCTAAGCCAATCAACATCCCCAAAGTATCGAGTTGTTGAATAGAGCGAGTTGCCGCCTGCCATAACAATGGCGGATGATGAGCCGCATTGCTGTAAGACAGGATACGAGTTGTGGGATCATATTCTGAATAAAACAGAGTCACAAAGCGATTAGAAGTTTCCAAATCAGCGTACATAACGCGATTGAGGTGTTGGAGAATTTTTGCCGGGGTGTGGCGGTTGAGGACTTCTGCCCGCAGCATTCCCCGTGTCATGGTCATAATTAACCCAGCCGGAACACCTTTTCCCATGACATCACCGATGACAATACTCCAATTTTCATCTGTCGCGGCACCGGGAGCAACAACTTGAGCGGGACGACTTTCCCGTTGATCGAAATTGGAGGGAATAAAGTCATAGTAATCGCCACCGACTCGGTTAGCGGTTTGACAGTGGGCGGCGACATCCACACCGGGAATTTTCGGGCATTTTCGGGGTAATAGACGAACTTGAATTTCGGCGCCGATCTCTAATTCGCGATCAAGGCGTTCTTTTTCCCGTAGAGACACTGCGAGTTCATCATTGGCGATCGCCACTGCGGTTTGATCGGCAACTAAACGCATTAATTTTTGGCGGGTAGGTGTCCAATGATAATTAGCATCATGGCTAAACACATACAGCCGTCCCCGTTCAATATTGTTCACGAGAATTGCCGTCCCAAACACCTGTACATCTGGGCCTAAAAAGTTACTCACTTGATAATCCAGATTGGCAATATAGGATTTGAGCATATTTTTAGGCATCCGATCAACCGCATTCAGGGGCTGAATACTGACTTGACGAGTGGCTGTTTCTAAGGCTTGACGGATATCATGGCATTGGCGGCCTTCTTGACAGTGGAGACGTTGAAAGCGAATTTGGCCATTAGGTTTAAACAAAACCAGGGCGCCACCATCGGCATCCGTGACGCGACTCGCAACGAGGGGAGTAAGTTCTAGAAATTGGTTGAGATTTTTAAAACTCCGCAGAGCAAATCCCAGCGAACTTAACAACTCATTAACATTCTGCTGTTCCCGGTGCAAACGAGCAACCAGTTCTTTCAAGGTTCTGACGGGGGTCATGTCCGCCGGGGTTGATGAACTGGTCATAGACTCCGGTGTTCCTGGAGTCAAGCCGGAAAATCGGTCAGAGTGCTGTGGGAGGGGCAGAGCAGTCATATCTGGTTCAGATAAAGGGTTAGAAAAATATGGGACAGACTTAGGGTCTGGGTTAGATCAATGACTTCGGTATTAGAGAAAATCATCAATCTGTTACTGGGGAATTTCTGAAAGTCAGGGGAAAGTGGTTTTTGTGTAATTTCAAATTTCAACACTGATGATCAAAGGATGAATGGGACTTAACCACTGAGTAAGGCTTCAATAAACTCGTAACTGGAAAAGGGTCTGAGGTCTTCGATACTTTCTCCGACTCCAATAAAGCGAATAGGCAAACCTAGCTGTTGAACAACGGCTAAAGCCACACCTCCTTTGGCGGTTCCATCTAGTTTAGTCAAGATTACACCACTGAGTTGAGCCGATAACGCAAAAACTTCGGCTTGACGCAGACCATTTTGACCAAGCGTTGCGTCTAAAACGAGTAGAGATTCTACGATAGCATCTGGTGCTTTTTTGGCAATCACGCGACGAATTTTGCTGAGTTCTTCCATCAGATTTTTTTTGTTTTGCAGACGTCCGGCGGTATCGACTAAGAGCAGTTCAGCGTTTCTGGCTCGGGCGGCTTCGATCGCATCAAATACAACGGCAGCCGGATCGGTATTTTTTCCGGGGTTAGCAATAATTTCTACCCCACTCCGTTGGCCCCAGATTTTCACCTGTTCAACGGCGGCGGCTCGGAAGGTATCTGCTGCGGCAATCAAGCAATTATAGTCAGATTTTTGGGCAATGTGACCGAGTTTTCCAATTGTTGTCGTTTTTCCTGCCCCGTTCACTCCGGTAATCAGCCAAATATTTAAAGTTTCCTTCTGGGGAACGAACATGGGGCTGTAGCCATTTTGATAGGGACGCTCGAGAAGTTCTCGCAGAATTTGCTTGAGGTAGGCGATCGCTTGTTCGGGGGGTAGAACTTCCTGGCGAATTTTATCTTGGAGGGCAGCAACAATGGTATCGGTGGCTTCTACACCGACATCAGCTTGTAAGAGTAAGGATTCGATTTCGTCAACGGCTTCTTGATTGAGTGGCCCTTGACCGACAATGGCTTTAAGTTGATTGAGTAAACTGCGGCGAGTCCGTCCCAACCCTCGCCAGAGTTTTTGTAGCCAGGTGATTTCTTCAAAGGATACATCTTCTGGACGACGACCCTGATTGGCTAGAACTTCTGCTGACCAAATAAACATCTCATCAAATGTCATTGCAGACTGTTCAGCTTGAACAGATGCTGGTGTTGCAGTCGGGACGGGTTCGGGTTCTTCTTGGGCGGTTTCTTTTAACCGTTCAATTCGGGCTTGACGTTCGGCTTGAGATTGCGCCCAAATGGGTAAGGCGGTAGAAGCAACGGGGGTTTCCTCTACTTCTTCTACGGTTTCGACATCCCCTGCTTGTTCTACTTCCTCTACTTCTGCTACGGTTTCGATATCTCCGGTTTCCTCAATCTCCTCGGGTATCGCCTCAGAAGCAGTTGAGGCAGGGGGGGTGATTTCCGATTCTATTTCAGGTTCGGGGGCTTCAGGAACTTCCGACTCTTGTTTTTGTTGGGTTTGCAGGTTTTGGTAAGCTGCTTTTGCCCACTGTAGATAATCTTCAGCAGATGCGGTTTGGGCCTCAAGAGTCGGCTGAGATTGTTCCGACTCAGAATCTTGAGGTTTAGCCGGAGCTTCCTCGGATGGACTGTCGGCTTTTGCCGATTTTGAAGTTGCTTCGCTGCTGTCAAACTGACGACGAAACCAATTGAAAACCATTGCACTGACTCGCTCTCGATTTGAGATAATTCCTAAATTATTAATAGTTTGTCAGAATATTGCCAAATCTTGCATCAATTATCGAGTAAAACTGATCTTTAGACCTATGCGGATCTCCGATCCCCGTCTAATTGTTCTGAGTCTCTAGGGGATTGAACGTCTAGAACTCTATCCGGCTTTTTGCAATTTTTGAGTCAATTTTCTGAATATTGGCTGAGAATTGGGTTTTTCTCTGCTTGATACCAATCACAGATCTTTCCTGAAAAACAGTAAATTTTACACAATCTTTACGTTTTCAGCAAAACTCTTACATAAACCTTGCTCTAGGAAATATTCACGGGCAAAATTACCCGACTGAGAACTTCTCCACTCTCGAGTTTTTGAAGCTGGAACTGACCTCCCATCTGTTGCAGAATACGCGCTACAATCATTAAATGTTGACCGGGTGGACGATCTAGGGTAGAAGGCTTTAATACATCGTCTGATGTCCCCGCCTCTAAATCTCGAATCAGTTGGGGATTGACTATACCGCGATCGCAAATCACTAATTCGAGTTGTTGTTGATTGAGAGGTTGAACGTGAATTTCAATCGCTCCCCGAGAGGGCGATCGATAACAAGAAATTAACAACAGTTCATACAAAACTAATTCGAGTTTGAGACTATCTGCAACCAGAGTTAGATTTCTCTGTTGATGAATTTCCAACAAAAGTTGACGATGTTTGATCAAAGGACTGAGGCGATCGCGCATTCGTCGCAGTAAACTAGATACGACAATCAAATCTTGTCGGTTATGCAGTTGCCACTGTTCCCGTTTGAGTAATGAAGATGTCGAAGCTAAAGTCTGACTAATCTGGCGTAAAAGCTGTTGATAGCGTAAATTGGTTAATTGATGGTTGTTCTCCTCGGGGATTAAAAACGGGGATTGTTTCAACTCATGCAACTGCTTGACTCGACTGCCGACGACCCGATACAATTCTTCTAAACGACGTTGTTTGTACCAGTTGAGCCATTCTAGTTCTTCTCGTTCTTGATAAAGTGTGGTTTGTACTCTCAGATAACGCCGCATCCAAGCCAGTTGACTCACTAACCCTTCTAAGAGTTGAAGGCTTTGTTCAGATTTCGGTTGCAGTTGAGGATCAACGATAAGCAGGACTCCTGTGGCTTGATGACTGGGATGAGTTCGTAAGGCGATCGTCCAAATTTGACGACTATCAGCCTGAAGATTCAACCATTGGCGGGTGTAACTTTCTAGGTCGTTGATATTTTGACGATACACTCCCTCAATCAGCAAGGTTTGTTGAATCAAAGGATCACGATCAATTTCTACTGTAATATTTGTATCTAATAAAATAGCCTGTTGTTGTTCATAACGTTGGGCGATTTGACCTTGTTTTTGGCTTTCTGTCCAGGTAACAAGCAGCAGCAAAGAACTTGATAAAGCTTGAGCAATTTCTTGGGTAAAGCGATGTTCTAACTCCTCAACCTCATGGGTTTGCTGAACAATTTGCCAACCGATAGTAATCGTTTGATTGATTTGCTGCTGAACCTGTACTTGATCATTAAGCTGCCACTGATGCAAGATTAAACCCAATTGTTGAGCAACAATTTTCACTAACGCTTGCTCGCTTTGTGTCCAAGTGCGAGGGTTGGTATGTCCGATCACTAATAGAGAATCGCTCTTGGTTGTCTCATTTAAGGATTGATGGGGGTTCATCTGTGCGATCAGAAGACTGCGAACTCCAATGGGGTTGAAAGCTTCATTCCAACAAAACAGTGTAGAGTTAGAATCCCACTGTTCGAGGCTAATCACTCCGGTTTGCTGAAGTTGTTCTTCATCAGTCCCACTGAGGGAAGCTAGAGGATTGGTCAGCAAGCGATGATCGGAAAGGGGGTTTTGATAGAGAATCTCAAATTGATCCTTTTTGAGTTGTTTTTGCAGAATCAAACAATACTCTACATTCAAGCGATCGCAGAGACGTTTGACGGTGGTTTTGAGCAGCATTTGCCAGTCTTCTTCGTTGACAATGGCACGGGTAATTTCTGCGGTTAAAGCTTGATCGGTTTGAATTTCTCCGATTGTATTATTGAGGTCTGCTAGTGGTACAATCACGCCCAATAATTGAGCCATTCCCTGCACAAAGGTTTGATCACTGGTTTGCCAGATGCGAGGATGTTTCCCTTCAATGGCTAAAAATCCGAGTAGTTCTTGGTTAAAAATAATCGGTGCGGCTAATAAGGATCGCACTCGCATTCTTCGCATTAAGCGTTGCGTCATTTCGGCTTTTAGGGTACTGCGAGATTGACCAATCATCACCAGCCGATCTGAGGCTAAAGCTTGATAAAATGTGGTTAAATCTTGGACGTTGATTCCTGAAGCGGCACGGGTGATCACGGGTTCAGGGGCTTTTTTGAGGTTGCTAGTCCGCCGCCAAAAATAATGTCCGTCTGGATGATACCAATAGATATTGGTGCGGGTCGGTTGAATGAAACGATGGGTTTCTTTAACGACGGCTTCGAGATAGTGATCAAGACGAGCGAAATTGCGAAACTCTGATAATAATTTGAGTAGGGATGTACTCGGATGTTTGATTTGCTGACGTTGCCATTCGGTTTCGATGTGATAGAGGGCGGTGGCTAATCCTCCTAAAATGATCGAGAGTTCTTCGGTTTCATGGGGTTGGGGCGATCGCCCCCACTGATTTGATCCCAGTAAGACTAACCCAAAACAGCGATCTTTATGGCGCAAGGGATAGAGAAGGGTTGAGCGGATATTGTAGGTTTTGGCGAATTTGTACCAGTCCCCTGCACGGGTTTCGGTTTGTAAATCGGCGATACTGATTGGGCGTAATTGAATGACGACTTGTTCGAGTAGATCTCCGGCTTTGAGGGGAAATCGTTTTTTCAGAAAGCGACTTTCCTCTTCTTGGCTAATTCCTCCTTTACCGACTAATTGATGATCCAGGCGATCATATAAACCTACCCACGTTAAACGATAGTTGAATTTCGCTTGCAGATAGGATAAACTGGTCTGCAATAAGATATCTACATTGTCTTCTTCTCGAAGCGTTTGGAGGACTTGACTGAGGAGAGTTTCTTTGAGTTGACCTGCTAAATCTGAGTGCTGACCCATAGGGATTAAACCTAAAAAAAATTGTTGAAATGGATAAAAATCTTACGATGGTGATTGGTGCTTCAGTAGAATTTTAATTGTTTTGTTACATAGAGGAAATGATCCGGTTGGGGATGGGGATTTGAATAATCCCACTAAGAAGATTTTAGGAGAATTTGTTGAATATTTATCGTTCTGCAATACGGCCCATTTTATTTTCGGGGTTAAAGGTTGATCCGGAGTGGGCGCATCATCAAACTTTACAACTGTTAAGTTGGCTGGATCGCGCTCAAGTTAACCCTTCTGTTGCTTGGATGGAATCAAAAGTTAAGTCTTCCTTTTGTTTGGCAGATTGTCGTCTGACTCAGAATTTATGGGGTTTGGATTTTAATAATCCTATGGGTTTAGCGGCAGGTTTTGATAAGGATGGAGTCGCTGCTGGAATTTGGGGAAGTTTGGGGTTTGGTTTTGCTGAATTGGGGACTGTTACCCTTCATCCTCAACCGGGAAATTCTCAGCCTCGATTATTTCGTTTATTGTCTGATGAAGCGGTTTTAAACCGTATGGGGTTTAATAATCAGGGGGCAAAAGCCCTCGCAATGCGTTTACAATCTCGAGAGGGGAAGATTTTACCTTCTATTCCGATAGGGATTAATTTAGGGAAGTCAAAAATAACGCCTTTAGAAGAGGCGGCGGATGATTATTTAGAAAGTTTTAAAGTGTTAAAAGATTGGGGTGATTATTTTGTGGTGAATGTTTCTTCTCCCAATACTCCAGGATTGCGATCGCTTCAAGATGCGGAAAAAATGAGTAAGATTTTAAACAGTTTACAACAGGAAAATCTAGGGCAAAAACCTTTATTAGTCAAAATTGCACCGGATTTAGAAGATGAGGCAATTGGTGATATTTTAGCCTTAGCAAAAACCTATCAGCTTGCGGGTATTATTGCCACGAATACAACAATTCGCCGGGAAGGTTTAACAACGAAAGTGATTGCTAAAACGGGAAAACCTGTCACGGAAGAAGCCGGGGGGATTAGTGGTAAACCTCTGCAAAAACGTTCAACAGAAGTCATTCGTTTGATTTGGCAAAAAACACAAGGACAGTTGCCAATTATTGGCGTTGGGGGAGTATTTACGGCTGAGGATGCGTGGGAAAAAATTACAGCAGGAGCCAGTTTAGTTCAGGTTTATACGGGTTGGGTTTATGAAGGTCCTGAAATGATTCGTAATATTTTAACAGGTTTATTACAGAAGTTAGAAGAACAAGGATTAGAATCAATTTCAGAAGCAGTGGGCAGGCAAAATTAGTCAGGGCTTACCCAACAGAAATCAATAAACCAATCACGAGAAATAAACCGATATTAATCCAGGGGATAAAACTAATATAAACGGCGGTTTTTGTCACTCTCGTTTTATACAAACTCCAGGCTAAAGCAATAGACAAAGCGGCGACAATGGGAAAAGTCGCCATGGAGTAGAATAGCGTTTTCGTCAAAATGAACCTGAAGCCAGTCTCAACAGAAGCCTTTCCCCAGTCTTCTTCAAAAGTTAACTCAGAACCCAGAGAAAAAATAGCTCCCATCAACGCCGGGTAGACAGTCACTAAATACACGCCTGCGTTCACAATGATCACTGTTTTGGGTTTAAACATGAAGGTGTCGGTTAATCAAAAGCACCATAATCTGATCAATGTATCATCAACAGGGGCCAGGTTAACTGTTAAATTTTGAGTCGAGAAGTCTTCAAGCTCAACATTTGGTGATTTTTTCACCGTTCCTTGATATGATGGATGACAAAATAGTTCGCGATTACAGTTTCAGGAATTGTCAATAAACGTTTCAGACTCTAGACCGTTAATTTTATTGAGGTTAAGAAAAAATCTATGATTAAGTCCACTCAAACTACTTGTAAGTTTAAACCTGGACAAGCTCTTTTAATCAAAAATTTTCAAGACTTAGGGGTAATTGAAAACGCGCCTTTACTTTCAATTGATAGTGATGCCGAGATTATGATTAGGATTCAGTTTATTATCTATACTGAAAGTCATATGGAAATCGGTTTTGAACCTTTGGAGGTTTCCTATGTGAGCAATATGGCTTATCTGATTTTGAAAAAGATTTTTATCGATAATCAAACTCAGGATTGTATTATAGATTGTGCCTATATGGAAGAATATCTCCCTGATGAGCCTGAAGTTGAAAGTGCGATGAAAGTCGATTTATTTTTGATGGAGTAGAGGGTTGAGGTGGGTTCAGTATTTTTGAGGGGAAGAAAATTCAAGTTAATCTTTTATTTTTTTCAGGAAAATCTCGTTTAGTGAACGTAGTAGATCAACAATACCCTAAACAAATACATTCTATCGTGATGCGGTTACTCAAAATTTCGACTTTGGTTCTATTCCTTGTCGCTGGCGTTCACAGTTTTCAAGCCCTGGCTGATTCTATCTCTAATTCTAGAATACCAAGACGAACTCTAATTGCTCAAAACTCTCGCAACAATTCCTTAATGGGATATTGTTTTGATTTATATAATGAAACGATATCTTCAACGGCTCGGATTTATGTTGAACGGGGAAACCAAGTTACAGGTCGTGTAAATGCCACGATTCATAATGATAAAGAAGGTTACTATACGTCTTATTTTCAAACGTTGCAAGGCACCCAACAAGGCAAAGATTTAAAATTGAATATTACGACCAAAATTGAACTCGATACCCAAAGAAGCCAAGAAACCTGGGTGTTAAATTCTAATTCTCTCAACACGGGACGGGAGGTTTATGAAAAAGTTGCCTGTTCAGTTTCCCCGGTTAGGTTTGCGCGAGGTGCTGACTCTGCCACGGTAGAAAATTCTGTGGTGCGAGGAAGTCGAGATATTTATTTACTGGATGCCAGAGGGGGTCAGAAAATGGATGTTAGTATTAGTTCTTTAGAAAATAATGCAGTTTTTGAAGTGATTGCTCCCAATGGAGAGGTATTAAAATCAGAAGAGACTCGCTCTAGTCTGACTTTACCTGCAACGGGTCGTTATGAAGTTGTTGTCGGTGGAACTCGGGGAAATGCAAGTTATAAGTTAAATATGAAAATTCGTTGACCTGCTGGCGACATTGGCAAGTCTGCCTGCTCAAATTTTGGGTTGTTAAAGTGAATGCCACAATTTCTGTGCTGATTGGCACTTTGCGAGGCTTTTTCAAGCTTCGCTTTGTTTTTTTGCTTTTGACCCGACATCGGACTACATTTTATCCATCTGGACAATTAATCGACTGGATTTTTTGAGTAACCTCAAGATTAATCTGTTTTCTAACGTCCCACTAATTTATCTCGTAACAGTTTAATGCGATCGCGTAATTTCGCGGCTTCTTCAAACTCTAAATTTTTTGCAGCTTCTTTCATTTGTTTTTCTAACTGACCAATTAAATCGGGAATTTCTTCTAACGGTAAATCATCTACTTGCTCATAAACTTCTTCTAATTTTTGGGCGTTTAACCGTCTAGATATATCTAAAAAATCTAAAATTCCATTACTCAATTTTTTAACAATCGGTTTAGGTGTAATCCCATATTTTTGATTATATTCAATCTGAATTTTGCGCCGTCGTTCCGTTTCATCAATGGCTTTAATCATACTCTCTGTGAGATTATCTGCATATAAAATCGCCTGACCTCTGATATGACGCGCCGCCCGTCCAATGGTTTGAATTAACGAACGTGTCGCCCGTAAAAAGCCTTCTTTATCAGCATCTAAAATCACGACTAATGAAACTTGGGGTAAATCTAAACCTTCCCGCAATAGGTTCACGCCAATTAAGACATCAAACACTCCTTGTTGTAAGTCTCTGATAATTTCTATGCGTTGAATTGACTTAATTTCTGAATGTAAGTATCTAACTTTTACTCCTCTATCTTGTAAGTATTCTGTTAAATCTTCTGCCATCCGTTTGGTTAAAGTGGTAATCAAAACCCGTTCATCTCGTTGAATTCTATCTTGAATTTCTCCGAATAAATCGTCAATTTGTCCAGGGGTTGGACGCACAAAGATTTCTGGATCAACTACTCCAGTGGGTCGGATAATTTGTTCGATCACTTGACCTTGAGATTTTTCGATTTCCCAGTCTCCGGGTGTGGCAGAAACAAAAATACATTGATTGACTTTCTCCCAAAATTCATCGGCTTTTAACGGTCGATTATCCGCCGCACTGGGAAGACGAAAACCATGATCAATTAAAACTCGTTTACGGGATTGATCGCCATTATACATTCCTCGAATTTGAGGGATAGTCACATGAGATTCATCTACAACTAATAGCCAGTCTTTGGGAAAATAATCAATTAAACAGTCAGGGGGTTCTCCGGCTAAACGTCCGGCTAAATGACGAGAATAGTTTTCCACGCCGTTACAATATCCTACTTCTCGCAACATTTCTAAATCATAACGAGTGCGTTGATTGAGGCGTTGGGCTTCTAAGAGTTTTCCGGCATTTTCTAGGGCGAGAACTTGTTGTTTGAGTTCTTCTTCAATCTCATAACAAGCGATTTCTAAACGGTCTTCTGGGGTGACAAAGTGACGGGCGGGATAGATATTTAAAGCGTCTACACTGCTGAGAACTTCTCCAGTCACGGGGTCAATATAACGAATGGCGTCTATTTCATCCCCAAAAAATTCGACTCGAATAATCCGATCTTCATAGGCGGGTCCGATTTCTAAAACATCTCCCTTAAGACGGAAGCGACCCCGGGTTAATTCGGTATCATTACGAGTATATTGAACAGATGCTAAATCCCGTAAAAATTGACGTTGGTTGAGTTCTTCTCCGACTCTCAGTGGAATAGCAGCTTTGAGGTATTCTGCGGGAATTCCTAAACCGTAAATACAGCTAATGGAAGCGACAACAATGACATCCGGACGTTCAAATAGTGAACGGGTTGCAGAGTGACGCAGCATATCGATTTCATCGTTAATAGAAGCGGTTTTTTCAATGTAGGTATCG
>JBJHBL010000004.1:0-181126 GCA_050485465.1 Limnoraphis sp. | reverse complement strand
GGCATGGGGCATCGGCACGACCTTAAATGTACGTCGAGACAGAGTAAGACTACCTCGGTAGCGTCCGTCAATGAAGCGTAAAGAATCACCGTCGCTTCAGCGCGGTGAGTATGTCAAAAGTCCTACTCTCCTGAAAAAAGTTCTGATGGCGGCAACCAGTGCCACCGTTGTTACTTTTGCGGGCGGACAAGAGGTTCTCACTAGAGTAACCTACCTTTAATGTCAACAACTATGTTTTGGGGAAATTCACATGATGACTGTTTCATCTGTTCTAAAAACATTATCAGTCGCTACAACAGGATCTGTTGCGATTGCCTTATCTTTAGGAGAAGCAGTCCAAGCTTTTTCATTGAATGGTAGCTTTAGTCTGACAGGTACAGCTATATTTGGAAAACCCAACGAAGCTTCTCCACTAGAAGATACACTGAGTTTTCAGTCTAATCGAATCGAAGATGGTGCTTCCGGTAGCTTTGCGAGTTTAGTTGGTTTAACTTCTCCGACTCTTTTGATCGAAACTCTAAACCTGACTAGAATTGGTGATTCATTTAATCCTATACCTGAAGTTACGACAAGTTTCTACCAATTTACTCCTTCAAGCAACCCCTTTATCAATTTTGGGAGTCACGATTTATTTGGTACAGGAGAAACAGAATCACTGACCTTTAATCTGAATCCAGGGATTGCTCAAAGAAACTATTTTAGCAGCAATAGTTTCAATACTGTTAACTTAACAGAAGTGACAGGAATATTTCTCTACGGTAATAATGCCATCGGTCGAGGTAGCTTGACTGCATTAAGATCCCGTGAGCAGAATCGCTACACCATAACGTTGAGAGCAGAGCCTATTCCCGAACCCTTTACCATTTTAGGTTCATTATCTGCTCTGGGTGTTGGCACACTGCTGAAAAAACAACACGAAAAACGGCATAAGGCCTAATCCAACCATGAATTGATTTGCAAAAACCTTGAATAACCGCTTCATTCTCTCTTAATTGAGGGGGTTTTCTTGCTCTAACTGCTAATAGCTATGACTGCAATTTCTCCACTTTTACTACAACGCATCACAACTTCTCCATTCTGGCTGTTAACCATTGGTTCAGGTTTAATGGCAATTCATTTAACCTTAGTTTGGAGAGCAGATAATCCGAATACACTCGGTACCAGTATTTTGTTTTGGTCTGCGGTCGCCTCAATGGTTTGGCAACGGCGCGATGACTTGAAACTCGAAAGTGGAATCTTTGCCAGTTTACTGGGTTTTTTACTGATTGTCTTCATTCTAATTCGGTGTGCTGCGATTCCTTTAGGTGGAAACTTTTTTGATTTAATACCTGTTTTATCTGGTTTAGGATTAGGGTTACTGGCTTCAGGATTTCGAGGATTAAAACAATATTGGACTGAGTTAACTGCTTTATTGTTTATTGGCGCTCCTCGCCTTATTGAACCCTGGATTATAGATATTTCACCGATTACTGCAAAATTTTCAGCATTTATATTGTGGTACTCCGGTTTTGAAGCCAGATTGAATGGAGTATATATTAGCTTACCAACAGGAACAGTAGAAGTTTATCCGGGATGTTCCGGTATCGAAACCATGATTCAGTTACTCGGTTTAGGCTTACTGTTTTTGCTGATATTTCCAACAAATTGGATACAGAAAATTTTTGTACCGATTGTGGCTTTATGTTTAGGATTTGTTGTGAATGGTTTTCGGGTGATGTTACTAGCAATTTTAGTCGCACAGAATAATACTGAGGCTTTTGATTATTGGCATCATCGCGATGGTTCTTTTATCTTTTCTATTACGGCTGTGTTGCTCTTTGGGTTATTTGGCTGGTTTTTATTACAACATAATGACCGTGAAGATCAAGATACTATCGAGGGTTATGAGGGATGAAGATCTGGCATCAACTCAGAACTCCTTTCTTAGCATTTACAGGGAGCTTTGTGGTTTTAGTTTTAGCGCGAGTTGTCTTTGGATCTTCTCCTCAGACTCTTAGCAAAACAACGGTTATTTTACCGGAAACCGTACCGTTAGCAGGCTGGAAAATAGCCCCTTCTAATATCCCAAAATTTAATCTTAAATCCTTCCTTAAGATACCCGAACAACGCTATAAATATATTCAGAATAATATTCAACTCCATATTGAAATGCGTTATCTCTCTCAAGGAGATGTCGAGAGAAATATTGAAAAATATCAACTTCCGCCAGGCTTTCCTCTTATTCATCAGCAAGAACAAGTCGGTTTTTATGCACTGTTTACCGACCAAGAACGAGCCTATCTCAGTGCTTGTATTAATCCCAAGGGAATCAGTACCTTAACTCGTAAACAATACCGACAAAATCATTCTATCAATACCATAGAGTGGAATCGTCTCATTCCTTGGTTTATTGGGCAGAAACAACTGCGTCAAAGAGGATGTTTATGGGCTAATTTATCAATTTCTCTAGAGGAGAATTCCCCAGAATATACTTATCCAGTCTTAGAAAAAGCTTGGTTGACTTGGCACGCCTGGTGGTCTGCTAATTTTCCTACTTTAAACTAAGATTATTCATCTTTTCATTTGGTCAACTTTCAATACAATCTTAAAAGCCATGACTCAAATTGATACTTCTTCCTCTCAATCTGTAACAGTTTTACAGCGTTTTAACATCAGCTTATTACGTTCAATTCATTTAGTGAGATGGTTAGGATATGGATTTTTAATCCTAAGTATTTTTGACTTAGTTGACATCCTATTTCCCCCAAACTTTATGAATCCTGCTTGGGAATTACAAACGATGGGACAGTTAGTGGAAAGAGTTGCAGTTCCTCTTTTAGCTTTTGTATTAATCTTTTTTGGGGAACGTAATTCGAGAGATCGTTGGGAAGTTCCCGTTTTAAACTTATTATCCTGGTTAGCTTTACTTTATGGGATTATCTTTTTCCTACTCATTCCCCTGGGATTATTTAATACTTTGAGAGTTGATCGCCAAGCTAATCAACAACTTTCTACACAAGTTAATCTCGTTCAAACTCAAATTCAACAGGTTAAAGAGCAGCTTAAAACGGTGAATAATCCCGATCAGATGGAAGATTTATTAAGTCGGATTAATCCCCAAGGAGGAACACCAGAAATTGATAGTTTTCAGCAATTTGAAGAAATTAAAAACCGTTTATCCACAGTTGTTGCTAACAGCGATCAAGAAATTGCAACACGAGCGAAAGAAGCTCGTAATACTCAACGTCAGAATCTTTTTAAACGTTCGATCAAATGGAATTTAGGAGCTTTAGTCGCAGGGGCTTTATTTGTGAGTATTTGGAAAGGAACAGTCTGGGCTAGACAAAAATGGTAATCCGTTAAGGGTCAGATTATACAATCATTTAACTCTTGTTTTTTTAATGAAATTGTAGGTAGCAATCGCAACAGTTCGTGAATTCACTCAACTCGATTGCTACCCTTTCAGTTTTTGAGCTTGTCGAGTTTCAATTAATCGAATTGAGAGCAGTAGTTCTGCAAAAGTTCGTTGAAACGCATAGTAAAAACCCGCCCAACCCTCAAAAATTCCTCCTTTTAAGATTAAACAATAAAACAAAACAATAAAAGGAGCAAAAATAATCTTTTGTCTTATTTTATCACTCCAGCTTAATTCTGATAAAGGTGTTTCTAGCAGCTTTTTTGCTTCAATGATCATGTAACGATCTTGCGCCCAAAGCCAACGACTTAAAGGTTTACGATCATCGTGATAAATCACAGCAGATAACCTCCCCGATCTCCCCTTAACTTGCAATAATTGTGTATGACCATCATCAATATAAATCGCTTTATCTCGTTTAAATAATACCTCGCGAGGCGGAAGTATTGTTCCTCGTATGGGCTGACCAAAAACACAGTATTTAAAACTAGCAAAATAACTATCAAATTGAGTATTAAGAGGGATATTTATGATTTCCTCAATCAGTTCATTTGTTAGCCAATAGTCAGCATCAAGAGATAAAACCCACTCGGATTTCACTTGTTCTAAACCATAATTCCATTGATTGGTATGAGTATCAAACTCGCGTTGAAACACCTCAACTTGAGGATAAGATTTTAAAATTTCTAGAGTTGAGTCTGTACTGTAGCTATCAATCACCACAATCCGTTTAGCCCAAGTAAGCTGTTTTAGAGTACGGTCAATATTAGGGGATTCGTTGTAGGTGAGAATGAGAAGCGTTATTTCTTCTTTCATAAAATAGTAATTTCAGTTTTTAAGGATTACATTTATGTTTTCATTAATTTGTCAAAATCATCTAAATAAATTTGTGAGATATTTTCATAGCTATAATTTTGAGCTTTTTGAGCAATATTAGACCCCATTTCTAGAGTTTTTTCCGAATTTTGAATTGCTGAAGTGAAAACTGCTGATAGATTTTGGGCTGCTTGATAACTACGATGATCAAAAAAGTATCCATCAATTCTATCTTGAATATAGTCTTTAAAACAAGCCAAACTAGAAACAATTGGAACTAAACCTGTAGCCATTGCTTCCAGAGGAGCAACAGGAAAAGCCTCTCCTTTTTCAGCCAGGGAAGGATAGCAAAATAAGTCTGCAGAACGATAAGTTTCAGCAAGTTTATCAGGATCAAAAATGGGATCAACAAAATCAATAGCTAAACCGTTTGCTTTCGTTTTTAAACTTTTAAAATAATCTTCTCCTCCACCTCCTTGACTTCCTAGAACGGGGCCAACAATTTTTAAGCGAACTTTTGGGATTTGTTTAACTAAAATGCTAAAAGCATCTATCAATAAATGAATTCCTTTTTCAGGATGAACTCGACCCACATATAAAATTGTTTTTTCTTCTTGATTAACTTTTGGAGAAGTAGGCGGGTAGAAAACAGAAGTATCAATCGGATTCGGAATTATTTTAATTCGCGAAAGAGCAGCCGGATATTCTTGGGTAATTCCTTCTTGAATGACACGAGATAAAGCCACAAAGCGAGTAACACCTGCATATAAACCTAAGCGATATTGACCTTTAGGAAATCGACCTGCATGAATTACAATTTTGCCTGCATCTGGACGAAAAGTTGAGGCAAAAAAAGGCAACCAAAAGTCATTAATAATTAGAATATCTGCGGGGGGTAAAGTTGGAAATGTTGTCAAACCATACACAAAGTCTTTCACTAAATCCAGATAAATATTTGTACTTTGAGGAAGTCCACCTCGACGAATATAAGTAACTCTATTCTTGATTTCGTGATTAGCTTGACCTGGATAGGAACGACAGAGAATTTGAACTTGATGACCTTGAGTTGCAAAAGATTCTGCTAAACCTTGCCAAATTCTACCCGTTGAACCGCCTTGTAAGGGAGGAACGGGAAGCCAAGGGCCTGTAACAATATTAATTTGCATGAAAAAGGGTAAATTTAGAGGATCTTAAATTACTAAAAGACTGATATTTCACTCCCTTATTCCAGCATTAAATTTAAGATCCGGAGTAATTGATTATTTGAGGAAAATTTTTAACTGAGATGAATACAACTGGGATGCTCACCCTCACCTAAAATCCAGTGATAAACCTTTGACATTTCCTCCGCAATCACCGCCCAGGAGTATTTTTGATTAACCAGAATTCGTCCTCTAGCTCCCATATCTTGACGTTCTTGATCAGATAATTTTAGAGCTTCTAATAAAGCCTCTTTTAAAGCTTTTTGGTTGTCGTCAATCCACCAACCACAATGATATTCAACTAAATCTTTCCAAGGCGCACCTTTTGTTGTAATGGCCGGAACACCATAGGCGAGAGATTCAGCAATAGCAATCCCAAAGTTTTCGGAATGAGTGGGTAAAACAAATAAATCGGCTTGACTGAGAGCCGCGACTTTCATTTCTCCAGATAACATTCCGGTAAAAGTCACTTTTTCTGTGAGTTTTAATTTAGTCGTTAAAGCTTCTAGTTTTGCTCTGTAAGCAATGAGATCAGGACCCGCAATAATTAGATGCCAGTCGGGAAATTGATGAGTTAAAGACTGCCAGACGTAGAGAAGATTATTGATTCCTTTTTTGGGATGTAGCCGAGATAAAAAGAGTAACCATTTTTTGTGATGAAGTTCAGGAAAAGCTTGAGTTAGAAGTTCTCGACTAGGCAAATTAGACAGAGATGGGAGTGTAATTCCATTTGGAATTAGAGCAATGGGTTGTTGATAACCAAGTCTACGAATAGATTGAACTTCTTCTTTTGAAGTCGCATGAAACGCTGTTGCACTTTCTAGATTTTTTCGTTCATATAAAATCCAAGCTAACCATTTTTTGTACCAACTATTTTTTAGAGACCAAGATTCTAACATTCCTCTAGGAGAAATTATTAAAGGTAAATGATTAACGAGAGCGGCTTTACGAGCATAGATATTAGGAAACATCCATAAACCATGATTATGAATTAAATCAATTTCAGTTGAAGCAAGCTGTTCAAGATGTTGATAAGCGCTGGGTTGAAAACCTCGCAAATATCGAGCAATCAAAGTTGCAGTATAGCTATGAAGTTGTACTCCGTCAGTAGCCATTTGATTTCCTACTTCTTGATAATTTAAAGTAAATAAGTGAGGAAATATTTGTTTTTTAGAGAGGGCGTGAGTGAGATGAGTTACTGAATAGGCTGGCCCTCCAACTTCTTCATTAATACTTGCAACAACGTGACAGATATGAGGATAACGGTTTTGAGGTTTAATCGCTAATTTTTGAGACATAGTGAATGATCCTTTATTAAATTGGGTTACAAAAATTGTTGAGTGTTTGCTTTAAACGGTTTTTAAACTGTTCAAATCCATAAGCTTCAATGACTTTTTTTCGCAAAGCTTCTGGTTGATAAATTAAAGGATGACTGTAGTTTTTTTGCAAAACTTGAATTAAGGTTTGAGCAATCTCTTGTGTATTATCTGGATTGACTAAAACTCCTAATTTTCCCTGACATAGAGCATCAACTGAACCATCTTTATTTCCTGCTAAAACAGGTTTTCCACAAGCTAAGGCTTCTAGAAAAACGATCCCAAATCCTTCAAGTTTACTCGGCATTGCAAACACATCACAAAGATTATAATGATCACAAAGTTCTGAGTCTGGAACAAATCCAGCGAGGGTAACGCAATCTTGTAGTTGTTGTTGAAAAATAGATTGTTTGAGCCGAGGTTGATCATCTCCTTTCCCTGCAATAATATAATGAATATTTGGTATAACCTGACGAATTTGTGGTAATGCTTCTAAAATTTTATCGTAGCCTCGGTAAGATTCTTGACTCACTAAACGATTCACTGTTAATAGAATGGGCTGTTCAGGTTTGAGTTGATATCGGTCTAAAAGATAGGAGGGTTTACTATTAATTTTAAATTGATTACTATCAAAGGTATTGGGTAAAAGTGATAGTTTCTCTGGGTTGAGGTTTTGTTCTTGAATTAATCGATTGCGGGTATAGTGACTTACACAAAGAATTTGATCCGCATTCTGTAGTGCTTTTTGGAGGGAAGGACGTTGAATATCCCAGGCTTCTATCCCATGAGCGATTGTCCAATAAGGAATACCAGTTAGGCGTTTTAAAAAGTTAGCAGCTACGGTAAAATTGAGATGGGTACTAATAATTAAGTTTGGGTGTTGTAGAATTCCAGATGTGATAATTTTACCTGCAAAAATTGCTGTTCTGACTTTAATATCCCATTGACCTGTTAAGTGAAACTGGGTCTGAGCTTGGGCGTTAAAATGTTGATTAACTTGAGTATCATGTTTAAGAAAAATATCATATTTTCCCGATGAATGAATCTGTTGTAAGGCTTCTAAAAAAAAGGATGAGTAAACTTGAATTCCTCCTTTGAATTCAAACATATTAGGAAGCCAGAGATGAAGATGACTAGAATTTATTGTTTTAGACATATTAGCGTTTAACTGTTAAATTTTTGAGGTTTTCAACTCTAGAAAAGAATCGAGTTAGGTGGGTTAGCTCCTCGGACAATCCATTGATAAACTTGTGACATTTCCTGAGCAATTGAGTGCCAAGAATATTTAGTTTTCACTAGATTTCTTCCTCGTAATCCCATTATTTGACGTTCTTGATCCGAGAGTCGCATCGCTTCAGTTAAAGCACCTGCAAGTTTTGGTTTTGTGTTTTCGATCCACCAACCACATTCATAGGTTAATAAATCTTGCCAAGGTGCGCCTTTTGTTGTGACCACTGGTATTCCATGAGCTAAAGCTTCTGCGATCGCGATGCCAAAATTTTCTGAAAAAGTCGGTAAAACAAACAAATCAGCATTTGTTAATGCAGTCTTTTTTTTATAGTCTGAAAGCATTCCGGTAAATGTTACACGCGCCTGAACTCCTAATTGTGCTGCTAATAATTCGAGTTTTTTTTGATATCCTAATGTGTCAGGGCCAGCAATAATTAAATGCCAATCATCGAAGATATCTGAAATCATTTTCCATGTTAAGAGTAAATTTTCGATGCCTTTTTTTGGATGTATTCTGGACATAAAAAGTAACCATTTCTGATCTTTGAGTTCAGGAAATTCTTGAGTCAGGTTTTCCCGATTATATTTTTTCATCTCATCTTCAACCTCTACACCATTAGGAATCATTGCAATCGGTTGTTTAAACCCTAAACTGCGAATTGCTAAGTATTCCTCAAAAGAAGTTGCATGAAAAATGGTAGCACTTGACAAGTTTTTTTGCTCATAGAGTAACCAAGCAATACATTTTCTTAAATGATGGAATTTGATTGACCAAGAATTGAGCATTCCATGAGTTGAAACCACTAAAGGCAAATGATATTTTAGAGCGGATTGACGTGCATAAAGGTTCGGAAACATCCATAAACCATGACTATGAATTAAGTCTAGTTTGGTTGATGCTAACTCCCATAATGAACGACTGGCTAAGGGATGAAGACCCCGAATATAGCGAGTGATTCGATTGGCATGATAGCTATGAACTTTGACACTGGGTGCTGTCACTTGTTGACCACAATGCTGATAATCTAGAGTAAACAAATAAGAACAAATTCCTTGTTCAGCTAAGAGTTCAGCAAGGCTTGTAACAGCAAAAGCAGGGCCGCCTGTATGTTCATTGATACTGGCAATAACTTGACAAATCCGTAGTGGATTCATAGGGCTGTTCATCAATGATGATTCACAGGGAGCGTTATATGAAAATGTCATACAAGTTTCAGACCGATCGCAAAAGAGACAAAAAGAGTAGACACCTACCCAATACAGAACTTTTGTCTTTTATCCGGAATAACAAAGTTATTGTAACTGTCAAATTTAATCTTCAAAGTTTAATTATATTTTTTTCAAGAATAACTTTTTGGTAGGCTTGAATGTAATTGATAATCATTGCTTCTGTTGTAAATTTTTGAGCATTCATTAATCCTTCTTTGAGCATTTCTGTTCGTTTGGAGAGAGAATCAATAATGATTTTTGCTGCTTGTTGAGGATGATTTGGATCTAGATAAACTGCGGCTTGGCCTCCAATTTCGTTCAGAGGTGAACGATTTGATGTAAATACAGGACAGCCACAGGCTTGAGCTTCAATAATTGGCCAGCCAAAACCTTCTTGTAGAGAGGGAAAAAGTAAGGCGATCGCACAGCTATATAGCGCACATAAACATTCTGAATCAATATCAATATATTCAATTACATTTTGAGTTATGTGATAATTTTTAAGGAATTGCTGCATCTCTAAGGTAAACGGTTGACCTACCATGACTAAATAGAGTTTAGATGGATGATAGAGAGGTAATAGATGTTTGAAAATGGTCAGGACACCTAATCTATTTTTATACCAATGGTTCGCCCCAACGTGTAAAATATAATGACAGTTTTTAGGCATTCCTAAGTGTTTTAAATAGGATTCGGCTTCTCCAGAATTCATTGGACGATAAGGATAGTTTAAACCTTGATAAATTAAAGACGCAGCGCTCGGTTGAATTGAGCAAAGCCGAAGTAAATCATGTTGAGTCTGTTGAGACACACAAACAATACTTTGAGCTTGATTTAAGCCTTTCAGAATCATTTGTTGTAATTGTTTCCCTGTCCAACCTGTTTTGTATTCTGAAAATTCTCCCAAACCTGAACGAATGGCTAATAAATCATGACAAGTGACAAGATGAGGAATGTGTTGTAAATATTGAGTATAAATAGCATTCCCATGATCGCAAATATGAACGACATCAGCCCAAGATAAAGCCTTTTTGAGTTCAGATGGGAAAAAGATAATTTTATCAATATAGCCTAACCATTTGTTAAGAGATTTAAAAATTTTAAACTTTCCTAATTTAGCTTGAGGACGTAAAATTTTAACCTGATGACCAAATTTAGGTAATGTGGTAGCAAGCACCGTCAAAAATCGCTCCATACTAACAATTTTATCAGATTCGTAATTTCCAAGGATTAAAATTTTCATTGATTATCTTTTGAGGGATTAACCTGCTTATATTTCCACTGCCAAAGCAGACGCTTGATTTGAATAATCATGTCTCCGGGTAATAGGTTGATTGCTAAACTTTTGGCACTTGATTTTAGAGTAGATATCAAGATTTGGCGTTGTAAGTCTAGAATATCTTGAATTTTCATTGTGGAAATTGATGTGTTTGGAAATGCGGGATAATCCGTTTTATAACCAAATCCTAAGTAACTTATTAACTCTGGAGTTAGATGATCTATAAATTCTGTATTGACTAAATTTTTTTCTCCATGTCCTATTGTTTGACCAACTTGATCGACTTGAAAAAGTAGAGTGCTGCGAGTATAGTTTTTATCCTTAAAAGGTTCTGCACGATGAATTGCATGAATATTACACAGAATTAAACTTCCTTTTTTCAGTTTAAAAGTCCGGATACATTTTTTATGTTTTTCTTCTATAAATTGATCACTAAAATAAATTTCATGTTCATGTTGATGTGACCATAAATGAGAATTATTTAGGAGTTGAAAGGGATTTTTAGTAACGTCAGAAAGATAGAATAAAAAGAGTAATCCCGGCTTATTATGTTTCCTCTCAAGTTGTCTCCCGATTTGTTGATTATTGTCAGTGTGCCAGGGCATATGAGAGATTTTTTGAGTTTGATAGATGCGATGATTGATTAAAACATATCTATCCTCGAAGTAGTGTTGACAAATGTCTAAAATTCGGGGGGAGGTAATTAAATCATAAGCTTTTTTAGATTGAGCTAAACAATGGGTTAAAAATTTTTGATGTTTAGCGATAACAACACCCACATCATTTGTATTAACTAAAACTTGATTAAAGTTTACTTCTTTAAGTAACTCGTTAATATATTGTTCTGTTAGGGCTTGTTCAAAAACGAAAAAGCCATTCTGTTTTAGAGAGTCAACAATTTGATCAGTTGTCAGATTTTGAAAAGCTGAATTATACATTATTTATCCTGATAAAAATTAGTAGTTATTTAGAGAACTGATAGCATCTTTTAATCCTTGAGTCGCTTGAAGATAGCTATAATTGGTGATAATTTTGCGGCTTTCTTCTCCCCATTGCTTTAAGATTTTTCGATTTAAAAAGACTTGTTGTAGACAATTTTTTAAGGCAGAAATGTTTCCAGCCGGAAAAACTAATCCATTAGAATAGGGGTGAATTAAATCTTGAGTACATCCTACATGATCACTGGCAATGACTGGACAAGAAAGACACATGGCTTCATTAATGACTAATCCCCAAGTTTCCCAGCCTCCATAACTGGGTAAAACAACGAGATCAGCGATCGCATAGGTACGCGGCATTTGACTTTGATTTTGAAAAGGTGCAAAATAAATTGAGGAGTGATTTGCAGCTTGCGATCGCAGTTGATTTTCTAAGGAACCTGCCCCTACAAATAAGAGTGAAACTTTAGATAAATTCGACTGTAAAAAAGCTTGAAGTAAATCTAGGGGACGTTTTTTATCTTCAAATTTTCCAGCAAATAAAATTACAGCATGATCTTCAGGAATTTTGAGTTCTTTTTTCCAGAGTTTAGCCTGTTTCATTGCTTCCTGAGTTTGAGAAAAGAAGCGATCATTATCTACTGCATGAGGAGAAAAAAATAAACGTTGGGGTGAAACGCCATGATAAGAGTAGTAGTCATAATTGGCTTTGCCTACATATAAACAGGCTGAAAAACGGCTATAGATGAGAGAGATAAATTGACGACGTGCTTTTTCTTTAATCCCAGTTATAGGCAATAGTCTATGAGAATCACCTCGAAAGATTAGAGGAGTTTTTCGAGTGTTCCAACGAGCTATAAAATTGTAAATACTGGCATAATTGTAGCACATTAACAGTACAGTATTCGGTTGATAACTTTGAACTCTTGATAAGAGAGAGGGATTTTGAAATCCCCAAAATTGATGGGTTCCTGGATTAGAACTTTTATTTGGAATAAACTCATAGTCATACCCTGATAATAAGGGAATGTCCCACTGAATAGATTGTTTAAATCCTTGATCGACTTGTTGAGTAATACCAAAATTCCAAAGATAAAAAACTTTAATTAACAAATCTTTTTCCTGAGCCATATAACGAAACCAGGGAGCGTAGTATTGAATGGGATGAGTGGTAATAATGGCAATTTTATTCATGTTCAGCCTCGTAATAATGACTATATTCCATCAATTCAAAAACGGGATGTTCACGGTTAGGAAGAACTTTCATAAATACAAAATTTATTCCCACTAAAACCATACTAGATTGAAACAGTGAAGCAACATATACACTCGCAGACCACTCACTTTGAGCCGCAAAACTAATAATCAGAACAGAAAAAAGCGATCGCGCCGAAAGAATGGAAGTATTCATACTCCAGCGAGCAACTTTACCATAAGTCTTTCCCAGAATTATTCCTAGTCCAGCAGCACCAATGAACCCAAAGTTTGCATAAGACTCTGCTAAAAGTCCCCAAGCAATTGTTGTCCGATAGGTATCTTGATAACTTTGTAGTCCGTAATGAACACTTAATATATAAGTACCTTCGTGACTTCTAGGTTTGTTCGGATAAATAATTCTAGGGAGAATCATTTGAGGTAAAATCAAGTAGGTTTCTCCCATTAAATAGGGGAGTTCATCCGGAGATTTTTTTTGAGCTAAAAGCAGCATATGAATGATACTTGAACGCTCAGAAGGTGAACTTTCTTTTGATTCTTTTTCTTCTTCTTTATGAGCGAAGTGTTCTAATGAGTAGCCAATCCATTCACTATACCAAGCTGGATATTCCCAGGGTTGTAGTGTAAATCCTCCTTGATCAAACCAATATTTTGAGCGCATTCCATTTTTGCCATAATGAAGAATACTTAAACAAGCCAATACAATAATAATGGTGATTAAGGGAATTCGATAACTTCCTAAAATATAAGCAATGAAAGCCACAGAAAACACCCCTACATTATCCCGAAGAATTAACCCTGCTCCGCTACTAACAAAGTATAAAATCATAAAAATTATAAAAATTTGTGATTTAACACCTGTTAACTGTTTTTTCCCTTTACGATAAGATAAAATAAAAACTGCTAAAATAGAAAGTCCTAAAATGCCACCTCGAATCAGAGCAAATAATCCACCACTGAGTTCAAACCACTGACCACGAGCATACATATTAAAAAATACTGCACCTGCTAAGATGAACAAGAAAAAGTTTTCTCCTTTATTCTCAACGAGAGTTCGATAATATAGGGGAGGTGGCGGATTATATTTAACTTCTTTGAACCAAAAAAAAGTTCCAATAACGAGATGAATTGTGACTGTGATTGCAGCATAAAACTGACTTTCTGGAGAGTAAGTAATAACTAGAGGATGGTTGCTTAATAAAGGAATGGCATTAGTGTTTAAATGAGTTAAAGCAAAGAAAGGAAAAATAGGAATTCCTAGTGCTTTCCCAGAACACCATAAATACATGGGATATAAGGATGCAATACTGACTAAAATAGCACCTAAACTAACGATTGGCTCATTGCTTTTTAAAGATTGAACATTTTGAATCAAAAATACACCGACGCCCAGCCAAAACGCTTCAAGTAAACGCCGTCTTTCCCAACGAATTAACCGGGATTGAGCCTGTTGATAAAGAACAATAATTTGATAATATAAGCTCATAAAGTTTAAGGATGTGAAGAAGCATGAACAACGCGATTAAATACGGCACATTGTTTTCGAGTCATTTCTTCAGCAGTGTAGGGTTTAAAGGCTAGCCAATTTGTTTCTGGTTTATATTGTTTAGGAGTAGAAATGAGCCAGTTAATTTGTTCAGTGACTTGCGGGAGTAAGTCGTTAGGTTGATCTTGTGAATTAAATGAAATCACGCGACCAGCTTGACAACTTTTCAGAATCTCTACAACTGAACTCTGTTGATGAAAAAGAGCTAAAATAGGTTTACGAGCTAAAATACAAGGATACAGTTTAGAAGCTGTATAATCGGGATTATTAGAACCAATGAGTAAGATTCCATCACTATCCGTTAAAACTTTTAATGCTTCAAAATAAGGAATTCGATGAGGATGTTCTTCAACTAAATCATTGACTCCAAATTCTTTAGCAATGGGTTCAACTGTTTTCGTCGCTCGTTCTCCAGAAGCATAACTGGTTCCAACAAAGTGTAATCTAACTTTATTCCAAGATTCAGGATGGCGATCGCGCTCTGATTTTATCCCTAAAAATAAAGCCCGTAACGCCAAAGCCATATCACTTCCGCCACGACCAACATAAACCCAATGACGTTTACCATCATTAGAATTAAAGATAGTTTGCTGAACCTTAAATTGAGGAAGCAGTTCAAAATCTTTTTCGGGCGCACCAAAAGGTAAAACCGTAAATTGTTCTTCTTTTAGCCATGAATATCGCTCAATTAATGTTGTTTTATAGGCGTGAGAAACACTAATGATATGACTAACAGAACGCATCGCAGAAGGTTCTAATAATTCTGCTAATTTTTGAGAAAAACCATACTTAAATAAACCTCCGGGCGGTTGAGAATATCCATAGTTTTTACCATAGTCATTTAACCAAGGATCTTGAAAATCAAGGAGATAAGGAACTTGAAACCGACGAAACCAAAACGGTGCTAATCCCATTGTTAGAAAGACCGTTGTAGAGAAATAAATTAAATCAATTTTTTGTTGTTTTAAGATTTTCTGACCAGCGCTAAATAGATAGGGAAGACACCGCCAGCCAATATTACTCAATCCAATTTTACGAGTGTATTTTACGGGTAATGCGTTAATTTGAGTAATCGAAACATTTTCAGGTATAGTTTGGCTTAAGAGGGGATCTAAAGTTCCTTCTACACTGTTTGGGTGTACTGTCAAAACAATAGGTTCCCAACCAAATTGTTGAAAATAGGGTAATCCCATTCTAACCCGTTGATGATCGGGTGCGTTAATGGGGGGAAAATGAGGACTGATAATTAAAACTCTACGGTTCAAGGTTGATTTCTCTCCAATTGATCAGAGTACAAGTTTTGACAAAAACCCTCCGCTACAGATCACAAAGAACAGCGCAGATATCCGGAAAAGTTTTAAAATTTTTAGATTGTAAATCAGCGATCAAGGGGTGTTTTTGCTAATCTTGCACCCACTAAGCTGTGATAAAGTTGCTCATATTGAGCTACAATTGTAGAAGCAGAAAAGCATTTTTCAGCGCGTTGACGACAATTATAACGGTCTATTTTTTTGAGGTTTTCTACTGCTGTACACGCTTCTTCTATGTTGTTAATTAAATAGCCATCAATTCCCGGACGAACAATTTCAGGTAATGCACCTCTCGGACAAGAAATGACAGGTGTTCCGCAGGCGAGGGCTTCTGCAAATACAATGCCAAAAGGTTCTTCCCATTCTATCGGAACAATCATCGCTGCTGCTTGACCTAAAAGTTCGTTTTTTTGTTCATCATTAACGGTGCCAACATATTCAATTCCATTTTTGCCCAGATGAGGAAGAATTTCGTTTTCCCAATAGTTTCCGGCTTCCTCGATGGTGCTGTAGTTTCCTGCAATTAATAAGCGTCGTCCAGTTTTCTGTGCAACTTTTATCGCAGTGTGTGCGCCTTTTATGCGTTCAATTCGACTTAGAAAGACTAGCGGTGCATCGTCAGAAACAAGAGGTTGAAAGGTGTATTTTTCAGTTTCAACGCAATTGTAAATGGTATGCCAAATGCCTCCTGCTACTTTTCCTTGACGGCAAATATGATTGCTACAACCTGTAAATGTTAGGCTATTTTCTGCAAGTTTAGCAGCCCATTTAACGGATGCTCCTCCTGTAGCGCGTTGATAGGACATGATTTTTGGGAGAGGAGATTTTAGCAGAGGTAATAAGTAAAAAACACGAGAAAAACTATGGAGAATATCGGGTTTAAAGTGTTGAACAGCTGACCATAGTGTTAGTGTATTTTTTAGGGTATCAAATTTATCTTGAGAGCGCAATCCTGGCCAAGAAAAATGATGATGAGCGGGTGCAGTTGAGTCACGATGGGCGACCAATCCAACAGTATAGCCGCGCGATCGCAATTCAGTAATTAATAGATCAACAATGCGTTCAATTCCGCCATAAAGTTTCGGAGGAACAGGAAGTTCAGGATCGGCTGTTAGCAATATTTTTTTCACTTTTATTTAACCTTTTTTAGATTACAATAGACAAAAAAACGTGACCATCTTTGAAATAGTTGTTATCGTTAAACCATCAAAAAAACTGTTTTGCTTGTTTTGTTCATACTGTTCAGTAGGAAAGACTATGTTATGAGTTGTATTATTTTTATTCGGGTAAACTCTAATAAAGTAGCAAAAAATTAGAGCTTAAAAAATGTTTTATGTTTTGGATAAGATTAGAGTTTTGCTTCAAAATACAAAGAGTAGGGACGATGTTGTTCTCGGTCAATACAACCACTGAAAAAATCACCTTGCTGCCAACTCCAACGAGTAATATTTTTGAAACCCGCATCTCTAAGAACTTGCTCTAAACTTTCTGCATCATACCCACAATAATGCTCCCATTCTTGAATAAAGACGTAGTTTAAAGCATCCATTTTGGTTTTAAAAATAGTTTCAGGTTTCTCACCACCACAACCAATTTGATTAAGGGTATCCCATCCTGACTCTAAATAAGCTTTGATATAAACTTCAGCATCAGGAACAATCACTCGTAAAACACCATTAGGTTGAAGACATCGACGACATTCTTGTAAAAATTGTGAACGCTCATCTACAGGGTTTAAGTGTTCTAGAAAATGCTCAACATGAATACCTAAACAGGATGAGTCAGCAAAAGGAAGCCAACGCCGACAATCAGCTACAAAGGTTACATTAGGATGAGGAAACAAATCAAGATTAACCCAGTTTGGATGACCAAAAGGGCCAGAACCGATGTTAACTAATAGGTCATGCTGCTGTCGTAAATGATGAATTTTTGATCTTAATCCTGGATGAAGTTGAGACAAAATACACACTCGTAAAGCATTAAGTTCAAGCCGAATATGGTTAAAAACATGACGGTTAACAGGAAGTCTAGGAATCAACCAGACACCAAAGCGTTGCTTTAGAGTCATTGAGCTAGCCACTGTGTTTTCACTCACTTATCAGCTTTCTCTACTATACTTCTATATTCAAAAACAAGCTTTTATTTCTATATCCGGAAAATTTTAGTTTTAAAGTAAGCTTTAATGAGCTAATGCTTTATCCGCTTTTTGTACGAGCAAGTTTACTTGTTTTTCCCAACAAAGGTTTTGTTCAACTGCTTGTAGTGCCGCCGCTTTATTTTTAGCTAATTTTTCAGGATTTTGCAATAGGTTGTTAAGTGATTTAGCCAAAGTAATTGGATGATTCTCATCAAGGCATTGACCAATTTCTGGATAGTGATTAAAAATCTCTTTTTGTCCTGCGGTATTCGTGGCAATAATACTCAAACCTGCTTGTAAATATTGAAAAAATTTATTGGTAATAGTAAGGTTGCGACTGGGAATATCAGGTTGTTCTAATGCTAAACCAATATCATGTTCAGAAATCCGAGAAAGTAACTCCGAATTGGGAACAGTTGGATGAATAAAAATGCGATCGCGCCACTCCTCAGTTATTTGTTGTTCTAACCATTGACGTGCTTTTTCTGGATAATGACCCCGCAGATGAATTTCAACAGGTGTTTGCAGATAAGGTAAAGCTTGAAACAGAATTTCTAAGCCTCGTCCAGGTCCTATCGTTTGAGAAAACCAATGCAAAGAAGGAAGTTTTGAGTTAATTTTATCAATTTTTTTTTCATCGAGAGATGACCGTTCTTCCCAAGGAAAGGTATTGTAAATTACTGTTGCTTTTGGTCCTTGATAAGCCTTAGAAATAGCTTCAGCAAGAGCATGAGAAGTGGTTAGACAGTAAACACAATTTTGAGCGAGGCGACGTTCAAATAATTTGAGTTTATTAATAGGTCGAGTTGCACGCTTATGAGGAAGTAAATCTTCTGAAAACCAATCTTCAAAATCAACTCCGACACGAAAACCTTCATCTAAAAGTTTATTTCCTACCCAAAGTCCAACTTCAGAATGAACAATTGTTAAATCAGCTTTCGTTTGACGGGCAACTCTTAGCATGGCAGTAGTGCCATAACCTAATAAATAAGGTGAAAATATACCTAATTTTTGATATTTTTCTTTGGCGATTCTAGCTTCTAGCCTGACTTTAAAATTGTTGATTTTATGATGAGGTTGAAAGTCAATAATGGGTAAAAATTCCCAGTTTTTTTGAGTAAGAATTAAGCGATCGCGTTGTACCAGTTCGGGGTCAAACCAGAAACCTCGCACAGTGACTTCGTGTCCGGCTGCGACTAAGGCATCGGCTTCTTTTTGGGGGCGAGGTGCGGTGCAAAGATGACCACCAATTAAAATTAAAATTCTTGCCATAATTATAATTATTGTTTCCAGTATATTGCGCGTTATTAAATGAAATTGAGAAAACAAGAACTAAACTTTATTTAGACTAAAACGATAAATAAGCCTTTGTTTAAGTTTGGCAATTTTCCACCCTAAAGCTGCTTCAGCATAACCGTATTTATACACCATGTTTTGAATTTGTTTCGCTTGTTTCCAACCTAAAAAATGAGACAAATATTGAAACATTGGCCCGCCTATAGGCTTGAGATTAGATCCGCCAAATTGCTGAACTTTGGCTTCAGCTTTTTGTGCTAAGTCTGAAACATCTGGATAGACTTCATAAATAAAACGTTGGAAGACTGTGGCACAAGCATGACGTGTGCGAGGGCTATTTTCTCTTACTAAAAGATTGCTCGTACCTTTGTCTAAAGATAAAAACGCAGATTCCCAAGCGGAACGAGATTTTGAGCCGCTTAAACTTCCTGAGTTCCCTGATCTGTAATAGGTTTTAGCCCCCCAACAAAATTTCACACCTTGACTTGCCAGTAAAATTCTGCTGAAGTAATCAAAGTCATTAATGAGAGATAATCTTTCATCCCAACTCCCTGCTTTTTCTGCTATTTTGCGAGGAATTAACCATGCAGAGCCGTGCATCATGTAGTGATTTTCCCAGGCACAAATGAGCCAGTTAACAGGGTCAAAGTCAGCCCAAAGCGGTTGAGGAATAAATAAAGCTTCTTCAGGTGAATTGTAAAATCTTGACCATTCTCCTGCTGCTACAAATTCAGAATTGCTATCACCTAAAAGTTGAATTTGCTTCTCAATTTTATCAGAAAACAAAAGATCATCAGCATCTAAATACTGAATAAAGTCTCCTTGAGCTTCTTGTAAAGCTCGATTTTCTGCTGCACTTTGACCTTGATTTTCCTGACGAATGACTTTAACAGTTGATGATTCATAATTTTTAGCAACAGCTAAACTATTATCTGTAGAACCATCATCAATAATGATAATTTCTGTGTTGGGCCAAGTTTGTGCTAAAGCTGATTCTAAGGTGGTAGCTAACCAACTTTCACAATTATAACAAGGAATAAGAATAGAGACTCGGGGGTTCATCATCACTCCAATTATTATCTAACTCAAAGTCAATGTTATTAATTAGCAAGATGTATAAATCTACATATATTTATGTTGTAGGCGTTCATAAAGACAATTTTGATCATATACTCCATTCTTATCAAGCTTTTCATGTCGCCAAATTTCATTCCATAAATGAACAGCATAGCTATTTTTAGTAATTCTTTCTAATCTAGTTTTAGGTTTAATCAAAGGTCGAATGACATCTTTTACTTGTGTAGTCAGTCTTTCCATAGTCATTGGTTGATGTGGATAAACTATTTTTTTTACAGCTCTCCAGGTAATTGGGCAAAAGGTTTGATATGAAACGATATAATGTTGATAGTTAAATTTTTTGACTGCTTTTTGAATTAAATGAGGGCCTGTCTCTCCGAAGGTCACTAGGCTTGGATCTTTTTTGTCACTTTCTTCAACTAAATATTTTGTAAACTCACTCTCTTTTGGGAGTTTTAATACACAGTTATTGGCAACTTCTCCCCATTTTCCCTCATAGCTTGATGAAATCACATACTCACAATTAAAATCAAAAGGTTTGAGACAAATAATGTCAGTATCAACCCACCAACCCCCTTTAGCATTCAAAAGATGATATCTAAAAAGGTTGGCAAAACCTGAATAGCCTCCTTTACCCCATCCAGACTGATAAGTAAAAATTCGATCTTCGGGTAAAATTTTATTTCCATCTTTGATTACAGTACCTTCTGGAATATTTTTGACATCATCATAAACATACAAATGATATTCATGGTTATTTGCTAAAAAGGACTTGATAGAAAGCTGTTCCATCAATGAAAGTTCGCCTTTAATCCATAATCCTTGTATAATTTTGTTATCGCTCATTATTTAGTCTCCTCAAAAAACAACATGAAATTTATCTTACTGAGAAACTATATGTTTCCAGGCGTATCGGAAATACCAGGGTTTAGAATCAGCTACATAGTGATGAAGAATTGCTTTAGGGTTCAAAGTTTCTTGATAATTTGGCATTAAAAGATAATCTTTAGATGGAGCGATCGCACAACTTTTATCAGCTAAAAACATTGCTGTCATTCCTTGCGTGATATTATAGTGAGTCCCTTCTTTTTCGAGTAACGTTTTAAGCCAAAATTCAAATTTTTCCCAATCAAGGTCTTCACTTTTTAATCCTAATATTCCAATATTAACGAGGTCTGGTATTTTGGATTGTGTTAAAGAAACCATGATTTCATTAGAATATCCATAATAGTTTGCAAGATCAACCATATAGCATGGTTGCTGAGGAGATTGAAGCCAGTTTAAAAGAAAAGTTGGTGTCTTAAAAAAGAGCATATCAGAGTCTAAAAATAACTTCCATCCAGAAGAACCTACATGAAAGTCTGTTAACTTTCTTAATAAAGGCTGTTGTAGGCGTCGCTCTCTTAAAAAAGGAAATTTCTTCTTCGGTAAGTATTCATCTAGGTGAGCTTCAATACTTTGGAGTGAAACAATATTAGCATTAGGAAAAATGCGAATAATTTCATCTTGATATTGTTGTTCTAATGTACCATCATCATAAATAATAGGTTGTAAACTAAGGTGAGATTTTTGCATCATTGAATAAGCACAAAAACAAGTTTGATACCAATATTTTTTCCCGCTTAGAAAATATATTTTTAGGGGTTCAACTGAAGGATTAACTTCGACAGTTTTTAAACGAAACACAGCTTTTTCCATTTGCCGTTTACCGCGATTTGTGAGAGCCATATTAATTGCCCCCCACCGAAAACAGACCTCTATAAAGCCTTTTGGAGCATAGTAAAATCGATAAATAAGAACACCAAGCTTTAAGTCTTTGGCAATTTGTCTGAGTCTGTTTTGCTTCCTGTTTAAAGTCATGTTTCAAAGAGTCCTTAGAGTAGTTTTGCTCGTCCCTCAAAAAGTCCACAAGCACCTTGCCAGCGAATATATGAAACCGGGTTTGTCCAGGGTTTATAATTAAAAAAGGCTCTAAATTTTCGCGGAAAAACTGTCCATTGAGGTATCTTTTTCCACGGTCGAATACCATGTATATCTAAGACCTGAACCCAAGATCGCAACAAAGCACGATTCAAACGAGCAAGATAGTTTTTTGTTAAACGTGTTGCAGAAATTAAGTGAGTTAATTTGAGTTGAGGAAAATAACCTATAGCCCAACCTGCTTCTAAAAGTGTCAAGATAATATCATTGTCTTCTCCTGAAGTTAATTGCTTTCCAGTACGACCTAAAGCCAATCTATGACGGTTATTCGTCACATATTGAGTATATTTTTCTGCCGCTTCTCGTCTGAGAACTAACCCCGACCCAATCGGAGAAAATTTTGGATATTGTCGAGTTTCTGGAGTGATTTCAGTAGATGTTTTATTCCAAAAATCAATCTGAATCTCATCCCCTAAATCACGACATCCGAGACTCACATTCACCTCAGAAAACCAGGGTTCTGGCGTGACTTCAAACTCAGGAATAGATTTTCCTCCTATTGCTCCTAAATCAAGATACTGTTGTAAGATATCAACTACATTTTGCAGATAATCGGGGTCGAGAACATTATCATCATCTGCAAAGACAAATATTTCTGCATTTGCTTCTTGAAAACCTCGCAATCTGGCATTTGTTAACCCTATTTTTTCCTCTCGAATATGACGAGCATTTGGATGCCAACTTAAATCAATTTCTGAGGAAAGCAGTTTATGACTAGCATTATCAATCAGTAAGAGTTCCCATTTTTCTAAGGGGAAAGTTTGAGATTTTAAAGCTTCTAAAACTCTATTAATATAATTGGATCGAGGATTGTGCGTACAGATAATGACACTAATAGTTGGTTTCATGGCAAAATCACTGAGTAGTTTTGAATTGTTTGTTTAGCCATTTGTTCTCGACTAAAAAGCCGTTCAACTCGTAGGCGACCCTGTTGACCCATTTGATAACGCAAATTAGCATCAGCAGCAAGTTTTAAAATCTTTTCAGCTAAGTCTTTAGAGTCACCAGGTTGAGCAAGTAACCCTGTTATTTTTTCTTCAATAACTTCATGAATTCCCCCTGATCGACAACCAATGACAGCTTTTCCATAACTCATCGCTTCTACATAAATTAAACCAAAAGATTCATAACGAGAAGGAGCAACAAATAAGTCACATTCTTGATACATTGTATGTAACTGATCTGAGTTAACTTTTCCAGCAAAGGTCACACAAAGATTAAATTTAATTCCCCATATTTTTTGAAAGTTATGTTGATAAGTATTCTCTGCATCGTTACCGACGAGAGTAAAATAAATATTATTCATTTTTTCTAAAACTAGGGGAATTGCTTCTAGTAAAATATCTATTCCTTTCCGATATTCAAAACGTCCTACATAGAGAATTTTAATTTTTTCGGGATCTTGATCTGGTTTTTCTAGAGTGATATTTTCTGGAATTTTAATTCCATGAGGAATAATCTTAAAACGCTTCGGATTAATTTTGAAGTCATTACAAATTTCATCCCGATGAGCTAGTGTATGTGTGGTTAGGTGATCGCTAAAACGAATCATTAAACCTTCTAACCAAGAGATTATTTTAATCGCTCTTGATGCAAATTCATAATGATCGCGATTAATTTGTCTGAGCGTTGTTGAAACCCTCGTTACAATGAGTGGACGATTATTTTTGAATAAATAAGCCAAACAGAGAAAATCATAACTCGTTGTTTCAATTACATCAATATTATGTTTTTTAACAAGCTGATTTAAGGTTTTTTTCGTCTGTAAAACAGTCCATATTTTTTTCAGTAGTAATTTTTGCGCCCATTTCCCTTGAAATAATCTTTCCATCCAATTTGGTAACTTAATTGAAATAGGATGAAGATAAATTTTACTCTTTTGATTGTCTAGAACTTCTGCAAGTATATCCTCCTTTGTTAATTTTTGATCAGTGACAAATAAAACATGAACTTGATGACCAAGCTGACTTAATCCCTGTGCTAACTCATAGAAATGATTAGCAATTCCACTATTAACTACATTGAGAGTTGCATAGTGCGGAGTGACAATACAAATATTCATTTTAGAATCACTCTTAAAAGCTTTACCAATCATTGTTTTTTTCATAGTTAAGCTGAACCAACAGTGAACCATATTTTTCTTTAAAAAACTGTTTATGTTCTTCTTCAAAATGATTTTTCCAATCTCCTGAAATTCCTTTTCTGTTGTGAGATTTTATGTCTTCTTTTCCTGGTTTTCTGCCCCTAGCATATCTGGAAAAATCATGTTCATAGACAATATTTAAAGCTTGCCAAGCATATAGCTTTGAGTTGAAACTGATCTTCTGCTTCAAAGAAGGATTTATTTTTTTCATTCCTCGCTTAACAGTCTCAGCTACAAGAGATGAAGATAATGATTTAACTGAAATATAAGGAGAGTCATCTAATAAGTCTAAAAACTGCAAAATATCCAGAAACTTATGATAGGGATTCTTAATCATTTCTTCAAATTTAATTTCTAGAATATTTGGTAAATTATAGTTCCATTCCTGCATTTGTCCAAAAATATTTAATTCCACTCCATCAACTTTCATACAAGATAGATATTCCATCACAAACAGTAAGCCTTTTTCTTTAGGTAACTGTTCTAACTCTTTTCGATAATCGTTTAATTCAGGCCAAGATTGGGTAGAATGACTATATTTATGAGAAAAGTATGCAGAAACAATAATATCTCTGGGATCTCGAATAACATGGAAGCCTTTAATACTTTCTAATATGGGTTTTACCAGGTGAATATCTGCATTCGTATAACACAGTAAATCAAGGTTATTCTGAGTAAAATACTTCTCTAAATCATAATTAAGTAGTTTTGGGTTACTGGCAACTTTAGGTTTAAGATTAATTTGATAACAGGCTTGCTTAATTAAAGTTTCAATCCAAGTTGAACCTGATTTATGATGTCCAAAGTATGCTAATTTCATCTTACAATCCTCCTTAAGTTTAGTTTTAATTGATTAAAATCAACCTTTTTGAGTTGAAACCGATTTTTGAAATCGATATTTAATTTCATATAAAATTTGCAAAATCCAGCGAGGAACTCGCTTTTTGATCAAAGTAAAGATACGATAGTGCAAAATCAAAAGCTCTGTGTAAAAATCAGCTTGTTTTTGAAATGATGAATCTATTTTTAAGTTCTCTGAAACGGGAACGTCTAAAAACTGAAGAAGATGAGCAATATGCTTTTGTTTATTTTGCTCCAGTTCTTCATAGATCATAATTTGTGGTTCAATATTATTTTCTTCAAAAAATTTAAACCAAGCACTCTCATCTTTTTGAATCTGAGCAAGATAAATCTCTAAACTTCCTGGACTAATATAAGGATAAGGATTTTTCTTGGAGTTAGAGATATTACCGTATCGATTAAATGAAGCTTTTCCAGGGTTTTGACTATCCTGATATTTATTCCATTGTTTTGTTTTCACAGAACGAGCTAAAGAGATAGCTTGACGAAGTTTATGACGGCGAGAAATAAAAATAAACTGAAGATTGGGAAAAATTTGTTCTAAAAGTTCTAAATCAGACTGAGATGTATGCTCATTACTTTTACGCAGTCTTTGAAGAACTTCTTCACAGGTACACCACATTAACTTGACACCGCTAACCCCATTAGAAGATGCAAATAACTCTAGGGTTTTTTGAAGATATTCTGGATAATTGATCGAATAAAGTTTACTTTTTTCTTCCCACTTTTTTAGGAAAAATTCTTGAGGTTTACCCACCAATTTTGTGTTTGTTAGTAAATCACACAAGAGGGTGCTTCCACTCCTCATTGTTGAACAAATGATGTAAGTTTTGTTTAAAGTCATAATTGATTGTATTAATTAATGATTATCGATTTAGGTTATCCTTGACTAGAAGAAAATTGAACAGATAGTGGAACAATTCCATGTTGACGCCAAGAAAAATAGTTACCCGCACCATAGATATCCACTGGCGGAATCGTGATCATTGCTGCATCTTCAACTTTCAAAATAATGCCGATTCCTGGCTGACTAACTATTAGATTAACTAAATAGTCACCTCCACCTAAATATCGAGTAATATCTTGATATTTAAACATACAATTCCAATTCCCTTGAATATTATCTAAAAATGAGTTAGCCATGCGAGGCCAAATATTAGAAATTAAGACACCATCAGAAGTCGTAATTTGAACGGCTACGGCTAAACGAGAAATTTGCTGTTGAGCATAACCCTTGACTTCTATTTTGAGGGTTGATGTGTTTTCATTTTCTTCGATAAAAGCATCAATACTATGGAGTTCAAGTCCATATTCAGAATTAACAATTTTACGATTAAACTGAGTCTTAGCTCGATGAATTGTCTCCTGTTCATAGCCATCAACAATATCATTAACTAACCCACTATCTCGCAATCTTCCTCCCTCTAACCAATAACCAATGTTACAAAGTTTGCGAACAGCCGCCATTTGATGGCTCACAAATAACACCGTTCGTCCTTGATTTTCGGTAATATCCTCCATTTTTCCAATACATTTATTTTGAAAAGCAATATCCCCCACCGCTAAGACTTCATCTACGACTAAAATCTCCGGTTCTAAATGGGCTGCAACGGCAAAAGCTAGACGAACTCGCATTCCTGAAGAATATTTTTTAACAGGTGTATCGATATACTTTTCGACTTCAGAAAATGCAACAATTTCATCAAACTTTTGCTTAATTTCTGCTTTACTCATCCCTAAAATTGCACCATTGAGAAAAATATTCTCTCGACCTGTAAGTTCTGGGTGAAAACCCGTCCCAACTTCTAATAAACTGGCAACTCTGCCTTTAATTTTAATTCTGCCTTGAGTGGGTTCTGTAATTCGACTGAGAATTTTTAACAAAGTTGATTTTCCGGCTCCGTTGCGACCGATAACTCCCACCCTATCCCCTGTTTTGATTTCAAAAGAGATGTCTTTTAATGCCCAGTATTCTTCAAGGCTTGGCTCCTTTGTTTTGGGGTTGAAAGACTTGATAAAATTTTCTCTAAAAGACTTAGTTCCATTTGCAAGTTTGTCTCTAAGTGTTGTATAACGCTCTTGTTTTTGATGACCAATGATATATTTTTTGCCTAAGTTTTCGACCTGAATAATTTGCTCAGACATAGGTGTGAAGAATGACTAATCCCTAAATACTAAGTTTGATAAACTTTTCCGGAAAATGTGGAACTTTTTTAAATTTTAAATCACATCTGCGAAAGTCCGTTCAGTTTTTCTGAAATACCAAATTCCAGTCAAAAAGATGAGCAAAACTAATCCAATTGACAAAAGAAACCCTTGCCAATACATCTGACTTTCTCCACCAATAATTGCCCAGCGAAAACCATCAATTACCCCAACTAAAGGATTGAGATGATAGATCAATTTTAAGTCATCCGGAACAATACTACTACTAAACCCAACAGGCGAAATATACTGACCAAACTGTACCACAAATGGCACAACATAGCGAAAATCACGATACTTAACATTCAAAGAAGCAAACCATAATCCGCTCCCAATTGAAGCTAGAAAGGCAATCCCAATAAATAACGGCAGTGTTATAATTCGCCAGCTTGGAATGAAGTTATACCAAGCCATTAATCCTAATAAAATGATTCCAGAAACTAGAAAATCTACAAAACTCACTACAACGGCACTCACAGGAACAATTAATCGTGGAAAATAGATTTTTGAAATTAAATTTGCATTCCCCACTAAACTATTACTACAGTTTGTGAGAGAAGTTGCAAAAAACTGCCAGGGAAGCATACCTGCAAAAACTAAAATTGGGTATGGAACCCCATCTGAGGGAAGTTGGGCAATTTTCCCAAAGACAACAGTAAACACAACCATTCCTAAAAAGGGTCGAATTAATGCCCAAGCCATCCCAATAACGGTTTGCTTATAACGGACTAGAACATCCCGCCAAGATAGAAAATAAAATAACTCTCGATATCGCCATAAATCTTGCCAATATTGACGCTCGATTTGACCGGATTCAATAATTAACTCTGTTGTATTTTGGATCATAAATACTGATTGAATTAGAACTGAAAACAAGCCTAATCACGCTAAAAATGAAGGGTGTTTACGCTCCTTTTTACAGAAAAATAAGTTTTTATCCGGAGTCACACTTAATACTTTTACAAATCCCCTAGTTTTGTAAAGCTGATGTGGATTGACCTTTATCAAACCTTTATATTTATCAAAAAAAAACACAATAAAAAACTCTACTTTTCCCTCCTTAATATGTTGGAAGTTAAGTAGAGTCTAGGTTATAAATTGATAGCCGACTTATTGACGAGCAAACTTAGAGGGAGATGGCCCTAGAGGAGAGGGAGAAACTTTGATATCATGTATAATATCTGATGACCCACTGTAAGATTCAACAAGTTTTTTTAATAAACTTGGCATTGGCTGACTTTCTGTTTCTAATTCTTCAGTTTTGAATTCTGAAGCGATCTCAAACTCAGAGTCAACAGCAATAATGAATGAAGGTTTATTGTCTACTCGATTAATATTAATCTCTGCATGAGTTTGATCATTTTGAGGTGTAAAATTCATAGAATAAACCTGCTCATCTGGCTCAATTTGTGAGATAATTTGTTCAGGTTTAACCCATTTTTGTGGTGATGTTGCTTTCGCTTGAGTCGCTGATGTCGGAGAATAAACGGTAGATGTTAACGCTGTCTGGGGTCGATTAGGTATTGAAGCTTTAAGATCATTCAAACTGTCAAATTCTGCCAAACTGTCTGACGATATTGTTGATGAAATTTCCGGGGCTTCTTGACTTGTAAAATTTGCTATTATTGTTCGAGGTTCAACGATATATTGAGCCGCTAGTTTAGCTGAATCTGAAACTGAAAATTCAGGCATTGAAGCTGATGAATAATCTCTCAACTGGGCTTGAGGTTCAACAATATATTCAGCAGGAGAACGGCTCGGTATTTGCTCTTGAAGAACGTTATAATTTGAATCAATTCTCTCAAAATTATTGCTGATTAAGGGTTCAGGTTCAACAATATATGCCGCTATTGCTTCACCCTCAAACAAAGGAGGTGCAACAGGAACAGGCACTAACCCGGATGGAAAATCCGAGAGAGAAACCCTTTCATTAATCATTTCTGGCTCTGGTAATTCTGCCATTACCCATTCAATTTTTTGGGGTGCTTCACCCTCTTGATCAAAATTTAAGTAGTTGGGAAAAAACTCCTTGCTGAGATTTCCCACAGACAGAACATCAGGTTTAACTATTCTTGGCTGTGGACGAGATGTAACCACCAAATTACCAATATCAAGTGGAGACTGTTGCCAAATTTTCGGCTCCCGAGAAAGAAGCTTAGAAAACTCATTTTCTTCAACTGTTGGTGTTAAATTTGAAGTGAACATTTGTCCGGGTGGCGCAACAGACTGTTCAACTCCCTTTGAAGCTGCAAGCATTAAATCCTCAGCATTCATCAAAGAATTTTGCTGGACACCAAGTTTCAGCGAATTAGTCTGATTGGGTTGATTAAAATGTTCATTGACCGCCATACCTGTCAGCGTACAGCCGACGGCGGTTGCAATACAACTGAGGGCGGAATTATTAACCAGACTCATAATCAATTCAGTATTTTGTAATCTGAAGTAGCAACATCAAGCCCCCCAACTCGAAATTACACAGAAGTTCATGTGAGTTCGAGCAGAATTTTACTTCAGCACACTGCCCCAATATACGGGTAATTTTACGGTCGTCCGGATGAGACAATAGTAATTTTACAGATGTCCTGATGAGTAATAAACGGTTTGTAGAGGTACATAGTATGGTCTCATAATCGTTGATGTTTTAGGGGTAATATTGGTTGAGGAAAATCCGCTTTTATTTCCCCTTTTTGATCTCGATTATTTATCACTACATCAATTAAGCACCCGATCAATATTCATGCGTGTCTCAATCCTGACTGTATTAACGTTGGCGATTTTTACATCTGAACAATCAGGTGTTTATGCAACGGTTTTTCAAGAGAAATATCCTCTATTTGCTGCGGCATCCGATTCTTCGCCCCATCTATTTTCATCAGTTGCCGTTTCCACTCAACAGGACATTGCTTTTAACCCCATTCAACAACATTGGGCGCGAGGTTTCATTGAACCTTTAGTGCTGCGGGGTATTATTCCTCCAATTGATGGAACGACAATTCAGCCGGATCAATTTGTTACACAAGCCCAATTTTCCTCCATTCTTAAAAATGCTTTTGGAGTTGATCCCTTACCACAAAATCCTGATCCAGATCAACCAATTTCTCGGATCAATGCTTTAGTAATATTGGTTCAACTCTTAAATTTACAATCTCGTCAAATTGCACCCGAGACCTTGAACCGTTACTTCATTGATGCTCATAATATTCCTAAATCAAATTTAAGTCAAGTCGCGGCTGCTACAGAAAATCGTTTAGTTGTTAACTATCCCAATATCCGGGTTTTAAACCCCAATAAAAGTGCAACTTTAGCAGAAGTATCCGCTTTTGTCTATCAAGCTTTAGTCAGTCGAGGAAAAGCCCCAAACCTCACTCAAGCTGCCAGTACATCCAGAAATAATCCGTCTCAAATTAACGCCTCATCGCCCCCACTTTCAAGGAGTACAGCAGCCACAATTCAAGCAATTCAAGTGGCAGAAAACACCGATTATACTCTAGGGGGTGGAGATCGGATTATTGTTTTTGTAGCTAACTTTCCGGAACATAATGGAGAATATATTATCTCAACTAATGGTTTTATTAATATGCCCCTTTTAGGTCAATTTAGAGTGGCGGGAATGACGGTTCAACAACTGGAGAGAAACCTAGAAGCTCGGTTTTCTCAAACCATGAAAAGTCCGACTGTTACTGTGACCTTAGTCTCGGCTCGACCTCTTAATATTGCAGTCGCAGGAGAAGTGACTCGTCCGGGTGCTTATGCTTTACCCTTGCGAGTGAATCCGACTCAATTTCCCACAATTACTGAAGCCATTCAACAAGCCGGAGGAATTACTCAATCTGCTAATTTAAGAGAGGTTAAAGTTCAACGTAGATTGAGTTCTGGGCGTGAACAAATTATTGCTGTTAATCTTTGGGATTTATTTCAAACAGGGGATTTACGTCAGGATTTAACTTTAAGAGATGGAGATAGAATTGTCATTCCAACCTTAACTAGAGTAGACTTAACAGAAGCACCCCAACTGGCGAATAATAATCTTTACCCAACAGAACCTCTCCCGGCTAAAATTGCTATTGTGGGAGAAGTGTTTCAACCGGGTTCATACACTTTACAAACCGGAAGTGGCGGTGCGGTTCTAACAGTAACTCGTGCGATTCAAGAAGCAGGGGGAATTACTTCAACGGCTAATTTACGTCAGGTTCAAGTGCGTCGTCCACTTGGAAATAGCCAAGAACAAGTGATTGATGTGGATTTATTTGCACTATTACAAGGGGGAGATTTACGTCAGGATGTGATCTTAAAAAATGGGGATACTATTATTATTCCAACACTCACCAGTATCGATTTAGCAGAATCTCAAAAATTGGTGAATAATAACTTGTATTCATCCGAATCAAAACCAATGAAAGTGGCAATTGTTGGGGAAGTGGTTCGTCCGGGGCCTTATACCTTAACCGCAGAGACTTCGAGTGGGGGATTTCTAACTGTAACTCAAGCTATTCAACAAGCAGGCGGAATTACTTCTTCTGCGAATTTACGGCAAATTCAGGTCAGACGAATTAACCTCAATGGCACTGAAGAAAGGATTAATGTGAATTTATTTGCTTTAATTCAACAAGGAGATTTACGTCAGGATGTGATCTTAAAAAATGGGGATACTGTGATGATACCCACCGCCGATACCCTCACCCCCAATGAAGTTAATGATTTGGCTCGTAGTACCCTATCTCCGAATACAATTAAAGTTAATTTTGTTGGGGAAGTGGTGCGTCCCGGTTTGTTAGATGTGCCACCGAATACGCCTTTGAGTCAAGCTATTTTAGCAGCAGGAGGCTTTAATAATCGAGCTTTTGAAGGCTCAGTCGAACTGATTCGTTTAGCACCGGATGGAACGGTAGAAAAACGAGATATTAGTATTAATTTTGCTGAAGGAATTGGAGAAGCCAATAACCCAACCCTTCGCAATAACGATATTATTGTCGTTCGACCTACAGGATTAAATAAACTCTCCGATAACTTGAGTAATGTCCTCTCAGCGACCTCACCCTTTGGAATTATTTTACAACTGCTGAATCGTTTATTTTAATAGCCTTGATTTCGGAATATTCATCAACCCGGGTGAAGAATATTTTTCAGAACTTTTAAGATTGAATTAAATTTTACTCAACCTTTTTTCCTATGGCTACTCCATCACACTCAGAAAAAATGATCTCCTCAAAATCTGAAAAATCTCCACCGCCTCTCCCGTTTTTTTCTCCAACTCAAATGAGTCCTCCCGGAGAAGAAGAAGCAGGTAATTTGGGTCAAATTTTTGCGATTATTCAACGTCGTATTTTAGTAATTACCAGTATCGCCTTTGCTGTCGCAGCAGGAACCACATTACAGGCTATTAGAAAACCTGTTGTTTATCAATCGAGTTTTCAGCTTTTAGTTGAACCTGTCAAAACGTCAGACAAACTGGCTGGACTCACCAATAGTTATGGTGGACGAGTTAAAGAAACATCTTTAGATTATGACACTCAAATCCAAATTTTAAGAAGCCCACAACTGATTAGTAAAATTATTGAAAACGGCATTGCTCAAGAATATCCTGAATTAAATTATGGTTCAATTGTCAGTCGGTTATCAATATTTCGACAGGGAGAAACCAAAATTTTAACGGTTCGTTATCAAGATTATAATCCAAATCGGGTTAAATTTGTACTCGATCAATTAGCCATTGGTTATTTAAGATATTCTCTCCAAGAACAACAAACTAATCTCCGCCAAGGACTCCAATTTGTTGATGAACAATTACCCGAATTAATCGATAGAGTCGATACCCTGCAAGCCCGACTGGAACGATTTCGACAGCAATATAACTTTATCGATCCCCAAACTCAAGCTCAAAAACTTTCTAGCCAAGCTGAAAATTTATCCGCTCAAAAATTTGAACTTCAAAAACAATTAGTCGAAGTACAAACCCGCTATTCTATCCTGCAACAAGATGAAGGAGCGCTCGCCGCTTTAAATGCTTCGGCAAATTATCAACAATTAATCTCTCAAATTCGACAAATTGAAACCTTAATTGCTATAGAATCAACCCGCTATCGTTCTAATAGCGCTCCCATTCAAAATTTACTGAATCAACGTCAGAATTTACTCCCCTTAGTTCGTCAAGAAGCCCAACAGGTTTTAGGCTCTCAAGTGGCGGCTGTCGCCAATGAATTATTATTATTACAAGTCCGTTTAAATGCCGTTTCTCAAGCTCAAGAACAAGTTCTGCGTCAGCTTGAACAAATGCCGACCTTAGACCGTCAATACACAGACTTACAACGGGATTTAAATATTGCCACCAATAGTCTAAACCGCTTTTTAGAAAAACGAGAATCCCTGCAAATTGAAGGCGCTCAAACCGAAGTTCCCTGGCAAGTTTTAGCCCCTCCTAGTCGTCCAGGCGCACCCGCTTCTAATCTTGTCAATCAAATTATGATGGGAATTTTAGGGGGTTTAGCTGGGGGAGTTGCTGTTGCATTCCTTCTGGAACGTTTGGATAATGTTTTCTACTCGGATGAAGATGTTAAAGATAAAACAAAACGTCCTATTTTGGGTGTAATTCCCAACAATAAAAAGCTCAAAGACTGGCAAGCTCTCTCAATTCAAACTCAACTGACAAGCCGTGATCATATCGGGATTGATGAAACCTCAATTCCCTTAATTTTAGGCTATAGTTTCTTGCCGTTCCTCGAATCTTTTCGGACTCTTTGTACCAATATTGGTTTTCTTAGTTCTGATACTCCGATTAAATCTTTTACGATTAGTTCTCCCTCTCAAGGGGATGGAAAATCAACTATTGCGGTTCACCTCGCTCAAGCTGCTGCTGCTATGGGAAATCGGGTGTTATTAGTCGATGCAAACTTACGACTCCCTCAAGTTCATACTCAATTTAACTTAGCCAATGAATTCGGACTCAGCAATTTAATTAATACCGATGTTGACCCAGATGAAGTGATTCAAAAAGTCCCCCTTTGGGAAAATTTATTTGTCTTAACTGCAGGACAAATTCCCCCCGATCCTACTAAACTGCTTTCTTCTAATAAAATGAGAAGTTTAATGAATTTATTCTGCTCTCATTATGATTGGGTAATTTATGATACACCCCCCTGTACCGATGTGGTTGATAGTAAAATCTTAGCCCCGCATACTGACGGATTATTATTAGTTGTTCGCTTGAAAAAAACCGATAAAAACCTCTTAAATCAAGCCCTAGAATCCCTCAAACTCTCTCGACATAATATTTTAGGTTTAGTGGTTAATTCGGCTAAACCGCAACAAAATTTATCCGGTTACTATGCCGCTTCACCCCAAAAACAAGCCTGGACAACAATGGATCTGCCATCGGGGACAGAGGTTAACAGCCCCGAAACCCCAGTCAACGAGTAACACTATCTGACTAACTCTGAAGATGGTGTGAGCGAAATCGAAAAATTGCGACTTCATTTGCTACAATCTACAGGGTTGTCTTGCTATACGATTAAACTATCCTTGAGCCAATCTATCGATCTGCCCAGAGTAGATGAATTTCTAGAAGAACTCGCAGCTATCCAGCAAACAGGTTCCAAGCGAATTGCTGTGCTGGGATCTCGTCATGTTCCCCTGACTCATCAGAACCTCATCGAACTGATGACCTATGCCCTAGCATTGGGGGGCAATCATATTATTACATCGGGTGCAACGGGTACAAATTCCGCCGCCATCCGAGGGGCGATGCGAGCCGATCCGAATTTGTTGACGGTGATTTTACCTCAAAGTATGGATCGTCAACCCCGAGAGTCTCGCCTACAACTTGAACAAGTGATCCATTTGGTTGAAAATCCCAAAGGGGATACATTGTCTCTGGCTGAAGCCAGTTCTCTGTGTAATCAAGAGATTATTTCTCGGTGTCAGCAGTTAATTTGTTTTGCGTTTCACGATAGCCAAACTTTGCTAACAACTTGTGAGGAGGCTGAAAATCAGCGCAAAATTGTCACATTATTCTACTTTGATTAGATGAGGAAACTAAATTAATGGGGATTTTGGAACTGCCCACCCAGGCAATTCTAGTTGATGCTATTTTTGGGGCTTTTGTGTTAGTTTATTTGCCTTTTTTGGTCGTCGCCTATGGTCGATTATATGTTGGCTATGATATGAACGCCCCAAGAGCCATGTTTGATAAATTGCCCCCTTTTGCTCAACGGGCGACTTGGGCGCACCAAAATTCTTTTGAGGCGTTTATGCTGTTTTCTGCGGCTGCATTATGCGCTTATGTAACGGGACAGGATTCACAATTAGCAGCCCTCAGTGCGATTATTTTTCTCGTCGCTCGGCTATTCTATTCTGTGTTTTATATTTTAAATATTGCCCTCGCCCGTTCTTTAATGTTTGCAGTGGGTTCAACTTGTATCGCCCTGTTATTTATCCTGAGTTTACTCACCGTTAATCAGTTGGGTTAATCGGTTTGTGATGTTCGGGTTTTTGTGTGTTACCAACAATAAAGAGTTATGGCTTCTACTTCATCTTTTGATATCGTCAGCGATTTTGACCGTCAAGAATTAGTCAACGCAATTGACCAAGCGATGCGGGAAATTAACAGCCGCTACGACCTCAAAGATACCAATACCACTCTAGAATTAGGGGAGGATGCGATTACTGTTAATACTAGCAGTGAGTTTACTTTAGATGCGGTTCATACGGTTTTACAAACTAAAACGGCTAAACGTAATCTCTCTTTGAAAATCTTTGATTATGGTAAAATTGAGTCAGCCAGTGGAAACCGCGTGCGACAAGAAATCAAACTCAAACGCGGAATTGACAAAGACATCGCTAAACAAATTACCAAACTGATTAAGGATGAATTTAAAAAGGTTCAGCCTTCTATTCAAGGAGATGCAGTCAGGGTTTCCGCTAAATCTAAAGATGAGTTACAAGAAATTATTCAACGCTTGAAGCAAGAAGATCTTCCAGTGGCGTTGCAATTTACCAATTATCGGTAAGCATGGGGGCGGGTTAAAAAAAAGGTTGAAAGGCTCAAAAACCTGCCCATTATTCCACTCGATCTGCTCCGGCATATTCCCAAATCGATTCCCGATTTTGCTTTTCTAGAAGTTCGTTTCCCATCGCGATCGCCATTTCTCCTAAAGCTCGCCATTTGACAGAGGAAACCGTTTTTTCTCCGAGTAGTAATAACGCCGAAGACTGTTCATAATTTGGACGAGAGGCTGTTAACTCTTGTTGTTTGTAATCCTGCAACCAGTTTACCCAAATTTCCGGCTTTCCCTGTTCTCCTAACTTCTCAAAAAACTGTTCAATTTGTGGACTTTCCCACCCCAAACCCACCCCTTCTAATAACTGCTGAAAAATCTGATCATATTCCCCCTCATCCAAAGGACGACTGTTTTTTTGTTGCAGCTTTTCTCCCCATTCTGCTGAAATATTCCCAACTTCTCCACCGTTAATCTCCCCTAACTTGATCATCCGTTCAGACAATTCCTGCTGAGAAAAAGGAGACTCCATTAACTTTCGCCCAAACCGTTGTAACCAAGAGTGGAAAAATCGGTCATTCTCTCGGTTTCCCAAATACTCTAAAACCTGCGCCTGTTCCCATCCTTGTTCAACCCCTTCTAATAGTTTCAAAAACAACGCCTCATAAGCCGTATCATTCAACGGTTTAACAGACACTTGGGGTTCTGGGTTATTCGTATTTTCCCGGCTTCTAGATATGGAACGTTTCCCAAACAGTCGTTGAAACCAGTTTTTTAGCGATCGCCAAATTTTACCTAACATTGCTAAGTCTCAAAATATTTCCCTCTACCCAGGAAACAGGAAACAGTGATCACTGTCCCCTGCCCCCTCTCCCCTGTAACCTGTCCCCTGTAACCTGTCCCCTCAATTTAGAGATTTGACATCACATCTTTAGCCGCAGCTAACGTCTTGTCAATATCATCATCCGTATGAGCAATAGAAGTAAATCCAGCTTCAAACTGAGAAGGCGCGAGGTAAATGCCATGTTCAAGCATTCCCCGATGGAAACGACTAAATTTCGTTAAATCGGACTTCTTAGCATCCTCATAATTATGAACCGGGCCAGAGGTAAAGAATAACCCAAACATCCCGCTAATTTGACCGCCACAAGCCTCGTGACCCGTTTCTTCAGCAATTTTCAGCAACCCATCGGCTAACCGCTTTGTGATGGTATCCAGATATTCATAGGTTCCCGGTTTTTGCAGCAATTCTAGGGTTTTAATCCCTGCCGTCATCGCTAAGGGATTTCCCGACAACGTACCCGCTTGATACATCGGCCCCGAAGGCGCCACCATCGACATAATATCCCGACGTCCGCCATAGGCCCCTACAGGTAAACCCCCACCAATGACTTTCCCCAACGTAGTTAGGTCAGGTGTCACCCCGAACCGTTCCTGGGCGCCGCCGTAAGCAATACGGAAGCCTGTCATCACTTCATCAAAGACTAACAGGGCGTTATTTTCTTGGGTCAACAGCCGCAACCCTTCCAAAAAGCCCACATCAGGAACAATAAAGCCAGAGTTACCCACCACAGGCTCTAGAATAATGCCGGAAATTTCACCCGGATTTTCAGCAAAGAGTTTTTTCACCGCTTCTAGGTCATTGTAGGGGGCGGTGAGCGTGTTTTCAGTCACAGTTTTAGGAACACCGGGAGAGTCCGGTAAACCCAGAGTGGCCACACCCGAACCCGCTTTCACCAGGAACATATCGGCGTGACCATGATAGCAGCCTTCAAATTTAATGATTTTATCCCGTCCGGTAAAGGCTCTCATTAGCCGCAAAACTGACATACAGGCTTCGGTCCCTGAGTTAACAAACCGCACCATTTCGATACTGGGAACCGCTTCGATCACCATCTCGGCGAGGATGTTTTCTAAAACACAGGGCGCTCCGAAACTGGTACCGTTTTCTAGGGCGGTTTTCAACGCAGAAATTACTTCTGGGTGAGTATGACCACAAATGGCAGGCCCCCAAGTCCCGACGTAATCAATATATTTGTTACCATCAACATCCCAAATATAGGAACCTTGAACCCGATCAAAGACAATGGGTTGTCCACCTACAGACTTAAAAGCCCGCACTGGAGAACTTACGCCCCCAGGCATCAGTTTTTGAGCGGCGGTAAAAATTTCTTCGGACTTGGTTGTTTGCAATGGAGTTGTTACCACTGTTTATATCTCCTTAAATTCTGGTGTTCGGGTTGTGTAGGTGCTTCGATAGCAAAAAATTTGAGGATAATCCTAAATCATAGGTAGAGAAGACGACAAAATGATATTTTATACAGGTTAGGTGTTCTTCGTTACACTCGATCAACTTATGTCTGCGCCAAAACCCCTTATCTTAAGCCCGTTGATCCCAATTGATAAAATTCGTTACAACGAACAGGGCTTGATCCCCGCTATCATCCAAGACAGTCTGGAGGGTCGAGTCTTAACCCTGGTTTGGATGAGTCCAGACTCTCTACAAAAGACTTTGACAGAGGGGCGAATTTATGACTGTAATCAGTCTTCTGAACCCCTTGAAACTCATCTGACGATTACAGAGTTACGATATGACTCCAAAAGTCAATCTTTATTGATTTTAGTCGAATCTGAGTCACTTGCTGAACAACAAGGAGAATTTGTTCAGGTCGCGGGTCACATGATGTCAGAAGTTTTTAAAGTGATTTGCGATCGCCGAGATCATCCGAAAGAAGACTCCTACACCTGTAAGTTATTGGCGGGGGGAGATAATAAAATTCTCAAAAAAATTGGTGAAGAATCCGCCGAAGTCGTGATGGCTTGCAAAGATAATGATGCGATCGCAATTGCTTCGGAAGTCGCTGATTTATTTTATCACACTTTAGTTGCCCTAGCTTATCACCAAGTGAATCTGCGGGCTGTTTATCAAAAATTAGCTGAACGTCGTCGATAATTTTTTGTACGTTGAGAGGGGTTGGGTGTTGCACCTGTTGAACAGCATTGAGTCCCAATCAAGTTAAGGGAAAAAGCCCGCAATCAATAGAGGAATAAACAAAAGTGCTACAATAATTGCAACGACCGTCACCGGATCTATCTCTCGATTTTTTTGAGGATCTTTCATCGTTCTATCTCACTCATATCCTCTCTATTTTATCACAATTTTCAAGAACTTTGCTTGAGTCGAGTCCCACATAGTTTACAATAAATTGCATCAGGATCATGAGTTGATAAACCACAACCTGAACAAACGATTTCTACTTTATTAGCTGTTTTCAGTAATTGTTTGACTAAATCTCCGACTTGCCAGGGAATCAAAGCAATTCCCGTTAAAATCATTAAAATCGTTAAAAATCGACCCGCTTCTGATAGAGGAACAACATCACCAAATCCTACCGTTGTCATCGTCACCACCGAAAAATAGAGCGCGTCTAAAAACGTTCCAAATACATCCGGATTCACCGGATTTTCCACTTGATAAATTAGACCCGAAAAGATAAAAATAATCGTTATTAAAGTAAAAATAATTCTCGCTAAAATAATTCCATCTTCAGATTGTAGACGAAAAATATAAATTTTAACCTCCATAAATCGAATCAAGCGTAAAATTCTAAACCACCGCAAAACTCTAATAAAGCTAATATTCAAAAACCCTAAAAAATAGGGTAAAATAACCAGCAAATCAACAATAGAAAAGGGATTAAAAAAGAACTTTATTTTCTGGGGTGCAACCCAAAACCGAACAGAATACTCAATCGCAAAAATAATTAAAATGATCGAGTCTATTCTCTCTAAAATATTCCGGTTAGTTTCAGAAATCGGATAAGTTTGGATAACAAAAATTGCGGAGGAGAGTAAAATCAAGCCCGTCAAACTGAAACCCAGTATTCGACCAATGGGAGTTTCAAAATCATCAAGAGAAAACCTAATCCTATTCTGAATTGATGTCAACCCGTCCTGTTCAACTGGTTTACCCATGTCTAAATTCAAAATTTTAACAATCTTTTTGGGAATGAGGGATTAAAATTCAAACATTGACATCCTCCCGTCGCCAACACAACTGTCCCCTAATAACTGGTCACTGATAACTGATAACTGATAACTGTCCCCTGTCCCCTGTAATCTCTTTTACTCCAACAATTCTTGAATCCGAATCTTATTTTCACTCGTTGCGAAAGACTGTTCCTCTAACCAAGTCATTGCTCGATTTCGTCCCTCTTGTGCTGCAACAATTAAAGCACCCCAGGCTTGTAAATCGGGTTCTTCTGGACTTTCAGCCAAAGCAGCTTGAATCCGAGTTCTCAAACGCCCATCATCAGCCTGTAAAAGCGTATTAATCTCATTAGAATTCACCCGTTCATTTTGTACCACATTCAACGCTTCTGTCCAGCGACCATCAATTAAACCCGCGAGAACTTTTTGCGTCGGACTCGCCCATAAAGCCGTCGCTTGAGCCTCTGTAATTTTGGCATGAAACCGAATTAAATCCAATTGTGCTTGAGCCAAAGCCGGCCATTGATTAGAATTAGAACCTTGATTCGCCTTCAGAGGTTCCATCAACTCTAAAGCCGCAGACCATAACCCACTACGAGCCAGTCGTAAAGCTTTACGATAAGCATAGTTATCAATAACTTGTTCATCTAAAGAAATATCCGCAAGCTGAATCGGATTAGGAACAAACCGACGGGGTTTAACCTGATAAATATTAAATTGGGGTTCAAGTCCCATCGTTTCTTCAATCAGCAATTCAGGTTCCCGACTCCCCGTAACTTGCTCCCAAATGGGTTGCTGTCCGGCAGGGCTTTTCCACTCCAACATTGTACTCAGATAATAATAAGTTGGATTGTAATGAATCACCTTTCCATAAGGAACCTTTTTCTGTCCGATGATTCGTTCACCATTCATATTAAACCAAACTCCCGTGCTAGGAACCATACCACTAAATTGACGAATGCGCGTCAGAGGTAGAGGTTTATTAGAACCTTGTTGATTCGTCCGATTTCCAATCAGTGAAGCCAAAACAAAAGACTCTGCTGGCCCATTGGCTTCCAGTTGATGAACAAGGCGATAATGCTGCTCACTTCCCGGACGTTGGTAAGGCATCTGTACCGCTTTATAAACTCGCAGTTCCACAATTTCCTGACACAAGGTAGGACAAGGATGAACTTGAGAAGGTTCGCGTTTTTTCATCACCGGAACCAACAAATCCGGTGAGTTTTGAACTAACTTTTCCGGGGGTAATAAAAACGGTCTGAGCAGGTTTAAATAGGGATGATTGTCTAACCAACTGTGAGAATATTGGGGAGAATTAGATTGGGGTAAGGATAAAGCCTCTCCAATATTGAGTCCTTGTTCTTCGAGACTAATTCGCACTTCATCCAGAGTTTTAATCGCCTCATGGGGTTGCAGGGGAATCTGAGTCCAAGCGGGTAAAAACTGATTTAGCCAAATCCCCACATCCGGATCGACAATCAAATTGTAGCTAAACCAAGTCCCTCCGGCGAGTAAGGTCGATCCCCCAAATAACAGGGTAAAAGCGACCCCATCAGCCATCCATTTCTTCGATACCGCACTGAGGACAGTATTTTGGGGGGGTGGGGGGAGTCTCTGACGACGACGTGTAGGTTTTAACCTCTGTTGAAGGGGTGCTGCCGTTGGGCGACTTTTGGCTTGCGGGCGTAGCCATCCAATTCGATACAAAATTCTCGTCATTGGGGGTGGGGTTTTGGGTGTTCGATTTCTTCGGTGAAACTTGTTGTTCATCGTCAGTTGTCCGCCTATTTTCCAGGGTTTCCGAGCTAAAAATTTGCAATTTGATTGACCCTACTATTTGCGTTTAGAAGAATCAATGCCCATTAAGCCAGTAGGACTTGTTCATAGCGTTGACCTGCTTGTTCCCAAGTGTATTCCCTCTCGATTAAATTGCGTCCATTTTCAGAAAGTTTTTGTCTGAGAGAAGCATCCTCAAATAACTGGCTGATGGCGGCGATATAGTCTTCCGGTTTATTAGCCCTTAACGCGCGTAACGGGACATTCGCCCCATCAACGGCGAGTCCTTCTAAACCGCGATCACTAGCGACAACGGGGACTCCTGCGGCCATTGCTTCTAAAGTTTTGTTTTTGATTCCGAACCCTATTCGCATCGGTACAATACAAACAGTTGATTGATGTAAATATTCTGCCATTGATGGGACTCGTCCCGTTACTTCAATTCCAGGTAATTTCGTCAATTCTAAAACTTCGGGTGCAGGTCTAGCTCCCGCAAGGACAAGTGTCACATCAGGATAATGTTGTCTCAGTTGGGGAAAGACTTCTAAACTGAAGTAACGAGCCGCATCAATATTGGCGATGTAGTCCATAGTGCCAACAAAAATTAGTCGATGTCCTCCGGGATCTTTTGTGCGCTGAGGAAATTGACTTAAGTCTACACCGTTGGGGATAATATCAAAAGTGGCTTTAGGGTTAAAAACTTGAAGTTGGTGGCGATCTTCTTCTGTCGTGACGACAATCACGGAAAATTTTGAACAGTAACGTTGTTCATAGCGATACAGCAACGGAAGATTTAAGCGATCGCGAAGCGGTTTTTCTGCGGTGTGGGTTTCTAATTGTTGGCGACAGGTGGCGTACACTGAACTATGAACGTTGACAATGGTTTTCAGGCGATGTTTCCACTCAGGACGCACAAAGGTTTCATTAACGCTGTGTTCACAGGCGATCGCTTCACAGTTTCCCCCCGATACCCATTCATCAATCCAGTGTTGCATTGCTTCTGAGTAAATGGAGCGGACGCTAGGAGGTGTTCCTCCTAATATAAATTGACCAAAGCGTTGTATTTTTGCCCAGGTTCCCCTTTGGGTTGGGTCAGGATCGGGACGGGGAAAAATGACTAATTTATCGACATACTGACGCAACTCCTCAATTTCTGCATCGGAAACCTCATCAGAACGTTGAGTCACAAGGGTGATCGGGTGTTTCTGGCTTAAATATTTTAGTAAGTTAAAGGTGCGGATCGGGGTTCCCCCTCGAGTGGGAGGATAGGGAAATGTTGCCGATATCATTAAGATTTTCATAAAATTTTCAAGGGTCTAAAACAAAAATAGGTGTTTCTAGAATTGATCCAAGCTTCATCTTCAATTCAATATAGCTTTATTCTGAGGTCAGATAAAACTCCTGTCCGGTTATCGCTACACCGCCGCCGCAATTGCCAGTGACGACATCAACTCGATTCTCGAGTGAAGCTGGGCAACACCGCTCAATTTTTTTTATACAATTTATCTAGTAGTTAATTCGGGTTGATGCTTACCAAATTCTATCTCTTTTGTCAAATTTAGTGTTCAAGGGACACAGCCAGACAAAAAAAAACAGCCGAAACAAGCAGGTTACTGATCTAAAAGCTATATACAGAGAGCATTTCAGGAAACACAAGTCTGATCAAGCCCCAAAAGTGGGTGATTGCAAAAGACCTCTTGTAATCTCACAAACTGCCTGCAATAATTAAATATAGAAAGGCACATTACGAGGGTTTCAAGGAGCTGGAAGTGATGTGTTTATGGGAGCACTAACTTCCAGCGTTCTTCTTTCTTGAATGGACAAGACTTCAGCTATTTGTAATCGAGTCTATTCATCAGCTAGTTGATTAGAGGGTTAATTGATCGGGGTCATCTATTAAAAAAGATATAACATCAGGGTCATTACATGAACTCACCCCAGCTTTTTGGGGTGATTCTTAGTTTTATGAAGGGTGGGACTCAGATGAAAGAATAGCCGCTTTTAAACTTGAACAAAATTGAGCGATCGCCTCTAACCCTTCAGACGGTGATCCTTCTGCTAAACGTTTAACCACCGCACTCCCCACAATCACCGCATCTGCCCCCCAGTCACGCACTTGAGCCGCCTGTTCGGGTTGAGAAATTCCAAACCCCACCCCAATCGGTTTATCGGTTAAACTTCGCATCAGTTGAAGTAAATCTTGTACGCGAGTTTGCACTTGACTTCGCATTCCTGTGACTCCAGTAACACTCACCAAATAAATAAACCCTTGAGACTGACGAGCAATCAATTCAATCCGTTCTTTTGGAGAAGTAGGCGCCACTAACAACGTCACTTCTATCCCCATTTCACTTGCGGGTTGTAACAAACTGGGTGCTTCTTCTAAGGGTAAATCAGGCACCACTAAACCTCGCGCCCCCGCATCATAAATTTGCTGTAAAAAGGGTTCAATTCCTCGATAGAGAATCGGGTTGTAATAGGTAAATAAAATAATCGGTGCTTTTAAACTTGGACTCACCGTTTTTAACATTTCCAACACCGCCTCTAAGCGGGTTCCCCGTTGTAAAGCCCGAGTCGCCGCCGCTTGAATGACTGGCCCATCGGCTAAGGGATCAGAGTAGGGAACCCCCAACTCAATTAAATCCGCCCCGTTTTGATCCAACACCTGCAACGCTTTAGCCGTCGTATCGAGATCGGGATCACCTGCGGTAATAAAAGGAATTAAAGCACAGTGACGGTGTGTTGAGTCTGTTAATGGCGATCGCAAAGACTCAAATTTTTGAGAAACAGAAATCATAGTTTATCGTTGGGGTAAGGAAGGAATCGGAAGTCAAACAACAGATGTTCTAGTTTTCGGTGGTTTTTTGGCGGCTTTGTTTTTCTTGTTCAACTTCAGCTTGCAGTTGGGCCAACTCCTCTGGTGTCATTTCTTCCAGTCGTTTTTGTAAGACAGCATCTTCATAGTCTTTGAGTTGTTGGTTATAGGTCATGTTTTGAGTGAGCGCCCGAAACAGATAACTTAACAACCAACCGACTAAAGCCGCGACTAATAAAACTTGACTCCAGATGCCAGCATTGGTGCTTTCTAGGCCAATTGCTTGTAAAATCAAGTAAGCAATGCCTCCGGCCGCAAAGACTCCGATTCCGATTCCAATCGCATCAATTCGTCGCATTAGTTCTCAATCTGTCGGGGTTTGGGACGAAAGTTTAGAAATGGGGCGAGGACAATCATACCCGGTAAGAAGAAGAACATCAAGAAGTACATAAAAGCCCGTTCAAAGGAACTCGCCACATACCAACGACTATTGAGGTAAGCATACACGGCAGCCGGAACGACTAAAAGATACGCACCCGCTAGTGCAACGTACAAAATTAAAGTAATCGCGATCGGGGATGTGATAGACATAGTTGTGATTGAGATTCAACAACAGATAAAACAGGTGTGATAGCATCTTTCACACATTGAACCATTATTACACCCGATCGCTATCTTGAATTGTTATGTCAGTGGCTTTTGAGATGATCTTTGCAACTTCTCCTCAAAAAACTTGCACAAATTGAATTTGTTGTGCTATAGTGTAGAACACTGTGCTGAAAAAGACAGAATAGAACCTGTGAAAACTTGGGGGCGTGGCGGAATGGTAGACGCTACGGACTTAGAAAACTGAGCCTTCAGGGAGAAATCTTTGAAGTGACGGCTCTCAAATTCAGGGAAACCTAAATCTGGAGACAGACAGGGCAATCCTGAGCCAAGCCTAGTTCATGAACTAGGAAGGTGCAGAGACTCGACGGGAGCTACCCTAACGTAGAGGCGAGGGTAAAGGGAGAGTCCAATTCTCAAAGCGGTTTGGACAGATGTTCAACGGCAGTAGCGAAAGCTGCGAGAGGATGAAAATCCGTTGACCTTAAACGGTCGTGTGGGTTCAAGTCCCACCGCCCCCACTTTGCCGCTTGCGGCAAAATAAATAGCTTCGAGGAACTCGACCCCTCTCGCTAACGCTCGTATCTACCTAAAATCTACCTAAAAACAAGTCTAGATGAACCTACTGGAAGTGTCTATACAGGACTGTAGGTATGATGGAATAATCAACCTGCATAAAACCATAAATCTGTCAAACCAAAGATTCACCCTGTTTTTTGCCCAGACAAGGAAGAGAAGTGAATGACTAATAATTCAACTCTAAAAATTCCATTTTTTAACATCTGAAACTCTTACACAGCAAGGGTTTGTTTTTTAACGTATATTCATATAGGTAAAACAATTAAAAATAGCCTATTTACGAAAACAGCTAGAATAAGCTACAGACAAAGGTCTTGCCTCTGTTGATTGACACATCAACTCAAATATTAGATAATCGTCTATAAGAATTCCTTATAGGTAGTTGACATATGTCCGAAATCATGCTCGATGTACCCTATTACTCTCAGAGAGACAACGCTCGTGAACCGATGAGAACGTGTAACGTCAGTTCCCATGCAATGGCTTGCGAGTTTATCAAGTCAGGGTCATTCAAAAAAAGTGACGATTTTTACGCAATTGCGTTAAGTGAATACGGGGACACCACTAACCATAGCGCTCACAGTCGCTTATTAGCCGACAGGGGCTTCAAAAGTGAGTTTAGAACTGATTTATCTTACAAAGACCTAGATGAGTCTCTATTCGTTAGAGAAATGCCTGTAATCATCGGAGTGTTGCATAGAGGTTACTACCTTACTCCTTACGGCGGGCATATGTTAGTTGTCATAGGTAGAACAGGAGACGACTACATTTGCCACGACCCCTGGGGAGAACCATTCAGCTACCAAAATTCTGACGGTAAAGCAAAAAAAATACCGCCTATCAGTCTAAACCATAGATGGTTAGTCGAAGGCGGTAAGTCGGGGTGGGGAAGATTGTTTTATCCCTAGCGGTTGTCGCTTTTACTCAGTGGGGTTCTCTATCATCTCAATCAACTTTTTCAGTTCTGCGACAATAACTTGATTCCGTTCTCTTTCTACGTTCGGAAAGCCTGGAAGCTCTGGTAAGAAATAAAGATTTAGAATCCCTCGGACAACAGAAGATACATCAGAGCCACGTTTGCTAGCTAATCTGAATAATTTTTCGCGAGTAGCTCTAGTGACTTTAGCGGAAACAACTACTTGACTCGTAGGGTCTTCTATGGGTTGCCAACAACGTTTCTTCGTGTGCCAAGCATAACCGTTTTCAACGAGAAAACTATACAATCTCTCGTTAGAGTCTTTTACTTCTAAAACGGTTGTTTCCGGTGTTTCATTGTCTTCAAATATTCTTGGGACTAACCGCAATGCCGTTCTACGCTTGATACTACTTTTCATTTCTGTTTTCTCTGTTAACTAAAGAATCTTGCTAGGTGAAAGTAATCATTAACGGTCATTGCCTTTACCTAGTTGTTTCTTGTCGATTCTTCGCTTGTCTAATTTTCTCAAGTTAACCTGCAAAACCTCATCTAAATCGATATCGAATACATGAGCCAAAAGAGATATGTAGGCTATAACATCGCCTAGCTCTTTAGTTAAATCTTGAGTAAAGTTAGGTTGTTCATCACCTCGAAAATGTCTTTTTATTAACTCACAGACTTCACCTGTCTCGCCCGCTAGTCCTAGTGTGTAGGTAGGTAAAGCCTTGTCAGTCCCGTACACCTCGAAAGTCGCTGAGTATTCGATGATTTTTTGCTGGTAGTCGTTGATATTCATTTCGGAAACAATCTCCAATTAAGATAAAAAAGTTTTTGTGTGTCTTTACGTTTAATTTAAACGTAAACCAAGTCAATAAACCCTTTGAGCTACTAGGTAACTCGAGTTATTAGCAGTCATAAACCAGACGATTGGAGTGAGTGTGTCTTCTAGGGATTCGATGGCGAAATACTGTTCAAAAATAAATTCACCTCCAGTAGGCTCACTCCAGTTGTAGTTAAGACTTGACCGACCGAATACCTCGACATGAACTTCCCCTCTGTCGAACTCTATTACAGTGTGAATAACAGAGGGTAGCCAGTTTGTTCCTCTCACTACGTCTGTAGACTCGTAATAAGTTTCACGTCCTTTGTACACGCGGCTATAAGACCGATTTTCTAGGGCGTTAGCCACTGAGATAGTTCTAAGGGGCGTAGTCCAGTTAAAGTTATCGCTAACAGCTAATCCAGTTCTGATAGCGTTTGAACCGTTACTAAAAGTGCAGATGCTTTCGTAGGTAAAAACAGAGTTCGTGGGTAATAGAATTTCAGGGAAAGCAACCCAGTTGTTAGCGTCGCTGCTAGACAGACCTAGTGGCGTTTGAGTCACTTTTGCAGCGAGTAAACTATCAGTCACCTGTGTGCTATAAGAAGACCTCAGCAAGCTTGGGATATTGGTTGTGTAATCAATCCAATCAACGACAAACGACGGATTGAACACCAACTCAGTCTGTTGATAAGTCGATACTTCTTCGTTGTCTAAGTAAAAAGTTACAGCGAAAGTTCCATAATCAATTCGCACCGTTATTTTGCAGTGAAAAAAGTTGACCACACGAAACTCGACCACGTTGATGCCCGGTATAGCGACCTGCATATCAGGTACAAAGCCGTAGCCACGAACGTCGATTGTCACCTCTTGATTTAATTGTCCGTGTATTGGTTTGACAGGCTCGACATAAAGTAGAGGCAAAGGTGAGTTGATATCGCCAATCTGATAGCTATTGTTCGATAACAGCGCTATCAATTCTTCCTGTGAAAAATTCATTTTTTATTCTCCGATGATTGTTACTGTGTAAGGAACGATTAAGTTAAAGTCCCCCAAGTACTCAAAGTCAAGACTGATAACGACTTCTTGATTGACAGCTAACGGCAACTCGCTTATCAAGATTTTTGACGCAAAGCTTTCTCCGTTTGAATGAACTGGAAATTCTTTGACTAAAATACCGTCAATCCAAACGTTAACAACATTAGATTCTTCTAGCTTGTAATAGGCTTGTATAGAACAGATGAACGTCCTCGACTTGTTATTCCAAGTAGGCTCGTTATCTAAACTACTTGCGTCTAAAACAGCTATCCTTTCATCTTTGTCTACAGCCACAACTTTAGTCCCGCTTGACTTGTACAATCTCATACTTGTTTGCTCCAATAAACGCCGTTTTTCGTAATCGTAGGTTTAAAGTCCTTCCTCTGCATTAATAGGTGAATGATAGAGTTGTCTGCCTTTGGTAGGTCGATACTACCATCAGCGATTCTTTGTTTAAAAAACCTTAAAACATCCGAAGAATGAATAACGAATTCATCTCTGCAAAATTCGGGTAAACCTTCTTTCTGAAAAGACAAATTTGCCGCTTCAAAATCGGCTTTCTGCTCCCTGATGAACTGATCTAGCAATTCGTCTACGATGCTTGCTTCTAGTAGAGGTAGTCTTACGTTAACCATGTATTCGTCTAGTAGCTTGATAGAATCTTCTACGGAAGTTCCGGACATGATTACACACGTCGCTAAGACATCGTGACACATGATTTTAAAGTTGTTGTCTACCTTGCTCTTGATAGCCGCGACCTGTTTTTTTATCTGTGAGTAAAGACGTAAAACAGTTTTTTTAAGCCAGTAACTCTTGAGTTCGATTTCGAGGTCAAAAATAGACACGTTTTCAAGATTAAGTAAATGGCTTGCGTCAGTTTTAACAAACTTAAAAATCATTGCCCTCCTCTGAAGTTCCTCTGCACCTGGAACGCTCCAAATGGGGTGTATAGAAGATATTATCTTTGTACCGAAAGTACAGAATTCGATAGTATTACCCCCCGGTAGCGCCGTCTTAGTAACGCTAGTTTGCCTAGAGCATCCAGACTTTAAGATGCCGAAAATGTTGTCAGGTGAACTAGGGTTTATTCGTATAGGTCTTAAATCATCCCAGACTAAGATAGTGTTCTTTTCTAGTTTAATTTCTGGGTCTTTAGGATGAGTTACCCATTTTCTGGAGTTTAATTCGTTACGAATACTAGCTGTTGTTGATGACTCTTGAACAGTAGTTTCACCGTACATTTTCGAGGCAAAAATCCCAGCCATACTTTTTCCTGATCCAGAACCGCCGTAAAAAAAAGCGATAGGTAATCTAGTTGACATAGCGCTAGGAGTGAGAATCAGGGACAAGATGAGAGGAACTTGTAGTTCTGACAAAGGTAGTTTTACACTAGCTTCTAAAACCGCTCTACACTTATCCCAGAGTGTTTCGTAAGGGCATTCTATAACGTCCCTCCAATTGACTTCATCTTCGTTTCGTTCTGATGCGTAGTCGATGATATCTTGAGGCATTGTTTTGATGATGTTACTCAAAAATAAAATAGTTGTTTTGACCTAAAAAATATACCTAAAAGTCAAAACAACTTAGTACTAAAATCCCCTGACAACGTTCTTTAAGTGTTGAACGTAAGCGTCAGCTTTGATTCTGTCATCACCTTGTAGAGAATGGATTTTCTCTACCGACGCTGCAAGAGACTTATCTTCAACATCGAACAAATACAGCGACAGATTCTCTGAGTAGAAATCGAGAGCGTCTTGCAACATCTCTCTTAACGACCTCCTGTTCTGCTGGCGATAACCGCCACTACTTCCGCCTGACTTTAAGCTATTAATAAGCTTGTTAAATGACGGCGAACCAGAGAAATCAGATACCTCACAAAAGCTGTATAGCTGTGTAGCTAGCGCTTCTTTAGTGGGGACGCTATCCGTTCTCTGATACACGTCTAACAGACTGTTATTCTTCTGCCCACAGTCCACAAACCCAGAGAATTCTTTTCCGTTTTCTCTTGAAGAATCCATCTCCTTGAACTTACCGATTAAAAATTCGTCCCATTTGTTAGGGTAAACTTTTTTCTGGTAAACTTCAGCTTCTTTTGACAGTAGTTTTAACTGAACTACAGCGTCTTTTACGACAACGGGAACGTAATCCCCTGACTCACCCTTTTTTACCCATTCATTACATTCCGCGACCGTACATTCGTCGAAGACGACGATTACATAAGGGTCAGAATCTATGACTCTAAACGCAGAAAAAACGATGTTTCTCTCAGTCTCCTTGTTCCATTTCGGAGTCAAAATATACGAATCCGTTTGCTTGTCCTGCCTTACGCTAAACATCGCTTTCTCTCCTTTTCTTGCAACAGTTAACTAACCCTGAGATATCTTCTTTATCCAAAAAACCTTCGAGTGCGTACAAATCAAGGGTTCCAAAACCTCTAACTATAGTCTGAACTTTTGGAGCGATAACAACGAGGTTCTCGAATACATCCGGTCGAAAGTAGCTAAGATTCTTCATCTTTTCCTTGAAGTCCTCCTGAATGATTCCTTTGCACTCAATGTAAAGAGAAGAGTCGTTCGACAACGACTCGGGAGGGATTCTTACTACATAATCAATCTTCCAGAGTTGCTCTGGAAACCAGGCTGTCTCTGGTCTTACCACGAGGGGAACATGAACTTTTATTGAAGCCGTCCCAAAATAAGTTCTTAAGGTATTAAAAACCTTGAATTCAAACTCTGAATCAAAGCTTATCCCGCCCCAGGTGATTTTTTTTGCCCGATAATAATCCATAGCCTCAGTCCTCTGAGTAAAGTTCTGTTTCCTCAGCTTGAATCTTGTCTTTATCGCGACTATAGATACCGAAAAAAACCTCATCTACTAATGCCCGAAAGTTTTCTTCGGAGATGCCCTCTAGGGCTTTGAGAGTGCTAATTAGGTAGTAAACAACGAAAGACCTATCGTACCTAACATAACGATATTCTGAAGCAATCTGTTTAAAGTTTTCGTCTTTTAAGAAACATTTCCTCTTGCATACATGACCCTTTTCTAATAACATTCTCGGGTCTATCTTTACCGGAGAAAACTTTATCTCTGTCCAGTGATAAACTTTCAAATCATGCCTCCAGAAAGAATCTCGTTCCATCGTTCTTGACGAATTAAATGGGCGTTATGTTCGTTAGCGACCTCTTTACAGATACGAACAAAATAAAGTTGCATAGTATCTTTATGGTAAAAACAACCTTGATAGATGTAGTTAATAAAGATACTGCTATCAAGATTAACGAACATCTCAACCCCTTCACGAATTAACTCAACTTTACAGGTGTTTTCGTCGAAGATATTCGAGATGTAATCGTTATACCCCTTGACGAATTTATGTACATCTTCTTCGGCTATTCCTTGTTTGTTGCACAGTGTTGCCAAGTCAAACAATGAGCTATCGACCATAACTTTAAAACTCCTCTGAATCTTCGTGTGACGGGTCAGAAATTGCGATTACTCGATTTTCAACGACGTAGTCAATCTGAAATCTGCGAAAAGGGATTTCAATAACCTCATCAATGCCATTATCTGTTGACGTGACGGTAAAAACGAGAAAATTTGAACTTGAATCATGTCCTATAACTAAAGACTCGAATCGCGCAATAACCTTTGTATTCCAGGCAGGATTAGTTATTATCTCGTAATATTTCCCTGGCTCAAGCTTCATGTTGATTCCTTTCTTTGACCTTGGTTTGCCCTTTCTTCACTTCAGCCTGATATTCCTGGTTACTTTCTACCGCTAAACAAGCGGCTTTTAAAGCCTTGCAAACGGCAAGAATATCAGGTCGAACGCGACCGCTTTTAAGGCGCAAGACTCTGCTAGCGTAATCAACAAGAGTCGAACTATTTAAGTCAATAACAGCGTCTTCAAAACCTATGTCAGTTTCGCTGTATTTGGTTACATCGATAAATTCGTTTTCAACAAAACTTTCAACAAAAAACGAATTTAAGTAACTGTTATAAGCAAGAGAAAACCTGTAAATCTGCTCTGAAGTTACACCGTAGTGTTTTAAATTTTCGAGATAAAACCTAGACTCATTCATTTATTTTTTTGCCTCTTGTTTCTCGATAAAATAAGCATCTCTTTTTTTTTTTGTTTGTCAAGCTTTTCGGGATTAATGTTGCTTATGCTGTATACCTATACGCCATTTAAAATATTAATCAACGAAAAGCTTGACAAACAAAATCCTTCAGTAGATGATGTAATCACACCGAAAAAAAGAAGGACAAGTTATACTAGGTGGGTGGGTGGGGCGTAAATAAAAATAACAATAATAATAATAACAATAAAAATAATATTATAGGTAATATATTAATATAATATATTATATTATTATTAGGTATAATTTATATGTATATTATTTTAATGTATTAATTTATTAGTTTAGTAATCAGATTAAGTGTATTGTTGTACAATGCGTAGATGAACAGCTCATCTGACTGCTAAGGGTGTTACACGCAGCATCAACACCCTTTTTTTCAGTCTGTAACAGTTTTCTTTAGTGCGTCTCTTAGCTTTTCATCAAACCAAGTTGGTTTGACTTGGTAATGTAGCTTAAATCGTGTAACCTGATTTTTTCTGCTCTTGTTAACAGCTGCACCTTGCTGTTGTTCAAACTTCGTCAATTTGTACCAGTTAGTCACTGTCATCGCTGCTAAGTACTGTGGCTTTCGTATCACCTGAAGATTGTATCCAGTCCTCTTGGACGTGCCTCTGTGTGACCGTACATCCACTGGGTAAACTAACGTCTCATTGGTAAATGAAGCTAGTTTCAGTAGCATATCTTCACCTTCTGATTCAGAGTCAGCATACACTACGAGTTTTCTGCCATTAGTCAGATACGCTTCACATCTCTTGTTACCTTTATCGAATACTTTTCTGTTACCGAAAGCTAACTTAATCGACTCCCAAGACAGCTTGGTTCTCTCGACATTAGGAACGACTAACCTCGACCTGACAATCGTTTTTCGGCGCTCCTTAGTCCAGTAAGGGGGTTCTTCGTAATTGAAGAACTCGAACATCACCTCGATACCGTTGTTCTCTGTTACAGGGATAACATCCCATTCCCCTTGTGACGGTAGATTTAGTCCTATTTCGCGGTTATCCAGTATCGTTCTTTGGTGAATAATTGAAGATATTTGATTTTTAACAAACTGTTCTGTACCCACGACTTTAAACGATTCGTCTGGTACGTTTTTGTCTGGTACAAAATTTACTTCTCTGTGCTGACCAAATAAGTCAAGAAAACCTTTCGTCATTCCGTCCAGTCCGTACCATTCATCAAGCCCTCCAGCTACTACAAAACCCGCTTCTATACAAGCATCGCTAAATTCATCGGTAAATTCTTCTAAGTTGTTTTCTAGTCGTTCACCTAATTTTTCTCGACGGTCTTGAGCCGCTTTAGAGAACGACCAGTTTTCCCCTTCTTTGTCCCCCCAATCTTTAATAGTAGACGCTGATACTCCTAGAGCTTTTTGCCAGACTTTAGCCATCGTTCCAGTAGCTCCTTTAATGATTCGACGAATCATCATATAGCCTTTTAAAAGTAACCATTGGGCGGTCGCTCTGGCGAGTAAATTAAAAAACGTCTGTAGCTCAGTCAGCATTTCGTCGACAAATTCATCTCCGACTTTCATTAACAAAAGGGTCGCTAAAGGTACGTTGAATGTCGCCGTTACTAAACTCGGTGCCGCTCCACAAACCAACCATCCTAACGCCTTACCTAGCAACCCAAACATCTTGGTTTCTACGGCCCGCCAAGCTGTTTTGAGTTGTTGATTCAATTCCTTGTCAGTTGCCTGGAAGTTAAAGTTCCAGATATACTGGAAAGCTGTTGTTACCCATTGCCATATCTTTCTAAAATTAATCTTTCTTAGAAATCCTAGTATCTTGCTCGTTACAAAACCAACGATACTTTTAATCCCTCCCCATAGCTGACTGAACCAGCCGTTAGACCCTCTCCCTAGCGTCATTTTTTTACCTTGTGGTGAAACTGACTTTGCGATGACTCGAGACTTTAGGTGTGATAATTTAATTACCGTTTTAGCTGCAACCATATGATTAATATAAAGCTAGAGATGTTGATAGCGATTATATCAATAAGCATCACGATTGTTGTTAATCTTTTTGCAATACTTAGAATTACTTGGAAGATTGCAAGTATTTACGGCGAACTTAATGCAAGGATAGACAAAAATAATCGCGATATTAACGCATTGAGCAAAAGTCTGAGAACAGAAATAGAGAGAAATTCGGAGACGATAGAAGGTAACGTCTCGACTGCTATCTGGCAGTTACAGGCGAGGGTTCACACCCTCGAAGATCATTTGGAGAAAACGACAGATTATCGTCCTCCTACTTTTCAGAGATAAAATCGTTTTAGTTGGGGCATGGCTTAAATCTTGCGTCTATATAGACGCAATTTTTTTGTGCTTTTTTTTATTTAAGCCATGCTATATCTAGGATGTAATCAACGAAAAAAGGAGAACGTATGGCAGCACCAATTACCACAAAATCACTCACCCTTGAAGGACAGCTTCAAGAGATTATTGACGCACTTACTGCTAAACAGATTAATCCTGCGACAAATCCCGATAATATCACTATTATTGGAACCTACAACGTTAACGCTCTTACCGGGTTTTTAAACGCCTCTTTCGTGTTACCAGTAGATAGCGACATTGACCCCGCTGACGGTTCTGTTGACTACTTAGCTAGAGCTGTCTATCTCTAACCAACCCCTGAAATAAAAATAAATTACAATGGCTAACCGAAAAAATACAGGGCAAACTAATGCAGAGTTAAAAGCCGCAGCTGACAAGGCACTTACACAGACAACAAAAACCTCTAGTGCCTCGCCTCAACCCGGTAGAAATATAACGGTTTTAGACATTAGCTCTGTCGCTACTTACTTAAAAGTAGAAGCCCCTATCTCTAAAGACGTGGCAGTGATGTTTATGATACCTGATTATGTTCATGCAGCCCTGGATTACAATCCCTTGGCTGAGGTAGGCGATTCAGAGTACGTCATCACCGCTCAAAACAGGTACAAAAGACCTTCGAGTAAGAAGGTGCGTGATGATGGTTTAGACAGCAACAGAGCGCTAAAAAACAAGAGAGTTTACGGTCGTTTAAGAAGCTCAGGGAAACAGGTGTTTGTACCTGTTCCGGCGGGAGTTGCTTTAAAAAGGAATCATAGAACCGGGACAAAAGACGTTAAAGTAATTTCTTTTAGAGTTCCAAACTTTATGACTGTCGCCGCTATCAATTTCTTCCTGACTAAGCAGTGTAGAAGGATTGTCTCTGATTTCACCATAAAAGGTGGGTACACCTATTCGACAAATGTCGGAGTTAGTCGAAACGACTTAGGTGAAAATCCTGCATGGTATCAACCCGTAATGACGGCTAACCCCGCTACGGGTTCTTAACGAATGCAAGGATATCCGCTGCATCAAGACGGGAATTGGGAGTTAGTTTATTCCCAATTCCTACAAGATAACAACAACCCCTTAACTAGGGTTTACGTTCCAGTTGAATTCAGTTATCCGTTTGTGAAAGTCCGTGCCGAGGCTACAGATATTCCGACTAATTGGAGATTTGCAGGTCATCTGTATCAGCGAGTTTCTTCGCCTATAAACAGTAGTTCAGTTTATCTAGGTAGACCAGAACTGGTTATGTTAAATACAACGCATATTTGCACAGTCGTAGACACGCCCGCTTTCTACGTTGAATATCTCCCATTTAGGAGATTTTTAGAGCAATCGATTTCAATCTGGAGGTATGTTATTCCTGTCGATGAACAATCAATTTAATGCAGGTGATACAGTCTACTACAGCGGCTCAATTTGGGTTGTCATCAACGTCAGAAACAACGGGAGGTTGGTTGACTTAAAAAGCGTAGATACAGGACGTATAATCTACGCCGTTTATTCGACCGATATTACCTAGTTAATTCAACTCAAGCTAATAACAACCTAGTCGTCGAAACAGCTAGGTTGTTATTGCTTTCTTGTAAATTGTAGGTATAAATTGTAGGTATAATTTACCTCATTTTATCTACTCCAATAATCAGTCTCCGGGGTAATTTCAGAGTCGGGCATTACACTGTCTACCCATTTCTGGAATTGCTCCCATTCTTTAGTTTTTTCCTTGTCACCGCCTATTCCCTGTAGTCGATTTAACAACCCTATCGAGCCTTTCATTTGAGACTTGAGTTGAGACTTCACAGAGTCAGGATTGACGCGGGTAAAGTATCGCGCTCTAATGATTGAGGCGGCCTGTAGTAGCTCGGTAAGACTGAGTTGTAGATTAGCTTTATCGTCGATTTCCACAACCCTTACGTTACTGTTTTTTTCCTCCAAGACTTTCGCCCAATCCTCAGAATCTTCCATCGCGTTAAACAGTTGTTTGACCTTCAGATTCTTCTCTTTTATTCCGAAACCTAAATAGTCGATAATAGCGTCTAACATTTTCTCGCTTCTAATGCCTGACTCTCTGTTTAAACCCCCTGTTAACAGTCCTTTAAAGCAGACTTCTAGCAGAACTTGTTGCTGTTGTAAAACTGTCATAACCTCTGCGTATAACTCGGCGAAAGACTCAGCTTGATTGTTTAAGATAATTGTTTCTGGCTGATTTCCTGACTCTAGAGGGTTAGCGTCTTCTATTTTTATTGTCTGGGGAAATTGCCCTGTTACTTCATCCCATCTACCGAACCACCAAATAAGAAAAGACGGAATATTAGGGATAATAACGTCGGTAACATTTTCATCGTCCGTGAGCGATGACGGCACTTCTATTGGAGATAAGTTGTAGCCAACGTGGTCTAAAACTAACAACAATAATTCCTTCGTTTCTTCGCAACACTTCATTTCTTCATCCTCCTCATCCCTGTCTCTATCTCTGTCTATTTTACTAGGGGGCTTGCCCCAGTAAGGCGGATTATTTTTGCCTTTGTTAGGGTCGCTGTCACTGTCGTTATTGTTGCCACATCCTTCGTCTCCTGTCGGGTTTTTGCAGTTAGGGTCATCCGTTCCCACAACAGCCCAGTATTTATTGGTTGTTTTATCCTCAAAAGTTTGACCGGGGATTTGCCAATTAGCTGAATAATTCACTACTTCATCTGTGCGAGGTATATTATTATCTCGCAACCAAGCCCTCACGGCTTCTCCTGTACCGACTATAAACGGACTTCCGGCAGGATAGGTATACTTAGGGCTTGTTGCAACGCCTGTAACCACTTCGCCTGTCCAGGCGTTCCAGCTTTGCTGAAAATTTCCTTTTACTTTGCTGTAAATTGAGTATTGTTGTGTATATGTACTGCCATTAGAGTTAGTAGCAAAATCGCCTAACTTGCTCAACGCATAATTTTCTCTGTTATATTTACCTCCATTTTCCCAATCCCAATCCTCCCAGACCCTTTTAAATTCGTGATTAATCAAAATCCAATAGTTTCTTATACTGCCATCGTCGATACAACTTGGGTAAAGGTTTTTCGGCTCACCTGAGCCACCTGTTCCGTCACTGTTTAGGCAATGAGGTGGCTTAGGTTCATCGCTGTCATCGTCATCATCGTCCGACGAACAACTAGGGTCTTTCTGAATATTTGAACCCGCGTAACTCCCTAGTATCAAACGAGTTTCTACAGTGAAACACCCCTCTCTTTTAAAGACAATCCTCACTCCTGGCGTTGTTATTTCACCACCGCCTGACTCATCAATCTTAAAACCAACTCCCCCGATACTCGCCCCTATCCCTTCTCTACCTGCCGATACTTGTCCGACTCCTAAGCTTAGTCCAACACCCTTGATTCCGCCTGCGTCTACCTCTACCGATACTGGCAATTTTTTGACGATAGGGCTACTCGGAGAAGTTCTAGGGGGGTCTTTTGCCAAGTTAAACGGGTCTAGCTCTTTCTTGGGTTGGGCGACAGGAGGTCTAGTAGTGTAACCTAATCTTCTTTCTACAGACGGTCCTTCTCTAGCATCCCTAAGCGCCTCTCGCCTCATTCTCTGGATTTCGTCCCTACTCAGTCCAGTGCGCTTGCTGATGCCTGTAGTAGTACTATCTGACCTACGAGGCTTCTTGTTGCCAACTCTACTCATTATCTAACCCCTTCTACCTGTACGCGACCCTTGAAAACAAAACTACCAAATACAGTGAAATAGTTGTTAGCGAAAGGAGCGAAGCTTGTTGGCTTTAAGACCTTGAGCGACAGTGTGTCAGTGAGGCTTGGTATGTCAACGCTGTTAATTGTTAAGTAAGGCGTTACAAGGTCTAGTTCATTATTGTTCAGTCCAAAATTATAAAAGTTGACCAAGTTTACCGTCTTTTCGTTCTGTTCAATTACTAGCTCTAAGGCGTAACCATTCGACCTGTTAAATTCCTGTTCAAAATTTAAAATCCTAGAAATCTTGTCAGCGTCACTCTGGGTTATCGTAGGAGGAGTGTCAAGGTATTTATTTACTCTGGGTAAACTTGTTAACCGGTAGTTTAACTGTAACTTCTCTACCGCTAGCTTACCCCCTAACATCCTCACCCCGTAATAGAAATTCTCATAATACCCCTTAACTCTTTCTAGGTAGTTTATCGTTACGGTATCGGGGTTGTAAACGCCGTTGGCGATAAAGCTAGTAACGGGTATCGATATCGTTACACCTTCGTAATCGTCAATAATCATTTTTGTTGTTAACAGAAATTAACAGCACGATTCTATCATTATTTTATTGGTTTTATCGCCACTATCTCACGCTGTTGATTATACATATAATTTATTACCTATGCTCAGATTTTTCTTTCACAAGACTTGACACAATCGCCAATTTCTGTGAGAATAGTCCCATAAGTAAAACAACCTCCAAGTTGCTTAACTAATGAGTCTCTCGGTCTAAGTTTCAGCAAAAGTAAAAATACTTCATAGAAAGTGTTTTACCTATAAGTTTTACTGATTCAGGAGATACAAAAGGATAGAATAAAATTCTAAATGGAATATTTGTATCTTCCCTCGCTCTTTTGTTAGACCGGGGGACTCTTTTATATAGACAAAAACAACAATCCCTCCCCCCCTTTGCCTGACAAAATCTTAGTCACAGAAGTCAAGTGAAGGATGTCAAGGTTGCGTAGCACCGTAAGGCTTGACCTTGACAGACTGAACGACTTCTGTAGACTGTATGACTCAGGCAAGAGGGAGAGGAGGGTACAAAAAAGCACCTAGCTATTATTGATTAGGTGCTTTTACTAGCAAAAGAAAACAGTTGCTTAAGTTTTGTTATTCTCCATTTTCAACCCCTTGTAATTTTTGAATTATTTTTTTCAAGTTCATGTTTTCACGCTGAGAAAATGCTAGCAATTCTTTTAGCTTGGCATTTTCAGCCTCTAGCCGCTCAATTTTTTGTTTTGCTTCATTGATACCATTGATGTCGCGCTTTAACAAATCTAAGGTCGAATCGATAGTCTTGTGTTTGTCATATTTTTCGTTCATCGCCTTAGAATGACCTAAACTTAACGCTCGTTGGTCAACGGTTAGACCAGAAAGAGTGCCGTGCAAATTAGCCAAGTGCCTCAAAGCATGAGTCTGAGTAAAACCTAACCCGCATTGATTGATCCATCTCGACAAGCATACACCTAAACGATTTAAGTGAGCTTGTTTAATCACCCTAGCGGTACTACTCGACTTAGGAACAAGAGAAGGTATCTTGATTTCAGGGTTTTTAACGTCTAAAATCTCAATCAAATTAGGGTAGTCAGGATGTATCATAGGACGAGCTAAACGTCCTTTAGTTTTAATCGTGATTTTATGGACTTTGCCGCTATCATCTATTACCTCGAAGTAGTCGTTCAAAACTAGGATGTTGTCCTTGTTTAAGGGGTCGTACAATGCCGGGATAACCCGTTTACCGATAGTTACAGGTTTGTCGAGGTTAGCAATAGCTTTAAATTCTTGACCTCTAAAACCGTAGATTAAATTGATGCTTAACGCCTTGAACCATTCTTGTCTACCAGTTAAATTGTTTAACTGCGGTTTTGACAGAGTGTATCCGTTCAAGCCTAGTACCCTATTTCTGAAATCAAGAAACAAATTAATATCTATTTCTTGCATTTCTGTTTTTTCTGTTACTTCTATTTTTCCGTAGTATTCGACCCATTTTTGAACCTCGTTGTGTTGCTTTGTCTCTCTCAGTAGCTTGCAGACAGCGGCGTTAGCGTTTTTAAACCCCTTGCGCCCCTTGAGGTGTCCCCAGGTTTTATCGAACTGTTCTATCAAGTTTTGAGCGTTGCAAATTTTTTTTTCATCTAGCTTGCCATAAAATACCCCATAAGTAGAATCCCAGTTTGCTTCAGTATTGGACTCGAACCCGTCATCACTTCGTTTTAAGCCTCGTTTATCCCTTGCTTCAAAATATCGCTGTTTCCAGGTTCTGACAGCCTCTTGAGTCGTGATTAAGTCGTTTTTAATCTGAGTAACTTCTTCTATTTCTGACTTATACCACTCCCAGAAGCTAGATTCGTTCTCTAATGAGTCTAATTTGTCAGCAACTTTAAAAGCTTTGATTAGAGCCTTGATTAAGCCGTCTTTGCCTATCGTTTCGCCACAGGGATAGTCCCTGTCAGCTCTAGGGTAAGACGCTGTCTTAAATCTCAAGTATAGACGTTTAGACTTGCCCGGGCTGTAAGAAATGCTTATCCCTTTTGGAGTTGACTTTTTACAGCCTTTAAGGTAGGCGTTTACCAACTCGAAATCAACTAACTTGCTCGTGTCTATACCAGACGATAAAAACCATTGGTTAAGAGTATCCAACGCTAGAACACTGTAATCTTTCATTTTTCTACCTAAATTCTACCTAAATTCGAGAAAAGGTAGACTAGGCAAGGGTTACGAGCGTTGTTTTACGTCGTCAAATTTATGTTGATGCGGTTCAAGTCCCACCGCCCCCACTAACTAAAACCTAAAAATTTAAGACTCATCTATAAATGTCTGATGTCGATTGTCAAATTATATTTGGTTAGTGACGAATTAATTTTATACTGACCAATTAATGAACGCAAATAGTTATTAGACACATGGTAGTATAAAAATATTAAGACGTTATACAAATGTCAGTGAGGGCTTGAGAATGAGTGGCTTTTTAACTCAAGAAGACTTTTAAATAATTTTCACATCTCATTTGAAAACTGAAACTTATTCAAGATCTATAGAATCACTTTTTAGCATACGCAATTTAAATAAAATTAATTATACACCTTATTATCAAAGAAATTATGTATGGGATGATCATAAAGCAACTTATTTTATAGAAAGCATCTTGTTGGGTACTGAAATACCACCCCTGATATTTTTTAATAATGGATCAGGTATTGAAGTAATTGATGGAAGGCAAAGATTTGAGACAATAAAGAGATTTAAAGATAATGATTTTTCCTTGACGAGAAAGGGTCTAGCAGCCCTGAAACAGATTGCAAGAGAAACTTACAACTCGCTACAAGCTAATTCAGAAACGAAAAGTATAGTGAATTTATTTCTAGATGCGAAAATTAGAATTATAGAATTTAAGATAGTGAATGAGCCTAGACTCGATTCTACCTTAGAAGACAAGGTTAAAAGCGACCAGCTTTTGAATGTCTACTATGGGGACTTCAAGTCTTAGATGCCGAAGAAATCAATCTATCTAAAGTTGATCAACCTGATTTAATTGAACATATAGGTCATGCCATTTCAGATAATAATGATAAGTTCAATGACTCTCATTACTACAGTCAGGTTCAAGAACGTTTCTCATTCACAGCAAGTTTATTTGAGCAAGAATTGGGTGTAAGTCTTCGAGCTTATGTAGAGGGTGACAAGAAGACAAGAAATGAATTAAATCTCATCAGGAAGAGTGAAAATGACGATACAGTTACAAAACTCGGTGAATTAGAGTCTTTGAGAGTAACGAAGCCAGAGCCATCACTAAATTCAATAGATGACATTGCAAGAATGATGGATCGTAATATGTTTCTTGTTCGTCCTTCATACCAGAGGATGGAGGTAATTAATATACCTAAAGCGTCTTCAATTATTGAAAGTATTCTTCTGGGTATTAGCCTTCCTGCAATCTTTATTTATAAGCGTCAAGATGGTGTTTCAGAAGTGATAGATGGGCAACAACGGTAGATCATAATATACCACTGGGTATAGGTGGATCAGATTCTAAAGATAATCTTCAAATTACTCATAGCGATAGCAATAGAAAGAAAGGCTCTAAACCTTCATCTTAGTAACTTTGAAAACATACTATTTACCTGAAAAGCAATAATCCCTTGCTGGTTTAATTGCTTGCACATTTCGATTTTCAGCCTGATTCTAGGTTGATAGTGAGTCTCGCTTTACAAATGATCGCTCATTCTCTCTCAATTTGTGGCATCCTAATATTTGATAACTTTCAACTATTCTATATACTCCATTGTTAAAATACCTTGCTGATAGTCAACATTCAGCCGCATCAATTTTAGCCATTTTACTCCAATTAGAGTTTCAGGTAAATCTCTCCCCACATGAACCGGAACAACAAACTCCTGACCATCAATTACAACTTGACCCTCATAGATATCGAATTTACCGACACCCTGAGCCGTTTTAATTCTAATATTAGATTGAATTTTAGACCATCCTAAAGCATCAATATCTTGCTTATCAATAGCCAAATAACCCGTTGTAAATCCGGTATCTAAAAGAACATCAACAGAAAGAGTTTCTCCATCACCTGTAATCAGGTCGATCTCAAAAAGCAGTTCGTCTTCTTCTCCAAATCTTCCTTGAATCATATTCGCCCACAGGTTCCCGTTTCATTGATTCCATAAATCATCAGATGACTCTTAGGACAGTAAATTTTAATCCGCAAAATTAGGTTTTCCCAATCTTTATCGAGTAAGTAATAACCGCTTTCAGGTTCGACTGCAACGCACCAGTTGTAATGAGTTTCAATCAAGCGAGAACGAATTTTTTCAAAATGTCGATAACACTGTTCATCTAGTTTTTCTTTCTCTTTTTCCCATTGTTGGATTTCTTGGGGAGTGAGAGGATCGAAATCAAAAATTCGACCTCGACGACGTGCTTTTTGTTTCAGGGTTAGCGGTGTCATATTCTTTCCGGTATTTTGTTTGGATACTTTGATTTTAGACTTGATTCCAGGTTTGCAGAGAATCTCGCTTTACAAACGATCGCTCATCCTCTCTCAATTTATGGCATCCTAGATATTTGAACAACGTTAGACAAAACAACATGAGGGAGGGCAGCAAATACCAGCCACTCCTGGATTATTTGCACGAATGCGACAAGGGCGAAGTGGCTCTCACGTTCGCTGAAATAGAGGCATTGATGAACGATCAACTCCCGGCTTCTGCACGAACCAAACGGGCTTGGTGGAGTAACCGCACAAAAGGGGCGTTACAGGCGGTCGCTTGGATGGAGGCGGGTTATCGAGTCGAAGATGTGGACTTGGACGAACAAAAAGTTACGTTTCGCAAAGCCAACCTGAAACCCACCGTTCAACGGGTTGGGGATACGGTTCTTTGGAATGCAGAACTGATCAAAACGTTACGACAACACATAGGGTTAACACAAGCAGAATTTGCAGAACGCTTAGGTGTACGACAACAAACAGTCAGTGAATGGGAGAACGGAGTTTACAAGCCTACTCGTTCAACATCAAAACACTTAGAGTTAGTTGCTCAGACTAGCGGATTTGTTTACAAAAGAATAGATTGACATTTACACGGTAAGCGTTTACATTGTCAGTATATCACAAAGCAAAAAGCCAGCACCATAAACATTGGTACTGACTTCTCGAAATCGAAATCTTAGAGGATGCAACGGCAGTGTTATGATTCAATCAGTGGCTAAATTATGAGTAAAGTCACAAAAACAAATTCCCCCTATAAAGAAGGGGGAGGATGTAAGAAATGGAGCATATGGGAATCGAACCCATGTCCAGAACGAGTATTGACTTCTTGCTCATTCACAGGTTTAGCCCTTCTAACCCTCAGAGCGGGAACGATCTGTGACCCTAGATCTTAAGGGATTCTGGTAGATTTCTCGCTAGTTCGGCGACCAGAAGCACCTCACCAGCACATCCGTTGGGGTTGGTTCCATAGTCCTTAACGGAGTCAAACTACGGAAGCTCGAAACCTAAGAGAGGTTGTTTCCTATGCAGCTACAGCTACACGAGGACGAGCGAAAGATACAATGTTGTTTGCACTTATTTTTTATTAAGCCATGTATTTACGAGAGGTGACTTACTCTCGACCTGAATCACAAGGTAGTGTTCGTCATCCTGTCGAAACCAGTAATGCCCCTTGCATACTTACTATGTTATATAATAATAGGCTAACTGTCAAGAGCCTACAACAGAGACAGACTCGCCAACACTTCCGAAGCTTCCCTAATCCCCTGACGAACTGACTCTCCACACTGAACTAAAGCCGCTTGTTCATCCGAGGTTAACTTCAATTCTAAAATCCGTTCCACCCCTCGACAGCCCAACCAACAGGGAACCCCCAAGAAAATATCTTCTAGCCCGTATTCTCCCTGAAGATAAGCCGAAGTCGGAAGCAAACGAGAACGATTCAACAAGATTGACTCTACCATCATCCGAATGGAAGAAGCCGGAGCATAATAAGCCCCTCCCGTTTTCAATAATCCCACAACTTCCGCCCCCCCATGACGAGTGCGTTCAACTAATCGTTCAATGGTTTCTGGGGACATTAATTGAGGAATGGGGATACCACTCACTGTTGAATAGCGAGGTAATGGTACCATCAAATCCCCATGACTGCCCAATACTGTCGCATGAACATCAGCTACAGACACATTCAGTTCCCGCGCAATAAACGCTTGAAACCTTGCTGAGTCAAGTACCCCTGCCATTCCCATAATGCGGAAAGAAGCCAATTGCGTCACCTGCCAAGCAATATAAGTCATCACATCCAGAGGATTGGTGACAATAATCAAAGTCGCATCAGGAGAATAGGCGATCGCTTGTTTCGCCGCAGTTGCCACAATTTTAGTATTAATCGCAATTAAATCACTCCGATTCATTCCCGGTGTGCGAGGACGGCCAGCCGTAATCACCACCACATCCGATCCGGCTGTCTCTGCATAATCGTTAGTACCAATAATTTCGCGATCGTGACATTCTACCGCTCCGGCTTGCATCAAATCTAGCGCAATTCCTTGGGATAAACCCTCAACCACATCCAAGAGTACCACATTCGCCAGATTAGCCTCTGCAATTCTCTGGGCGAGGGTACTTCCCACCTTCCCCGCCCCAATAATTGAAACACGGGTTGAATGACAAGACGGGGGAAAAAACAAAGTCGAATCCATTTTACTTACTTAACGTTTGGGCAGAAAGAACGGAAAACTAGGAAAGGGGAAACTCAACCATTATCCCCAATTTTGTCTTCCTAATTCCCCCATTCTCTACTTCGCATCTTCTAGCTGATCGATCCGTAACCAAATATTCGGGGTGGGAACTTGACCAAACTTGACTAATGCACAGTCTCCCCGCGTTTCCATCACTTCTCCTTTGGTATCGAAGATATATGAGGGAAAACGGGTGTCGCTGGCTTGGGCTTCTACGCTGTTTTCGAGTTTTTCCCGAATCGCGTGTACCATACTTCCTTTTTTGATCGGCATAGTGAATTGAGTCTAATTTGTCTATTCCAGATTTTATGAGTTTCTGAGCCAATATTTTAACAACTTCGGGATTTTTATAGCTATTGTTGGGATGAGCGCCCATTCTAAACGTCTCAGGTGTGGGGTTGGGTGATCGATCAGTTCCCGTCTATTACTTAAGACACAAATTTTTTTAGATATTCTTTCATCACAGGTTGAAGCGTAAAACCTGACCCTTTCTCATTCAAAGCTTTTTCGATTAAATTCCGTTTTCTCAAAGATTGTATTGCTCTCAAAAAATCGGAGTCGGATAAAAAATCTGCGGGTTTGCTGGAAATATCAACTGCTGTTTCTTGGTTCGCCAACCACTCCATGATTGATTTCTCACACTGAGATAACCGTCGATAATGTTCTTTTAATATTGGTTCTAAGTCTCCCAAAAATAGGCTAGAATAAGATAAAAATTGAGCCACACTGCCGTTAAATAAATCTTGGATACTAGACACAATAATATTTAACCATGCCGGATTGCCACTGTAAAGGTTAATTAGTTCTAACCATCGAGCTTCATCGGTTAATTTTTTCGCCATTAACAGTTCGGTTGCTGACTCTCCTAACCCTTGAAGTTGTAGGGTTTTGCAGTAGCAGTTTTCAGTTTCTAATGTCGCAATTTCTATCGGGATTTCCCAACTCAGGAATACCAAGCAACTGCTGTGGTAAGAACGAACTATTTCTTTTATTAGTTTACCATAATTTGTGTATTCTGGGATATAATTTCCCACCAATTCACCGGGGGTTAAGGTTTCTTGGAAGTCGTCGAGGATGATTAAACAACGATGGGAACGCAAATAGTCTAAAATCGAACTTCGCGATCGCAAATAGTTCAAAATAGATGGGTTTTGAGTCGGTGGAGGGGGGGCAAGAAACTCTATTAAGTGGGTTTTGAGGGCGTTGAGAGTCGGGAATGTTCGATGACTTCGCCATAAGATGTGATCAAAATTATCTTTAATGTGTTCAAGAAGTTCTCTAGCGAGGGTGGTTTTTCCGATACCCGATAACCCTGTTATGGTAACAATGCGGCTATTTTCTTTGAGTATCCATTGTTTGAGGGTGGCGAGTTCGTTGGTGCGGTTGTAGAGGCGATAATATTCGGGTGCGTCTATGAGATCGTGGCGAGGTTGAGATTCTTTTTCGTTGGTGGACTGCGATCGCTTTTTAGGAGTTTCATCAGAGTAGCAACTTTCTCCATAAATGTTGATATTACCTTGATTAAAGTTACTTTGTACGAAATTTTGGGAGTTGGAGATATAAAACCGTTCCATCGTAGCGCGGAAGTTTTTTTTATCAACTTTTTCATCGATTTTTTCTGATATGAGTTTCCAGAGGTTGCCTGCTACTCTTTTAACATTGGCTTCACTACAGTGGTACTCATCTGCTATTTCGTTATATTTTTGATTATTCCATACCGCTTCTAATACTGTCCGTTCTAGACTATTTAAGTGTTTTCCTGTTTTTTCTAAAACCAATTTGTCAGCCCATGTCAGGAGTTTTTGCACGTCCATTGGCCATAAGAATATTAGCTTCTCACAATTTTACTACCTTTTTTACCTTTTTGCAACCTTTGGCAACTAAATTATACTTAAAACTACTTAAAAAGGTTGATTAAAGTTTGTGCTAAGTTATACCTTCTATGACTTTACAAATTAATGAAAAGATTTATTCTAGGAAACAAGAACTTTTTAACCTGATAGGAACCGATCATTTTAACTAATGAAAACTAATGAAGAGTATTTGTGTCTATTGTGGTTCAAACTTTGGCACTCGTGCTAGTTACCTTGAAGCTGCAAAAAATCTATGTATAGAGATAGCACAACGTGAAATAGCCCTTGTTTATGGTGGAGGAAACACAGGCTTAATGGGTGCTGTAGCTGATTTTGCAATTGCGGCGGGTGGAAAAGTAATTGGGGTAATTCCTCAAGCCTTGGTAGATAAGGAGGCTGCACATACAGGATTAAGCGATCTGCTGGTTGTGGGATCAATGCACGAACGTAAATCACTAATGGCTGATCTTTCTGATGCCTTTATTGCTTTACCTGGAGGATTAGGAACATTAGAGGAATTTTGTGAAGTAGCAACCTGGACTCAACTTGGAGTTCATAGAAAAACCTGTGGACTCTTAAATATTGAAGGTTTTTATGACAGGCTGCTTTCTTTTTTGGATTATGCGACAGAAGAAAAGTTTATTCGCCCGGAACACAGAACAATTTTTATTTCAGAAACCAATCCCCATAAATTAATTAACAGACTAGAAAATTTTGAGATCCCTACACTTCCTAAATGGATCGGAAGAGAGCAGTTATAAAACAGTAATTTTAGTCATTTATTTACTATGATTTTAAAAAATATGTTCTAACTATTAACATTAACCAAACTCAAAACAAACCTATGTACTACATTTCATTAGCAGAGAACGCGCATGACTCTTGCATCACCATTGCCAACGAGGAGAGAGTAATTTTACATTTAGAAGTAGAACGTTTTTTTAACTCCAAACGCTACAGGCTTAATAAAAGCTCTACATTATTTTCGTTGATTGCCTTTCTCATTAATGAGTTTGATATGGGTAAGGAGATTCAATTTATTGTTAGTAGGCATAATGGAGAAAAGTTACACCCTGAAGTCATTGAGTACATTTATAGAAATTTCCCTCAAAAACAGATCACGGAAGTACAACATCTCGATTGTCATGCAGCTTTTTGCTACCTTACTAATTTTGACGATGCCTTGGTCTTAGCAATGGATGGTGGTGGAGATCATCGAATCCCATTACATAAAGCTAACTGTTTCGTCTATCATTATGAAAACAAAAAACTAAACTTGCTTGGATCTCCATTCAACCAAGGCTTTGACGGGTTTGATGGTAAGCTGTGGGCTATCGCTGCTTATAAATTATTTAATGATGTCAATGCTGCTGGTAAAGTTATGGGTTTAGCGGCTTATGGTGAGTTTAGAGAAAAATATAAAGAAGTATTTTTAAGTCATAAATTTGCTCACTTAGGATGGGTGTTTGATAAAGATTCTTTAGATAGACTTTGTACTTATTTGGATGTTAAAACTCCAGATGATGCTGCATCTTTAGCTTTCACATTACAAAAAATGTACACTGAAAATCTAATTAGTGCTATAGGAAACTACAGGCATTACTCAGATAACCTAGTTTTAACAGGAGGATGTGCTTTAAACGTCATTACGAATACTGAGCTAGGTGAATCATTAGGTTACAAAAATGTTTACGTTCCTTCTTCTCCAGGTGATGAGGGACAGTCTTTAGGTGCATTGTTATACTACTTTGGTTCTCAAAATAAAGCAATACCTACAGCAAATCTGCCTTATTTAGGGCGCGGGATTGAAAGTTATTATATTTCAGATTTGAGCTACCAAAAATTAACTGAATTAATGCTTAAGGGAAAAGTAGTTGCTTGGCATACGGGGCGTTCTGAGACTGGGCCAAGAGCGTTAGGACATAGAAGCTTATTAGCAATTCCAACTACAATGGAGCTTAAAACAATTGTTAGTGAAAAAATAAAAAAAAGAGAATGGTTTCGACCAGTAGCCCCAGTTGTGTTAGAAGAATATGCTTCTGAGTGGTTTGATTTCCAATATAGTTCGCCCTATATGTCATTTACGGCAAAAGCTAAACCTAAGACAAAAGAACTTGCTCCTGCTATAGTTCACGCGGACGGCACGAGTCGTATTCAAACTTTATCTCAAGCTAATAATCCTGAATTGTATGAATTAATTTCAAGAATTTATGAAAGCAATGGAATTCCTATACTTATGAATACTTCATTAAATTGTGCCGGGTTTCCCATTTGCGATACTGAACAACACAGTCAAAGCTTTTTTGTTTCTACAGAAGTTGATATCTTAAATCTCAATGGCAAGATTTACATCAAATAATCGATTGTTTGTAGGAGTATAAAATAAATGAAAAAAATACTGATCTATGCAGCCCCCTTTTCTTACGGCCCAACAGGCAAAGCACTGTCTTTAGCAAGTCATTTAAAGGATTATTACGATATTGACTTTGCTGGCTATGATACAAGCTGGGAACTAATGGCTTTAGATAGCATGAGTGTATCAAAAAAAAGTCAGCCTATACTACTAGCTAATTTAGATGATAAAACACTTTTAAACTATTCTCTAATCATCAGTTGTAGTGATTTAACTTTAGCCTTGAGAGCAAAAAGTTTAAATATCAAATCAGTTATGTTTGATTCTGTTTTTTGGTGGCGTTCTCCGAAGGTAAAAGATATTTGTTTACTAGATGCTTATATAGTCCAAGATTTTTTAGGAGTCGATCAGGCAATTGATGCACTTGGAAATAAGCCTTATAACCTTCATAAAGTAGGGGCAGTATTTAGAAAAAACATCATTCAAGTAGAGAAAGTGTCTGATTCTACTAATAGAATACTTATAAATTATGGTGGTATTGAATCACCCTATATTCAGGTTCCTAGAAATTCCAAGTACCCTTTCATCATGACAGACATACTATCACCCTTATTCAAGGAAAAATCCGATTTTGAATTTGTTGTAACTGGTAAGCATCATATAATGAAGGCATTGGCTGACCAATATCATAATTATTATAATGTTCGATTTGAAACGTTAGATCATAATGCTTTTTTGTCTTGTATCGAGAGTAGTGATTTAGTGATCACAACACCAGGAATTGAAACTTTTTATGAAACTGTTTATTTTGGCAAATACTCTGTTCTACTCCTACCACATAATTCGACCCAGTATTTACAACTTCTGGCTTTGATAGATGCAGGGATAGAAAGCCCTGTATGTCACTATAATTATTATGGAGAAGGCTATACATATAAAAGACATATTGATGAGTCTGAGGAAGTTAAAGCTGTTATTGATGATTTGAATTATCTTTTTTATTCTCCACAGTATTTAAGCGAATATAGAGAAAATTTATACAAACTAATTCAAAAAAGATTGATAGAGATAGATTTTTATGAAACTAACAAACAGCAATATTTAACAAAAATTGGAACCAACGGGAGTCAATCAATTGTTGAAATTATTAATAAATTAATGAATTAACATTTGATCTCAATAAGTAAATTTTATGAAAATTTTATTTACAATGTATATGCCTTATTTGCCTGCATTAGGTGGTGCTAATAAGACTATACGTTACTTAGCTGAGGGATTAGCGTTACGAAAACACTCAGTGGTAGTTATTGTACCTGCTTTTGGTGAACCTCCAGGTGGAGTCACAGAAGATCAATTTTTCGATGAGCAAGAAAAGTTTAATATTTGTTCTATTTTCAATCAAGAAGCATATGTATTTCAACTAAATGATGTTGAAGTTCATGCTGTAGCAGATGTAGCGAGAGTTAGCTTATATTTAACAAGTCAGATCAATAAATTTCAGCCTGACTACATAATGGTTGCTGCCGAGGATATTACACAGGTATTGCTTAAAGTATCCCTAAGTATTAATAAATGTCCTGTGATTTGCATAGCACAGACACCATCCTTATTGCCATTTGGTTCTTACTCTTTCTATCCTGATCCTCAAAAAACATCAATTTTAAAAAAAGTGGACGCATTGATAGTAAATAGTCAATTTCTTTGTGATTACGTTCGTCAGTGGATAGATATTAAAGTAATTCCAGTCTACTTACCTGCTTATGGGAACCCACCATTCCCTAACTTAGGAAATTTTGAATCTGGCTTTATTACTTTAGTGAATCCATGTTTATTTAAAGGAATTTCAATATTTACAGCCCTGGCAGCAAAATTATCCGATTTTGAATTTGCAGCAGTTCCCACATGGGGTACAACTGATCAAGATCGAGTATTACTTGAAGGTATTTCAAATATTTCTCTGCTAGAACCATCTTCAGATTTTAACAAAATTTTATGTAAAACTCGTATTTTATTAGTTCCATCGCTTTGGTTGGAAAATATTCCACTGGTTATTATTGAAGCTATGCTTCGAGGAATACCTGTTATTTCTAGTAATGCAGGAGGAATCAAAGAGATTAATCTAGGAACTGGTTTTATACTGCCCGTCAAGCCAATTGAACGAGTAACCCGTAGTTTTAACCAAAATAAAACAATTATTCCGCTTGTCCCAGATCAAGAAATTCAACCTTGGTATAACGCTCTTCTTGAACTTCTGTCAAATCGAGAATTATACTACAAGCAGTCTAACTTAGTTAGGAGTGCAGCCAATCAATTTGTTTCTAAAATTAAAATTGAGTATTTTGAAGATATTATTGAAAATTTTTGATTAAATCATTAATGGCTTTCGCTCTATAATTTAAGATCAAGGTGATCGCTTTTTATTGTTTCAGAAGTCAATTTTAATATTGCCTGACTCTTTAACTTCCCTCAAATGCGATTATGTAGCATAGGGAATTTTAGATACAGTCGGTTTTTAGTTTCTGGTCAAATGCGATCGCCTGCGACCTGGTAAGCGATCACACTTTTTTTATCGAAATGCGATCGCGTAGCATAATGTCTTATAATCGAATCAGCCAACTGAGTCAACGATTCCAGTAATGTTAAGCACAACAGTTAGCGATACCGGACAAATTACCATTCCTCAAGAAATTCGGGACTACCTCAAACTGAGTAGCGGGAGTAAAATTGATTTCGTTATTGATGAAACAGGTCTAGTGAAAATTATTCCCCTCAATGTTTCTGTAGAGGAATTATAAAGGACAATAAAACTAATCCGATGACAAACCCCGTTTCTAATACCTTCCCAAAATGCGATCGCTAATATTGCCACTTCAGCATACTAGAGATAGCAGATGACGTACCAATGAATTATAATTGAATAGTGCAATTCACTGAATTGATAAAAATCTAAACAAATTGAGGTAATTTTTAATGAAATTAACGGCAACAGAACAAGGATTATTAATCCCAAAAGAAATGTTGGGAAATGCCCAAGATTTTGAGAGAGTCCAAGAAGACGAAAAAATTATTATTACGGGTATCAAAAAAACATCTTCAATTTGGAACTTGGGTTCTAATCCCGTTGAATGTGATGTAACAGATGGTGCAGCCAACCCTGAAAAGTATCTTTATAACCCATGAAAAATGTTAACTTTTTGGATACTAGCTACATTTCTAAGAAACAGTCAGAGATAATAGTGTTGGATTGAGTTCCGACTTCCCATCTGTCTACTAAATTTGACGGTGCATTCCCTGAAACGTTGCAATGCGCTATAACGGAAACGATATAAATTTGGTATAATTAAAGATATTCTTTAGCTAAATCTTAAGAAGCGATGGAAACAATTACCATTCAAGTTGACCCGGAAATTGCCAAAGCTTACCGAGAAGCTGAACCGGAAAAACAGCAAAAAATTGCTACTCTTGTTAATAACTGGCTTAAATCAATCATCCAAGATAAATCGTTAGAACAAATTATTGAAGAAATGCAAGAACAGGCAAAAGCCAATGGATTAACCCAAGATATTTTAGATAAAATACTAGAAGAATGAATAAATTACGAGTTGTTATTGATACTAACATTCTAGTGAGTAGTATTTTGATTCAATCATCCTTACCCGATAAAGCTTTTAAAGCTGCCAGAAAAAACGGTATAATTTTGCTGTCTGATGTCACCTCACAAGAATTGCAAGAAGTCTTAACTCGTTCAAAATTTGATCAATATATTTCTCTAGATATTCGTTATCAATTTTTAACTAAGATAAAGCTAGAATCAGAGCATATTTTCATCTCTGAACTCATTAAAGAATGTAGAGATCCCAAAGACAATAAATTTTTAGAAGTTGCAGTTAATGGAAATGCAACTTCTATTATCACAGGAGATAAAGACTTATTAGAATTGCATCCTTTTCGAGGGATTTCTATTTTAACGCCCAGACAATTTTTAGAATTGATTGGAGAAGCACAGCCATGAACTTCGTTTTGTTAAAACATTCCGAGCCTCAAAAAAGCCTCTTTAGAAGAAATATCGTCGCCATCTCTGAGGGATTCAATTTAAGGCTGACAGCGAGGGCAAAAATGAGCGGAACGCCCTGCCATTTTTAAACGTTCAATCGGTGTTTCACAAACTCGACACGGTTGACCTGCTCGATTATAAACCCAAGCCTGTCCTGCATAATTACCGTTAACTCCAGAAACATTGAGAAAGTTCCGAATTGTACTTCCACCTGCATCAATAGCGGTTTTTAACACCTTAATCAGTTCCCCGTGTAGCGTTTCAATTTGTTTGGGGGTTAAATCTGCACAAAGGGTTGTGGGTTGTATTCCACTCAGAAATAAGGTCTCATCCGCGTAAATATTCCCCACCCCCGCTACCAATTTTTGATCCAGTAACGCCGTTTTAATCGGGCGCTGACGGCGATGAAATTGATTGGTAAGGTATTTTATCGAAAATTCTTCCGAAAAGGGTTCTGGCCCCAAATTCTGTAAGCCTGTGACAATCTTTGAGACAGGGATGCTATGGGGAATTCCCCAGATTTTGCCAAAGGTGCGTTGATCGACAAAGCGAAGTTCTTGTTGATTGGGGAAAAATAATCGGACTCGTGTATGTTTGCTGAGGGGTTCATCTTGACTCACCCACAACAGTTGACCTGTCATCCGCAGATGAACCGCTAACCCACCATTGGGAAAGATTTGTAAATCCGAAAATTGTTGTTGTTGCTGATTTTCAGGATTAGCTTGGAATTCTGCTAATAAATATTTCCCCCGTCGATACCACCCGGCGATCGCTTTTTGGGATAATTCTTTAATAAACTCATCAATAGAAACAGGGTGAGCAATCGTGCGTTTAAGCAATACTTCCCCACCCTGAATAATTTGATGACGGGACACTTGATTAAGGCCCCGTTTAACCGTTTCTACCTCGGGTAATTCAGGCACAGACTAATTTTCAACACCTTGGTTGGGATCGCCTGCGGCACCGGGTTGACCTGCACCTTGACCTGTAGTACGGGTAGCTGCCTTAACAGGGGTTTGTTGACCGCTGCGAGGTGCCGTTTTACCAGTAGTACCGACTTCTACCACTTCACTTTCGGCAAAGTTATTGGTGTTGATGCCTGCATAATTGACTTTATCAAAACGGACAATAACGGGGTATTTAATACCGCTTTTGTCAACGGAAGCAACAGTACCTACTTCTTGATACCAGTAGGACTCTTTCCGTAAAATCCGAACTTGAGAACCACGTTGAACCATCAGCTTATCTTCCTTGTTGTTTGTAAATTGATGAATAAAGCCATGTATTGTTCAGGGTACTACTGGATCTGCTGTCTGAGTGCAAATGAGTCTTTAAGTTTTATTGCTAGTCTCTCCAATGGGCTTGCACAAAATGGGCAGAACGACCCCAGAAGTCTTGCACAATAGAGATTTCCGAGACTTGTAGGTTAAAAGGGATAGCAGTGGTTAAATAGCGCTGCGCCCAACTCCCTAACTCGGGAGACAGTTGGGTAGCCACTCCGGCAGCGACTCCTAAAGCCAAAAGCTGTTCAATCGGGCCTTTAGGTAAAGCTAAATGAATGCCCATAGCGACGCCACCCGTGAGTAACATACCCACAGAGAGATTCGTACCGCAACGGGGATGAACGGCGAGATCCCATTCTCCGGATGTTAAACGCTGCTGGGCGACTTGTACCGCTTGTCTGAGGCGATCGGTTTGAACCTGCCCATAGAGATAAAATCCGGTGGCGGTTGACATTCCCCCTAAGCGATCTTCATCTCCTGTGGCTGCACCTTCATTTGCCCATTCACTCAACACCCAAACCGTGGCGTGTTCGAGAGCGTGAACTTGTCGAGTTATTAAGAGTTCTTTCACGCCCGGAAGAAAGTTCAGTTGACGCAACAAATCCCGATCTTGGGTGGAACTGGGCGCAAACTCAAAGGGAAATGAATAAGCCGAGGCTGAAGGTGAAGTCGCTGTTGTCATTATCTACAATTCTCCAGTATTTATGATTAATTTTGCGGGCTTTTAAGAGGGATTCTCTACTTTGCGACCTTGACGAAAAGTTCCGGGTAGTCGCTGACCTGCCGTATCAATTAAGGTACCCGGACCATGAGGAATACCGCCCCGAAATTCCCCTTCATATCTAAGTCCGTTGGGGAAGGTACAGGTTCCTCTACCGTCGAGGGCTTCGTTAAAAAATTGTCCTTGACAACGACTGCCATCTCTGCGAGTAAAGGTGCCTTGACCAAAGGGTTGTCCGGCGAAGAATTCTCCGGCAAAGCGATCGCCATTGCTGTAGATAAATTCTCCGCTACCGTGAGGCTGACTGCTGCTTTGTTGACTGCCGACATCTCGAACAATTTTAAACTCTCCAACATAGCGATCACCGTTGCTAAAGATCACTGTTCCTTGGGTAATATTCCCATCTCGAAAAACCCCGACAATCCGGGCATCATCGGAAAAAATAAAGACTCCTTGACCGTTGGGTAAACCGTTGCGAAATTCGCCTTCATAGCGATCGCCATTGGCATGGACATAAATTCCTCGTCCTTCTGGGCGACCATTGACAAAATTTCCAATGTAGTTGTCGCCGCCTTCATAATTACATTTGACAAAGCCTGTGGGCAGTTGTCCTTGACAAACCGGAGGACGTTGTTCTTGTGCCTGTGCCTGTGCCGGAACAGAATTGAGAATTTCACCACTGATTCCGAGACTCATCACAGTTAAAGCCAAAAATCCTAGTCTTTTAACTAAGCAAAACATAGCTTTCCAAAGTGTTGAATTTTACTATATTTGTTTTTCCACAAACGGGGGGAAGTCTGATTTAGACGAGTTAATCACTATCGAGATTGACTACCCCCTATTTCCCCCTCAAAAGACTGCTGATCAAGTCAGTCTTCATAGTTTCTATTGTACTCAGTTTTAAGAGGCTGTCATGGTGTTGAGACTCGGTGAGGATGGCTGAAGCAAGTTCAGTTGCTCGTCCATGTCTTCAAATGTACCCACCTCTACGGCTATTTCTACGCCATTTTGTTCAAAAATCACAATGGGATCACCAGCGACATTCAATTTCACACGTTTCACCAAAACCTGGCCATTAGCGATTCGTTCTCCAACGTTAACATAACGACTGGTGGGTTCAGTGGGAGCTTTGAGAATCACTCGGGCTTGATCGCCGACTTGCATCACTCCAGATACAGAAATTGCTCGAGCAATTCGGGTGTCCGGAGGGGGTGGAAGAATAATTGTCGGAGCCGCCGCCGTTGGGGGAGGAGTTAGAGGAGCATTCGGATCGCGCCACTGGGGTAGAGCTTCACTCACCGGGAGTTCAGGTAGGGTCGGCACTTGAGCAACAGTTAAATCCGGAATTCGAGGGGGGCTGGGTGGAGTGGGAAGAGGTCTAGCGGGTGCTTGTGCGGTTGGTGTTGTGGGTCTAGGCTGCGGTTGCGCGGTTGCTGTTGTCGTAGCAGGTGGTGCTGCGGGGGTTCCAGCTTGAGGAGGGCGTTGAGGAGAAGGGAGTGTAGGTAAGGCTGGTATCGTTCCCGGAGTCGCGGTAGCAGTTGGAGTTCCCGGAGGGGGGGTTGTCGGGGTAGCAGCGACTCTCCATTGAGGCGGAACAGCTGCCACTGGAACTTCGGGAATTGTTGGCACTTCTCGGGCGGTGAGGGCTAGAGACTCGGCAGCCGCTTCTGGATCTGGAGTTTGCGGCACAATTAAAGGCGGAAGAACAGCAAAGGGATCGCTAACGACTTGGTTGGGTGCGGCTTCGGCGGCGGGTATACCGTTGCCATTGGCAGTTCCTCTAAGCTGACGTAATCGTTCTTCCGGGTTGGTAGACCGAATTAAACCTGCTCTTGCTGCTGTTTCTTCTTGCTGTGCGACTAGGGGTTCTTCAAAGGTTCCCGTCTCTGGATCTTGAGCGGTTTCTGTTTCGCCCGTTTGTTCTTCTAATGTTTCTTCTGGTTGGGTTGGTGAAATTTCGGTTATGGGGGTTTCTGTTGTTTCTTCAGTTACCTCCTCTGGAGAACCACAGGCTCCCATCCCTATTGCCAACAACCCGAATGCGACCACTAATAAAACTTTACGCATTGCCCGTCCCTGAAAGAGTTTGATCTTAATTTTAACGATAGCCAAAGTCTAACCGATTCAGTGACGCTGTTAATCTATTCCTTGAACAATTGGTTTGAGTGAATTTAGAGTCAAGGCGATCGCAGTTGGCAATCAATCAGAATAGACTGGCAAGCAAACTTCTGGACAACAGAAACACCACAAGATTACATTCTCAGCAGAGTTCTATTTTCCATCCCCCCCAGTTCCATATCCCTAATTTTAACGGCAGAGACAATATTTTGGGTCTTATGTATCAGTATTCAACTGTTTTTGGAGAGCGTCGATGGTATGATATCGGTGACACCATTTGTAGATAGGATAACTTGGCATGGCATCAGTGTCTGTATCTCCCGTTGTACTCATAATTCTAGACGGCTGGGGCTATCGTGAACAGACGGACGGAAATGCCATTGCGGTAGGGAAAACGCCTGTCATGGATAGTCTATGGGCTGCTTATCCTAGAACATTAATTCGAGCCTCGGGAAAGGCGGTCGGCTTGCCGGAAGGTCAAATGGGAAATTCTGAAGTCGGTCATCTTAATATTGGGGCCGGGCGCGTGGTTCCCCAAGAATTAGTGAGAATCACAGACGCCGTAGAAGAGGGTACAATTCTTGATAATCCAGCCCTCGTCCGAGTCTGTCAAGAAGTCAAACAGCGAGACGGAAAATTACATTTAGTCGGCTTGTGTTCAGACGGAGGAGTTCACTCCCATATCAGCCATTTACTCGGACTGTTAGATTTCGCTCAACAAAAAGGCATTTCTCAAGTTTGTATTCATGCGATTACCGATGGTCGTGATACCAATCCAAAAGACGGGGTCAAAACACTTCAGCAAATTCAAGACCATATTGATCAAATCGGTTTAGGGCAAATTGTAACCCTGAGTGGGCGATATTATGCAATGGATCGGGATAATCGCTGGGAACGCATTCAAAAAGCCTATCTGAATATGACCGTTGATGGCGAAGGAACCGATCTTTCTGCCGTTGAAGTATTACAACGCTCCTATGATGAAGGGGTAACAGATGAGTTTGTGATTCCCACTCGATTGACCCCTGGGGCGGTAACAGCCGGAGATGCTGTGATTTTCTTTAATTTCCGTCCAGACCGGGCTAGACAACTCACTCAGGTCTTTGTAGACCCGAATTTTAACAGCTTTGAACGAGAACAAATTCAACCCCTCGGTTTTGCCACCTTTACCCAATATGACCCCAGTTTTCCAGTCTTAGTCGCCTTTGAACCGCAAAACCTGAATAATATTCTGGGAGAAGTGATCGCCGCTCATGGGTTGAAGCAATTTCGGACGGCTGAAACTGAAAAATATGCCCATGTCACCTACTTTTTTAATGGCGGTTTAGAACAACCTTTTGAAGGAGAAGATCGAGAGTTAATCCCTTCTCCGGCGGTTGCAACCTATGACCAAGCCCCAGAAATGTCGGCCGAAGAAGTGACGGATGTGGCGGTTGAAGCCGTGAAAAAAGGCATCTATTCTTTGATTGTGATTAACTATGCTAACCCCGATATGGTGGGTCATACGGGGATGGTAGATGCCGCGATTAAAGCCGTTGAAACCGTCGATCACTGTTTAGGACGCTTGGTTGAAAGTATTAATCAAGCGGGTGGAACCGCCATTATTATCGCTGATCACGGGAATGCTGAATATATGCGCGATCAACAGGGGAACCCCTGGACGGCTCACACGATTAACCCGGTGCCGTTTATCTTGCTAGAAGGGGAAAAACTGAAAATCCCCGCTCATGGTGGTGATGTTCCCCTCAGAACCGATGGCTGTTTAGCTGATATTGCACCCACAATTCTGGAAATTCTCAAACTCCCTCAACCGCCTGAAATGACAGGACGTTCGATGATTTTACCTGCGGGTTTGGAAATTAAAGAAAGTCGCACGCCATTAAAGGTTCGGGTTTAGTCGGGTTGACTACAAAGATTTGGGTCAATACAAAGTGTTAAACTGTCTCAATAACCGTTCATTACTGATGATCAACTGCAAACTATGACCGTTACGGATATCTTACAAGGGATTTGGGCTTTGTCGGCTTTGGGATTAACGATTTTAGTGTTGTTACACAGTCCCAAAGGAGATGGACTGGGAATCGGTGGACAAGCTCAACTGTTTACCAGCAGCAAAAGTGCAGAAACAACTCTCAATCGGATTACTTGGATGTTAGCCATTATCTTTATTGGTTTAACGATTATTTTAAGTGCAGGTTGGATCGGTTAGAGGCTGTCGCCTGAGATTTGAACCTATGCGATCGCCGCGAAAACTCCTAGTCTGGGTATTGGCTTTGTTGCTCGTGAGTTTCAGCCTGATGATTTCCCAAGCCACCCCTGCGGCTGAATATCAAATCACGGTTCAACCTCATCGTTTACCCACAACTTTAGCGCAATGGCAAGACCCAACCCGTAGCGGTGACTACTTTGATGAAATTCAACCGCCAAAGGTGGGTCATTTAGTTTGGTCAAGGTTTCCCATTCGAGTCTATGTTGAACCCAACTCCCAACAAGACTTCAACTGGTATCAAAAAGTTGTCTCGGCGGTGTGGGAGTGGAACCGTTATTTACCTCTAGAATTGGTTGAAGACAGTAACAAAGCCGATATCCAAGTGATTCGTCGCCGTCCCCCTCTACAACCCGGAAACCTGAGAGCAAGTTCGGCCGAAGCCCGTTTTCAAGTCTTTTTAAATCAGCTAGATGATGGGACTCAGATGTTATCCCATCGGTTTACCATTTGGTTGAGTCCCACTCAAACGGGAAAATATGTCACCTCGGCGGCTCGTCACGAGTTTGGTCATGCGTTAGGGATTTGGGGTCACAGTCCAACTGAAACGGATGTGATGTATTTCGCCCAAGTTCGAGAACCTCCGCCCATTTCAGCTAGAGATATTAACACTTTAAAGCGAATTTATCAGCAGCCTACCCGTTTAGGTTGGCGAATTAGGAGTAGGGATTGACATTTCCCCCAAGGCTTAACTCTTAATGGCGGTTTCCATCAAAATTTGTTGAGCGCTCAATTCTTTATCCGAAGACTGGCGGCGAATATATTCACCATCGGGTTGTAACTCCCAAGCTTGACGGTTATCACACAGCATAATTCCTAAGATTTCTTGTAAATCTTTAGCAATTTCTGGATTTTCAATCGGAGTAATGGCTTCTACTCGTCGATCTAAATTCCGAGGCATCCAGTCTGCTGAACCAATATAAACTTCTTCTTGACCCCCATTATAAAAGTAAAAAATTCGAGAATGTTCTAGAAAACGTCCGACAATACTAATCACTTTAATATTATCGCTAATACCTTCTATTCCCGGACGCAAACAACAAATTCCTCGCACAATTAAATCAATGGCAACACCCGCCCGAGAGGCTTCGTATAAAGTTGAAATAATTGTTTGATCCACTAAAGAATTCATCTTGGCAACAATCCGCCCTGTTTCCCCTTTTTGAACTTTTTCAATTTCACGACGAATAAACATTAAAAAGCGATCGCGCATATTCACCGGAGCAATCAACAATTTACGATAAGACTGTTGACGAGAATGACCTGTGAGAAAATTAAATAAATCAGTGAGATCAGCCCCGATATCTTGACGACAAGTAAAAATCCCAATATCGGTATACAGTTTTGCTGTTTTGGGGTTGTAGTTTCCGGTACCAATATGAACATAGCGGCGAATGGTTCCTTCTTCTTGACGAACCACCATCACCACTTTTGTATGGGTTTTCAGTCCGACAACACCATAAACCACATGAACACCACTACTTTCTAATTTCCGCGCCCATTGAATATTATTTTCCTCATCAAAACGAGCTTTTAATTCCACTAAAGCCGCCACTTGTTTTCCATTTTCTGCCGCCGCAATTAAAGCATTAACAATAGGAGAATCCCCCGATGTCCGGTATAAAGTCATTTTAATGGCTAACACATCGGGATCATGGGCGGCTTGTTCGATAAACCGTTGAACAGTACCCGAAAAAGATTGATAAGGGTGATGTACAAAGACATCTTTCTGACGAATGGTGGCAAAAATATCTTTAGCTGCTTCGTTATTTTCAGAAGAATCAAAAATATCTTCGCTTTGTTGTAACCATCGAGGTACAGCCGAACTCCAGGGTTTATCTTTTAATTCCGGTAAAGGGAGTCCCATAAATGACATCAAATCTTTTAAACCGAGTAATCCCTCAACCGTGTAAATATCTTCTGGGTCTAACTCCATTTCTTCATAGAGCATTTCTTTGATAGAACTCGGCATGGTGGGATTAATTTCCATTCGCACAACCAACCCACCGACACGACGTTTCCGCAGTTCTTGTTCAATCACTAACAGTAAATCATCCCCTTCATCTTCCTGAACCGATAGATCTGCATCGCGAGTAATTCGGAAGGGATGATATTCTAAAATATCCATTCCCGGAAAGAGGAATTCCAAATTGTGGGCGATCACTTGTTCGAGGGGAACTCCTGTCCAAACACTCGCTTGATCCTCTTTTTGAATGCGTAATTGTTCTGGGAGAGTAACAAACCGAGGGAGAAGTTTAGGAACTTTAACTCGGGCGAGTAAATCTTCTTGAGTTTCAGGATTTTTCAGAACAACAGCTAAGTTGAGACTGAGGTTAGAGATGTAGGGGAAGGGATGACTGCGATCAATAGCTAAGGGGGTGAGAACCGGAAAAATTTGTTCCTCAAAATAGCGTTGTAGATAGCTGCGTTGTTCTTGGTTGAGATCAATATAATTGAGTAAGTGTACACCAAAGTTAACTAATTCTGGTTTTAGGGTTTTCTCAAAAAATTTATGTTGCTCAGAGACCATCGGAAGCAGTTTTTGATGGATTTCGTTGAGTTGTTGTTGCGGTGTGCGACCATCTGGGGTGAGTTTATTAACTTGGGCTTCCTGTTGTCGCTTTAAACCTGCAACACGCACCATGAAGAATTCATCGAGATTAGAACTAAAAATTGCTAAAAACTTCAAACGTTCTATTCTAGGAGTACGCGGATCTAGGGCTTCTGCTAAAACACGACGGTTAAACTCGAGCCAGCTTAATTCTCGGTTCAGATAATATTTCGGATCTTTTAAATCAATGTTGTCTGATGCTTTGGTTTTCGTTTTTTCTGTTTTTGCCATAATCGTTTGAATTGTAAGGAAATTGTCATATTGCGGGATTGACTCACTGCAATGGAAGTACCAGAGGGAAAATACAGAGGTATGCTGCTATTGCTTATCAGCAGTGTACCACTGGTCTAAGAGCCAGTCGTTAACAAAATGTTAAACTTTCTAGTTGGGAGTTCAATCTGTGTATTGATAATAGGAGGAAAGGGTTTAGTTTAGGCTAGCTTCTGTTCATTCTTGCTCTAGCTGAGATTTGAGGCAACTCATCAGTTGACGAAGCTGTTGATCAACGGACTCGTGAGTGTATTCATCATCGGGGTGAGGTAACTGTCCCGGACGCTGAAAATGAGGTCGTTCGTCATTCATTTCTCCCCATTTCATATCGACTTGACGAACTAGCTCATAGAGAATTGTCGGGTTGTCTACAATTGATTCTAATAGCCCTAACAACGCCTTTAATGGACTGTCTAAATTCCGACTGATGCGGGCGATATCCTCATCCACCCAACGATAAAGAACAGCTTGTAATGCCCCGGGAACATCAGGCAAATTGCGACTAATGAAAGTATTGATTTCAGTCTTGATTTGTACTAGGAAGGGAACAGGAGATTCTCCTTTCATAAAAGAACCCCCTTCTCGTTGAATGAGATCAGCCAGAGTCAACTTCCGACTTCTGAGAAGATCAGGCTGTATTTCTTCTGCTTGTTCTGGTTCCGGCTGATCTTCCTCGTGAGATTCTGCTGAATTGAAGGGGTCAGAAGTCATAATTTTTCGGCGTTTAATCTGAGGAATTTTTGACAGGATTAACTCATTTTAGACCGAACGCTTCATGGCTTCTAATAAGATACCTAAAGCCCGATCTTCTTCCGGATTCACTCGCCGATCTAGTAACGCAATTCCTACCGCTTTTTCTAGTGCGATCGCCGCCACATCAGGTTCTAATCCTTCAACTAATAAATCCAAAGATTGAGGAACTCTCAGAGCGGAACGAATTCCCGTGAGCAACTCGGGATCAAGTTCTAAACTTTCAAGCAGAGGTAAAACCCGATCCCAATCCGTTTCGGACTCGGGTTGCTCGACTTGAATCATATAAGCGAGCAAACGTTGTAACTTGACCTGTTGTTTCGGTGAAATTTGATCGTAGGTTAATCCGTTGGTCTGAGTGGAGTGAGTTGAGGTAATATTTGCATCATCATTAATATTATCAATAATTTTTTGCCAGTCTGTTGAATCACAATTTTGAGGTTTTTTAACTCGTAAAGCGACTTGAATTTGATCACAATTACTCTCAAGTTGAGTCACCTGTGCTTCAACCCCCAGGTAACTCAACCATCGCCCAATCATTTGAACTAGGGTTTGACGAGCGCTATTAGAATTGGCTAACAGACGAATCTGTGTGCGAACGAGTGGACGAACAATTTCTGTAAGCATTCAAGAACCCGAATTCATTGTAAAGCTGACTTGTTGTTTAGATAATAGCAAGCTTCAAGCCCGTTCCCGAAATTCGATCATATCTTCTCTAATTGTGACATCATAGCGGCCAAAGAAATCCTGTCCTAAAAGTCCGATACTCAAAGCCGGAGCGATCGCCACAGGTAGATTTGATTGTCTAGCGCCACCGACTCCAATCGATTGAACCAAACCAATATCAAATTCTACATTTCTTTGACTTGGAGTGTCCGCTCGACCTCGGGCTGTGGCAACAACGCCTAAAAGTTCGGCCATTACAGGTGTGATCGCTGTACCACTTGCTCCGGTATCGACCATCATCTCAAAGGTTTGACTTTCATTAAACACTACTTCGATCACCGGGATTCCCCCTTGACGACGAACAATCGGAATTTCGTAGACTCCGGGTGTCCCTGTTCCACGAGAGATGGGATCAAACTCATCATCAGGAAAAACACAAATATTATTTAAACGCACATAGTCTCCGGATCGATTTCTCAGAAAACATCCAGGGAGTTCTTGAGCGATCGCACTGACAGCAGACGTGACCAAAAATCCGCTCACCGAAAGGAAAATCACGAATCCTTTGATGGGTTTTAGATTTCGGGGGACTTGAGACCTAGAGAGCAGAGATGTTAAATTTTGATTCATGGAAGTGACCTCAATTGTTTTTAAAGGCTACAAAAGTGAACTGCTGAAATTCTGAAGAAAGGATAAAGCAGCATGGGAGTCTGCCAAGCGCAGATTGTGATCCTCAGAAGAACTCCGATGAGGGTGAATTCAATCTCGAATTAGGCTTTATATTTATTTTATCAAGAGGTTTGAGAGCTTGTGATAAAGTCACTCTAGGAGATAGAGATGCAGGGAGATGCAGCGTTAACCTGCCTGGGAAAATCGGTTCGGTGATCGTCACAAATTCTCCTAAAAAGCACATTTCCTCACCACAAGGTTTGGAATAATAGCAATGATTACTTCAGTAGTAGGTCGAAAAAGTCCATGTCGCTTGTTTCTGCTCAACCCGCCCTGCTTGTTCTTGTTGATGGGACTACCTATCTAGGTTGGTCTTTTGGTGCGCCGGGAACCGTGATCGGGGAAGTGGTTTTTAATACTGGGATGACGGGATATCAGGAAGTCTTGACGGATCCAAGTTATCTCGGACAGATTGTTACGTTTACTTACCCGGAGTTGGGAAATACTGGGGTGAACCCGGAAGATGAAGAATCTCAGCGTCCTCAAGTTCGTGGGGCGATCGCTCGGAATGTTTGCGCTCGTCCGAGTAACTGGCGTTCGACTCAATCTTTGTCGGATTATCTCAAACAGTATCAGATTCCGGGGATTTATGGGATTGATACTCGCGCCTTAACCCGTAAAATTCGGACGGTGGGATCGATGAATGGGGCGATTTCTACGGAAATTCTTGATCCGGCGGAATTGCGAAGTTTGGTGGAACAAGCCCCCAGTATGGCGGGGTTAAATTTGGTGAAAGAAGTCTCCACCAAGACGATGTATGAATGGTCTGAACCGACGGATCGCGTTTGGGAGTTTAGTCCGTCTTTGTCTTCTGGGGAGGTTTCTAAAGCGCGTTATACGGTGGTGGCGATTGATTTTGGGATTAAACGTAATATTTTGCGCCGTTTAGCTAGTTATGGCTGTCGGGTGATTGTGGTTCCGGCTGATACCAGTGCTGAGGAGATTCTCAAATATAATCCGGATGGGATTTTTCTGTCGAATGGCCCTGGGGATCCGGCTGCGGTGACGGAGGGGGTAACTACAACTCGTGAACTCCTTCAGGCGAATAAACCTGTGTTTGGGATTTGTATGGGACACCAAATTTTGGGGTTGTCTCTCGGGGCAGAAACGTTTAAGTTAAAATTTGGTCATCGAGGCTTAAACCAGCCCGCCGGACTTCAACAAAAACAGGTGGAAATTACCAGCCAAAATCACGGCTTTGCCATTAACCCCGAGAGTCTGAGTGAGGGTGTAGAAATTACTCATTTGAATCTGAATGATCGTACCGTTGCGGGCTTGAAACACAAGAGTTTGCCCTTTTTCTCGGTACAGTATCACCCAGAAGCTAGTCCCGGCCCCCACGATGCCGACTATTTGTTTGAACGGTTTATTCAGCAGATGGAACAGGCGAAAAACCCTTAGAGAGGTCATCTTCTAGAGTGTCCCCAAACTCTAGACAATTTGACAAAAAGACACTATACTGGATCGGCAATGTACGCACGACTTGAGTTAGGAGGGTGTCATTCCTGAGCCATTAAACTTGACCGTAAGCCTTAGAGGCAATCGCGATGTCAAAGAAAAATATCAGTTATTTCGTCTGAATGGCTTACTAGATGCGTTTTCCGAAGCAACTTTTCGTAAGGTTGTGAGTAAGTGCATCGAAGGCGGGCCGACAAATATCGTTTTGGATTTGTCTCAAATCGATTTTGTAGATAGCTCGGGGTTGGGTGCGCTAGTACAGCTTGTCAAGAAGGCTCAAACAGAGGGAGGAACGTTGCAGATTGTAACTAATCCCCGTGTGACCCAGACCGTCAAGCTAGTTCGCTTGGAAAAGTTTCTCTCTTTGCAGACTTCTGTGGAAGATGCCATTGAGAATATCGACAAAAAATCCTGAGAGTGAACCGAGCTAACTGTTGAGAGAGAAGAAACTCAAAAATCGGCCAGAAGCGTTGTCTGGCTGATATTTTATCGAAATGGATCATCCCCCGATCAAACCTGAACAGGTTAAACAACTGTCTCCGGCATCTTGGGCTTATCTCGGAGATGCAGTCTATGAGTTATATATCCGAAAGTTTTATTTGACTCCTCCAAAGCGATCGCAGCTTTATCATCAGTTGGTTGTTTCTCAAGTGAGGGCAGAGACTCAAGCCCGTCATTTGCGATCGCTTGAACCCTATTTAACAACTGTAGAACTAGAGGTGGTTCGCCGAGGACGGAATGCGTCGCCACGTGGCCCAAAACGCATAGATCCGAAAATTTATCAATCAGCAACTAGCCTAGAAACGTTAGTGGGATATCTCTACTTAACGGATCCTGATCGCTTGTCTGAGTTACTGGCCCAGTTGGACTTAGAAAGTCAGATTTTAGTGTATGAATAGAGATTTTAAGCGATCGCGAGCCTCTGACTCCCCCAGAAAGAGTCAAGCGTCTAAACCCCCTCGTCCACAGCGCCCCTCTGTAAAATCTAAATCCTCGATCTCGTCGTCCCCAGAAGCCCCACAGCCCTCGGATGCCGACAGTGACTTGATTTACGGTCGTCATACCGTGCTAGCCGCTCTGGAAAATGAGCGATCGCTCAATCGGATTTGGATGATCCCACAACTCCAATCAGATAATAGGTTTCAGAAGGGCTTGTCTATCGCTAAAGCAAATGGTACCCTAATTGATAGGGTGAGCAATCAACGTCTAGATCAAATCGCACCTGGTGCAAATCATCAAGGCATAGTTGCTCAAATCTCCCCTTATGAATACAAAGAACTATCGGAGTTAATCACTCTCGCTCAAACCGCAAGTTCTGAACCTTTGATCGTGATGGCGGAGGGGCTAAGTGATCCCCATAATCTGGGCGCGATTATCCGGACATCAGAAGCGATTGGCGCTCAAGGCTTAATATTACCCCAACGTCGGGCAGTCGGTATTACTTCAACGGTGATGAAAGTCGCCGCAGGCGCATTAGAAACATTTCCCGTAGCTCGTGTTGTTAATCTCAATCGCGCTCTCGAAGAATTGAAAAAAGCGGGTTTCTGGGTTTATGGTACGTCTGCAACCGCAGATCAACCCATCTATGAAGTCAAGTTGAGCGGAGCGATCGTTTTAGTCGTCGGAAGCGAAGGTCAGGGTTTGAGTCGGTTGATCGAGGAGAGTTGTGATGTTTTGGTTTCAATTCCGTTAGAAGGGACTACCCCAAGCCTAAACGTTTCAGTGGCGACAGGAATGGCACTCTATGAAATTTATCGTCAGCGTCGGTTTCGTTAAACCGTATCAATGGATTCGGTCTGAGTCTCAACAATCAAGATAAAGTAACAAAACTGGATATTTTGTCAGCAGGGGGGACTTGAGATCCAAACAGGAGTCTTTGAGCAAAGCGGAAAAGTGTTGCGGTTGAGATGAAACTCATTGAAAAAAGAAATGCGACAGAGTATAACAAAGTGTAAAGATTAATATCCAGTCGAACTTGAGAAAATCGGGTGTTTGACTTATGGGGAAACCCGAGTCCTTTCATCCAGTAATGAATGAGTATTTCTAACCCTTTGAATAACGGGAAAAACTGACATGAAGGAACTTTTGATTAATTTGCTCAATTTTTTAGGATTAGCCTTCTGGGTGGAAATTATTACCGAAAGCCCAAATTGCACCTATTATTTCGGCCCTTTTTTGAGTGCAAAAGAAGCGAATGTGGCTCAAAAAGGTTATGTAGAAGATATTGAAAGCGAGGGTGTCAATACTTACAAAGTTTTGATCAAACGGTGTAAACCATCTCTGTTAACTGTTGCCGAAGATCTCGAAAAAACAGTAGATCAGGTGATTATTTCGGCTCTGAGTCCTCAATCCTATTGAAAGAACAGCTAACAGTTGCTTATAACCTTTTGTAGTAGGATTGTTTTTTTGATTTCAAGGGGCTATCAGTCGCGTTCTCTGTATGGGTTTGATGGGAGAATTTGAGTATTCAACCACTGTTCAATATCACCTTGAATTTGTTGGGGAATTTCCCAGGGAAAAAGATGGGCGGTTTGGGGATAACAGTAAAACTGAGCGTTGGGAAGATGTTCTGCTGTTGCTTGACTAGACTCGGCGGTAATATGACGATCCTGTTCACCCGCAAGAACTAAACAAGGACAGTGTATTGAGTGCAGTTCCCCTTGACGATTATATCTGGCTCTGAGGGCTTGATTTAAGGCTTGAGTCGCATAACGAGAGGTTTGTAAATAGGCGGGTAAAGCTTCACGGGCGAGGTATTGGTAGGCTGTGGGAGTATGCTGCTGAATTAGATATCGAAATAGCGATCGCTTTCCAAAAGTGTTAATATTCCAAGACCAACCGGGAAGCAACCCGTTAATTATTCCGGCTAACCCGGTATAAACATAGTCGATCCAAGTAATGGGAGGATGATTTCCTCGGGGATAAGCCGCAGTAGCAACTAAAATTAACCCAGTGACTCGTTGAGGGTATTTGAGGGCGAGTTCAAGGGCGAGAATACCTCCTAATGACCATCCTAAAATCAGACAATGTTGAATATTGAGGTGATCCAGTAAATGTTCTAGATCAATTAAATGATCCTGCATTTGAAAAGGTTGAGAAGCTCGACTTTGACCATATCCCCGTAAGTCTGGCGCAAGGGTTTGAAAACGCTGAGATAAAGAGTTCGTAAAAACAGACAGACATTGACGGGAACCGGGATGACCATGAAGGCAAAGAATGGGAAAGCCTGAACCTTGAATTTGAGTCTTGAGAAGTTGGGGTTCTATCATGGGAAATAAGACTTAAAGATGACCATTTTGAATCAGATGATCGGCAATTTTCGAGATGGCTTGACGAATTTCAAAAATTTTACCTGTATTATTGTCAATGACGGTAATGATATACCGTTCTCCATCAATGCTAAGTGCTAAAGTTGTTCCTAATACCCGTGAATTTTGACCCGTTTTTTCCCCGATCCATTCCGCTTCTAAGTCTTCTAAAGCTGCATAACCAATAGCTCGGTCATACTGACGGTTGAGGGCTTCTATCAGGGCTTCAGCGCCGGGATATTCTTGATTATAGGTTTTCACCATCATTTCGGTGAGTTCTTGACTTGTGAGGGTATTTCGACCACTTCCCGGACGACGGGGCATAATACGATTGCCCATGAGTTTAAATTTGACTTGAGTTTCTTTATAGCCTTGGGTTTTGAGAATCTTATTAATATAATCTGAACCGACATAATCAATCAGTTGGTTCGTGGCAATATTACTGCTATGATCAATCATTTCTCCCATGAGTTGTTTGAGAGAATAGGTTTTTCGGGCTTGAATTGATGAAGCATCTTCAGTAAAGTTACCGCTATCAACGTAAACTTGTTCGTCTAAACTGATATTTTCTTTGTGTACTTTATCTAAAAGTGCAACAGCAACGGGGACTTTAATTAAACTGGCGGGACTCGAGGGTTGTTGTTGGCCGCGCAGATGAACGCAATCTCGGTGAAGATTACAAACACTAATCATTGCGGTTCTAGATAAGTTACTTTCCCAGCTAATTCTTTCTAAGAAAGAAGATTGAGCCAGTTGAATTTCTTGGGTGATTTTCCTTAAATTTCCTTGATATTGTTTTGTTTTTTGGGAACTTTGGTCGGCGATTAATGAAGCTTGAGGTATTTCATTTAAGTTTCTAATGGCTTGTTGCCAAAGGTGCTGAATTTGTTTTTGAGTGGCGAGGGAACCGGAAGAATTTTGCTCGGTTTTTTGGGCTTTTGTGGCTAGACGGATAGCTTGATCCCAGTTATCATTGGCTCGTTGTTCAATTAAAATTTGAACTTCAACTTGTTTCAGTTGTTTAAATAAATTTTCATTCCCGTTTAAGGTCGAGGTGGTGGATAACCAAGAATGGCGAAACCGAGGTTCTGAAGACTCTTGAACAGGTGTTTCTAAGTCTTGAATGATTTGATCCCGCAGTTGAATTAATTCTTCTAAAGAACGAGCGCCATAGAACTGATTAGACGACCCCATCATGGGTAAAGTTTGAGTCAATCCTACACCCACAGCGATCGCCAAACTACTGATCACAGTCGTGGCCCAACGAAACCCTCGCGGCATCTAGTTTTCCTCACACAACATTCGTTATTAAACATCAAAAAGAAGGTATCTGTAAATGTAGCTGATAATGGAATCAGGAGATTTTGAGATACTATGGACTAGAGAGAGCCAGCGAAGGCAGTTGCGGACTCAAAAACTTGGGTCTGAGGAAAGTCCGGACTCCCGAAAGACCAAACCTGCTGGATAACGCCCAGTGCGAGTGATCGTGAGGAGAGTGCCACAGAAAAATACCGCCAAGAATAGGGGCAAGGGGACAGGGGACAGGTTACAGGGAAGACCCCTTAGAGCTTGTAACCTAGAACTGATAACCTGTTGTTGGTAAGGGTGCAAAGGTGCGGTAAGAGCGCACCAGCAACGTCGTGAGGCGTTGGCTCGGTAAACCCCAGGTGGGAGCAAGGTCGGAGGAACTACGGTTGGTCTTTTTCCCGTTCCGCTTAAGGAGGTACCGCTAGAGGTGTTTGGAAACAGACATCCCAGATAGATAACAGCCCTTTTGACTGTCACCAGTTGAAAGAACAGAATCCGGCTTATGTCTGACTCTCTCTTTTTCGGAATTGTCCGAACCCATCATAACAAGAGAAAATTACAATGAAAATCGGCTATCCAAACCGCCAACGTCAGTTGCAAAAGCTGGTTGAACGTTTGGGACTGTCGGAACAAGACGCCATTAAGTGGCATTTGTTAGATCTGGCCCTAACGCATTCTTCGATTTCAACAGAGGCTAACTATGAACAGTTAGAATTTGTGGGAGATGCAGTTGTCCGGTTGGCGGCTTCTGAATTTTTGTGGGAGACTTATCCCAATCTGTCCGTGGGAGAATTTAGTGCGATTCGCTCTGTCTTAGTTAGCGATCGATTTTTGGCCGAAATTGCCGAAAGTTATGGGATTGGTCGATATTTACTCATGGGAGGAAGTGCGGCTCAAGATCGTATGGGGAACCAGTCCCGTCTGGCTGACTGTATTGAAGCGGTACTGGCGGCTTTGTACTTGAGTACCCAAAATCTTCAACTGATTCGTCCCTGGCTAGAACCTCATTTTCAGAGCGGGGCGACTCAAATTTTACAGGATCCGGCTCGTCAAAACTACAAGGCGGCGTTGCAAGAATGGACGCAGAGTTATTATAAGGTTTTACCTGAATATACCGTGGTCGAAAGCGGACCAATGGGTGCTGAGGAGCGGTTCACGGCACAGGTTTGGTTTCAAGGTCAATCTGTGGGTCAAGGTCGGGGACGTTCGATCAAGGCCGCCGAACAAGCTGCCGCTCAACAGGCCTATAAGGCTTTGGTGATTTCCACTCAGAAAAATAATCAAGATTAGTTATGACACACCCGATCAAGGTTGCTATTTTTGGGGCGGGTCGTTGGGGAAGCCATTTGATTCGCAATTTTCATCAACATCCCCAGGCGCAGGTGGTGGCGATCGCTGACCCGAATCTTGAACAACTCCAGAGGCTCAAGGAACGTTTAAACCTAGATGATACGGTGAAGTTAGAGACAGATGGGTTTGAGGTGATGCGTGGTGGTGAAGTCGATGCTGTGGTGATTGCAACTCCTGCTTCTACTCACTATCCCTTGATTTCTGAGGCTTTAGAGCGGGGTTATCATGTTTTTGCCGAAAAACCACTCACGCTTAAACTTTCGGAGTCTGAAGCCCTTTGTAGCTTGGCTAAACAGCAAAATCGTCTACTGTTTATTGACCATACTTATCTGTTTCATCCCGTAGTTAGGAAGGGTCAAGGGGTGATTGCCTCGGGAGGTTTGGGAGAGTTACGCTATGGCTATGCGGCGAGGACTCACTTGGAACCTGTGCGACAGGATGTAGATGCGCTGTGGGATTTAGCAATTCACGATATTGGGATTTTTAATACTTGGTTGGGGGAGAAACCTGTTGAGGTTCAAGCAACGGGGACGGTTTGGTTACAACCTCATCGTCGTTTTGAGTTGAGTAGTCCTAGTTTTCCGATTTCGAGTAATATTTTGGGGTTGTCTGATTTAGTGATGGCAACGCTGACTTATGAGTCGGGTTTTCAAGCGTTTTTACATTTGTGTTGGTTGAACCCGGATAAACAGCGACGTTTGGCGGTGGTTGGCTCTGAAGGAACGTTGATTTTTGATGAGATGTTAAAAGATAGACCGTTAACGTTACAACGGGGGTATTTAGAGACAGTTGATTTGGGGTGGAAAGCCGCAGGGGTTGACTGTGAAATTGTAGAGGTTGAACCTGCTGAACCTTTGGCTCAAGTTTGCGATCGCTTTTTAAATTGTATTCGTCAAAATCAAGTGTGTTCGATTTCTTCTGGGGAAATTGGCACAGATTTAGTCAGGGTTCTTTGTGGTTTAAGTGAGTCTCTCCAACAAAGAGGAAAACCTATTCAACTTTAATGTTTCTTTTCTAATATAACTTGGTATCGGACAAAAATGAGGGGATGGGGAGAGTTAGGGTGACTGTTGTTCCCTGATTTTCGCCTTTGCTGTAAAGTTCAATGCTACCGCCCATCATTGTGATTAAGCTTTTAGAAATCGTTAATCCTAAACCAATACCATCAAATTCACGAGTCGTTGAACCATCAACAACAACAAAAGGTTGAAAGAGTTTGTCTTGTTGATTGAGAGGAACGCCTATTCCGGTATCTTTTATAATGATAATGGCTTGAGTTTTTTCCTCGCAGGATTCATAGGAAATCAGGTCACAATGTACAATGGGATAGACTTCGGCGATGATGGTAATGCTGCCTTTTTTGGTGAATTTTACAGCATTACTTAAAATATTGAGAATCACCTGTTTCAGTTTATCAGGATCAGCGAAGACTTGAATGGGTTCTTCGAGTTGAACGTTGAGTTGTAAGCCTTTTTGATGAATCTCTGGACTTTCTATCGTGATCGCTTCTTGAATGACTTTGACTAAATCGACGGTTTTTTTGGTAATTGAAAATTTTCCCTCTTGAATCAAAGCAATATCTAAAATATCATTGACAATACTATAGAGATGTAAAGCAGATTCATTCGCCATCGCTAAATATTCTTGTTCTTCTTCGGGACTATCACATAAGTCATCTTTGAGAAATTGCAGGGAGTTAATAATGCCATTGAGAGGGGTTCTCAATTCGTGAGAAATGACTCGCAAAAACTCATCTTTGAGTTGATTGGCGATTTGTGCTTCTTTTGTTGCTAATTCTAAGGCTGATGCTCTTGATTGTAGACGATCAACCATAATACTAATGGCTTGTCCGAGTTGAATAAATTCTCGAATTCTTAAGTTTTGAGGTACGGGTTTTGGCGATTCTCGACTATTAACTGTTAAAGCATAATCTCTTAATCGTTCGAGAGGACGAGCTAAATCTCTGGATAAATAAAGTGCCGCAATAATACTGGCTGTAATTAAACTAACGGTTAGGTAAAATAAAACTGAATTAATTTCTTTTAAACCGGAAAGAGCATCATCTAAACTGGTAACGGCTAAAATTACCCACTGACTGCCTTGTTCCTGAGAAATTGGACTCGGAATGGCGCTATATCCAGCCAGTAATTCATTTCCCTGTTGATCAAAAAAGAATAGGTGTACAAAGTCTTTTTGTCCGGATAAGGCACTATCAATGATTCTTTGTAGACGAGGGCCGTCTGCTTCTTGGGCAATATTTACACCGACTTTTGAGGCTTGAGGATGGGCAATAATTTGTCCGGATTCATTGAGGACAACGGTAAATCCAGTTAAAGATTTGGGTCTATCTTTGGAAGATAAGGGTAAACTTGATTCTAAAAGTAGGACATAACGCAGTTGATTGGTTTCGGTATCTATGATATAAACCGGAGCCATAAAAATCAACTGAACTTGATTTCTCCACGCGGAAATAGAGGTGAAATCGTCTTGGAAAACTTCAGCATAAGGTTCCAACTGAAAGGCTTGGTACTGAATATAAACATTAGCTGAGTTGAAAATCGGATTGGCTGCTTTTTGTTGAGGCCACAACCCGGAGGGATTGGAAACAATAGGTTGATTTCCACAACTACTCGCTTGGATTTGATTGTTTTGAATATCCAACAGTTGTAAGCAGTTGACTTCTGTGGGAAGTTGTTGTTCTAGCTCTTGAATAAACCGTTGATAATTTTCAGTTTGCTCAAGTTGTAAAACGGTGTTTTTTGTTGCTAAAATAAGACTAGACTGAATAGCCTTTACCCAATAGTCAATATTATCCGCCATATCAATTGCACTTTCAGTTAAATTCAAACGTGCCGTTTCTAATAAACCCGACCTAGCTTTGCGATAGGTCACATATTCTCCAGCCAGAAGAACCGGAACACTTAAGAGTAAAATCCGGGATAGAAGGATACGACGAAAGGAAGATTGACCAAGTTTAGGCATAGTCCGTTTTGAACTGAAGGTGCATGATCAGGGAGTAGCTTAATCTAAATTAAAGCAGAACTAGATCAATAAAAAGAAAACTGTAAACTTAACAAGTTGAGTGGCTTGGGTTGAAAGCGAACTAACTCTGCGCTGAGATGGCCGACTCGATGCGATAATATTATTATATACTTCATTATATGCTCTGCGATCTTTTGGCTTTCTCTCTCTATCGTAACTCTTATAACCTCGATTGCATACCCACATCTATAAATTTGCGATAAAATACTTATATTCTACTCTGAATCTTCTCTCCCCCTCAATTTTTATAGTCCCCTGATAGAGTGACATCAAGCCTCTGCCCTTTTTCCCTTGATATTTTTTTTTAAATTTTCATCAAAATCCGTTAATTTGAGAAAATAATATGAAGACAAGATCGTGATTTTTGAAATCAAATTAGGACAGGAATGACATGACATTAGGTATTTGGATTTTAGGCGATCAGCTTTCGAGTCAACACAGTGCTTTACAACGTTGTCAGTCTCAGCGAGACACACCGATTGTTTTTATTGAATCTTTAGAATTTATTAGAGCTAGACCTTATCATCGACAAAAATTGGTATTAGTCTGGTCTGCGATGCGACATTTTGCGGAAGAATTGCGGGAAGCTGGCTGGTCTGTGACTTATATAATAACAGAAAAATCGCTAGAAATTCCCCTGAAAAACTGGATAAAAGATCATCAGATTACTCATCTGCGGGTGATGATTCCGAATGATAAACCGTTTCAAAAATTGATTGAAAATTTAGAGTTACCCTGTCCAATCGATTGGCTAGAAAATAATCATTTTTTGTGGAATGAAACTGAGTTTAAAGATTGGTCAAAGGGTCGAAAACGGTTATTAATGGAGGATTTTTATCGAGAAGGACGCAAACGCTTTAAGATTTTGATGCAAGAAAATCAGCCAATGGGTAATCGTTGGAATTTTGATGCAGAAAATCGTAAACCCCCGAAAGGTCAATTAAATCCCCCTTCTCCTCTCTGGTTTGAACCGGATGAAATGACTCAAGAAATCATCACAAAAGTGAAACAACTTTCTCTCCCTTTATACGGAAAAGTTGAACCTTTTCGATGGGGAGTGACTCGTCAACAAGCTTTGGAAGTCTTGCAATATTTTATCAAACATCGTCTTCCGGGTTTTGGGTCTTATCAAGATGCGATGGTCACAGGTGAACAAACGTTATGGCACGCTTTACTGTCTCCCTATTTGAATTTAGGGTTATTGCATCCTTTGGAAGTGGTTCAAGCTGCTGAAATGGCTTATAATCAGAATCATTTACCGCTCAATTGTGTTGAAGGATTTATTCGTCAGGTTCTCGGTTGGCGAGAATATATGAATGGAATTTATCGGGTGATGGATGCTGACTATTCCCAACACAATTGGTTTAACCATACACAACCCTTACCGGAGTTTTTTTGGGATGCGGAAAAAACAGAGATGAACTGTTTACATCAAGTGTTGTCTCAGGTGGAAACCACTGGATATGCTCATCATATTCAACGGTTGATGATTTTAAGTAATTTCGCGTTAATTGCGGGACTGTCTCCCCAGGAAGTTGAAAATTGGTTTCATGCGGTTTTTATTGATGCCTATGACTGGGTGATGCAAACGAATGTGATTGGGATGGGGTTATTTGCAGATGGAGGAATTCTTGCTTCTAAACCTTATGCGGCTTCAGCCAATTATATTAATAAAATGAGTGATTATTGCAAAGGTTGTGTTTATAATCCTCGCTCTCGTACGGGAGATCAGGCTTGTCCTTTTAATGTGTTTTATTGGAATTTTCTGGATCGACATCGGGAACAATTAAAATCTCAAGGACGAATGAATTTGGTTCTGGCTCATTTGGATAAAATGTCTGAAGATGAACGTCAAAGCATTCAGCAACAGGCGGAAGCTTTATTAGGTTAGATTAAAATTGAGGAATGGTTAAACCTTTGAGTTGAATTGGGGGTTCTGTGCTTAATCCTTTGGCTTGTATTAATACACCAAACCCCCCTAAACCCATTGGGTTTAATAAAGAGTGTAATGCTTCTCGTTTTCTTAAGACTTCGGATAATTTTTGTTCTGATGTTTGATAAATCGCCCCAATGCGATCGCCGAGTCCTAATGCCATTAAAAACAACGCCTGTTGGGTAAACCCAATCACTTCTAATCCGGCTAACTCTCCTTGTTTTTCTAAGGCGGTAAAATCAACATGAGCGGTGATATCTTGTTGACCGAGATAAAGATAAGGGTTATTATGATGACGATGTTGATAATAACATTGTAAAGTGCCAGTTGAACGACTGGGCTGATAATAGCGTTTAGCTGGATAGCCGTAATCAATGGTTAATACAAATCCTTGCTTTAATTTCTTGGCAATTGTTGTTATCCAATCTAATGCAGCTAAGTTAATTTCTGTGCGATATCCTTCGGGGTAAATTTCCGATAATAGGTCAATGTTTAGCGGGGAAAAATAGCTTTGAAGTTGGGGGGTTGACAATTCACCTTCAATTTCGATAAAATAATTGTGGTTGCTAGGATGGCTCTCTCTGTCTTCATTGAGCGAAACATAGATTTCTCGCAGTTGGCGATCGCGAACAACCACTTGATGAACAGGTAAGGCGTCTACAAGTTCGTTAGAAAAGAAACAGCCTGTGATCGAAGCATCGGGGAGATCTTCCCAGTTACACCACTGTACAGACACCGTCGAAGCGATAGTATCACGAAGTTTTTGTCGTTGTTCGGCTTTGAGGGCGGGTGACTTTTCAATAATCCGATAATCGATCACCTCAAAGCAACGGGGATATTGTCGCTGAATATATTGTAGGATATCTGCTGCCAGAATCCCCTGTCCAGCACCCATTTCGACGAGAGTAAAGGGTTGAGGTTGATCTAAAATCTCCCACATTTCCACCAACTGTTCAGCGAGTAACTCTCCAAAGTCAGTTCCCAGATGAGGCGCGGTAAAAAAATCCCCTTCTGCACCGATGCGAGTTTGAAAAGTGGCATAATAGCCTTGTTGGGGATGATAAAGAACCGAATTCATATAATCAGCGAAGGAAATACGCTGATTGGGACTGGCTGTAATTTGCTGAGTAATTAACTCTCGCAAAATTAAATTTTGATTGTCGTCGTCGCCTGTAAATTGAACAGTCATTAGAAGGCCAGAAAAAAATTAGCAGGATTGCTCAATAATATACCTTATGATATCCGATTTTAGGCTGATGTGGAAGCTCTCCAAATTATGAGACAATAATAAAGGAGAGCATCTGAAAAAGTTCAGTCAAATGTGAAAATGACAGGACAATTCAGCCTGATTCTCCATTGCTGCGTCTAGCTAAGTTTCAATGCAAATTTCAAACCCATCAACTTCTAAAAATAGTGAATCTTCACTTCTCCAAAAACGTCTGTGGATCGAAAATTTAGTCAGTAAAACAGCTTCTCTAGAGTCAGAGATTGTTCAAGCTACTGATGTGATTCACGGATTAACTCAAACGCCGAAAACCCTTTCTCCTAAATATTTTTATGATGATCGCGGTTCGGTTTTGTTTGAAAAAATTTGTGATTTACCTGAATATTATCCAACTCGAACTGAAACCACAATCTTAAAGAATTGTGCCTCAGAAATTGCTCGTTTAACAGGGCCTTGTGAATTGGTTGAGTTAGGAAGTGGAAGTTCAACTAAAACCAGAATTCTGCTAGATGCCTATCAAAATAAGGGTTATCCTCTACGCTATTTACCCATTGATATTAGTGGAGGAATGTTGGAAAAAAGTGCCTCTGAATTGTTAGAAGATTATCCCTCTTTACAGGTTCATGGTTTAGTTGGAACCTATGAACTTGCCCTCGCAAAACTTCAATCTCCTCCTTTACCTACAAGGATGATTGGTTTTCTGGGGAGTACGTTAGGAAATCTCAGCCCAGCAGAATCTGATCAGTTTTTTGCTCAAATTACAACAGCATTGCAACCTGGAGAATATTTTCTTTTGGGAATTGATTTGCAAAAGCAGATTGAGATTTTAGAAGCGGCTTATAATGATGCTCAAGGCGTGACTGCGGCGTTTAATTTGAATATGCTGCAACATCTTAATCGTCGCTTTGAAGGGAATTTTAATTTACAACAATTTGAACATTGGGCGTTTTATAACTCTCAAAATAATCAAATTGAAATGCACCTTAAAAGTTTGAAACCTCAGAGGGTACTGTTACGCAGTCTCGGCTTAACGGTTGAATTTGCAGTCGGGGAAACGGTAAGAACAGAAATTTCCCGCAAGTTTAACCTAGAGAAAATGCAGGGTTATCTACAGTCTAAAGGGTTAAATACGTTAAAAATCTGGACTGATTCTCACCCCTGGTTTGCGGTATTATTATGCCAGATGGAAGCTAACCGCTAATATCACATCACTCTGTTTTTTTGAATCCTGCAAGAGAGTCCTGTGTTGGATAGACTTGCTTGGGAGTTGGTGCATCAACTTGTCTAATCTTTCTGATGCAGTTAGATAGACTTGATTTGATGCACCCTACTTTTAATGATATAAGAGGTATGAGCGTCTATCTGTTACATTGATTACGAATTGGAGTCAATCGTGCAAGTTTTATTGAGAATTTCTCGATTAATTGACCAGTTTAATGAATATATTGGTCGTTTTGTCTATTGGTTAGCCCTATTAATGATTGGTGTGGGAACCTGGAATGTGGTGGGGCGTTATCTGGGAAGGGCTGTGGGTGAAAATCTAAGTTCAAATGCCCTCATTGAAACCCAATGGTATATTTTTGATGTGATCTTTCTTTTGGGGGCGGCTTACACCTTAAAACATAATGAACACGTTAGAGTTGATGTAATTCAAAGTCGTCTTCCTCTTAAATATAAAGCTTTAGTCGATTTATTGGGAAGTCTACTTTTTCTGATTCCGTTTTCGGTGATGGTGATTTTTTATTCTTGGGGGACGGTTAGTAATTCTTGGGCTATTTTAGAAACCTCTCCTGACCCAGGTGGTTTACCTCGTTATCCGATTAAAACCTTAATTATTGTGAGTTTTGTGCTGTTAATTTTGCAAGGGATTTCTGAGGCAATTAAAAACTGGGCAATTTTTAAAGGAATTCTTACCCCATCACCGGAAGACCCCAATCGTCAAGCGATAGAATAACCGTAAAATTAACAAGAATAACAGTATTGTTTTAATGTAGAACTTCTATGAATCCTGATCTCTTAAGTCTGTTCATGTTTGGGGCGGTATTGGTCTTTCTTGCTATTGGTTATCCTGTTGCTTTTTCCCTGGGAGGAGTTGCCCTAATTTTCACCTTTATTGGGATGGCGTTGGGCGTTTTTAACCCGATTTTGTGGTCGGCAATGCCTCAACAAATCTTCGGGACGATGAATAATTTTACTCTGCTGGCGATTCCCTATTTTATCTTTTTGGGGTCAATGTTAGAAAAATCTGGCATTGCAGAAGACTTATTAGAAACGATGGGAATTCTATTCGGAAGACTGCGGGGTGGGTTAGCGGTTGCGGTGATTCTTGTGGGGGCGTTACTGGCGGCGACAACGGGGGTGGTGGCGGCGACGGTGATTGCTATGGGATTAATTTCTCTGCCCACAATGTTGCGATATAGCTATAATAAAAAGTTGGCAACTGGAGTGATTGTTGCATCAGGAACTCTCGGACAAATTATTCCGCCCAGTGTAGTTTTAGTGGTATTAGGGGATCAACTGGGGGTTTCAGTTGGAGATTTGTTTATTGGGTCTGTTATTCCGGGTTTATTAATGACTGGAGTGTTTTTAATTCATGTTTTAGTGATTGCCTTTATTCGCCCCGATGTTGCCCCGGCATTACCCCAAGAGGTGTTAGATACGCCGAAACTGGGTCAACGAATTATTAAAGTTTTAATTCCACCTGTTTTACTGATTATTCTAATTTTAGGAACGATCTTTTTTGGCATCGCCACTCCCACAGAAGCGGGGGCTGTTGGCTGTGTGGGGGCAATGCTTTTAGCCGCAGCAAACCGCAGACTGAATTGGGAAAATCTTAGCCAAGTTTGTGATGCGACTTTGCGAACCACTAGCATGGTGATGTTTATTTTAATTGGTTCAAAAGCTTTTAGTTTGGTGTTTCGCGGGCTGGGAGGTGAACAATTAGTCCGAGATTCTCTTTCTAATACACCGGGAGGGGCAAGCGGCTTTTTATTCATTACAATGGTCTTAATTTTTATTCTCGGATTTTTTATTGATTTTTTTGAGATTGTTTTTATTGTCGTACCGTTATTGGTTCCCATCGCCCAAAGTTTTGGGATGGATTTAGTCTGGTTTGGTGTGGTACTGGGTGCTAATATTCAAACCTCCTTTCTTACCCCGCCTTTTGGGTTTGCCTTATTTTATTTACGCGGTGTTGCCCCCCCGGAAGTCAAAACCGAAGATATCTATCAAGGTGTCATTCCTTTTATTCTGCTACAATTAATGGTGTTAGTTTTGATTATTGTCTTTCCCCAAATTGTCAGCTTTTTACCTTCCTTAGCTGCATCCTAAATGAATAAAACTTGAACAAAGTCAAGCCATCCCCCCAAACTTATATAATAGTAAGGAATCATTCAGTTAACGTTTTGAGCCAGTGACCACAACACCCCTTCGACCCAATTCTCAACCCTCCACGCAACAGCCCGATGAGTTAGGGCGCTTCGGCCAGTTTGGGGGGAAATATGTTCCCGAAACCCTGATGCCCGCCCTGGCGGAATTGGAAACCGCTTTCAAACACTATCGCCATGACCCCGAATTTCAGCAAGAACTTCAAAACCTGCTGCGGGACTACGTTGGCCGTCCGAGTCCGTTGTATTTCGCTGAACGTTTAACCCAATATTACGCCAAACCCGATGGCAGTGGGCCGCAAATTTACCTGAAACGGGAAGACCTCAACCACACCGGCGCCCATAAAATTAATAATGCTTTAGCCCAGGCGTTGTTAGCCCGGAAAATGGGGAAACAGCGCATTATTGCTGAAACAGGCGCGGGTCAACATGGCGTGGCGACAGCTACTGTTTGTGCGAGGTTTGGCCTGGAATGTGTGATTTATATGGGCGTTCACGATATGGAGAGACAAGCCCTTAACGTTTTTAGAATGCGGCTATTAGGGGCGGAAGTTCAACCTGTTGAAGCGGGGACTGGAACTCTGAAAGATGCGACCAGTGAGGCTATCCGCGACTGGGTCACAAATGTAGAGACGACTCATTATATCTTGGGTTCTGTTGCCGGACCCCACCCCTACCCGATGATGGTTAGAGACTTTCACGGGGTGATAGGCGTTGAAACCCGCGCCCAATGTTTGGAAAAATGGGGGGGTTTACCGGATATTTTACTCGCTTGTGTGGGGGGCGGTTCTAATGCGATGGGACTGTTTCACGAGTTTGTGCATGAAGCGTCTGTACGCTTAATTGGCGTTGAGGCCGCAGGTTCAGGTATTGAAACGGGAAAACACGCCGCTACCCTGACGAAAGGACAAATTGGGGTGTTGCATGGGGCGATGAGTTATCTGCTGCAAGATGATGATGGACAGGTGATCGAAGCCCATTCTATTAGTGCCGGGTTGGACTATCCGGGTGTGGGCCCTGAACATAGTTATTTAAAAGATAGTCAGCGGGCAGAATATTATAGTGTGACTGACCAAGAAGCTTTAGATGCGTTTAAGCGATTATCGCAATTAGAAGGAATTATTCCGGCACTAGAAACCGCCCATGCCATTGCCTATTTAGAAACTCTTTGTCCCCAGTTAGAAGGCAGTCCTAAGATTGTTTTAAACTGTTCAGGACGGGGGGATAAGGATGTGCAAACTGTTGCCAAATTCTTTTAAATCGGTCGGGAGTTGACATTTTTGATTCCCTTCCCTGGGGTAAAAGGTTGACAAAGGGGAGGGACTTCTGCTATTCTGGAATTAGATAATCTAATAATGGAATATTAAAAAAAATATTTTTTCTGAAACCATCCCATCGTAAAAATATACTACCGTGAGTCGCCCAAAAAAGTCAAGAGGGTTTGCAAAAAAACGCGAAATTTCTGGGAAAAACGAGTTTGAAGGGAATGGATAATCAATAATGAATAAACAGCGATCGCAATGGATGCTATTTGCAGTCCCCGGAATTTTAGCACTTGTGCTAATTTTAAACGAACAGGGTTTTCAAAACCCAATTCATTCTTTATGGCCTACCCCAAAAATGTCATCTTTTCCCGTCGCCCAAGGTGTTTCTAATATCGATGAATTAAAACAGTCTGTTCACCAGCGAGTGAATGAATATCGCGCCTCAAAAAACTTACCTCCCCTGCAACTCGACTCGCGCATTAGCCAAGAAGCCGTTAAACATAGTGAAGCGATGGCGAAGGGAGAAGTCAAATTTAGCCATGATGGATCAAGACAACGGTTTCAGGCAGTGGGTCAAAAAATACCTTATCGGGTGATTGGTGAAAATTTAGCCTACAATTCAGGCTATGCCGATCCAGGTCGAAAAGCCGTTGAAGGGTGGATTGAAAGTGATGGCCATCGTCGCAATATGGAAGGAAACTTTAATTTAACGGGGATTGGGATTGCCAGAAATAGGAAGGGAGAGTATTATTTTACTCAGATATTTGTCCGCAGTCGATAATTTGATTGAGAGCTTAACCTTTTCTTTTTTATGAGTCATTTTCAAGTTTGCGATCGCGATCTATCTGAAGAAATTCTTGCTAATTATTTAACGGCTGAACAGTTAGCTATTGATACAGAAACAATGGGTTTACTGCCCTGGCGTGATCGCTTATGTTTAGTGCAAATTTGCGATCCTAAAGGTCAAGTCACCGCAGTTAGAGTTGAGAAAGATCAAACCGAAGCCCCCCTTTTAAAAAAGCTGTTAGAAGCAACCAATGTCCTGAAAGTCTTTCATTTTGCTCGGTTTGATATGGCGACATTATTATATCATTTAGATATAGATGTCAATCCCGTTTTTTGTACAAAAATAGCCAGTAAATTAGTCCGCACCTATACTCAAAGACATGGTTTAAAAGAATTAGTTCAAGAACTCGAAAAAGTTGAACTGGATAAAACCTCTCAAAGTTCTGACTGGGGAAATGTGGGGAATCTTTCTGAAGATCAACTCAATTATGCCGCCAATGATGTGCGCTATTTATTAGGTGTACAACAAAAGCTGGTGGAAATGCTTGAGCGAGAAGATCGCTTAGATTTAGCCCAAAACTGTTTTGATTGTCTACCCACTCTGATCACCTTAGATTTATTGCATTTTAAAGATATCTTTGAGCATCATTAATGAAGGGAAATAAAAATCAAGAAGCCGTATTAATCTGTTGATTTACCCACAACAAAAGCGGAAAAGCAACCAGTTGAATGGCAACAGAAAAACTCACTAAAATCAAAATTGAGTGATCATATAAAACCCCCATTAATACACTCCCTAAAAACCAGGCGAAACCATAACCCGTAGCAAAAACACCAAAAGCAGAACCTCGCTGATCCGCAGGAACAATCTGAGTAATACCCGCTTTCATAATTGATTCTTGCGCCCCCATTCCTATCCCCCACAGGATTATCCCTAAAATAGCCAGTTGGGGGGTTCCTAAAAAGACTAACGGCGCGAAAACAGAAGCCAAAACACCTGCAATAGCCAAACTTAATATACCAATTTTATCAAAGATTTTTCCAAAGAGAATCGCCGCGATCGCATCAACCCCCATTGCTAAGGCATATAATAACGGAATCGAATAATTATCACTCAAACTAACCTGTTGAAAATGATAAGCAATCAGGGGAAAATCAGCATATCCAGCCGCAATTAAGACTACCGATCCTAAATACAACCAAAACGCTTTGGGAAACTTTTCCGTTTTCAGAATCGCTCGATTTTCCAGTTCAAATTCACGAGGATTAGGATAAAGAATTTGCAGTGTTAATAGCACAACCAACCCAAGCACCGCCGGAATCATTAACGTGGCATAACCAACGGGATAATTATAGTGTAAATAAAATACCATCGCCACAATTAATGGCCCAGATACCGCCCCAATTTGATCCAAAGCTTCATGGATACCAAATCCAAACCCTGTCCCCACTTGCGTCACAGCATGGGATAACAACACATCTCGCGGAGGGGTACGGATCGCCTTTCCGGTGCGTTCCGCCATCATCAATGCTGCGGCTACAGGGACATTTGTTGCTAAAGCTAATAGGGGAACCGCGAGGGTATTAATCGCATATCCAATCGTTGTGATCCGCCAATACTGACGAGTGCGATCGCTTAAAAAGCCTATCAATAAACGTAACCCATAAGCAATTAACTCGCCAAACCCCGCCACCAACCCAACAACCGTACCACTCGCCCCTAAAGTCCCTAAAAATTGTCCATTAATACTGCGCGCCCCCTCATAGGTGGCATCTGCACACAGACTGACGATTCCTAAGAAAATAATGAATTTAAACGCTGCGTTTTTTGACGGGGTTGATGTCATGTTCCATCCCAACTTAGAGTTAACCCCAATCCTGATATCACAATAAACTGCTCAACAAAAGTGTACTCAGATACTATTTAATTGATTTTTGAACTCTCTCCGTGAATATACGGATCACCCGCCCCTGATCTTTATAATTTGTAATATTTTTTCAAGCGTTTCCATTGAGATAGCAATAAAAACGTGAAGCGATCGCAGGATGAATCAGGCATTGCATCTCGAAGTCAAGACACCCTGGGCTGAGTTAACCCCCATTTAATCTCCTACTTTCAGTCTGTAGCACTCTAAAATTAATCCGCTTACAGTTTAGAACGGAGTTGAAAAGCGATAATATTTTTAAAAGGAAAATAATGAGAAGATTCAACCGTCATCACCCGTTGAACCAATCGGGTTAACCCATAACTGGCTAGTCCAATGGTTGCACCCGCAGCCACAATCGGTGCCATACTTATACCCACTGCTGTTTCGGCGATAACCAAACTCATTCCACTCAATACCGCCGAGATTCCTGCCCCTGTAAATGCACCCCCGGCTACAGAAATCAAAGCGCAACAGTCTTTGTCTTGAATGGCTTTTTTCGCGCCATAAGCTGCCACACAAACCACCGCACCAACTGTTACAGGTGTTGTCACAGAAGCCCCTCCAAAGCTGCCTAAAACTCCTAATCCTCCCAGAGTTGCTAAGTTAGGCGTTGTCAGATTTTCTGATGTATCAGGAGCTACTGTTTCTAAAGTTTCCACGTTTTCTTTAGTATTGGAAAGATTCATGGTTTTTTGCCTTTTGTTGGATATTTTTCTGCTTGATTCAAAGTTATCATAGCGTCGAGATTATGATATTAGTATATTCACGGATAAAACTGTTAATTTTCTTAAACTTTCCCGAATGGGAGTTTCAACGATCAGACTTGAACTTCAGGAAATGCCCCCCTTCCCCAAAGCTAGTATTAATACTTAAAATCCGTTAACCGTTAAAATAACTTAAAAATCAATCTAAACCTATGCTTACCGAACAAGCTAAACAACTCATCCCCAAAGCCCGCATAGTCAGCTTTGCCCAATGGTTGCCTACCTATTCTCCGGGAACAATTATCCAGTTTCAAGCCGCAGACAACGAGGGACGCTACCCCAATGATCGCGATCTTGAACAGTTAGTCGCTAATATTGACACCTTCCCTGAAGCCGAGAAATCTGCCGCCCTTGCCCGCATTGAGGTTGTGCGTCTGTTGCGTGATCAAGCTGATACCATTGTCACAGAAGCCCGTGAAAGCCTTTTAAGTCAATATCCAGGGATCACAGAACCTGGAGGCGATCTATACCCCCCTGAACGGGCAAAAGCTTGCTGGCGGGATTTTTGGCATTTTTTGCGCTGTATCAGCTATGGGATGGCCGGGGGGCAGACTGAATATACTAGCAAAGAAGGGCTACATTATATGGAATTGTTGTATCAAGAATTAAAGGTGCCGTTACCCGCGATGGTTTCTGGGCTAGAAGGCTTAAAAACCGCCAGTTTAAAGCGTATACCCGCTCCTGATCCTGATGCGATCGCTCCTTATTTCGATCATCTGATCCTAGAAATGCGTCGTTTTCTACCCTCAGATTCTTAGGCAGTTTTGGGTAATCTTCCTTTATTATAAAATTTGTACTCGCCTATCCACACTTGACACGTCTAATGCCTTCTACCGTTGAACAACTGAAAGCCAAATTTGACAACGCCATTATCGCCGCATTTGGTGAGGAGATGGCAGGAACTGACTCAATGTTGGTTCCGGCGAGTAACCCGAAATTTGGGGATTATCAATGTAATGTGGCAATGTCTTTAACAAAGGCATTGAAAAATAATCCCAGAGCGATCGCAACTCAAATTATTGAAAAACTGGAGATTAACGAGATTTGTGAACCGCCCGAAATTGCCGGGCCAGGATTTATTAATCTCCGTCTCAAACCGGAGTATTTAGAAACTGAACTTAACAAAATTTTAACCGATGAACGGTTAGGAATTCCAAAGGTTGAGAACCCCCAAAAAGTGATTGTAGATTTTTCGAGTCCGAATATTGCTAAAGAAATGCACGTCGGACATTTACGCTCGACGATTATTGGAGATTGTATCGCGAGAGTTTTAGAATTTTTAGGACATGATGTGTTGCGTCTCAATCATGTGGGAGATTGGGGGACTCAATTTGGAATGTTAATTACCTATTTACGAGAAGTTTATCCCGATGCGTTAACAACAGCTGATGCGTTAGATATTAAAGATTTAGTTGAATTTTATAAACAGGCAAAACTTCGCTTTGATGAAGATGAAGACTTTAAAGAAACAGCCCGCAAAGAGGTCGTAAAATTACAAGCTGGGGCGGAAGATAGCCGTCAAGCGTGGCAACTGTTGTGTGAACAATCTCGGCGGGAATTTCAAGTCATTTATGATTTATTGGATATTAAATTAGAAGAAAGAGGAGAATCTTTTTATAATTCCTATTTGTCGGAAGTGGTCAAAGATTTAGAGAAAACGGGATTATTAGAAGAAAATCAAGGGGCAAAATGTGTCTTTTTAGAGGGATTTCAAAATAAAGACGGGGAAGCTTTACCGTTAATTGTACAAAAGTCGGATGGGGGATATAATTATGCTACAACGGATTTAGCCGCCGTGCGATATCGGATTAATCAAGATGAAGCAAAACGGATTATTTATGTCACTGATGCTGGACAAGCGAATCATTTTATGCAGGTTTGGCAAGTTGCCAGAAAAGCAGGTTGGATACCGGAAGAAGTTGAATTAATTCATGTTCCGTTTGGTTTAGTTTTAGGGGAAGATGGGAAAAAGTTAAAAACTCGTTCTGGGGAAACTGTTAAACTGCGAGAGTTATTAGATGAAGCGATTAACCGAACCCAAAAAGACTTAGAAAAACGCATTAAAGAAGAAGAAAGAACCGAATCTCAGGAGTTTATTAATGATGGGGCGAAAGTTGTCGGAATGAGTGCGGTTAAATATGCAGATCTGAGTCAAAATCGCACCAGTAACTATGTGTTTAGTTTTGATAAAATGTTATCCCTGCAAGGGAATACAGCCCCCTATTTACTGTATGCTTATGTGAGAATTCAAGGGATTCAGCGCAAAGGAGAAATTGATTTTAAAAAAGTTGGAACTGAAGCCAAAATACAGCTACAAGAAGAAGCGGAATTAACGTTAGCCAAACATTTACTACAATTAAATGAAGTGATTGAAAGCGTTGAGACGGACTTACTTCCGAACCGTTTGTGTCAATATTTATTTGAACTCAGCCAAAAATTTAATCAATTTTATGATCAATGTCCTGTGTTGAAAACAGAAGATACTCAACGGATTTCTCGTTTAGGGCTATGCGATCTGACTGCACGCACGTTAAAATTAGGATTATCCCTCTTAGGAATCTCTGTCCTAGAGCGGATGTAAGTTCAGAACAGTTCCGCTAAAATTAAGTTAGGGAAACCGAATAGAAATTTTAACTCAAAACATTGTAGAGACTTGTAGATTAAACCATAAAGAGGAGCAATTTTATGTCTGAAGTTCAACCCGAAAGTCCAAAACCCATTGAAGTTGTCCCCCAACCTCAAACTGTATCCCCTAAACAAACAGAGGATTTGAGCGATCAAGTTGGAGGATTTTTAAAGAGTTGGAAATTTAAACTCGGTGTAGTGTTAGCAGGGATAATCGCAATTGGTGTGGGTATTTTTATCTTCTACTACCCTTACTGGATTGCGATGACGGGTTTAACTAGATGGTCTGAGGAATCCGGTTCTCAGGCTATTGATTGTATGATGCGCGATACTGATAATAACAAGTATATTAGTTGTAGCGCTCGGATAGATCAGAAAGTTTTTCCGCTTGAATGTGGTGCGAGTTTATTTAATATTGGCTGTCGAGTTTCTCGAGAAGAAATGGTTCGACAGTAAAACGAGACGAGAAACCCGGTCACTCTAACTCAGAAACCGGGTTTTTTTCTTCATTTATTTAGATTTAGAGTCTCCAGAAGCCGTTAATACATCCCAAAAGGCTTGAGTTGCTTTAGTTAAACGTTCACCTAAATCGGCTAAATCTTTAACAATTCCCTGGAAGTTGCTTTCTGCTTCTGTCTCAAACTGTTTAAAAGAAGCCTCAATTTGATCTTTATCAATCAGTCTGATTTGCTCAATTCTCTCTCTAACATTTCGCACCGCTTCGGTATAAGCATCACGATTAATTTCTGCGGCGGCTTGCATTTCCGCTTTAACTAAATTCTGAATCGCTTCCAGTAAAGCTTCTGTTTCTTTCTGGGGTGCAGTCTCAGGCTGTTTTTCAGTCGGAGTTACTTGAGTCGAAGATGTTTCGACCAACGCAGACTCTTTCGGTACATTATGTTCTTCAGTCATTCGGATTTATCCTCCTGAGATCTATCAATATCTATTTCGCTTTTGTTTGAGTGAATTCGGGAAAAGTCAATCTTTGTACCCAGTATATCGTATCTGTAAACGATAGCTGTGATCGCGATGAAATTGATCAACCATCATTGATAACACTAGATAAAATCTGATGGTAAACTGCCGATTTCTTGTTCCAGCTTCAATAACGCTTGTATCCGATTTTCTGTCGAAGGATGAGTCGAAAATAAATTCGCCATTTTTTGACCGGAAAATCCATTCATAATTAAAAGCGGTTCAAAAGCCGGATTAGCTTGCATCGGAACCTGGCGCGCCATACTATCTAAACGTTGTAACGCCCTGGCTAAAGCTTTGGGATTTTGGGTTAATTTCGCTGCACCTGCATCTGCGCTATATTCACGGGTTCGAGAAATCGCCATTTGAATGACAGTCGCTGAGATCGGCGCCAACATGACTGTTAATAGAATACCGATGGGATTTCCACCCTGATTATTATTGCGTGAACCGCCTCCAAACCACATCGCATAGGTGGCAAATTGAGCGATCGCTGAAATAGCACCGCCAATGGTTGCCGCTACCGCTTGGATCAGAGTATCCCGGTTTTGGATGTGGCTGAGTTCGTGAGCAATTACCCCTTCGAGTTCATCTTCGGGTAAAATTTTCAGAAGGCCTTCTGTGACTGCAACTGCGGCATTTAGGGGATCTCGACCCGTTGCAAAAGCGTTGGGTGCTTGAGTGGGAACGATGTAGACCCCTGGCATGGGTAAATTAGCGCGATCGCACAGTTGCTGCACCATATTATACAGTCCCGGCGCTTGTTCATAGCTGACAGGTTGGGCGCGATAGGCCGCTAAGGCAATTTTATCTGAATAAAACCAAGACCCCAGGTTCGTCACTGCCGCCATACCCAATCCGATGATTAAACCCGTTGTTCCACCGATAACCCAAGAGCAAATTACAACGAGTAAACCACTCAATATTCCTAATAAAGCAACCGTTTTAAAAAGGTTCATTCCTTTGTCTCCTTTCAAACCAGGAGTTCACTAAGATTGCTTCTATTGTATCGGGAAAGTCTCACTTTCTGTTCAGAGGGAAAAGCCGATTGTTTGATTACGGTTTAACCGACTCGGAAGTTGCGGAAATTAGCATCATTCAACCTGTAGTTAGGGAGTTGGGTTAGATTTAAAACTGACAAACATACTTTGGACTGACTGGACAAATTGCTTCTACAATCGGATTATTGCGAACCAGTAAATAGGTTAATCGTTCTAAAGGCTGAAGTGAGCTAATATCACCCACTTGATTATTATTGAGATTGAGTTCATTGAGTCTTCTTAAGGACTGTAAAGGGGTAACATCCTCTACTTGATTGAAACTGAGGTTTAATAAACTCAAGTTTTCCAGGGATTGTAAAGGGGTTATATCTTCGACTTGGTTATAACTTAAATTGAGTTCTATTAAATTCGTTAACGCTTTCAGAGGGGTTAAATCTGTAATTTGATTGTTAATTAACTTCAGTCGAGTAATCGTAGTCAGAGATTGTAAGGGACTAATATCAGAGATTTGACTGGTACTCAAGTCCAGTTGAGAAATACTCATTAAATTTTGTGACGCCCGGGCGCAGTTAAAGGTTCCGGCTCGTTGTAAAATGACACTCATCGTTCGTTGAGCAGACGCCGAAAGTTGTTCTCGGTTCATACACCAGTCCATGAAGCTTTCTTGTTTTTCACTAACACGAGATTCTGAGGGAATATCCTTTGCTGGCTTGAACTCAGCTTCGGGAATAGACTCGGTTTCAGAAGGATCAGACTCAGCAATTGCTGTATGTGGAATCATGAATACAGCGATCGCCAATAAGAGTTTGAGGAATAATTTGAACTGAGGTTTCACAAGTAGTTGACCTTTCTAATTATTACTTATTTGTATCATTGATAGTATAGCATTTATAGCTTCAACAGCAGTGCCTACATCCGAAGTGCTTCTTGTTCAAAAAAAGGAATAAAACAGACTAACTTGATAGAGTTCATTTTTACTTACTGGAGTTTAAGCTAGTTTAAGAGTAACAGCTTCTACTGGTTCGGTTAAAAACAGCATTTTGGGATCAGCATTTTCTATTAAATTGATTTAAGATTTATAAATTTAAGTTAATTTTTTTTGTAAAATATTCTAATTACAAGATTTTTTGATTGAAGCTATACAATAAATTTATCTCACTCAATCTCAGTTTTTGCTCTCTTACCGATAGATTCACTAAAATCTAAGGAAACTCAATGATGAAGTCTAAAAGAGATACATCCAGAGATGGATTAAGAAATAAAATAGAAACCTTTGCCCTAACGAACCTTGAAGGAGTTTGGAATTTTATTCAAGACCATGAACATCTCAAACTCAACGTTAACAAATATCTGATTAATAGTGCCATTTATAAAATTCCACCTCGTCCCTATCCTTTTAGCATGATGACGCTAGAAGAACATATTCCCGGAACAGATATTCCCAAGAAAACAGACACTTATACCTCCTGGGAGTCACTCACTGATCGTACCTATGTTGGGCGTCATTTACCTCCCGATCCCAAATTTAACCGAGAAGCAAATCTCCCTACCGTCGAAGATTTAGCGATTTTGTATCATAAAAAAAAGGATACAAACGGCAAGCCAATCACCCGTTATTCCCAAAAATCAACATTACTCTTTCCTTATTTTGTGCAGTGGTTTACAGATGGATTTCTTCGCATCGATCACCACAATAAATTTAAAAACACTTCCAACCATCATATTGATTTGTGTAACGTTTATGGGCTAAAATCCAAACAAACCCATTTATTGAGAACCCATCAAGGCGGTAAACTCAAAAGCCAAATCATCAACGGAGAAGAATATCCTCCATTTTATTATGAAGATGCTGAACAAGGCAAAGTCAAACCCGAATTTGAAGGACTTTACGAAACGTTAAATGATGAAAGAAGACTCCCACCCGAACGAAAAGCCAAACTGTTTGCTATGGGAGTTGAACGGGCTAACGTTCACATTGGCTATGTAATGTTGAATGTAATTTGTCTACGGGAACACAATCGCCTTTGTGATATTTTAGCCAAAAATTATCCAGAATGGGATGATGAACGTCTCTTTCAAACTGCCCGAAATATTCTGGTTGCCATTATGTTAAAACTGGTGGCGGAAGACTATGTTAATCATATCACGCCCTACCATTTTAACTTCGTGGTTGATCCTTTTGCCTTTACCCATGAAAGATGGTATCGAGAAAATTGGGTGACATTAGAATTTGATTTTGTCTATCGCTGGCATAGTGCCATTCCCGAAAAGTTTTTGTATAATAGTGAACCCGTTTCTTTGTATTCTACTTTGTGGAATAATCAGATGATTATCGACAAAGGAATAGGGGAATTAATGGAAGAAACCTGTTCTCAACCCGCTACCCAAATTGGTTTACATAATACCCCCGATTTTCTGGTTGATATGACGGAAATTCCGAGCATTCAACTCGGACGAAAAGCACAAATGGCAAGCTATAATGATTATCGGGAACTGTGCAATTTTCCTCGAGTGACAGACTTCGATCAAATTACCAGCGACGAAGATGCCCAAAAAGAACTTGCACGCTTGTATGGTAACGTCGAAAATATAGAATTCTACGTCGGACTTTACGCTGAAGATCCGCGAGAAAATTCAGCATTAGGGCCGTTAGTTGGGCGATTAATTGGAGTAGATGCCTTTTCTCAAGTTTTAACCAATCCCCTATTAGCCCCGCCTATTTTTAATAAAGATACCTTTTCTCCAGTCGGTTGGGAAATTATTCACGAAACCAAACTGGTCTCGGATTTAGTTAATCGTAATGTCCCCCAAAAAGATCAGCCTTATAAAATCACGTTTTATCGTTACGACAATCGATAATCAGAGAAAAAATAGAGAATAAAAAAGGACGTTGAAGCCATGAAACGTTTGGTCGTATGTTGTGACGGAACTTGGCAAAAACTGAATAATCCCTACCCAACAAATGTGGTTAAAATTGCTCAAGCGATTAAACCAATCGCCAGCGATGGTGTTCATCAAGTCGTATTTTATGACGAAGGAATTGGGAGTGAAGGCGGATTAGATTCGCTACTCGGAGGAGCGTTTGGGAAGGGAATTGATAAAAACATTCAAGACGGTTATCGCTTTCTCTGTCTCAACTATAATGAAGGAGATGAAATCTATCTGTTTGGTTTTAGTCGGGGTGCTTATACGGTTCGGAGTTTAGCGGGATTAATTTACAACTCTGGTTTACTCGCTCGTCCTTACATTCGCCTCGCCTCCCAAGCCTATGAACTTTACCGAGATTCTTTTATCAAACCCAAAGATCCTCGTTTAATCGAATTTCGTAAAGAACATGGTGAACAAGTTCCGATTAAATTACTCGGGTGTTGGGATACGGTTGGATCATTAGGAATTCCTGAAGTGACGTTATTGAGTTTATTTAGCCAAACATTTAACCGCCGATATCGCTTCCACGATACCTCCCTCAGTCCGATTATTGAAAACGCACTTCACGCTGTTGCAATTGATGAACCCCGCAAAGCTTTTTCTGTTACCCCAATGACCAAAAGTCATCATTGTGAAACTCAGGTTATCCGTCAAGTTTGGTTTCCCGGAGATCATGGTTGTATCGGGGGTGGAGTCGAGGAAATACGCGGTTTGTCCGATTGTGCGTTGAAGTGGATGATCGATTCTATCCGTGAACTTGGTTTGGGTCTTGACCTCGATCCCAGTGCAATTCCAACAGGTATTAAACCCAATCCAGAAGTGGATCTGATTATGAATATTATTGGTTGGATCACAATGTTGGGAGGGAAAGCATTGCGTGAATTGAGTGAAAAGTTTGAAGATTTTGATGATAGCGTGGTACTTCGTTTTCAAAGACGTCAGGATTATCGACCTCCAAATTTACTCGAAAAATATGGTGACAAACTAGAAGAATTTATTAGTGAACGTTTAAACCTCAATCAGCCCGAGGTTTCTGAAGGAGATGATCTCCAAGTTTATGCCAGTTATGATGTCTTAAAAGAGAGGGGATTTGACCTGAGTAAAATTGAACTGGATTCCCCGAATCCACCTTGCATTTACAATGATAAAGACAAAACCATTAAAGTCAAAATTCTCGCGATTGGTGAATGGAATTATGGCAATGAGGAAAAATCGGCTGAGTTAGTTTCTGGTGATGGTCATGTAGAAATGTCACCGGAAGAATACCGCAATTGGGATTTAACATTTGTCAATCAAGACCAAGAACAAAATCCTCCTCCTGGTGCTTTGGTGACATTTAAAATTCATGGCGATCGCTATGAAGTTGTCGCTTGGGGAAAAGAGCAAGAATTTCAACTCAATCCCAATGAAACCGTTTATTTTGCCAACAATGATCAAACCAACTTGTATGATGAAAATGATGGCTTTCTCACAATTAACTGGAGTTACTCGCTTGTGAATGAGAGTTAATTTTTTTCTCAATTGAGCTTCTCTGATTTGATTAAAACCAAGGTTAACCCATGAAAATTTTTACAGAATATCCTGAAAAAGAAGAAAAAAAATACTTTGATTTAACGCTGAAAAAGACCAAATATAATATGGATAAACTCTACAAAGATGCGGATACAGCATTTCGAGATACCCATATTAAAAGTCATGCTTGCGTTCAAGCCAGCCTAGAAATCTTTGACTTTAATGAAGCAGAAATCAAACAAAAATTAAGTCAAACGACCTCATTAACCGAAGCTATACTCAATAATATTTCTCTCAAACAAGGGTTACTCGCCACACCCAAACAATACCCAGTTTGGCTGAGATATGCCAATGGACGCAGCCAACTTAAAGGGGATTATGTGCCGGATACCCGTTCGATGTCCGTGAAAATTATCGGGGTTGAAGGCGAACGACTTTCTCAAAGTCACGAGTCTCATACTCAAGATCTTATTGTACACAATGCCGAATACTTTTTTATGAAAAGTATTAAAGATTACTACGGCTTTTTCAGTACAGTTGTACAAGGAGGCATTTTTCCAATTTTGTGGTTGATTTTTCATCCCAAACAAAAAAAATATCTAGAAACCGTTACTAACCGATATCCACAGAGTTTATTAACCGAACGCTATTGGAGTAGTTCAGCCTCAGCATTGGGACTAAAACCTGATTTTGATCCGGCTAAAACAGGTGTAGTTCCGGTTGAATATCCCGCCGTGATTAAATATGCCTTTACTCCCGTTTCTCCCCATTCTCCCCATTCTCCCATACCGTTTTCATCTCGCAGCAAAAGCGACCTCCAACAGGCGAAAAGTAAAGGAGTAAAAGATAACCATTACCGCGAAGAATTAATTCAAGCTTTAGCTAAACCCGATGCTGAATATTGTTGGGATTTTCAAATTCAATTGCAAACCAAACCTGAAATGTCTATTGATGATATTACAGTCCTTTGGAATGAAGATGAATCTCCTTTCTTTACCGTCGGTCGCTTAACGCTTAAACATCAACAGATTAACCTTGATAAACAATGCGATTTTTGTGAAAATTTACGTTTTTCTCCTTGGAATGGTTTGGCGGTTCATCGTCCAGTCGGTGCATTAAATCGACTGCGGAGAGTGGTTTATTCTTTAGTCGGTGAATATCGTCATCAAAAACGACGACTCAACTATCAAGAACCTACAGGTGCAGAACGTTTTGATTAAAATTTTAAGAAATTCTGAATGATAAAAAGGATTAACTCTTAGAGGATATAAATTATTGTTATTCTATGCCAGAAGTTCCTTTCAGAATTCATAATCATACCTTCATAACTGCTTCTGAACTCCCTCAAAAATAGTAATTATCGATTAGAGTCAAGCAAGTTTTGGTGAAATTATTCGGTTTCTGCCGTAAAAGACCTGTAAAAGATTGCAGTTTTTGTGAAATAGTGGATAAAGTCAGGGTAAATTCGCAATAATTTTCCCTCAACTTCTAACCCTCAAATCAAAAGGAGTAATTAACGTGTCTATGAACGGCGTAATAATGCAATATTTTCACTGGTACATTCCCGGTGATGGTAGCCTGTGGGAACAGGTCAAAAACAAAGCCCCAGAATTAGCGGATGTAGGAATTACTGCCCTTTGGCTTCCTCCCGCTTATAAGGGAATTGGGGGTGGAAATGATGTCGGCTACGGCGTTTATGATATGTTTGATCTGGGAGAATTTGATCAAAAAGGGTCTATTCGGACAAAATACGGCACCCGTCAACAATATTTAGATGCGATTGAATCTCTACACAATTCAGGAATTGAAGTCTATGCGGATGCTGTTTTGAATCATCTCATGGGCGGAGATTTGACTGAAACGGTTAGAGCGATTCCTTTTAGGAAAAATGATCGTCTTCATCCCATTGGCGGACCACGAGAAATTGAAGTTTATACCCATTTTACCTTTCCCGAACGTCAAGGCAAATATTCAGATTTTCAGTGGCGTTGGTGGCACTTTGATGCGGTAGATTATAACAAAAGTGATCCCTTCAACTATGATACCATTTATCTGTTTGAAGGCAAACAATTTGATGATTACGTTGCCCTTGAAAATGGAAACTATGCTTACTTGATGGGATGTGATCTCGATTTTCAAAATCCCGACGTTCAAGACCAAGTGATTCGCTGGGGAAAATGGTATTTAGAGACAACTGGAGTTAATGGTTTTCGCCTCGATGCGATTAAACATATTTCGGCTTGGTTTTTCCCCATTTGGATTGATGCACTCGAAAACCATATCGGGAAAAAGTTGTTTTTTGTTGGGGAATATTGGTACAACAATATTAGTACATTACACTGGTATATTAATGCCGTACGAGGGCAAATGTCCGTGTTTGATGTTCCCCTGCATTACAACTTATATTATGCCAGCAAGTCCGGGGGAAATTATGATATGCGAAATATCCTCAATGGTACCCTGATGAAAGAACGCCCGACTCATGCGGTGACTTTTGTTGAAAACCATGATTCTCAACCCTTACAAGCCTTAGAAGCCCCCGTTGAACCCTGGTTTAAACCCCTCGCTTATGCGATTATTCTTCTGCGACGAGAAGGATATCCTTGTATTTTTTATGCCGATTATTACGGCGCAGAATACGAAGATTATGGCAGAGATGGCAATCGTTATCCCATCTTTTTACCCTCTCATCGTTGGATTATTGACAAGCTTCTCTACGCTCGTAAACACTACGGTTATGGTGAACAATACGACTACTTCGATCATTATAGTACCATTGGCTGGACTCGACTCGGCGATCGCGAACATCCCAAAGCAATGGCTGTTATTCTCAGTGATAGTGTTGCAGGTTGGAAATGGATGGAAGTGGGTAAACCCAATACAAAATTTATCGACATTACCGAACATATCAAAGAACCTATTTACACCAACGAAAAAGGTTGGGCAGAGTTCCGGTGTAACGGGGGTTCTGTATCCGTTTGGGTTGAAGAATAATTAGACTTTAAATTTTAAATGCGATCTTTTCTGGATAGATATGCCAGGTTGATCGCATTTTCTCATTGTTGCTAAAATTGGTAATCCTGTTGAAAATTGTTATCAATGGTTATATGTGTATGGGTTCGTGCAACCGAAGACTGGAAAAACTTTATGGTATTTAATACCAAGAGTCAATACTCAGTGGCTTAATCTAGTCTTAAAAAGCTTTGCTGAACAAGCGGAGATTTCAGCCTCAAAAAAGTCTTATTGTAGATGTTACTTCACTTCTAACCTATTTTTGGGTCTGTTAGAGTTATGCAGTTGAGATTCCCCGATCTCTGACTTCAACGGCTCTTTTTTCTTCATCACGTTCAGCGCTCAGAACAAAATATCTTGATTTGCTATAGATTCATGTTTGATATCCTTGCCAAAGGATTTGTAGGAATCTCGATAGCGATTTCTGTTCCCTCTCCAACTTTCGAGCTAGAGATTAATTGACCCCCATGTTTTTTGATAATTGCATAGCTGACAGACAAACCTAAACCTGTACCACTACCGACAGGTTTAGTTGTAAAAAATGGCTCGAATATGCGTTTTTCGATAGCGGGGGGAATACCACAGCCATTATCAGAAATTGCTATTCTTACCCAGTCTTTTTCTCTGAGTTCTGTTTGAATCCGAATTTGAGGTTTTTTCCCTTTTTTATTGAAGCCTTTAACCGCATCAAGAGCATTACTAATAATACTCAAAAATACCTGATTAAGTTGACTAGGATAACAGATGACTTTAGGCAGGTTCCCATACTCTTTAATGATCTCTACTTTCGGTTGATTATTATCCCCTTCAAAGCGGTTTTGTAAAATCAATAAAGTGCTGTCAATTCCGGCGTGTAAATCCACTGATTTAATCTCGGCTTCATCTAAGCGAGAAAAGTTACGCAAACTCAGAATAATTTGATGAATTCGTTGGCTTCCTAACTTCATGGAGTGTAAAATTTTGGTTACATCTTCCCGGATAAATTCTAAATCTATTTCTTTAATTTTAGCTTGAATCACGGAATTTTCTTGCGGATATTCTTGCTGATAAGTCTCTAACAAACTTAGCACATCTTTGATGTAATCTTCAGTCGGATAAAGATTACCATGAATAAATGTGATGGGATTGTTAATTTCGTGAGCAATTCCGGCGACCAGTTGACCGATGGCGGACATTTTTTCACTGTGAATTAATTGAGCCTGGGTTTGTTGTAAATTTTTCAAGGCTTGCTCTAAATCAACTGCTTTTTGGCTTAAAGCTTTAGTTTGGCGCTCGACAGCGGCTTCTAAGGTTTGAGAATAATTTTCTACTTGTTGATATAAACGGGCATTTTCTATTGATATTGCGGCTTGAGATGTTAACATTTGCAGTATTTTAATCCGCTCGTTTGTAAATGCTCCGACTGTGAGATTATTTTCTAAATATAAAATGGCGATTAATTTTCCTTGCTTGCTAATGGGTGTACATAAAACCGATTTCGGTTGGTGAGTCATAATATAGCGATCGCCTGCAAATTGAGAGGTCGCACTCAAGTTATCAAATACTGCGGTTTGTAGACTTCTAGCTACAGAATAAATCAAACTTTGGGGTAGTTCTTGACATTCCTCTAGTTGAATGTCTAGGTTTTGTGTATAGTCCTGATTGGCTTTGGCAACAACTAACCATTCGGCTTGTTGATGAATCACTAAAAATCCGGTTTCTGCACCTGCATTGGCGAGTATAATTTGCATCAAAGTAGCTAAGAGTTTCTGTAACTCTATTTCCTCAGAAATAGCTTGTGTTGCTTTCATCACTGCCGGAATATCTAACCAAATATTCGAGTTTTGGCTATGAGTAGTATTATTGACGCTTTTTGTTAAAATGGGAGAGATTGTTTCTCCAGATCCGCTCGTTCGGTGAGTAGGTTGTAAAATGATTTCTAGTAGTTGGGGATATTTTTGTTCTAAATGGGCGACTTTTGCTTTGGCTCCCCACCGGGTATAACAGTAGTAGGCTTCTTGCATATATCCGGCAGCAACTTTTTCTTTTCCCCAATTTAGATAGAATTGAGCTGCGAGTTCATTTGCTAAGGCTTCTTCGTGGATATATTTGTTTTCTTTGGCTGCGACAATTGCACGATCATACCAATCTCCTGCTTCATAATTCTTGCCTAAAACCCGACATTTTTCTGCCTCTATTAAATTAACTCTATGTTGGTGATTTATGGGGGCATGATACGCCCATTCAGCCAAATATGTTTGATGAGTTTTTGCTTGTTCAAGACTATTATCTTGATCACTTTCTGAGTGATTATAGGCTACTTTTAAGTAGGTTAATGCTGCATAAAAATTAAAAACAGGAGTATGAACTTGTCCTCCTTTTACAATAGAAAATTGGTGGGATTTGGTTATATAATCTAAAGCATTTGTATAAGAACCAAAAAGATAGGCAAGCATCAATTTGAAGGCATAGACAAAACCCAGAGAATTTAACTCATTCTCTTCATGGTATTTAGGAATCATCACACTTTCATCATAAGCACTGCCGATTAATAATTCCGGTTGATTGATAATTTCTCTCAAATTCAGAATGGTTTGTTGTTGCATTTTCAAGTAAGCCAGAGCCGAATCTTGCTTCAAATTTTCTAAGATAACGCAGTAATTTTCGATTTCGGGTTCCCAATCATCTAGAGTCACTCCAGCAAATAAATTATAAAGAAAATAATTAAATATGCTATAGCCTGCATAGAGAAAATCACCAATTTCTAGACTCGCTAAATAGGCGGCTTTTCCCGTTGGAATAGTTGCTCTCAATGCTTCTTTCCGATGCTGAATAAAAGCACCAAATAAAAGTAAAGTGATACACTTGAATTCTCGGACGTTTAATTGATTGAGTAAGTTTAACGCGACTTGCCCAAAGAAATAACCCTTTTCTACTTTTTCTAAAAAACTAGACAGCACCAAACCATAGATGACATATCCGATGCTGGAGGCGGGTGTATTACCAAATTTTAGGGATAAACTCACCATTGTAGAACCCAATAGCGGGAGAAAAGCAGGGCTTGCGTGCAGGATGGGCGGAAACAACATTCCTAAGAGTTGCATCGCGGCAATGATGCGAGGTTCACTCATTACAGGCAGGTTAATTAATTCCTCCATTTGTTTGCCTTCTAGTTGCTGGGCTAGGGTTTCTAGTGCTTCGTTTATCAAGGCTTCGTCTGGTTCTGATGGAAACTCCACCCCCAATTCTTTCAGGACATTTCTTCCGAGAACAATTGCTTCTAATTGTTGGGCTTTAGCGGTGAGTGCGTTGATTTGAATCTGATAAATTTTGACTTTGTCTAGTATGGTTTTAGCTGATTTTAATACCCGAGATGCCCTGATTTCCATCTCCTCAAACTCACCATTTAAATAGGCTATTTCTGTTGCAGATACATAAAGATTTAGGGTTAATTCATACTGACTTTTCCAACAGTTTTCAGGAAGCAAATTGATTCCGGTTTGCACAAAACTTTTGGCGGCTGAATAGGCTGTTGAATTTCTAGCTTTTTGTGCGGCTGCTAAGTTAAGTTGAGCTAAGGTTTCCCGTTGATTGAGTTGAGTAATTAACTCAATTGCTATATTAAAATGTCCGACAATATCAAAGAGCTTTTCTTCTTTTTCTATCTCTGATAAGTTCTGTTGAAGCAATTGACCAATTTGCAGATGAGTTAACTGTTTCTGCTCGTCAGGAATGAGGGAGTAAGCAGCCTGTTGAACCCGGTCATGTAAAAATCTATATCTAGCATTTTGTTTATTATAATTTTCATCTTGTAGGCTTAATTTATCGTTTTCCTCAAGCTGATAAAACTTATACACATCACTAACAGGTAAAATCAAACCTTCCTGCAATGCTTTCCATAAAAAAGTCGCCGTGTTTGTTTCTGGTTGTTGTGAAACGATTGTCAAAGTTTGTAAATCAAACCCAGCCCCAATACAAGCTGCTAGTTTAAGAATCTCCTGAGTTTCTGGGGGCAATTTCTGTAATTGCAATGCCATGAATTCTACTACATCATCTGTAATTGCTAATGCTTTAACTTGGGTAATATCACATCCCCAATGCTGAATTTCCCAATTAAAGCTAATTAATTTTTCCTCATGTAATGCTTTGATAAACTGAGTTGCAAAGAAAGGATTACCTTTTGTTTTTTGATAGACTAATTGGGTTAAAGGTTGGGCTAGGGATAATTCACAATTTAGCGTATCTGCTATTAACTGATTGAAATCAGATTCAGTTAATGGGGGTAAAGTAATTGTATTGACTATTGCCTCAGTTTTAACCAGTTCATCTACGGTTAAAATAAAGGGATGAACTGGAGAGACTTCATTATCCCGATAAGCACCCAATAATAATAAATATTCTGTATCTTGCACCAATAATTTCAGCAGATTTAATGAGGCGGAATCTGCCCATTGCCAGTCATCTAAAAATATGACTAAAGGATGTTCTTTGCGGCTAAAGACGTTGACAAATTTTTGAAATAATAAATTAAAGCGATTTTGGGCGGCTGTTCCCGATAATTCTGTTGCAGGGGGCTGCTTGCCGATAATATTTTCTAACTCGGGAATGACATCGATTAAGACTTGTCCGTTTTCACCCACAGCCGCAAGAATATTGGCTTTCCAGATTTCTATTTTGGCTTCTGATTCTGATAATAATTGCCTGATTAAATCTCGGAATGCTTGTACAAAGGCAGAAAAGGGAATGTTGCGATTAAATTGGTCATATTTGCCCTGAATAAAATAACCGTGTTGCCGAACAATGGGTTTATGAACTTCATTAACAACTGCGGTTTTTCCAATCCCAGAAAAACCTGCAACTAGCATCAATTCTGTCGCCCCCATACTGACTCTCTCGAAAGCATCTAAAAGTTGATTAACTTCTGTTTCTCTGCCATAGAGTTTTTCGGGAATCATAAATCTGTCGCTAATATCTCGGCTCCCGACTTCAAAATCTACTATTTTTCCGGTGGCTTGAAGCTGAGTTAAACAATTTTCTAAGTCATGCTTAATTCCTAATGCAGTCTGATAACGATTCTCGGCATTTTTTGCCATTAATTTGCTGACAATATTTGACAAAACTCGGGGTACTTTTGAATTGATTTCATGGAGGGGTATGGGTTTTTTGGCTAAATGAAAATGCAATAACTCCATTGCATCTTCTGAGAGAAAGGGTAATTCTCCCGCCAATAATTGATAGAATGTTACTCCCAAAGAATAAAAGTCACTGCGATAGTCTATGCCTCGATTCATTCTACCTGTTTGTTCGGGAGAGATATAGGCTAATGTGCCTTCTAAAACCTTTGGATTCTGAATTTCTTGGGTTTCTCGTGGTAGGAGAGAAGCAATACTAAAGTCAATTAATTTAATTTGTTTAGTGTGGGGATTAATCAGAATATTAGCGGGTTTAATATCTTTGTGAATAACTCGGTTTTGATAGAGATAGTTCAGGGTTTCTGTGAGGCGGATAGCGATTTCTAGAAATTCTGTTAAAGATAAGTATTGATCTTGAGGATTTTTATCAGTTGCTGTTTTGAGGTAATCTAATAGAGATATTCCCCCAAAGTCTTCCATGATTAAGGCATAGCTACGCTCATAAACTTCTAGATTTAAGAGTTTTATAATATTAGGAAAATCGATATTTTTAGCAATGGTATATTGGTTGCGAAATTGAACGATTTCGTTAAAGGTTGGGTATTTGTTTCGGAGTAGTTTGATAACGACGGGTCGCTCATCTCTACTCCGGATACCTCGATAAACTAGAGTGCGATTACCTGCGTACAATTGCTCTGTAATTTTATAATTGGGTAAGTTTGTAGTCATGTTAGTAATTTTTTTCTTGTGTTCAATAATGTCTGGTATTTTACGATTTAAGGGGTAGGAAGATTATCAATTCTGTCCCTACACCAATTTCTGAATTAACGCTGATGCTACCTTTATGTTTTTCGACTACAATTTTTCTGGCGATCGCTAACCCTAATCCCGTTCCTTTTCCGACGAGCTTTGTGGTAAACAAGTGATCAAATATTTTAGCTTTCACCTCCGCACTCATTCCTTTGCCGTTATCAGCAATTGAGATTTTAACCTGATGATTTTCCACTGATGTTTTCACGGTAATTTGATTGGGATTTTCTTGAATTTCATCCATTATTTGACCTTCATTTTTTTCGTCTAAAGCATCAATCGCATTGGCAATAATATTCATAAATACCTGATTCAACTGTCCGGCATAACATTCAATTTTAGGCAAATTACCATAATTTTTAATCACTTGAATTTCTGGGCGTTTTTCCTTCGCTTTCAGGCGATGTTTGAGGATCATAATTGTACTATCAATCCCCTCATGAATATTGCAAGCAACAGGATAATCTTTATCCGCACGGGAGAAGGTTCTCAGGCTAGTGCTAATCTCTTTAATCCGCTTAACGCCTTCCCGCATTGAACCCACTAAGTTCGGTAAATCTTCCCGAATATAATCCAGTTCAATAGCTTCAATTTCTGCCTCAACTTCCGGGTCTAATTGGGGATATTTTTGTTGAATTAAATTAATCAATCCCAATAAATCCGTGATATAATCTAAAGCCGGTTGAATATTACCAGCCAGAAAACCAACCGGATTATTAATTTCGTGGGCGACTCCGGCAACTAAATTACCCAGTGCGGACATTTTTTCACTTTGAACAATTTGTAATTGAGCCTGTTGTAAATCTTGCAATGCTTGTTGGGCGGCTTGATAAAGACGGGCATTTTCTAAGGAAATAGCAGCTTGAGCAGCCAGCAGGTTTAACACATCTACCCGTTCTGTCGTAAAGGCTCCAATTGTTAGATTATTTTCCAAATACAAAATTCCAATTAGCTGCCCTTGATTCACAATTGGACTACACAAAACACTTTTGGGCTGCCTTTTTTGCAGGTAACTATCGCCGATAAACTGAGGATAAATTCGCGCATCTACGAGTACCATAGGAGTTAAAGTCCGCTTCACATTATTCACTATAGCGAGGGGAATATATTCACTCAAAGACAGGGAAATAGAGGGGAAGATTTCAGGGGTTTCCCCCGACTGTAACAAACCAACTAATTTTAAATCATTCTCTTGTTGGAGGAGCAACACACATTGATCCGCTCCCGCATTGGCAATGACTATTTCTAACAACATTGCTACCAGTTTATCGAGTTCAATCTCTCCAGAAATCGCTTGAGAAGCTTTCAGCAAGGTTGCCAAATCTATCGCTTCACAAATACTACTAGAACTGTGAGTTGAAGTGATCTTTCCTCGGGTGTTACTCAATCTTACTGTAGGAATGGTTTCTTGTAAGAAGTCCGTCGGGCGAGGTTGTTGTAATATGGGGGTTAGTAATTGGGGATAGCGTTTTTCCAGGTCAGCAACTTTAGCTTTGGCTCCCCAACGAGCGTAGCAATAGTAAGCTTCTTGCAGATATCCGGCTGCTACTTTTTCTTTATTCCAATCTAGATAGAATTTGGCAGCTTGTTCATTTGCCAGTGCTTCGACTTGGATGTAGCCGTTGGTTTTAGCTCCTGCAATTGCGCGATCATAAGACTCCGCGGCTTGCCAATTTTGTTTGAGTTTGCTGGCTTTTTCAGCCTCGACTAACTCATATTGATGTAGAAAATTTTCCGGCGCATGATTAACCCAAATTTTCCTAAGCTGCTGATTAGCATCCACTATTTTTAAGCATTCAATCTGCTGACTTTCTTCTAATTCTGGATATTGAGCAAGTAAAGCCAGTGAATAGTAGAAATTATGCTCGCTGACCGCCAGTAACCCGGGTGCATTTGCAACATAGTTTCCTGCGAGTTTCAGGTGATTGACTGCGACTTGAGCTTGACCCATTGAGTATTCAAAGAAGCCTGCCAGAACATAAAAAATAAAGAGCGTCGTGATATTTTGTGTGGTTATTAGCTCCGACTCTAATTGAGCATTTTCTTGCAAGTATTCCGGCGAACTCCAATGCAATAGGTTCTTGTCCTGCAAGTTCAAAATCGTCTGGAGATTGATCTGAAGAATCGTTGTTGCATATTGATGCTTGAGTTGGGTAAGGTTTTGTAAATAATCCTCAACTTTCTTCTCCAATTCTGGCAACGGTACTCCCAGAAACAACAGACTCACGCAATAATGAATGATTGAATATCCTGCATACTCTATATCTCCAATTTCTAAGCCTCGACAAAATCCCTGCACACCAATGGCTAAATCTATATTTTCTCGCGCTGGTTTTTTCCAGTGTCGAATGCAATTTCCAAATATATTCAAAACCTTCGCAGTATCTAGTTTAGCCCCCACCTGGTCTAATAGATTGACCGACATTTGACCCAATTGATAACCCCGATCAATATCTTCCATTGTCGCACAAAGAATCATGCCGTAAAGACAATAACCGTAAGGTGAATACTTGGAATTACCGTATTGAATTGAGAGATTCATTAACGTATTAATAATCTCTATTAGTAATTCAGGTTGTTGAGCATAAGCGGGAGCAGTTAAGGCAATCAAGACTTCCATTGCAGCTTCTTTATGCGGATCACTCATCAGGGGAAGATGGCTTAACTTCTCAACTTGAAGTTCTTCCTTTTGCGGTGGATTAGGTTCTAAATTGACGTTGAGTTCTTGAAGGCAGAATAACCCGACTTCAATCGCTCTAACAAATTGAGATTGCACATTATATAACTGTAATTTAACCCGATATAAAGGTACACGGTCTAAAATTGATATCGATTTTTTCAGAGTTAAATTAATTACTTCCTCTGCTTGCTTATAGTTTCCATTGAGATATTCAGCTTCAGCTAAACTGGTATATAAATGATGCGTCAGAGCATAATTGGTCTCCCAACTATCACTGGATAACAGCATCTTCCCTATATTTAAATACTTGAGTGCGGCTTCATAAGCTGTAGAATTTTTCGCTTTTTCACCTGCTTTTAAATTCAGTCGGGCAATTAATTCCCGTTCAGATTGTTCTGAGAGTAAGTTCACGCCGTAATTGATTTGATTGAGAATGCTAAAAAGCTTCTCCTCTAGATTTTGAGGCGTGGTTTTTTCTAAGAGCAGACGACCAATTTTTAAGTGAGTGATCTGTCTTTCATTTTCGGGAATTAAAAAGTAAGCAGCTTGCTGAATTCGATCATGTAGAAACTTATAGTTACAGTATTGGGTTTGCTCAGTTAAATGTTGGGTTTTGAAGTCCGAGTTTTGATAAAATTTGTAGATTTCGCTCTGAGGTAAAATGAGTTCTTCTTGCAAGGCTTTCCACAATGTTGTCGCTGTTTCTATTTCTGATTGTTCGGAAATAATCGCTAGAGTCGCTAAATCAAATTGGTTGCCGATACAAGCAGCTAACTTCAAGATATTTTGGGTTCCGGTGGGTAACTTTTGTAGCTGTAATGCCATGAATTCCACGACATCTTCGCTGAGGGAGAGTAATCGTACTTGGGCGACATCACATTGCCAGGACCGGGTTTGCCAGTCAAAAGTGATCCATCTATCTTCATATAATGCCTTCAAAAACTGTGTCGTGAAAAATGGATTTCCTTTGGCTTTTCGGTATACTAATTGGCATAAAGGTAGAGCGCGATCAAACTCACAACTCAAAGTGTCGGCAATTAAATCATTCACATCCAATTGACTTAAGGGAGTCAAGCAAATTGTATTGACTGTTGCGTTGTTTTTTTTGATTTCTTCTAGGATTAATATAAGGGGATGAGTGGGATAGACTTCATTATCTCGATAGGCACCTATAATCAATAGATAGCCTTCCTCTGCTTGACTCATTAACAATTCAATGGCTTTCAGAGAGGCGGAATCTGCCCACTGTAAATCGTCTAAAAACATCACTAATGGATGTTGGGGAGTGGCAAAGACTTGAATAAAGTTCAAAAACAGTAAATTGAAGCGATTTTGGGCTGCACTACTGGTTAGTTCGATGGCTTTGGGTTGAGGGCTAATTATTTTTTCAAGTTCGGGAATAACATCAATTAGGACTTGCCCATTTTCACCTAAAGCTGATAGAATTTTGGCTTTCCACTCTTCTAATTGAGTATCGCTTTCACTCAGCAATTGCCCCATTAAATTACGCAATGCTTGTACTAATCCTGAAAAGGGGATGTTGCGTTGAAATTGGTCAAATTTGCCCTTGATAAAGTAGCCTCTAGAGCGGACAATGGGTTTATGAACTTCATTGACGATTGCTGTTTTACCAATCCCAGAAAAGCCTGTGACTAGCATTAATTCGGATGCACCATGAGCGACTCGCCCAAATGCTTCCAGGAGGGTTTCTATTTCCGCTTCTCGTCCATAAAGTTTGTCGGGAATGAGAAAGCGATCGCTTAAATCTTGTTGTGCAATTTCAAAACTCTGAATTTCCCCAGTTTCTTGAAGTTGAGTTAAACATTGTTCTAAATCAAATTTTAACCCCAATGCACTTTGATAGCGGTCTTCGGCATTTTTTGCCATTAATTTCATCACAATTTCTGATAAAATTGGAGGAATCTCTCTTTTGTCACCTAATTTTGGCGGTTGTTTGGCGATATGGTAATGCACTAATTCGATTAAATCATCGGATTGAAAAGGTAATTCTCCTGCCAGTAATTCATAGAACGTTACCCCTAATGAATAAAAATCCGTCCGATAATCAATACCTCGGTTCATTCTTCCGGTTTGTTCGGGAGAAATATAAGCGAGGGTTCCTTCTAACACATTGGGATTGACTAAAGTTTGGGTTTCTCGGGGCAGTAGAGATGCTATACTAAAGTCAATTAATTTGACTTGTTGGGTTTGGGGATTAATTAAGATATTGCTGGGTTTGATATCTTTGTGAATAATCCGTTCATGGTATAATATCTCTAAGGCATTACAGAGAGAAATCGCAATTTCTAAAAAATCTTGTAGCAATATTAAGTTGATGCCAACTTCCCATTCTTTTAAGGAAATCCCGCCAAAATCTTCCATCACCAATACATAACTATTTTTGTAGGATTCTAGACTATAGGTTTTGATAATTAGGGGTGAAGTGAGATTTTTGGCAATGGTATATTGATTGCGAAATTGTACCAATTCGCTAAAACTGGGATAGGGATTTTTTAGCAGTTTAATAACTACAGGTAATTGATCAAGATTACGAATAGCCCGATAAACGATTGTCCGACTCCCTGTATAAAGAGTTTCAGTAATGTGATAGCCGAACATTTGAATCGTTGTATGGGGATTGCTGTTTTGAGTTGGACTGTTCATGGTTATCGGTTGTTCGCTGATGTTTGTTGTCAATAAAAATTAACTTTTCTTTATATTTTGTTCTTTAAAACTAATCATCAATTCAGTATCTTGTCCCAGTCTAGAATTAATAGGAGTCAAACCGCAGTTTTTTCGACCCTAATAGACGGAGAGATCGCCAACCCTGTGTCTTTTCCGACAGCTTTCGTTGCCACCGAGAGCTACCATGCCAATTGTAACAACTTTCCCAGTCTATAGATTAAAAAACCTTCTGATAGAAATAAACGGGTAAAGATAAGAACGCTAAAGGTTTTGTTTTCATAACCAATAGCGACAAAAGCTTGATATAATTTTTTTATTCTTTTTGACGGTGATCAAGTCGTGATTGTCTGATTCAATAATTTCTTGAAAGCTTGAATTATCGTCAGATCGAAAGCCAAAATTCTTTGGGAAATGAATTGAAACCGGGTTAGAGGAGATTGCCGCCAAGATTTCATAAACGAGCGAAACTTGAGGGGACAGATCCCCTCAAAGTCTTGAAAATATGGAATTAACCACCTACGAGCATGGAGGGACTCGAACCCCCGACCCTCAGAACCGGAATCTGATGCTCTATCCACTGAGCTACATGCCCACACTTTAATAAACTATATCATAGTTTCACCAATTCGGGAAATAATTGAGATGGATACGATTCACATTCGCCAAATACGCGCCTATGGTTATACAGGCTATTTACCCGAAGAACAAAAACTCGGTCAATGGTTTGAAGTTGATTTGACCTTAGAGTTAGATTTGATGGCCGCCGGACAAAGCGATGCTATTGAAGATACATTAGATTATCGACAGGCGATCGCTATTGTCAAAGAGCGGATCAAAACCTGCAAATTTGCCTTAGTGGAACGTTTAGCAGCAGAAATCGCCACAGCGTTGCTCGAACAGCCTCTTGTTCAGCAGGTGAGAGTTCAATTAACCAAACCCAACCCTCCAATTCCTGATTTTGGGGGGCAAATTCAAATTGATATCACCCGAAACAAGGGAACAGTTTACAGTGACCCGTGACTAAGATTCTGTTGACTGTAAACTGTTTTATATCGGCTAATTTATCAGTTAGGAGATTGCATAAGCCTTGAAATTTCAGCTTGAATTCTTTGCCTAAATTGAGCATCCTTTTGTTGTTGCTGGGTAATTTCATTAAATCGAGCCACTGTTAAACCCCTAGCTTCAATGACTTGTTTAGCTTGATCACAGTAACTCACCGCGAGTTGAGGTGCATTCCCAGGCAAAGCATTAATACTACTGGGTTCATCACAGACAATGCGAGGAACTTCTCCCATCACTTTTTTGATTTCGTTAAAAACTTGATGTCTTCTGGACTCTAAAGCCAAAACGACACGAGCATAATTGGTGATTTCTTCATTAGAGAAGTTGGAATTAGCTTGAGCGTGAACAGCACTGACCCCAAAACTGAAACCCACTTCTGAAACATTTGGAGTTAATCCACTCAGTAGACTGATGCTAGAAATAACAGTAACACTGAGAGTTTTTGAGATCACCTGATACCAATTAACAGAGAACCGTTGAGTGTAAGTATTCATACCAAAGTCCGTTATAGAGAGAATGAATTGAGAAAAACATGAGTCAGTTAGTTTGCTGACGGTTGTTGCAGTTGCAGTAACGCCGCTTGAATTCGTCGTTGCAGTTGAGTGTCCGTTTGTTGCTTGCGGGTAATCTCATTAAACCTGGAAATAGTCAGGTTATTGTCTTCAATCATTTTTTTGGCGTGAGAACAGTAGTTCGTTGCCAATACCCGCACATCTTGCTTTAAGCGGTTGAGGTTGCGAGTTTCACTACAAACGACAACGGGAACGGATTCGCCTGTAATTTGTCGAATTTCGTCGTAAGTTTGTTGACGCTTGGGTTCAATGGCTAAAACCGCACGAGCATAGTTGAGAAGATCTCCATCACTAAACTCTTGATTAGACTGAGCCGATGCAACAGGAGTTAGAGTGAAGCTAGACGGCAGCAGGGTGAGATGGGGTACAATTCCAGCGATCGCCGCTATTATAGAAAAAACGCTGATCCGTAAAATTTTGTTCAGTCTCGGGTTAATTTGCCGAGCGATGTGGTCTTGTAAAAATTTGGTCATTCAATCAAAGTCTCCAGTCTAAGAAACTCATAGCTACCCACTCCAGATAGCAGGCTCAGTCATTTTGAGTCTTTCTCTGGCTAAGAAGTTCCTCACGGTATCAACCTTGCCAATCCAAAGGGATGATGAGTTGCCTACTACCTTGTGGAAATTATATCTTTTGTTTACAGTGAGCAGTGTTTACAGTTGACATTGACATACTCACCGCGCTGAAGCGACGGTGATTCTTTACGCTTCATTGACGGACGCTACCGAGGTAGTCTTACTCTGTCTCGACGTACATTTAAGGTCGTGCCGATGCCCCATGCCGACCCTTCGGGTTCGCTACTTCGACGGGACGGAAACCGACACCGCCGAGTAGACTCACCATTTCTATATTTACTGAAGCATTCTCATCTCGGTCGTGTTCAATGCCACAACCTAAACAAAGTACAGAGCGTACCGACAAATCGATTTTTCCCCATTTGTAGCCGCAATCAGAGCAAATTTGGCTAGTTGGCTCCCAACGACTAATAACTACAAACTTGCGCCCGTAATTTTCAGACTTTGCCTCAACCAAGACTCTGAATTCACGCCATCCCTGCTGACTAATAACTCTAGATAGTTTGCGGTTTTTAACCATGCCCGACACATTTAAGTCTTCCAAGACGATGGTTTGGTTTTCACTAACGACCTTGGTTGATAAGTTGTGCAGGAAATCTTTTCTAGTATCAGCAATTTTGTTGTGAATTTTAGCTATCTGAATCCTGGTTTTGCGCCTCCTGTTTGAATCTTTCTGTTGTCGTGCCAACTTCTTTTGAAGCTTGCGAATCCTACGGTCTAGCGCACGATAAGAAGGGCTAAACGCTTTTTCACCGTTACTCATCACAGCAAAGGTTTTGATGCCCAAATCAATACCAACACTTTGGTTTTTAGCATTGGTGATAATTGGCTCAACCTCTATGACAAAGCTTAGAAAATAGCGGTTAGCACAATCCTTAATAATCGTGACTGAGCTTGGTTCTGATGGAAGCTGTCTAGACCAGATAGGTTTAACAATTCCAATTTTTGCAAGGTAGACACCATCACCTTTTAGCGAGAATCCCCCACGAGTTAGCCGCGCTGATTGGCTGTTAGTCTGCTTTTTGAACTTGGGATAACCAACCTTTCTGCCTTTTCTCTTACCCTTGCAGGAATCAAAAAAGTTCTTGAAGGCTACCTCTAAATCAGCTACAGACTGCTGTAGGGGTATGTTTGATACCTCACTTAACCAAGCTCTTTCCTCAGTCTTCTTGGCTTGAGTGATAACAATCTTTTGAAGTTCAGCCGACTTTGGTTTTTTCTCGGATTGTTTACAGATTGCGAGGGCATCATTCCAAACTACCCGAACGCAACCGAACAACCGAGCTAGGCTCTGCTGCTGTTGGTCTGTTGGGTAGAAACGATACTGATACCTTGCTTTCATTTTTCAATCCTCCTGTTACAATTGTATATCATATAGATATACAACGACCATGAAAAAAAGCATATTTTTCCGGCTGACTGACGAAGAGTTTGAGTTGATAGAGTCTTACTGCCTGCAAAACGGAAGAACAAAGTCGGACGTACTTAGAGAGTTGATCAGAAAATTGAAGTCGAAGAAAAAGCCGTCCTAGAAGGACGGGGCTTGCATCCCATTATTTTCGGTCAACCGTCATCACTGACTGCTCCCTGTGGACAGATTACCATTGGACAAATTTGTGAGCAAGATGCTCGCACGACTCCCTCTCAACCTGAATTTGAGCATTTCTTGACATCTTTGACCTGTGATCAGCGATTTCTCGTTTTTAACCTTCAGTCTATGGTTAACATGAGTAATTAAACTGATTAACCCCAAACAGTTTGATTGTAGATCGTCAGGAGTATGATGTCGTGAATGCAGCAGAACAAGCCAATAATGTTGAAATCGCTAGCAAAATCGCCTCAGTTGTGAATTTATTCAAAACACAGTTTGCTGATGTCCGAGTTGATCTCAAACCCTGGATGAATGATCCAGATACACGAGAATGGGTTGATCCCGACTCGATTGACATTGGCTTCCATTTTCCCGGAAGAAGCCGTTTAATGCAAAGTCGCTGTGTTCTGATTCAAATCCGATTTTACCAAGATCCCCTAGAAGGAAATCGACGAGCGATTGGAGTGGAAGCCGCAGGATATGATCATACCGGACAACAGTGGAAAGTCTCAACTATCGAAAATTGGAGTTTTGAGGGAAAGACTCAACCGACTTCAGAATCGACTGATAAGTTAAAATTCTTTTGTCGCCAAGTGTTAGAGTTGTTTAATACTATCGATTCAACTCCGAATTGACTCGGCTCAAATTTTCAAGATTAATAATTGGTGTTTGCACAAGTTGAAAATGCACAAAAATTTATTTTATCGAACTCAATTTTGCTCGGTTTTTTTAAACTCGGTTATTCAGGTTTAATCTAAAGAATAAACCCCCAGGGGCAGTTCGCCCCTAACCCGCTTCTTTCAATTTGACCCCAGTCAGACTTTTTGTTAAACTCTGATTGCATTAACCTAAAAAAGTTCGTGATTAATTCCCCTTTCTATCCCACCCTCTATCAAATCAACACTCGCGTTCGACTTCGACAGCTTTGTGAGCAACTCAACCGTCCGACAACTTTAGATGATTTTTCGGATACTGAACTTGATGAATGGGTAAGTCTAGGGTTTGATTGGGTCTACTTATTGGGCGTTTGGGAAACTGGACTTTTAGGACAAAGTGTTTCTCGTTCTCACCCGGGCTGGCGTAGAGAATATGAAGAACTGTTGAGTGATTTACAAGAAGAAGATATTTGTGGTTCCTGTTTTGCGATTACTCGTTATTGTGTGAGTGAACGTCTCGGTGGAAATGACTCTTTACGACGCTTCAGAAGACGTCTTCAGCAGCGAGGACTGAAACTCATGTTAGACTTTGTTCCCAATCATACCGCCCTGGATTGTCCTTGGATTGAAGAACATCCCGATTTTTATATCGAAGCTACTCTGAGTCATTTAGAACAAGAAAATCTTAATTATGTACAAATTCCGGTAGCCGGAAAAAACCGAGTTTTTGCTCATGGACGTGATCCTTATTTTCCCGGTTGGCCTGATACTTTACAACTCAATTATAATAATCCGGCTGTTCCTCAAAGGATGCTACAAGAATTATTCAAGATTGCTCAACTTTGTGATGGGGTTCGCTGTGATATGGCGATGTTAATTCTTCCTGAAATCTTTCAACGCACTTGGGGAATGACAACAGAATTGTTTTGGCCTCAAGCCATTCATCAGATCCGAAAACAGCATCAAGATTTTGTCTTTATGGCGGAAGTTTACTGGGGTTTAGAATGGGAGTTACAACAACAAGGATTTGATTTTGCTTATGATAAAAAACTCTATGATCGCCTTCATTATCAACAAGCTGATCAGGTTTTACAACATTTCTGGGCTGAGATGGATTATCAAAATAAACTCGCCCGTTTCTTAGAAAATCACGATGAGCCTCGGGCGGCGGCAACTTTTCCGCTTGGTGTTCATCAAGCTGCCGCTATTTTAACATATCTTTGTCCGGGTTTACGCTTTTTCCATGAAGGACAATTAGAGGGCAGGACGAAGAAAATATCAGTTCATTTACATCGAGGGTCACAACAACTGAGCGATCCGACTTTAACTGCTTTTTATCAGCAGTTGTTAGCTTGTCTCCGTTTACCTGTTGTGCGTCAGGGGACTTGGAAACTGTTAGAATGCCAGTCTGCTTGGGCAGATAATTTAACGTTTCATCATTTTATTGCGTTTCATTGGTACACTGAAGAACAACAGTTATTGATTGTGGTCAATTATGCTGATCATCCGGGGCAATGTTATCTAAAATGGTCTGATCATCCGTTTCAAGATCGACTCTACATTTTGAAAGATTTGATGAGTGAGGTTTGTTATCAAGTTCAGGGGGATGAGTTAACCTCATCCGGTTTATATTTAGATTTACCGTCCTGGGGTTATCATGTTTTTGAACTTGTTTAACAGTGATCAATGATCAATCTGTTTCTAAGTCTCAATTCGGCGATCGCGCCACTCCTAATTTTTTTGACAACTCTCACAACTGGGGTAAGCTGAATTGTAGGTACTCTCACGCTGACCAAACCACTGATAACGGTTATCGCGGACTTGTTCATAAATGCGATCGCCTGTCCATTTTAACCCCGGTAAGGCTCGATAAGCACTAACAAATAGATATCCCGCAGGTAATAAATTCCCAATTTCTTCGGCAGCATCACTCCCTTGCCAACGACGCTGAGGGTTTTTAGCATCAATTAAAATCATCCCCTGTTCACAGTCTGTTGATGTAATTCCAAAGCGGTTTAATTCGGCTTTGTTTTGCATGGGGACATATTGAAATTGATGACCTTGATCTAATTTTTCTAAGAATTGAACTAACGTGACACATAAATTACAATTGCCGTCATAAATCACATGATAATTCATAGCTTTCTAGGGGTGAGATGATTAACTAATGATTTTACTATTCTAACATTTGACTCAAGTTGATCTGACCTTCTTGCTATTTTTCGAGAGAAATCATCTTTTGTTTCAGGTGTTCAAGCAGATCTAGAGGTAAATTCAATTGATTTAACGTTGTGCCTCCGGGGCCATGATAGTCACTCCCGCCTGTTTTTAATAAGTTATATTCAGTACACCAAAATTCTAACTGCTGAATTTGTTCAGGTGTATGACTCGGATGATAAACTTCAACCCCCATTAATCCCGCTTTCACCAATTCTTTTAACACAGTTTCGACTTCACCACCTCGAAACAAATAAGGATGCGCCCAAACCGGAATTGCATCACAATTCAGTAAGAGTTTAATGCCTTCTTCTGCGGAAAATTTTTCATATTGAACAAAAGCCGGTTGATCATCACCTAACCATTTTTCAAAAGCTTCTTGAGAAGATGCAACATAACCCGCTTTGACTAAAGCTCTAGCAATATGAGGACGAGAAGCGGCTATTCCTTCTCCCATTGAGGGTAATTTGATGGGATAACCGAGTTGAGCGAGTTTATCAATCATTTCTTGGGCGCGTCTTTTGCGTCCTTCTAAGCGTTCTTTAAGGGGAGGATTCAGTTTATTTTTATTAGGGTAAAATCCTAAAATATGTAAAGATCGTTCATTATAAACGGTCGAGAGTTCTACACCCGGAACAATTTCGAGATCTGAACCCTTCGCGGCGGCTAGAGCTTCTTCCCAACCAGAAAGCGTATCATGATCGGTGATGGCGATCGCTTTAACTCCTGCCTGGATAGCCGCTTGAACTAGCTGACTGGGGGTGAGTGTACCATCAGAATAAGTAGTATGACAATGAAGTTCTAGCATTTTCACAGAGGTCATAGAAACAACGGGTAGAGATGGGGAGAATCAGGAGAAAAACTTAAGAAAAATTCAAGAGTCTTGTTTGACCCCTTAATCAGTTTGTTATATAATAATACATAGAATTCAGCTACATTGAGTGCATCCATACATTAATGGAGTTCCTGCTAACTTATGATATCGATCTCGATATTCAGGTTTAAAATCATCAGCCTACTGCTGTTCAAACTGAAGCCTGGATCTACCCACAAAACATTTCTCGCAGTATAATCAAGTTGGCATCCACTTCAATCAATTTAAGATTTGTTGAGATTTTTCTCCGACTTATAACCGTAAGCTAGAAAAAATATCAGTTACTGATCCTTTAACAGGCTGCTTTAATCGTCTGAAAATTGAAAAATGCTTGCAGCAACAGGAGTCTCTTTTCAATCGATACAAAAAGCCATTTAGTGTCATTCTCTGTGATATTGATTACTTTAAAAAGATGAACGACACCTTTGGGCATCTCGCAGCAGGAGATGCTGTGTTGATGGAAATGGTGGCGCTGTTCAATCAAAGACTTAGGAACACAGATATTTTAGGGCGATGGGGGGGGTGAAGAGTTTATGATCATTACTCCCAACACAGATTTATCCGGGGCGATGACTCTAGCTGAGGCACTGCGTCAACATTTAGCCAACCATGAGTTTACCACAGTTGGTCATCAAACGGCTAGTTTTGGAGTGGCTGAATTTCACCAGGGGAATCAATCTACCAGCCATCTGATCAGCCAGGTGGATAAAGCGTTGTATAAAGCCAAAGAAAAAGGCCGTAACTGTGCGATCGCTATCAATAAACCCAGAGCATTTAGTCCTGCTGTTAAATTGAACACTAGAAAAAAATAGTATTGGCGAACTTTAGCTTTACGAGTAGATAAGTTTTGTGATAGCCTTAGCTCAACGAGCTTGAATTATTCGTAAATTTACGGAGTTCAATCTGGTCGATTTAATCATCTGGGTCTTTCGCTGCAAGAGTCCTTGCAGATGGGTGTAACTTTGTAGATCAATTTTAGGAAAATCATCAGGATTTCAACAGGTGGTCTGGCACAGTTGTCAAAAATAATGCCAGGGTATACCAACAGATCACTGATCAGTTGTATAATAAGGGAACAACAGGTTTCAGTAAATTAGGGGTCTACTTTGAAGAAGATCCCCGTACACAGGGTAATCTATGGAACCTCCCATTGACCGAATACGCCTTTCCTCAGTCGCTAAAGAACAGCTAATCGCGCTCAAACAACTCACTCAAATTGAGCAGTGGAATGTTCTATGTCGTTGGGCGTTTTGTCTGTCTCTTGCAGAACCGACAGAACCCTCTCCGGCTTCATTTCCTGCTGATAGTAATGTAGAAATGAGTTGGCGAGTTTTTGGAGGTGAAATGTCTAATCTACTTTTGATTGCCTTAAAGCAGCGATGTAGACAAGACAATTTGGGAAGCGATCGCCAAACCCTCGCCGAACAATTTCGCTTTCATCTGCATCGAGGGATTGGCTACTTAGGAGGAGAAGATCGGGTGAATAAAATTGAGGACTTGATCAAGATGAGCTTGTCATCAACTCACTCCAGTCTGTGATCCCCAACCTCCTGAGCATCAACTTCGGCGTACGTCAGTGATTTCAGTAGAAAAAAACAGAGTCAGGAATCTTAGAATTGAACAGCCTCCTCGCTCAAGCCAGAGGGTTGTTCAGTAAAAGCCTGATGAACCCCACAATTTTTGATGAAGGTTTTGGTGGCCACTATGTTAACGAAACAACGCAGAAAATACCACAACATTATGGAAGACTTGGTTGCTGAAGAAGTAAGAAGTCAAATGGCACTTCTTTCTCCTCGGTTGACCCAATATATTCAGCGTTCAGAAGTAGAAACCTATGCGCTGAACCGTCTACCCACCCTGTATGCTTCTAGCCAAGAAGGTTGGTTGCATCAGCAGAAACGCGCTAGAGAAGAACACCAGGCTAAAATTAGAACGGCAGTTCGTCAAGCCTTAGCCGCAGTCCAACGTGATCCCCTACGCAGTTCAACCCCTCTATTTCAAGATAAAGAGGAGAGTTTGGCTGACGGAACCCTCCGCACCAACACGCCTGAACGGGAAACCACAAAGGAATTGCCTACTCATCCCTATTATTGGCAGCAGAAACCCTCTCCTCGCTACAACCATAAAGCCTAGTTCAATCTTCTGAGAGAGAACAGTTGATTTGATTCTGGGAGAGAAGGGGGAAAAAATGTCCCACAGGCCCTTGACCCTGGCCGATACTCAGGGAATATTCTAAAGCCTGAGTGACATAAGCCTTCGCCTGTTTAATCCCTAGCAACAACTCTTTTCCTTGAGCGAGATTGGCGGCGATCGCGGCAGAAAGCGTGCAGCCTGTACCATGAGTGTGGGGTGTCTCTATCAGTTGAGTTTGCAAGGTGTGAAGTTGATAGCCATCATACCAAACATCAATTCCTCGTAACTCCCCTTGTAAGCTACCCCCCTTAACTAAAACCGCTTTGACTCCCAGTTGATGATAAATCTGTTGAGCCGCAGTACACATCTGCTCAAGAGTTTGTATTTTCAGTCCCGTGAGAATCTCTGCTTCATAGCGGTTCGGTGTAATCAAACTTGCAAAGGGAAACAACAACTCCCGCAAAGCCGTAATTGCCGGATCATCAATCAGTTGGGCGCCGGTACGAGAAACCATCACCGGATCAACCACCAAAGGATTCAGGTGTAACGCTTCAACCTGACCAGCAACCTGTTTAATAATCTCAGCATTGAGCAACATCCCGGTTTTTGTGGCTTGCACCCCAATATCCTCAACAACCGCCGTAATTTGTGCGGCAACCGCCTGCGGGGAGAGCGCATCAACTCGGGTCACACCCAAAGTATTTTGAGCCGTAACACAGGTTAAAGCGCTCGTACCATGCACACAATGAAAGGCAAAGGTTCGCAAATCAGCCTGAATTCCAGCACCCCCGCCACTATCCGATCCGGCAATGGTGAGAGCCACTGGAACTAACGGTGGTGAATGATCCATTCTAACCACGAGGAGGACGCCGCCGTCTAAGAAAATCAGGAATATCCAGTCCGGGTTGACCAGGCTGTTGTTGTTCCTCGGGAGATTTTGGCGGTTGTTGGCCGAGGGGGGGCGGAGGTGGAACATTCCGAGGCGAGGAGATGGTTTCTCGACTACTGGGAACGGTTTGTTGTTTGTCGCCCGAAAAGCCTGTGGCAATCACAGTAATTTTCACTTCTCCCTGTAGGCGCTCATCAATCACCGCCCCAAAGATAATATTGGCATTGGGATCAACCACTTCATAAATCGTCTCTGCCGCCGAATTCACCTCATGTAACGTTAAATCCGTGCCGCCTGTAATATTAAAAACAACCCCTTTAGCACCCTCAATCGAAGATTCCAATAACGGGGAAGAAATCGCCCCCATCGCAGCTTCTCTAGCTCTTGATTTACCTGAACCTAAACCAATCCCTAGCAAAGCCGAACCTGCATCTGCCATCACCGCCCGAACATCAGCAAAATCCACATTCACCAAGCCGGGAATTGTAATAATATCTGATATCCCTTGTACCCCTTGCCGCAACACATCATCGGCATAACGAAAGGCTTCTTGAACTGGGGTTTGTTCATTAATCACAGATAACAGCTTATTATTGGGGATAATAATCAGGGTATCGACTCGACTTTGCAAAGCCGCAACCCCTTCATCGGCTTGAGAAATCCGCCGACGTCCTTCAAAGGTAAACGGACGAGTCACCACACCCACCGTCAACGCACCCACCTCTTTCGCCACTTCTGCCACAACAGGAGCGCCACCCGTCCCCGTACCGCCTCCTAAACCTGCGGTAATAAAGACTAAATCTGCTCCTTCTAAAGCATGAGCAATTTCATCACGAGATTCTTCTGCGGCTTTTTGTCCAATCGCCGGGTTTCCGCCCGCTCCGAGTCCTCGGGTTAACTTCTGTCCGACTTGTAAACGTTTGAGTGCTTTTGACTGAGCTAAGGCTTGAGCATCTGTATTAACGGCCCAAAATTCTACACCCGATACCTCGCTCTCAATCATCCGGTTAACGGCATTTCCCCCACTGCCGCCTACGCCAATTACTTTAATCTTCGCTGCATTACTCGGTATGATATCGCTACTCCAAGATTCTTCGTGGGGCATAGAATTATTTTCGCTATTGGGGTTTACCATACGCTCACTTTTGCGGAATGGATTGGCTGATTCGGCTGACAACCAGACGTTTGCTTTGGGATCAGCTTGATCATTATTATTCCTTTGGGTAGACCCCAGGTTATTCTTAAAATTCATTGTAATTGATCGGGGTAGTGAATAACGTTTCAGTTTAAGGACGCAACTCAAACTCAACTATAGAGTAAGTTGCGTTCTAAACCAAGAGGAATGGAGAAAGCGATCGAAAGCTGATTATGAACTTTCACGACAAGGGCTGTGAGGATTATATGAGAGGTGAGGTTTTTCCACAGACAGACCAAAGAGAACCGAAAAATGTTAGGGTTCTGGCAACAGTTGAACGACTGGAGAAGTTGGGTTCTGTAAATCAATGTAGTCGATTTGAGCCAGATCCATTTGTTCCGGTAAGTTTCTCATCTGATCTAAGATCCGAAGTTGCTGGGCAAAGCGCGGACTATAGGAGCCGAGATGCACCACTCCGATTTCTGTGGTAATGATTAAATTGGTGGGATCTTGCCAGTCAATCAGATTAATGACGATGGGAGACTGGCTAATGGTTGTATAAAATTGCTTCCAATAAGGGCGATATTGCTCGGGGTTGCCGATGACTTTGAGCCGAGGCAACTGTTGCGATCGCTCTAATTTAGCATAGCTCTCGAGAGGAATCCAACCCCCCTCCGCATCTAACCATCCCACCTGAGCAGCATCTTCCCGTCGAGTTAAACTCGCACTCGGTTGAGCGATCGCCACTGGACGCCGTTCTTGAATTCTAATCGTTAAACGGGGTGGAAACAACTGTCGAGCCACTTGAGCTTCCGCAATTTGGCCTTGAGATTTCAAGGTTTTTGCCAGTTCTTGGGGTTTGATTTCCCAGAGGGATTGAGGATAGGATAAAGGGAGTAAAGCGCGAATTCGTCCATCTGAGAGTAGCTGATTCCCCTCTATGGTCACTTGTTCAGGCTGACGAATTAACCACATGGGTTGATTGAGCGCCCATAAGACTCCCCCGGTTAAGCTACTGACGGCTAAGGCTTGCCAAAGAAGTTGAACCAAACGCAGACGACGCTGGCGACGCAGTTTTTGACGCCGATTTCCTAACTCCTGAGAAGAAACAGATCCGATATTCGCCATAAATCTTTGTTGCAGCTACAATGGTGCTAGGTCAATCTTGTCAATTTGCTTTTATACCCAGGTCTTCGAGCAATAGTCATCTTCGCTTCTAACTCCGCTTTTGACTCAAGGACTTATCCCCTGTTCAAGGGTTCAACCCCTGAATGTTTTGAGCCGATCTGTTCGACTCTCCTGTTCTGTGTCAGTCTACATCCCAGTGGAACAGTGTCAATCTATACTTTGGAGTAAAGAATTGTCACGAGAGAGAGTCCGCTGTGGTGAGTTTAGATTTAGTCCAATTTTACAAAGCCTGCAATCCCAGTAAAACCATTGACATGGCTAACCCGGAGGATCGGCAGTATTATATCGATTTTTCCTCGGTTCGGGGTAGCGATTTGGTGCGAGAACTTTGTCGTACCATTACGTTACTCTCTGGGGATGAACCCACTTGTCAGCTATTCTCTGGACACATTGGTTGTGGCAAATCGACTGAGCTTTTTAGACTTAAGGATACCCTAGAACAACAAGGATACCATGTCGTTTATTTTGAGTCTTCCCAAGATTTAGACATGGCAGATGTTGATGTCAGTGATATTTTACTCGCGATCGCTCATCAAGTCAGTGAAAATCTGGAAGCGGCTCAAATTCGTATGAAAGCTGGATACTTTGGGAACCTGTTTGGTGAAATTTCAGATTTTTTGCAAACCCCTCTTGAATTGTCTGGAGAAGCGGAACTCTCTGTCGGATTTGCTAAACTCAGCGCTCGCACGAAAGATTCCCCGAAATTACGCTCTCAACTGCGACAATACCTTGAACCGCGAGTGAGCAGTATTCTTGATGCGATTAATCAAGAACTCCTTGAACGAGCTAATACGGCGTTAAAGGCGAAGGGAAAGAAAGGGCTGGCGGTGATTATTGATAACCTGGATCGGGTGGATAACTCCCCTAAACCCTGGGGTCGCACTCAACCGGAGTATTTATTTGTTGATCGCGGTGAACAACTGAAACGTTTAAACTGCCATGTGGTTTATACTATTCCTCTAACTCTAATGTTTTCTAATGACTATGGGAGATTATCCAGTCGCTTTGGTGTTAAACCGAAAGTTTTACCGATGATTCCGGTTAAAACTCGTAAGGGTGAAGATAACCCCCAGGGAATGGTGATGCTGCGACAGATGGTTTTAGCTCGAGCTTATCCCACAATTCCTCCTGAACAGCGCTGTCAGTTCATCCCGGAGTTGTTTGATACTCCTGAGACTTTAGATCGTTTATGTCGCATTAGTGGGGGTCATATGCGGCGATTATTAATGTTGATGTATAGCTGCTTACAACAGGCTGATCCTCCCTTTACTCGCGAATGTTTAGAAAATGTGATTCGTGAATATCGAGATGATCTTTTAGGCGCTATTACTGAAGATGAATGGAAACTGCTGATGCAAGTGGTTAATTATCAGCACGTTCAAGGAGAAGATGAATGTCAAACTTTATTAAGAAGTATGTTTGTTTTTGAATATCGCGATCGCTCTGGTCGTTGGTTTGGGATCAATCCGGCTTTAGAGGAAACTCGACAATTTAAAAGCGGGATTCTAGAACTGAATCAATCCTTAATAACATAAATTCACCACCCTAATCTTTGAGGTTAATTGATTGAATTTATGGTGTTTCAAGGATCGGTGAATCGAACCCTAATTTTTCGTAAAACGTTTTCATTTAATCTGAGCTGGCACTGGGCATAAAAGGGAATAAATTACTAAATTTTGCAACTTTTTTACGGTTCCTGGTGTTAGCTCTTTTGTGCATAGAAATAAGGGAAACCGCTATAGAAAACCCATCCGTTCATCAAGTGATGAGGAGCGCGTTGTTTCCTATTCCCGATTCAAGTCGTGCTGTATCAAAATTCAAAGTAACTCAATATTATCATATATTAATTAAAATTGATTTTATATTTTTTAAGTCTCGTATTGTTGTACAGTAAAAACAATCTCAATTATTGATCAGCAAATACAGTTGTGTTAGAAGATGTGAATGATATTGTGTCTTTTCTACGAGCATGGGTGATCCGAAGAAGTATCACTTCTATAACCTCATCCCCAATACCAGAGAAATTCCAGTCAATCAATTGGAAGTCACCGTCTACTGATACTAACATCAAGAGAATTTCTAGTCATCTCATGGATAATTTCTATAACCCTCAACAAGCCACCGTCCATAACGAGGAATTTTTGACTCGTTTAACACGATCTATTGCCTTGTCTCAAGGACAATTTTCTTTAATCATAGTCCGATGTAACTATACCCGCTTACAACTGAAACTGATCAGAAATTTACAAAACAAGTCTCCCATTCCCATTCAAAAATTAATTTTACCTGCATCAGTTAAAACCCTTTATACCAGCATATCTTCAGCTATTCAACAAGATCCCCCTTTAGCCTTAATGGTATTAGGTTTAGAAAGTGTAACTTCTCTAGAAAATTTACTGAATTCTACAAATCAAGTTCGAGATGAATTTCGCAAAAATTTTCCGTTTCCTTTAATTCTTTGGGTCAGTGATGAAGTCGCGACTAAACTGATTCGACTAGCCCCAGATTTTAAAAGTTGGGCAGCGGCAACAATTAAATTTGAAATGGCAACTTCTGAACTGATTGAATCTCTGAAACAGCAAGCGAATTTACTTTTTTCTTTTGCTGAATTGAAAATAAAAGATTGGGAACTCGCCACTCAATATTCTAATTCTAGATGTCAATCTCCTAAGCAAAACTATGATTTTTCTTTAGGTTCTCGCCGACGACGTGAACTGGAGTCTGCTTGGAGGGACTTACAAAGTCGCGGCTATGAATTAGAACCTGCTTTAGAAGCTTGTCGAGAATTTATTTGGGGTCAAGATTGTAATGCCAAAGATCAAAGTGATATTGCTCGAATTCACTATCAAAAAAGCTTCATGGCACTGTTACAATATGATACCCATTGTCAAGGAAATCACGTAATCCAGAGTGAATCTGTGAACAAAAATCTAGAAAAAATTACAGAGATAAATTCTATTCCTGACTCCCTTGTAACTCATCCCCATTCAACCTATCTTGAGCATCGCCAAGCCTTAATTAAATATCAGGGAATCGTTTTATTTTATATTGCCCTAACCTATCGTTTACAAGCGGCAAGAAACCCCGGGTCTAGCAGCGCTCTCCTGGAAAAAGCAAGAGTGAGTTTAGAACAATGTCAACAGATTTTTGAACAAGCTGGACGTCCAGATTTAGTCGCGGGTGTGATGTCCTATATGGGGGAATTGTTGCAACGTTTGCAAAAGTGGGATGAGTTACAAACCTTTGCTCAACGAGTGCTGAAAATACACCTAACCTATGGTACACCGAGTCAACTGGCTCAAGATTATGGTTTTATGGCAGAAGTTGCCCTACAGAATTCCCAGTGGTCAAGGGCAAATCGATTAGCTCAACTGGCTCTAGCTATTTTACCCAAATCTGAAGCCGTTTCAAGCCGCAGTGTTTATTTATTATTACTCGCTCGAAGTACGAAACAGCTAGGAAACTGGGAAAAAGCGGTTGAAGTGTTAGAACTGGCTCAAGGGGAATCAGAGCCAGAATATGATCCGCAACTTTCTATTAAGATTTTAGCAGAATTGCGCTCAATATACTATGAAAAAGGGCAGTATTTAAAAGCCTTCAGACTCAAGAAAAAGCAGCGAGAAATTGAGCATCAATATGGGTTTAGAGCATTTATTGGCGCTCATCAACTTCAGCCGACAAAACAGGTTGTTAATCCTTCAAGTTTAAAAGTAGAAACTCAGATGATGATGGCTGAGGAAATTGTTGCGTCTTGTCGGCGAAGGGATATTAATAATTTGCTACAAAGACTGGGACGAGATGATCATAAATTAATTGTGATTCATGGGCGCTCAGGTGTGGGAAAAAGTTCGTTAGTTAATGCGGGATTGGTTCCGGCTTTGAGGTCGATGAGTCTGAATGCACGTCATGTTTTACCTGTTGTTGTTCGTAGCTATACGGATTGGGTTCGAGAAATTGAACGATCTTTAGTTCGAGCTATTCTAACGCTAGAAAAATTTCCTCAAAAAAATCAAGTTAACCTCAAAACCTGTTGGAGTCAAGCGGTTACTAAAGCTTCTCAAAAACCCTGGAAGATTAACAGAGATTATCCGTCTCATTTTTTGCTCGATCCCAATTCGTTTGTTTTGAAATATCTTCGTAAAAATATTGATAATAATCTGCTAACGGTGCTAGTCTTTGATCAGTTTGAAGAATTTTTCTTCGTTAATTCTAGTGAAGAAGTAAAAGCCTTTTCAAAATTTTTAATAACCTGCCTAAATTTACCTTTCGTTAAAGTCATTCTTTCCTTACGAGAAGATTATCTGCATCACCTCTTAGCCTGTGAAAATTTTGTACAATTAGATGCTATTAATAATAATATCCTCGATAAAAAAATTCGGTATCATGTAAAAGACTTTTCTAAAGATGAAGCCAAAGCCGTCATTGAACGTTTAACACAGAGAGCTAAATTTGAACTAGAACCCGCTTTAATTGATGCTTTAGTTCACGATTTAGCCGATGAACAGGGAATCGTTCGTCCAATCGAATTACAAGTCGTCGGAGCGCAACTTCAAGAAGAAAAAGGACAAGGAATTACAACCCTCGCACAATATCAACAACTGGGAATCAATCCGAAAGCTGAACTGATTAAACACTCAATTGAGCAAGTTATAGAAGATTGTGGGAAAGAAAATGAAGATGCAGCATGGGATGTTTTATTTGCCTTAACCGATGAAAAATTTACTCGTCCGATTAAAACTCGTCGAGAGTTAATTTTTGCTATTCGTTCCAGCTATAAATTAGAAGCCTCAGAACATTCAGAACAATCAGTCTTTTTTATTGATGTCATTTTAGAGTCTGGTTTATTACTGCGTCAACGAGAAAAACCCACAGATTGTTATCAACTTTTACATGATTACTTAGTGTTACCGATTCGTCAACGCTACGCAATCAAAGAACAACAAAGCCGCACCGACATTCAACATCGACTTCGACAAGCACAAGCCGCTAAAAAAGCAGCAGAAGTCGCATTACAGAAAATGAGTCAACAGCAACTCATTCATCGTAACCTGGTGTTAAAACAGTTATTAAGTTTAGCCGTAATTACAGCAGTTGGACTGGCTTTCACCGCGAAAATTGCTTATAAACAAAAACAACTCGCAAATATTGCGACTTTAACGGCTGCCTCAGATGCGTTATATTTTTCTCATCAAAAATTTGATGCTATTATGGAAAGCCTGAGAGCCGCAAAACGTCTAGAACAACTTCAAGCATTAACGCCGATTAATTTAGGTCTTCAAAATACCGAAATTTCCATTGCAGCCACCCTTCAACAAGCTGTTTATGGAGTTCACGAACTCAACCGTTTAGAGGGACATAATGAAGTAATTTGGGATGTCAGTTTTAGTCGAGATGGAAATTTGATAGCATCTGGAAGTGTAGATAAAGTCATTAAACTGTGGACTCCTAAAGGCAAACTTCTTAATACCTTAAAAGGTCATTATAGAAGTATTACCAGTGTGAGCTTTAGTCCTTTGGGAAATTGGATTGCATCTTCTTCTCAGGATCAAACGGTTAAGCTCTGGAAGTTGGGTACAGATGCTCAAATTGCAGCAATTCCCCTCACCCTAAAAGGTCATCAAGATATCGTTTCGAGTGTATCCTTTTCACCCGATGGTCAGATGATTGCTTCCGCATCTGAAGACAAAACCGTTAAACTTTGGAATTTAGAAGGAGAATTATTAACGACTTTAAGGGGTCATAATTCCTCATTAAATTGGGTGAGTTTTAGTCCAGAAGGAGAAGAAATTGGAACGGCTGGAAATGATGGAACAGCAAAAATATTTACACGTTCTGGACAACGAGTCGCCACTTTGCGTCATAGTATTTATAATGATTCAAAAGTGTATACCGTTACCTTCTCACCCGATGGAGAATTGATCGCAACGACTGGTGCAGATCGTACGATTAAATTATGGAATCGTCAAGGTCGCTTACTTCAGATTATGCGCGGACATCAACAGGTTATTTATGGGGTGAAGTTTTCTCCCGATAGTCAAACTTTAGCCACAGCAAGTGCAGATAAAACCGTTAAACTGTGGAGTCGAGAAGGAAAACTGTTAACAACTTTTGAAGGACATGGAGATCAGGTGACAAATGTCAGTTTTTCGCCTGATGGGAAAATTTTAGCTTCTTCAAGTTATGACAAAAAAGTAAAACTGTGGCACGTTGATGATGTTCCGCTTAAAATCTTAGAAGGACATCAAGACCGAGTATTAGCGGTGAGTTTTAGTCCGAATGATCAAATGTTAGCAACTGCTTCTCAAGATCAAACTGTTAAATTGTGGAGTCGTTCTGGGACTTGGTTGCAGACTTTAGAAGGATATCAAGATCGGGTTTCATCGGTGAGTTTTAGTCCGGATGGTCAAATGTTAGCAACGGCGAGTTATGACAGGAGTGTAAGGTTGTGGCGAATTTCTCCTCGTCAGAAACCACCTCAACAAAAAGATTTTACTCTAAAAAGCTTAGGGTTTTGGGAATTCTTTTCTTTTCGACCTGTTTATTTTTCTAAACCAAAGGTATCTCGTGTTGAACAACAGGCGATGAAGTCAGAAGAAATTCAGGGGTTTCAACCCTTATCTGAGGAGAAAACTTGGATTGCTCATAATGACAGTTTGATGAGTGTGAGTTTTAGTCCAGATAGTCAGTTAATCGTGACGGGGAGCAAGGATAAAACTGTTAAACTGTGGACTCGTGAAGGTCGTTTACTGCAAACCTTTCACGGCCATCAAGGATGGGTAAATCATGTCAGTTTTAGTCCGAATGGTCGAACAATTGCATCGGCGAGTGATGACAATACCGTGAAGTTATGGAATTTGAAAGGAGAACTTTTAAAGACGATTCCGGCTCATACAGCCTATGTGTTAGGGGTGAGTTTTAGTCCGAATGGTCGAACAATTGCAACAGCAGGTTATGACAATACCGTGAAGTTATGGAATCAAAACGGGGTTCTGCTGAAAACGTTGTTAAAGGGATCGAGTGATAGTGTAACGAGTGTGGTTTTTAGTCCTGATGGTCAGCTTATTGCTTCGGCGAGTTATGACGGGAATGTCAGGCTGTGGAGTCGAAATAATGGAACTTTGCTTAAGACGTTACTGGGTCATCGTGATAGTGTGATGAGTATTAGTTTTAGTGCCGATAGTAAGGTGTTAGCCTCAGCCAGTCGAGATAAAAAGGTGATTTTGTGGAATTTGGATCTTGATGATCTGATCGAACGATCTTGCGAGTGGGTTGGGGATTATCTTAAGTACAATCCCTATGTCAGTGACGAAGATCGGAGTTTATGTGATTAGGGGAGAGGTTACAGGTTACAGGGGACAGGGGACAGGGGTTAGGGGTTGGGATCACTGATAATTATCCTCACTGATAACTATCCTCACTGATAACTATCCTCACTGGTCACTGGTCACTGGTCACTGGTCACTGTTTATTGGTCACTGATAACTGATAACTGGTCACTGTAAAAGCTGGTCACTGTTTACTGGTCACTCTCTTGCAAACTTTGCTCTCGACGGAAACCGCCGGGCCGCAAGTTTGCGCTGGTCACTGGTCACTGTAAAAGCTGGTCACTGGTCACTGATAACTGGTCACTGATAACTGGTCACTGGTCACTGTCCCCTGTCCCTCTGTTTTCTGATAAAATTCTATGCTAAAGTTAACAATTGTAAAGAAATATAAGATTTCGATTATCCACTGGTTAACAAAATCCTTTATCGTTGACAATTTAGACCTTTACAGAAAATCCCATGAAACCGACTTGGCTTCCTAGACTGCTTATCTCTTTAGTCGCCTGCTGTTTAAGCTTATCGACTTGGATGATTGCTCCGGTTGCTTATGCTTACGATAACCCTGAGTTACTCCCAGAGATTCAAACGCCGATTATTGACTTAGCAGAAGTTCTTTCCGATACTCAAGAAGAACAGCTTGCCTCAGAAATTCAGGAGTTTGAGTCAGAAACCGGGTGGAAACTGAGGGTTTTGACGCAATTTGACCGCACTCCGGGTCGTGCTGTTAAAGGGTATTGGGGACTAGATGACAAAAGTGTTCTGTTAGTTGCTGACCAACGGGGTGGAAATATTCTTAACTTTAACGTTGGTCGTGATATTTATGCTTTTCTTTCCCGGACTTTTTGGGTAGAATTACAAACCCGTTACGGGAATCAATACTTTGTGCGAGACAATGGTGAGGATCAATCGATTATCCAATCTCTGGATGCGATTAAATCTTGCTTAAATCAAGGCGGTTGTCGGGTTGTACCTGGACTTCCCCGTGAACAATGGATTTTAACTCTGATTACCTCAGCTTTGGGGGGTGTGATTTGTGGAATTGCTGCAATTCCTCGCAAACCGGGACAAGTGTTTGCTTGGCAATGGGCTTTAATTTTCTCTCCGTTGTGGGGAATTTTGTTTATTGCCTTTGGTATTGGCCCAGTTATCGCTCGCACTTCTGACTGGGTGCCATTAGTTCGTAATATTGCGGCGTTTTTAATCGGTGTATTGGCGGCTTATCTAACTCCTGCCTTTAATCAGCCTTCTGCTTCTGAGAGTGAACTTTAAGACTTTCAAATCAAGTGATCGACTCTCCATTTTGCCTGATAAACTTGTCTAATATAATCATTCTGTGCTGCCTTAGTTCCCTATAAAACTTCTGTAAACAGAAAAAACCTGGCTCAGATTTTTCAGTTCGGTGGTGCGGCACAGATTCACAGACCGAATATTAGCACAAGATCACGATGGAATGGCACATTACTGATGCCCAAAGTCTCGGGATTATTGATCACGAAATTGGTGATCATGTCTTTTCCCCAGCAGAGTACGAAATTGTCCGTCGGGTCATTTACGCGACTGCCGATTTCGAGTATAAATACCTCGTTCGCTTTTCTGACCAAGCCTTACAAGCTGGGGCTGCTGCTTTAGCCGCTCGGACGACAATTGTAGTTGATGTACCGATGGTGCAGGTGGGGATTAGTCCCCAAATTCTCGCTACATTTGCTAATCCAGTGTACTGTTCGATGGAAGCGGTGACTCGGCCCCAACGAGAAAAAACCCGCACGGCTTGGGGAATTCAAACTTTAGCCCGACGTTATCCCGAAGCTATTTTTGTAGTCGGTCAAGAACAAACAGCCCTTTCGGCTTTGGTGGATTTAATTGAAGCTGAAGAAATTAAACCTGCTTTAGTAATTGCTACGCCTTCTGGGTTTGTCGGGGCTGATGTGGCAAAGTCTCGTTTACATGATTCGATGGTACCTCATCTTCGCATTGATGGCCGTAAGGGAAGTGCTGTTGTCTCAGTAGCCATTGTTAATGGTTTGGTAGACTTGGCTTGGCAAGCTTACGGGGGTCGCGAGGCGAATGTTAATTAGGGCGGGAATATCGGGTCACAACGACCGCCCCAATCATCTCACTCCCCCTTATAAAAATTACGAATTTTTAATCCAATGTTTGAGTAAATTATCTTTGACCATATTTTGACGTAACACCTCAATCAGATAGGCTTGAGCTTGTTCTTGGGTGAGGTGTTTAACTTCTTTTTGCAGAACTTCTAACTTGAATTGCTGTTCTAAACTGAGATTTCCCGGTGTTTCCATTGTGTGTTCCTCCGATTAACAAGGAGTTGACAACCTAGATATGTCTAATCTATACGGGGTTCTACTCTTGCTGTCAGTCGTTTTTTCAGATGAAACCTAGACGGAGGACATATACACGAGAGAACAGGAAACCGAAGATCTTCCCCTCTCACTATTTCCTATTCATTAGTATCGATCAACAGCCGTTTTTGGCGATCGCCTGCGGGCTTCTTGTTTAGAACGAACCCAGCGACTTAAATCAATAAAAGTATCTCGACGGAGGTAAGGATAATCGCTCACCCAAAGGTTTTGACTAGGAATATAGAGGTCAGAAATTTGGTTAATACTGCTTAAATCATCTAAGAAAGACATAACAATGAGTTGAGCAACTTGACCGCGATGAATCTTTTTATGAGAACGGTTAAGAGGGGCTTGAATAACCGTTGTAAATCCTTGAGCATCTCCCACTTCAACGTTAATCCGTCGCTCTAAGTTTTCTATAATAATTAATTCTCCCCGTTGATTAACAGATTCTTGCTCACTGGTGACTTCTTCTGTTAAATAATAATCGATAACTTTTCCTTGCCAAAATCCACAATAAGGATATTTACGACATTTAATATTCCGCAAACTGGCTTCAACAACTGGCCCCCAAAACCAATAAAGAATGGTGATTAATCCTAAGATTAATAACACGGGTTTGATGCTATCCGATGCAACCGTAATCTCTAGAATAATCCAAGCTGAGGCACAAACGCCTGAAATTAACAGTCGCTTGATAAAATCAGCAGGTTTTCCCCAACAGTAGCGATATTGATCACTGGTCGCAACTGCCGGAATCAGTTCCTCAAAGGTTTTGCGAGTTAAGGGAATTAACATAGGGCTTCAGTGGTATTTGATTGATTCTAGCTTTCGGGTGTGAGGTCAGGTTGAGACAAAACTTTGAGAGTTCATTATCACAACCTTTCACCTTTAACCCTAAACTTCTATAGTATCTTTTCTAACCCATAAACGAGGGTTTTGAGTTCAAGAACTTTACGAATAGCAAGGAGAACTCCGGGCATATAGCAGACCCGATCTGTGGTATCATGTCGGAGGGTATAAATTTCACCGGATGCGCCAAAAATCACTTCTTGATGGGCGATTAACCCCGGTAAACGAATACTATGGATGTGGATATTTTCTGCGGCTTGCGCCCCTCTTGCACCGGGAAGCTTTTCACTTTCTTGAACTTGGGGAGGGTTGTAAGTTTTCCCCATTTCTCCTAACATTTGGGCGGTTTTTAAAGCGGTTCCACTGGGTGCATCGGCTTTTTGGTTGTGGTGAAGTTCGATAATTTCTACATGATCAAAATATTGAGAAGCGGTGACTGCGGCTTGTTGCAGAAGTACCATCCCAATACAAAAATTAGGAATAATCAAACAGCCAATACTGGCTTTCTCCGAAAACTCTGCTAACTCCTGAATTTGCTGGGGACTTAACCCCGTCGTACCGACAACAGGACTGACTCCATAGGCGATCGCTGCTCTTACGTTATCATAGACAGAATCAGGGTGTGTAAAATCGACCATGACACCGGGTTGTTTTTCCTGAGCCGCCATTGCCAAAGTGCCTTCTCGATCATTGGTGACAGGGACTTCTAGAGGTGCTATTCCGGCTAAACTCCCGGCATCTTGATGTAATGTTTCTGGGTTGCGATCTATTGCTCCCAATACAGTCATATCGGAAGCTGTGGAGACGGCTTTGATCACCTCTCGCCCCATTTTACCACCAGCACCATTTATAATTACCGGAATGGGAAGTTGATTTGTCATGGGTTTTATAAATCCAGCAATGCAATAACGTTAAGACTCAGACTATCATCAGGAGTTGACATCAAAAAGATTTTCTCAGCCTAATCATCTTGAAATCTAGGAAAGTGGCTCTGAGAAGATACCTGAACAAGCTTCTTGATCAAGTGACTTGACTTCTATTTAGATTTTACTCTACACCAACTCCATGTTGTCTCCTAAACTGCGTTCTATTTTATCTCGAATACCTTTGCTCAACAGTTATCAGAACAGTTTACCCTCATGGGCAATTTCATTTGCTCCGGGGTTCGCTGCGAGTGTTGTGATTACGTTGATTGTTTGGATTGTACAACAATTGGGAAGCCTACAACCTTTAGAATTAAGGATTTTTGATCTGTTGGTGCGACTGCAACCGCCCCAAAAACTTGATTCTCGACTATTAATCGTTACGATCACAGAAGCAGACTTAAAAAAACAAGGGTGGCCGCTTTCTGATCAAGTTTTAGCAGAAACGTTAATTCAACTGCAACAGCATCAACCTCAGGTGATTGGAATTGATATTTATCGAGATTTAGCGCAACCACCGGGAACGGAACAACTCATTCAACAATTGCAAGCTGAAAATATTGTTGCTATTACTAATTTAGGGACGCCTCGCATTCCACCCCCGCCTAATATTCCCCCTGAACGGATTGGATTTAATGATATTCCGGTTGATCCAGATGGAGTGATTCGCCGCCAGCTTTTATTCGCGAGTACGGAGGAGGAAACTTTACTTTCTTTATCGTTGAAACTGGCTTTATTTTACCTCAATAATAAAGGAATTGAACCTCGATCTTATGAGAGAAATCCCAATCATATGCAACTGGGAAATGGTGTTTTTATTCCCTTAAAATTCTGGCAGGGCGGATATACCAATATTGATGATCTTGGCTATCAAATTTTGCTGAATTATCGACAGGAACAGATTGCAGAAACTCTTTCAATTGGGGAGGTTTTAGCGGCAGAATTTGATCCGAGTTTGGTGCGGGATAGAATAGTTTTAATTGGTGCAACCGCCCCCAGTTTAAAAGATGCTTTTTTAACGCCCTATAGTGCAGCAGCATTCAATGATGTGATGATGCCTGGAGTATTTATTCATGCTCACATGGTGAGTCATCTTCTGAGTGTCGCTTTGAATAATTTAGGTATCAATGAACCGTATCAATTTTGGCAATCTCCGCGATTATTTTGGTTTTTACCTAGAGGTGTAGAACCGATTTGGATTTGGGGTTGGGCGTTGATAGGTGGGATGGTCACTTGGTTAATTCGCCATCCGGTTAAACAAGGGATTGCAGTGAGTCTTGCCTTGATAAGTTTGTTTGGAATTGGCTATGGATTATTTATTTTTAAAGGATGGCTGCCTCTAATTGCACCGGGGCTAGCTTTTGTTCTAAGCAGTGTTAGTGTGATTGCCTATAAACAGGTTTATTATCTATCCCATGATTCTTTAACCAGTTTACCGAATCGAACCACTTTTGTACATCACATTGAAGGAGTAATGACCCGTAATAAACGGCGTAATAAACTCTGTGGCATTTTATTTTTAAATATTGATCGCTTTAAGATAATTAACGAAAGTTTAGGTCATCAAGCGGGTGATCAATTGTTACTTGATCTGGTTAAACGTTTGAAAATTTGTGTAAGAACTAGTGATATTATTGCGCGCTTAAGTGGAGATGAATTTGCAATTTTAATTGAAAACATGAGAGCTTCTCAAAATGCAATTTGGGTGGCAGAACGAATACAGCAAGCTTTAATTTCACCGTTTCATTTACAAGGACAAGATGTTTTTAGGACGGTCAGTATTGGAATTGCTTTAAATGAATCGACGGGGATCAGTGCAGAAGACTTATTAAGAAATGCCAATACTGCAATGTATCAAGCTAGAAGTCAAACCACAGGTTCTTATCAAGTTTTTGAGTCAAAAATGAACGTTGATGGGAAACAACACCTTCAGCTAGAAACGGAGTTAAGACGAGCAGTTCAATATCAAGAATTTGTCCTTCATTATCAGCCCTTAATTTCATTAAAAACAGGTAAAATTATTGGATTAGAAGCCTTAATTCGTTGGCAACATCCCCAAAAAGATTTACTATTTCCCAATGAATTTATGTCGATAGCAAAAGAAACAGGTTTAATTATTCCAATGGGTCAATGGGCGATTCAAGAGGCTTGTCATCAGTTAAAACGGTTTCAAGATCGGTTTCATGATCTTGAATTAGTGATGGGTGTAAATTTATCCAGTCGCCAATTTTCACAACCGGATTTAGTTGAACAAATTCAAGAGAGCATTTTAGAATCTGGTGTTAATCCTCAGAATTTGCGGTTAGAAATTAGTGAAAGTGTTGTTATGCAAGAGGTCGAGGAAACCATTGCATTACTCCAACAATTAAAAGCCTTAAACCTGCGTCTGAGTATTGATGATTTTGGAACGGGTTTTTCTTCCCTCAGTTCTCTTAATCGTTTCCCCATTGATACCCTGAAAATTGATCGTAGTTTTGTTGCCCTAATGGAAACAGAAGGAGAGGGAGAAAATATTGGGATTGTACAAACTATTATTACCCTTGCTCATGTCTTAAAACTGGGGGTGATTGCCGAAGGAGTCGAAACCGCACAACAAGTTAAACAACTGCGAATACTGGGTTGTGAATTGGCTCAAGGGTATTATTTTCTCAGACCTGTTCCGGCTGAACAAGTGATTGAATTTATTGAGTCTGACCCTTATTGGTAAAAGCCAGATTGTTCATCTTCTGGGGGAGTTTCTAATTCCAGCTTACAGGTTAATAAAGCGAACATCATCAAAGGAAGACTTGCCAAAATTAATAGGATCAAGAAAATACCGCTTTTTAGCCAGTTGGGAATCAACAAAAAACGAGTTGAGAAGGGCTTAGGAAAAACCAATTCAGAGTATAGCATTAGATTATTCTCACAGGCTGACTCTTTTATTATCATAGGAATCGCTCAAAAATGGAACCGAGAGAATACTTAACTTTGATTTTAAATCCGATGCAGTTGACCTTTTTAAACTCCATAAAAATACTGAAAGCTGAGGTCTTAAATCAAACCACTACGGTTAAAATCAGTTAAAAAATTCTGTCTATCACCCAAAATCCGTCCGGTTTTCCCCCGCAGATTAAATACAAAAATAGACATTAAATCCCCTCAGTTTCCAGAGAGATTGGGCATAACAGATTCACCGTTACAATCTAGAAAATATTGGCTTTGCTGGGGTTGACAACTCGGAATTTTCCATTTAAACTAGAGGAGATGGTAACTTGAGGCTTACTATGGCTCAATATCTAAAGCGATGGGAGTCTCCTCGCCGCCAGGGGAGAAACAATAAAGGAAAAGGCGGTTCAGCCCGAGCAAAACAACTGAAAAAACGGCAGCAAGTTCTCAGAAGCCAACTGAAAACCGAACAGCAGCCTGGGAAGGGAAAACCAGAACATCCCTTCCCTTTATTTTTAGGGTTAGATTTACGACTCCAACTGAATATTCGGACAGATGGTGTGCGCCGCTTGTTGGGGTGAGGGTTGTTCCTGCCAATGTTCTAATAACTCCTGTAATTCGCCTCTGAGGATTGTTAAAGACTCAATTTGCTGATTAATCGCATCCACCTTCAACTGTAGACACTGCTTCACCTCTCCACAAGGCAACTGACCCTGATCACGAATCTCTAAAATTTCTCGAATTTCACTTAAACTCAACCCCAGAGATTTAGCCCGTTTCACAAAACTCAACCGCGTCAAAACAGAAGGGTTAAACAGTCGGTATCCCGACTCAGAACGTTCAACCGTCGGAATTAGTAAACCAATCTCCTCATAATAACGAATGGTTTTCACGGGTAAACCACTCTGACTGGCAACTTCACCAATTTTCAGGAGTTGATTTTGTGTTGCAGCAACCATCAGCGCAAATTTTCTGAGTTAATAAGGAGGACGCTTTTGTTTAGGGGTTAACATCGGCAAAGGTGGGCGAGAAGAACTCGGAGGAAGATAATACTCCGGTGCAGCTTCCGGTGACTCACTTGGAGAACCTTGACTTTGCCACCATCGCAGTGCCACGGCTAAACTCACTGTTCCGAGTCCAAAACCTAACAGTGACCAACTCGCGCCAACACCACCAATAACCGCGTCTACCGCTCCCAGGGTAATCATAAAACTGACAACTGGCTCTCTGCGATAAGCGGACTTAAACATCCTTAGCCATAATATGTTCATCTGTGCTGACTCTACTCTCTATTATCGTTATTTTCTTTTACTTTGAATCGACATCCGTAATAAACTTTACTGTCTGACTTCCTGAAGTTAATGGGTACTAACTTAAGACTTCCCATTTTAGATAGAGTTTTTTCATCTGTGCTAACTCCACGGGAGGTCTAGAAGCAACTTCCCCAAAATTCGAGAAAGTTGCCCTTTAGATTAACTTAAGCCGAGCCAGGATAGCAACCCTTGTCCGGTAAAATATTCAACAGCTAGGGTGATGACAAAACCGACCATCGCCGCACGGCCATTTAAACGTTCTGCATAACGATTAAATCCAAATTTCGGTTCTTCTAAGTTTGGGGTAGTTGTCGGTTGTGTTTGTGTCATAGAGGTTTGATTGTCCTGCACGGGTCTTTCTTCAATTGTAATCCTTCTGAAAAGAAACGTTCTCAGTTGACTTGTTCTGAGAGCCTCCGCCATAGTATACCTGAAGCGGATGATCACATCACTATTCTATTAGAGGTTTAATTTATGGCAACTGACCAACCCACGCTTCTCGCTCTTGATTTTGATGGGGTTGTTTGTGATGGTATGATTGAATATTTTCAGACGGCGTGGCGAACCTATTGTCAGATTTGGTCGCCTGCTGATGTCAGACCAACAAATGATCTCGCGCAACAATTTTACCGCACTCGCCCGGTGATTGAAACGGGTTGGGAAATGCCTGTATTAGTGCGAGAATTAGTCAAGGGAACCTCTGAAGCCCATATTCTGCACGATTGGCCAACGATTGCCAAACAAACAATCACTGAAGAAAATTTAGATCCGAAACAGTTATCCGGTAAACTCGATAGTATCCGCGATCAATGGATTTCTGAAGATTTAGCCAGCTGGTTGGATTTGCATCGGTTTTATCCGGGAGTAATTGAACGAGTTAAGGCTTTTTTAGAGAGTTCTTTACCGCTTTATATTATCACAACCAAAGAAGAACGATTTGTGCGATCGCTTCTGGAACAAGAAGGGGTTTATCTAGCAGAGGGACGTATTTTTGGAAAAGGGGAAAAACGCCCAAAATATGAAATTTTGCGAGAGTTGTTGGCAACTGTTCAACCCACTCCTAATATTTGGTTTGTTGAAGATCGACTCAAAACATTATTAACGGTTCAACAACAACCCGACTTGGGGGATGTGCGTTTATTTCTGGCAGACTGGGGCTATAATACTCAAACGGAACGAGATTCTGTTGGTGATTATCTCTCGATTCAGCTTTTCTCTTTATCTCAATTTACAGACCACTTTTCGGCTTGGGGATAACAAACTCTAAAAGGTTGGCGGTTCAATCAATTTTGTTCTATGATTAAACGCATTACCTGTTTTCATCTCCGAAGAAAACCTATGCTTGATCTCACAAAACTCACCCAACAAATGCAGGGAATGAGTCAACATATGCGTCGGGAAGTCGAAGCCGCACGCCAACGTTTAGAAATTGCTGACAGTTTATTTGAATCGGCTCAACCCCATCAATCTCAATTGGTTAAACATCAAGAAAATTTAGGGATTCGGATTTTATTTAATGCAGCCAAGCCCGTTGAACCTCTGGGTTCTTCTTCTTATATTGCCGCCCCCCCTAAAGTTCATACTGTATTCGCAACAGATGGTTCTCAAATTGCTCCCAGCGCCCATGAAATTGCTTATTGCTATTTGTTAAATGTGGGTCGAATTATTTTATATTATGGTCAAAGTATTCATCCGGTTTTAGATAGTGTTCCTGAAATTTATTATCAGCCGGAAGATTTGTATATTTCTCGTCAATGGGGAATTAGAACTGAAGAATGGATGGGTTATCGAAGGATGGTTTCAGAAGCAACTATCCTAGCCGAAATTGGGGAACATTTATTAACAAAATCGGGAAATAAACTTCCCACCCCAACCTTAGCAATGGTCGATGGTTCTTTAACCTATTGGTTTCTTGAACAACTCCCCTCAGAAGCCCGCCATTTAATTTTAGATCCGATTCTAGAAGCTTGGGATAGTTTACGGTTAGCCGGAATTCCATTACTCGGCTATGTGAGTGCATCTCGCAGTAGTGAAACAGTGTCTTTTTTGCGGTTAGAAGCTTGTCCCCACCCGCAACCTAACTGTGTTCAATATTGTCCGACTTTGGGAATTATTGATAGTCACGGCTTTTCTAAAAAAGCCCCCTGTCAAGGGGTTGAACCGTTGCGAGATACGGTGCTTTGGGCGTCGAAATTACAACCGGGTCAACGCAGTCCGTTATGGCGATCGCAATCTAGAATATTAGATCTGTATGAGGGTCATCAAATCTATTTTTGTTATGTGAATGTGGGAACAGAAATTGCTAGAATTGAAATTCCTGCTTGGGTAGCTGAAAATTCTGAACAGTTAGAATTAGCATTAGGAATGATGATCGCCCAAGTTAAAAAAGGCTATGGTTATCCCGTTGCGTTAGCTGAAGCCCATAACCAAGCAGTGGTTAAAGGAGGCGATCGCGGTCGTTTTTTTGCAATGTTAGAACAGCAAATGATTAAAGCAGGAATGAAAAATATTGGCACCTCTTATAAAGAAGCCCGCAAACGGGGAAGTATTGCTTAGTTGTTACTCAATTATAATTAGACTAATGATATTAGATCAAAAAAAGCTTCCGACTAATACAACAACACAGTACCATGCAATACATAGATGGTTTAATTTTATAGCAGGATTTTCACCTGAATTTGTCTGGAATTGTTGCGAGAAAGCAAACCTAGATGATGATTCAAAAATACTAGATCCATTTGCCGGATGTGGTACGACTCTTGTAGAAGCTTGTAAACATGGGCTAAGATGTTTTGGCTACGAACCCAATCCTTTCTTTTGTAGAATAACTCAAGGTAAACTTCCATTCAAGAATTGCTTGGAATCTCTAGAAAAAATCGAATATATTCTATTAAACGGATTTAAAAACCCCCAAGAAATATCAATATTACCTGATGCTCCTTTTAAGTTTTTAACTCAACTTTTTGATCGACAAACGTTATCTTCCTTATTAGGTGCAAGAGAAGTATTATTGAAATCAGATTTTAAAAATAGTGAGCTTGCTTTTTTAATCCTTTCAAAGGTATTAGATCTTTGTTCTCATTCTCAGACAGATGGTATATATAAAGCTCCCACTTCAAAAAAACAGTCAAAAACGCCAGAATCCGCATTAAAATATATATTGGATATCTTACGAAAAGATTTATTGATTTTCAAAGAAAATGACTTCAAATCATTAGTCAGTCTATTTGAACATTCATCAGAAAATATGTCAGAAATCGAAAAAGATACTATTTCACTTATAGTAACATCGCCTCCATATCTGAATAATTTTGACTATGCAGAAATGACAAGAATGTACCTGTATTTTTGGGGAATCGCTAATTCTTGGTCAGAAATCACTAATCAGGTGCGTTCAAAGCTCGTTGTCAATACAACAACAGCCCTTAAAGGTCATAAGGATAAACAAGATATTTACAGAGAAACAATTCCTTCTATACTGTACACAGAACTTGATGATATAGTATATAAGCTTCAAGAAGAACGGAAAATAAGAGCAGGTAAAAAGGAATATAATCTTTTAGTTTATCCTTATTTTTTTCAAATGACAGAAATTTTAAAAGAATGTTACAGAGTGATGAAAAGAAACGCCTACATAAACATTATGATTGCTGATTCTGCACTGTATGGGATTCACATTAGTACACCTCAATACTTAGAAGTCATTTTACAAAAAATTGGCTTTAGAGAAATAAAGTGTCAATTTATTAGAAAGAGAGGTCACAGATGGTTATTAGAAAAACGTGATGGTTCTCAAATTGGATTAGGTGAATATCATCTAGAAGCTCTCAAATAATTTAAGATTATATTCAGATTCAATCAATTGTAATATGAAAGAAAAAACACTTTACCAGATTGCAATGGAAATAATGAATGATTCTATTGGCATCTATTTACAATTATCTGAAGCTACAAATGGCTTAACAAACGTTACAGCCAACTCAGTTAGTAATACCGAAGCCAGGGAATTATTACTAGCAGGTTTAGGAGTTATAAATACAGAAATGTCAAGTGATCAAGCTGTTGAAGAGTGGAAACGACGTCAAGCACTCAAATTTGATACGGAAACGGCTGTAACTTTTTCTGTATACCGTAACATTCGTCAAGTAGGAACGATATTTTTTGAGAAAGCCTACGAAATTACAGATGGGTTTCAGTCCTTTTCTTCTGAGAGTATCCACAGTCATCCTTATCTTTTACCCATTTTTCAACATTTGAGTGGAATATTTAGTAAATCCGCTTTAAAAAAACAAATTGGAAGTATTTCAGATACCTCAATTTCTCGTCCTGCATCTGAACGTTTAGCTAAACTACTTGAAGAAAGAGTTATCCCCAGTAATATTAATCGGGGAGAAGTGTTACAACGACTTGAAGCAACGTTAGAAGGTATTGTTCGTGATTTATTAGGACGTATATTACTAGAATCTATTGTAGAAAATGCACTAAACAAAAGAGGAATAAATTTTGAGCGTGAAAGTGAATACACAAGCCTACCTGGTGTGGTTTATAATTTTAGAGCCGATTTTGTGATCCCTGATTCAAATAATACACTAGCATTTATAGAAGTGCGTAAATCTTCTTCTCGACACGCTTCATTATATGCGAAAGATAAGATGTTTTCAGCGATTAATTGGAAAGGGTACAACTCGAATTTACTGGGCGTTTTAGTTGTAGATGGAGAATGGACAGGGCAAACTCTTCGCGTGATGGCTAATGTATTTGATTATGTTGTTCCGATAGAGCGAATTAATGATTTAGCCGATACACTCTATGCTTATCTTAACGGGGATCGGTCAAAATTGAAATGGTTGATTAAATTTAGTATCAATCCCATCAACTAAAATAATTAACAAAAATGACAAGATAGAAATAAAATAGAGAATAGAATACTCAATGAAAGCTGATTATAGAGTTTTTAGATAAATTTTATGTCGATTCTAACTGAAAGTCTGAATATTTGGCAAGAAATCGGTTTAGTTGCAGTGTGGTTAGGCGTTATTTTACTCCTAGCTGAAGGGTTAAACCGTTTGCGAGGGGTAGAAGCGGAAGTCTCCCGAAAAGTGGTTCATATTGGCACGGGAAATGTTATTCTATTGGCATGGTGGCTGAATATTCCCGCTTGGATTGGCATTTCAGCAGGTGTCATTTCTGGTATTATTGCTTTAATTTCCTATAAATTTCCAATTTTACCCAGTATTAATAGTGTTGGACGTAAAAGTTTAGGAACGTTTTTTTATGCGGTGAGTATTGGTATTTTAATCGGCTGTTTCTGGCCTATCCATCAACCTCAATACGCCGCTTTAGGGATTTTAGTGATGACTTGGGGTGATGGACTTGCAGCCGTTATAGGTCAAAATTTTGGAAAACATCCTTATCAAATTTGGGGAATTCAAAAAAGTTGGGAAGGTTCCCTAACCATGTGTTTCGTGAGTTATCTTGTTTCTAGTTTAATTTTATTCACAGTACAAGGCAATATTTGGCAAACTTGGGTGATTTCTCTGATTGTGGCCGTGATCGCGACTACAATGGAAGCCTTTTCAAAATTAGGTATTGATAACCTAACAGTTCCTATAAGTAGTGCGGGGTTAGCCTTTTTTCTGAATCAATATTGGCAGGGATAATCGATAATTTTAACCTAATTCTTTAGCAAGGGAAATCACCCAAGCTAAAATAATTGTTAGTAAAACGATTGCCTCTAAAACTCTAAAAAAATTAGCAGAATTGTTGTCATTCAAAATTTTAGAAAACCGAAAATTAGCTTTCCATTCAGCAATATTTTTTCGCCACAAACTCGGGCTATCCTGACGGCGAAACTTCCAATTAATAATAGACAACAGTAACGGAGTTCCCCCAACTTTTGCTGCCATTAACACATGAAATGCGATCGCTAACACCAAAACCACCCAAGACATTAGATGAATATAATACCAAGTATGATCCAATTCACCCTGGGGTAGCCACTCCTCGTTCATCATCTTACCTGAAAACAGGGCAAAGGTCAGCGCAAAAATCGCCAATGTGTTTGTAATACGATGTAGGGTGTACCCAAAAATCGGCTTTCCCGGTTGACTTAGCTTTTGCAGAGAGTCAGGCTGAATCAGACGTTTTTGACCGCGACGAAAGGCATATACTACCAATAGGGGAAAAATCAGCAGCGTCCACAGCCCAAAGGTACCATGAATCCCTTCAATTGCTTCTAACTTCGGTAAAAAAATTCTACCAAACCGCCCATCATAAGTATCATACGTCCAAGCTGCCGTCAAAATTGCCGCGATCGCACATATCCCCGTGAGTCCATGCAAAATACGCAGCAGTAGGGGTTGATAGGGCTGAGAAAGTTTACCAGGCATCTTTGCGACTCCGTTTTACTTTGATTTTTGTCTATCGTAAATCAATTAACTATTGACTTTTATCTATAGTTAATTCCTCTACAAACCCCAGAATTCAAGGATTTTTCCCCTATTGGTCCCCAAGCTACAAGATCAGGGTAAAAAAACTTTTGCCACACCCCTTGACAAGTCATGTAGTACGCTTGTAGTATGTAAATGTGGCAAGCAAAGGAAAGCGATAAAGCTTGATTGAGCAAGCCATCCGCACCTTGACAACTGAATATTATATTACATTTTCCCGATGTAGAACACCGAAGTCATGGGTATGTGTTACGCCCAGGCTACACCAACGGATTTCATCACCCTCGCTCAAAGCCTTGTGGACGATTAGAGAAATCGCTGTGCCTTTCAAGCATAGAGGATCGGGTGTAACTCCCGTCAAGGCTGCTCACCGAGTCCAGGTTGCCAAATGGTAAGGCGTTGGTCTGCAAAACCGATTATTAGGAGTTCGATTCTCCTCCTGGACTACAAACGACGCAGCGTAGCTTAACAGTAAAGCCCCCGGCTCACAACCGGGTTGTTACGGGTGCAAATCCCGTCGCTGCCACTGGTAGGGATGGTGTAACGGCTAACATATCGGTCTCCAAAACCGAGGATCTAGGTTCAAATCCTAGTCTCTGCGTTCTGTAGTATTACAGCTTATTGTAATACAAACAGTGTTATATCAGTTTTATAAAGCAGTTTAACCGCTTGTGGTATCTCCTATCGGAGACGCTACGCGAACAAGTCCACTGCTCTCCGCCTTTGAGAACCTGGTGTAACTGGATAACATCTCAGACTACGAATCTGAAGAGTGGGGGTTCAAGTCCCTCGGTTCTCGCCTGTTGCATAGATCAAGAAATGGGGAGATAGCTGAGATGGTTGTAGCACTTGCCTGAAAAGCAAGAGACGTGGGTTCAATTCCCATTCTTCCCATGTGGACAATGCCCCATAGCTCAATGGCAGAGCAAACGGCTGTTAACCGTGAGGTTGTAGGTTCAAGTCCTACTGGGGCAGCCATTCATTGCCCTGTGGTGTAATTGGCAACATCCCGCACTTTGAATGCGAAGAGTCCAGGTTCGATCCCTGGCAGGGCAATCAAATTTTAATCTTTGATTCTTAATGCTCCTGTGGCGGAATCGGAAGACGCGGCAGACTTAAAATCTGTTTGATTTTGTGGGTTCGACTCCCACCAGGAGTATTAAACCAATGTCGAGTTTTAAGGAGGATGAATTGAACTAAAAATTACATGAATTGATCATCTTGGGTCGCTAACTCAACGGTTAGAGTAATCGCCTTTTAAGCGAGAGGTTCAGGGTTCAAATCCCTGGCGACCCACCAACAAATCCCTGGCGACCAAAATAAAAAAATTTTTATAAGAGGAGGTGGATAATATGACTCAAATGACCGTAACCGATGCGTTAGCAGAATTAACGTTATTAGAAAAACGAATCGAATCAGGCCGAGTCGGTTTAGATGGAAATAATTTAATTACTGTCGTTGAAATTGGTAAAGTTCCAACGGGTTATAAATCCCGACAAGATTATACCACTCAAGCCCGTGCTGCCGTTCAAAAAGTTGATGCGTTAATTGCCCGACGTCGAACCATTAAACGAGCAATTGTGTTATCGAATGCCTCTATAATGGTATCGGTGGCAGGTCAAGAAATGACCGTTGCTGAAGCGATTGAAATGAAAACTTTTATCCTGTATTCTGAAGCGGTTTTGAATACAATGTTATTGGCTTATAACCGCGCTCGAAAAGACTTTGAAGTTGCCCAAGCACGGGTGAAAGAACGTCTGGATAAATTGGCGATGGAAGTGTTAGGAAAAAATGCTGCTTCTGAGAAATATCAATCTTTAGCCGATAGTTTCTTAGCACGAGAAGGGGTTGAACTGCTTGACCCCACAGATTTAGCCGCAGATATTGAACAACGGCAAACTTTTGTGGAAGAATTCAAGTCAACCGTTGACCGGGTATTATCGATTAGTAATGCTCGAACAATGATTGAAATTCCTGATTAAATCCTCTAATATTGTCGGAAATAAATCACTGTATTTTTGACAATATTAAACTCAAAAAAATTAGTGCTGGTCACTCGAAAACCTCTAAATTTATGGATTTGGTGGATAGCTCAATGGGTAGAGCGCATGATCTTCAATCATGAGTTGTTGGTTCGATTCCAACTCCATCAGCCATAAACCTTAAAGCTTAAAGTTCAACCTTTAACGCTTAAATCTCAAACCTCAAACCTTAGACTATCAACGCTTAAATCCCAAAGATTAACTTTCGATAAAATCCAGGGGTTTTGGTTGTAGGTTCCATAAAACCTTGAGGTTTCCACCTGGCTGAGTGGTCAGCACTTTCAAAATTGCCGCGATCGCACAAATACCTGTGACTCCATGCAAAATCCAAAGAACCAGGGGTTGATAGGGCTGAGTCGATTTACTACACATCTGTTAATTCATCTTTTTTCGTTTGATTTTATTCAAAAAAAATCTGTAATTCAATAAACCCAAAGACACGAAGATTTGTGGTTTTTTTCTCCGTGTCTCCTGTGGTTTTTCCTCGATTAACCCACCTCAAGTCCTTCTTCTACCCGTAAATTTTGGCACAGATGCTTGGCGAGTAATTTCACACCTTCAGTATCGCCTTGGTAGACTTCTAACTCCCCTTTTGAAGGGGCTTCAAATAGAAAGTCTTCTCCGGGAAAAACCACCCGTTCTAAGTACCAATTTTGAATATTACCAATTCGGACAACTTGTACGGTATTACTACTATTGGAGTAACAGCAAAGTATCTTAGTACCACAGTTAGCTGGCAATTGATCTAATATTAATGTCATGTTGAAATCCTCATTTCAAAGTTGTTTTTATGAAAGAGTAATTCCTCATTTAACTGAGGAGTCATCTACAATCATCTCGAAAAAGTTGAGAGGTTAAAAAATAACTGAGATTTTCTGACTTTCTCAACCCAAAATCACTAACCCAACTCATGTTTTGTTTCACCTCTCACTCAAACGGACAGACTCACAACATTTCTGTCTGTCTGTCCGAGTAAAGGTTAAATCCAATCTTCTATTAGAGTCGGTTGGACTTGATTTTATTTTGCCAACCCTGGGGCTGACCCGTCTCGCTGTCTTGATCCCTTGCATCTTGACTTTGTGTTTAGGTCAATCCTTGCTTTAATTCTACTGCTCTTTAATGTAATGTTGCAAGATGTTCGGGTTGAATTTCTATCTAGAGTGTGAGACTCAGAATTAGCAATCCTCTGTCTCGGTGGGAAAGGCAGAAATTCTAATCCCGAGTCAAAAATTTTTTTTAATCTTTATTCTTTGTATAAATTTTTTTAAGAGGAAGCAGTCACGGATAACTGTTCTGGTTCTAACAAGACTCAACTGTACTCTAAAGAAAGTTCAACATCACTAAAACGGCTAAATAAAGTGGCTAAAATCGTGTTAGAAAATAAAAAACCATCCGGATCCGTTAATCTCAGATAAGGTTGTAAATCTTTAGATTGATTGTTGCTGTAAACATCTACAATTTCCACCCATCCCTGTTGTTGGTAAGGATGCAAGCATTGTAAAATTTGTTGAACGGTTTGTGGTCCAAATTCTTCAGACAAACCACCCAAACTCACCCCTTCGGCTAAACGTAACCCTAACATCAGCCTTTCGAGTAACAGATCAGAAGCCTTGTTGATCCATTCGGCATTTAACCCTTGATTTTCCGAGCGAACCCATTGATAATACAGTTGAGTTTGTCGGGGTCGAGTCAGGCGATATCCTTGTAAATAACTGGCTGCCCCCATGCCAAAACCATAGTAAGGTAAACAATGCCAATACACTAAATTATGGCGACACTGCATCCCCGGTTGGGCATAATTAGAAATCTCATAATGCTGATAACCCGCTTGAGTCAAGGTTTTTTGGGCTAAACGATAGAGGGTAGCGGTGGTTTCATCACTCGGTAGGGGAGATTCTCCAGGAGAATAATATCGCCCAAAAACGGTTTTGGGTTCAACAATCAAGTCATAATGAGAAACATGAGGGGGATGAATTTTCACAACCTGTTCAAGAGACTGTTGCCAAAGTTCTACCGTTTGATGGGGTAAACCCGAAATCAGATCCAGACTGTAGTTAACAACGCCAACCCTGTCAATTAAATCAACCGCTTCCCAGACATCCGCCACCGTATGCGATCGCCCACAAGCTTGTAACAGTTCATCCTGAAAAGCTTGCACCCCCAAACTCACCCGGTTAACCCCTAAATTGACAAACCCTTGTAACTGAGAAAGATCAAAAGTATCGGGATCCATTTCCATCGAAATTTCAGCATTAGCATCAATGCCTAACTTTTGATCGAGAGTCTCCAAAATCTGACCCAACTGACTCACCGATAATAGAGAAGGCGTTCCCCCGCCAAAAAAAATCGTTTCCAGAGGCCGATCCGTCACAGGGGCTTGAGTAATTTCCTCACATAACACCTCAACATACTGCTGTATCCAAGTTGAATTTTCCCCCCGTTTGCGATCGCCAACCACAGACACCGCAAAGTCACAGTAAAAGCAACGGCGACGACAGAAGGGAATATGAAGATAAGCCGATCGGGAAATTGAGGGAATGAAGCTGTTGACCATATTTAAAGACAAATTGAGGAAGATCGATTCAGCATTGATTATCGAAAACTTCTGAATTGTTTAAAATTTCTAGGGAATATCCCAACCGAGTCAGGAAAACAGTAGGATTCAATAGAACGATATAATAGAACGAAAACTTACAAAAATTCCCCCTATGGGAATTCTTATCCATTTTATTAGCTAAACCTATGCTAGATGCAATCATTATCATTCTATTCATACTAGCGGGCGCAGGAATGGGCTTCTATGGTATTGAACTGCTTCCTTACAACGTACTGGAGCAAGTCACCAATATCGAGGGACTGCGCTCCGTCACGGCTGCATTTACCGCCCTGATCGGAGGCGTGATGGGCTTAGTGGTTCAAACCACCTACCGCCGACTCGAACAACAAGTCCGACAAATGCCCCTTGATGTCTTGCTGACTCGTGCGATTGGCCTTGTGATTGGGCTGTTAGTCGCCAACTTAATGTTAGCTCCTTTATTTCTGTTACCCATTCCCAGAGAATTTGGTTTTATCAAGCCATTAGTAGCGGTATTATTCAGCGTGATGTTGGGTTTTACCGGAGTGAACCTCGCCGATACCCACGGACGGGCTTTTTTGCGGATGCTGAACCCCAACAGTTTAGAGAGTATGCTACTGGCCGAAGGAACCCTCAAACCCGCTTCCAGTAAAATTCTCGATACCAGTTGTATTATTGATGGTCGAGTCGAAAAATTACTAGAAACAGGCTTTCTCGAAGGACAAATACTTGTTCCGGGTTTCATCTTACAAGAATTACAACTGGTTGCAGACGCCGCCAACGATCAAAAACGAGCGCGGGGACGACGGGGATTAGAGATTTTAAATCAAATTCGAGATCATTATCCCGATCGCATTCAAATTCATCCAGCAGACTACGAAGATGTACAAACCGTTGATGCGAAATTAGTCCGACTCGCCCTCGAAATTAATGCCACCCTGCTCACCAACGATTATAATCTCTCTCAAGTGGCGACCGTTCAACAAATCCCGGTTTTAAATATTAACGACCTGACTCAAGCGGTACGCCCGAATTATTTACCCGGAGATAGCATTGACTTAAAAATTCGCAAAGAAGGAAAAGAACCCTCTCAAGGCATTGGCTATCTCGATGATGGAACAATGGTTGTGGTTGAAGCCGGAAGTGATTATGTTGGTGATCAAGTTCGAGTCATCGTGACCAGTTCTTTACAGACTACAGCAGGACGGATGATTTTTGCACGCCCCGAACAATCTGTAATGGCCTAGGGCTAACCCATACAGCCATGATCGAACACAATTCAAGAAAAAACAGTTCCATACACGTTGATCAGAGGAGATCAGCGTGTTTTTTTGTTTAGTAGACTTAAGCTTCCCCAAAAACCCGACCAATTCTAGTTAAGATTTAAAGAATAGTCGGGATCGCTTGTTTACATGAATCCAGAATCTACTTTAAATCAGCTAAAAATGGCACTGCCCAACGGTCAACTCCCTTCTAGCTTTGGAGTTTACTATAAAAATACCTTAGTTGCGCTGTGTCACGCTCTCGAAGACCATATTTTACAAACCGCCAGTCACAACGAACCCAACCAGCAACCTCTTGTATTGGTCACTTTTCAGGAGGGAAAGTGGTATTTACAAGAAGCAGAACGTTACTTTGAGATTGCTCAATTATGCCGTCATGTGGCGATCGCCGCCAAACCGGACAGTGGATTAATCCATCATCGCACAGGTCAACTTGAAAAAGTCTCACTGATTCATTTAGAAAATAGCGATGACTTAGCTCAAGAATGGAATTTGATCATCTTAGCTCCCAGTTATACGGCGATGGTTCTCTGTTATGAACTATCAGCAAAAGAATATCTCCCCCAGGGATACCCAAAAATTGACACCGAACGAAAATTTTACGGACTCTGGACGTTTGATTCTAATTTAGTTCGTAAAGCCGCAGAAATTTTAATTCAGCGTATCCATCCCTACAACCCAGATTTAGCCAAAAAACTCCAACAACAACATCAAAACATTATCGCCGCTCCGAATACAACGGTTTCCGACTTAAGCGGTGTTGTTTCTCGGATTGTTACCTATCTCCAAACCTCTCAGCAAGAACTAATTACCGTTAACCAACAAACTCGAGAACTGCGAGAACTTGAAGATCAAGCCAAACGAGTCAGCCGTAATTTAAACGCCAATAAACTACAAGCTTTCCTGAGAATGGCGCAGCGAGTTGATGAACGAGATCCGTATAACCCCTGTGCTTCTTTACAAGTCTCTGCGTTGTGTGAAACTTTGGGTGAAATTTTAAATTTAACTCCTTTAGAGTCACGGCGTTTGCGGTTAGCGGGGTTACTGCATCGCATTGGTTTAGCTTCGGCACCGTCAGAACTATTTACTCAAACCCCCGAAGAAATGGACGATGCGACTTTGGCTTTTTGGAATGAACGGGCGATGATTGGAGCTAGACTCTTAGAAGCAATGCCGGAAATTGCCGTTGTTAGAGATGTGGTAGCACATCATCTAGAGTATTGGGACGGTAGCGGAAAACCTGATGGTCAAAAAGGCAAAGAAATTAACATCAAAGCTCAAATTTTAGGCTTAGTTTCCTATTTTCAAGACTTCACTCAACCTCGGGGAAACCGTCCAGCGTTAACAGTACCAGAAGCTTTAGAAAAATGTAAACAACTCGCAGGAACTCGCTTTGATCCTCAGTTAGTGGAGTCGCTGACTATCGTGGTGCGGTTGTCAGAAATTGGTTTAATGCAGTTACCTCAACAACCGACTCAACTGCCAACTGTGTGGTTAGAAGAAAATGATCCCCTCAATTTGCTTACGTCTAAGGAAAAATAATGAATCTCGATCTCTCGGCAATTCAACAAGGCACAATCAAAAAACTGACTCATGCCCACTTAGCAGGTGTTGACTTATCCGGCGCTCATTTAAAAGATGCTGACTTCTCTGAGGCGAATTTAATGGGGGCGAGTCTGGCCGGGGCTAATTTACAAGGTGCTAACCTCCGAGCTAATTTACGAGGGGCTGATTTAACTGGGGCTAACCTTGTTGGGGCTGACTTGCGAAATGCAGATTTGCGGGGGGCGATTTTGCTCGATGCAGATGTCCGCGAAGCCAGTTTCGCCGGGGCTTTTTTAACTGGGGCTATTTTGGGAGCCTTAGATTTAACAGGAGTTGATTTGCGCGGGGCGGACTTGCGAGGTGTGAGTCTATCTCAAGGGATTTTACAACAAGCTGACCTGAGAAATAGCAATTTATCGGGAGCAGATTTATCCCAAGCTGATTTAGAAGAAGCTAACCTCAGTGGTGCTGTCTTGCGGGGAACGAATTTAGAACGAGCGAATTTACTCTGTGCTATTGTCGAACAAAGTCAATGGTTAGGAGTCATTTTAGACGGAGCTTGTGTACAGGGGACACCGTTACAGTTTACAGTGAACAGTGACCAGCGCAAACTTGCGGCCCGGCGGTTTCCGCCGAGAGCAAAGTTTGTAAGAGAGTGACCAGTGAAGACAGTTTACAGTTATCAGTTGTCCTAACCCCTAATTCCTAACCCCTAACCCCTAATTCCTAACCCCTAACCCCTAACCCCGCTTCCTCCGCTTCCTTTTGGGTGGGTTGGGGTTGACTCATTATTCATTTAATCCGAGAAATTACTGACAAATCGCGTTTTGAGTCTGTAGTTTTGATCTTTAAACATAATCAGTAATTGTACTGAAATTTGATTAATTTCTGAATAAATCCTGATCAGATAAGGGTTTTTTCGGAGATGTTTATGTGTTTTTCTTCAGAAGAATCACGCAAATTATTATTATTATTGTGTAAAAAAAACATCGATAATTATCTCCATACATAAACTTTTTTGCTCTTTTTTTTACTTGAATTACCCTTAAAATTTCAGTGATATAACCGATGACAGACCCGGGAGTGAAGTGCAATAATTAAACCATAAAACAAAAAATATCTTAAAAAAAAAACAATAAAAAGCGACAAAAAATACGAAAAAAGAATTAAAGACTATCAAAATTTATTTTTTTTTTGTATGTTTATTTGAAGATTCACAGCCTATCCAGCCCGCTATTCCCAGGAGATCGTCATCATGTCTACTGCTCAACCTATTCCCCGCTTTAATTCTGTGATCAGTCAAGGCGACATGGCACTCAAAACAGATATCGTTCGTAATACTTTTAACCTAGATGGAAGTGGGATTAAAGTTGGCGTAATCTCCGATAGCTTCAACTTATTAACAGAAGGAGTCACCGCAGCTACAGACGTGAAAACAGGCGACCTTCCTGGTGTAGGAAACCCAGATGGTTATACAACCCCTGTTCGAGTCATTCAAGAAGGAACAAGAGGGAGAGATGAAGGTCGGGCGATGCTGCAAATTATTCACGACATCGCTCCAGGTTCTGAACTGATGTTTTATGGTGTTTCTAATAATGTTGAAATGGTTGAAGCGATTGAGGCTTTAGCAAAAGCGGGTGCTGATATTATTGTGGATGATATGGGCTTTACCAATCAGCCTTTTTTCCAAGATGGAATTGTTGCTCAAGCCGTTAACCGAGTCACTCAACAAGGAGTTGTTTACTTCTCCGCAGCAGGAAACGATGGTCAACGCTCCTACGAAGATACATTTAATAATTCTGGTCAAACCTTCACCATTGATGGCGTCACCTACGAAGCCCATGATTTTAATGCAGGACCTAGTGTTGATGTCTTTAACCGATTTAACCTGAAGTCTGGCGGTAGACTTGGCCCCCTAACGTTACAATGGGATGAACCCTTCGCCTCGGTGAATAATGGTAGAGGCGCAACCAGTGATTTAGATATTTTTATCGTTAAAAAAGACTCTCTAAATTTAAGTGCAGATGATATTGTTGCTTCGAGTACCGAGAGAAACGTCGGGGCTGACCCCTTAGAAACGGTTTCTTTTACGAACAATACAGATAGCACCACCTTTCATGTTTTGATTGGTAAACGGGTCAACTCGACCTCACCCAATCTGATTAAATATATTAGTTTTTCCAACGACGCCAATAACTTTCAATACGGTCATAATAGTTCGACAATTTTTGGACATCCCAACGCAGAAGGAGCAATTGCTATTGGGGCGACAGACTATAATCATACTCCTAAATTTGGAACGAGTCTTCCTCGAGCAAAGTCTACTTCTTCTGTGGGGGGAACACCAATCTTAATTGCAGAAGATGGAACTCGCTTAGAGTATTCGTTGATTCGTCAAAAACCTAATTTATTAGCAACCGATAATGTGAGTAATACCTTTTTCGGTTCTCATTCTTCAGATAGCGATTCATTTCCCAATTTTAGTGGGACTTCGGCGGCGGCTCCTCATGCGGCAGGAGTTGCAGCTTTGATGTTACAAGGCGCCGGAGGAAAAGGATCTTTAACGCCTGCGGAAGTTCGTAGTATTCTCGAAGCAACGGCTCTGGATGCAGATACTCCAGGGGTTGATTTTAAAAGTGGTTCGGGTTTAATTCAAGCTTCAAAAGCGGTTGAATTGATTATGGTTCCGCCTGAGAATGAGACAGCTATTACTCGCGTTTCTCGAGATGGTGATAGTCGTTTTGTGGGTACGCCGGGGAATGATATCTTAATTGGCAGTTCAAATTCTGATATTCTTTTTGGGGGTGCAGGTGATGACCAATTGTTAGGAGGAGCGGGAGATGATACACTGTATGGAGGTCGAGGCAATGATATTTTACTCGGACGACAAGGAAATGATATTTTGGTTGGGAATTTAGGGAATGATATTTTGATTGGTGGCCCCGGAAATGACCGCTTTGATTTAAGTTTACAGGGGGGCGGTGTTGATGTGATTAAAGACTTTACACCGGGAGAGGATCTAATCGGTTTGAGAGATGGATTAACGTTTGCCGATTTAAACCTCAGTTTTCAAATGGGTTCAACAATTATTGTCGCGAATAACCAAACATTAGGGATGTTGGATGGATTACATTTTCTGAATGAAGAAAATTTTGTCTCGGTTTAACTGAGGATCTAGCAATTCTCATTTTACTCTAGAATTTTTAATCGGATCGCTGTCTTGAGTTCTGGGTCAATGCAAAGATCTCAAATTTTGAGTCTCCAAACTCTACCATTAAAATCAAATTGTTATATCATTGAGCAGGAGATAAAACTTTTTGATAATCTATGATTCAATTTTTAAATAAATCTCTTTTAAAGAGGCGTGGATGTTCTTGGAGTGTTGCTTTTATTCTCAGTTTATTTGCCAGTGTGGTTGTGAGTTTTCCCCTCAAAGCCGCAGAGAGAATTGATTTTGTCTTTTCAACGGCTCGGGTGTCGGTTCCTGTGAGTTCTTTAGATACTTTTGCTCACACGGGACAAATTGATCATAATCTGAGAACTTATTTTAATATCGCAAGACCTACACCTGAAGAAACCGCAGAGTTTCAGGCTGCTTTAATCCAGCGAGTGAATGTTGATCCGGCTCAACTGTCTCGCTTTTTCAATACAGCAATGGGTGAGGATATTCTAGGGATTTTAAGCCAGTATATTGCCCTACAAGGTCGAGGCAATGATCCAACCGCTTTAAGAACAGCTTTAATTGAATCAGCTTCTGCTCCTGACGGTTTAACGTTATTAGGGTTTCTGGAAAATCTCCCGACTAACTTACAGATTAATCTCGATCAACTTTTAATTTTAAGAAATAGAGTTAAACAAGTTATTAATGCCACTCGTGTTCTCAATCAAGAAGTTGCTCGTTTATCTAGTGAAGCCACACTGTTAGATGATACTAATTTTTCAGCTTTACCCGATCTTCGTCAACCAGGAAGCTATGGTGCTGATCAACCTCAACGACTTTTTCTTAATGATGTTCAACGTAACCGCAGATTTTTTGTTGATCTGTATCAGCCGCAAACTTGGCGAAGCGGTAAAACTCCGGTTATCATTCTCTCTCATGGTTTGGCTTCTCGACCCGAAGATTTTTCTAGACGTGCTAGACATTTAGCGTCTTATGGTTATGTGGTTGCACTTCCTCAACATCCCGGTAGCGATTTTCTCCATGTAGAACGTTTATTGGCAGGTCAAGAAAAGGAAGTTTTTGATGTAGAGGAATTTATTAATCGTCCTCTGGATATTAGTTATGTTTTGGATGAGTTAGAACGGCTCAACAAAAAGGATTTTGAAGGGCGACTGCAACTCAATAAAGTGGGAGTTTATGGTCATTCTTTTGGGGGATATGGAGCTTTAGCTGTTGGGGGTGCCGAAATTACTTTGCAGAACTTACAAGAGGAATGTGAAAGAGAATTTCGCGATTTGAATCTTTCTTTATTGTTACAATGTCGTGCGCTTTCTTTACCGGATTTACCCACTCAATTTCGAGATGAAAGAGTGCAAGCGGTGATTGGTGCGAATCCCGTGAATCGGAGTATTTTTGGTCAAAAAGGTTTGGCGGCGGTAGACATTCCCGTTTTATTGGGGTCGGGTCTTTTTGATCCAGCCACTCCAGCAATTTTTGAACAGGCGAGTTCTTTTATTTGGTTAAGATCTCCGGATCGATATTTGGTGATTATTGAAGGACAAGCTCATGTAGATTTTTCTCAACTAGATGCAGGGATCACTGAGGCAATTAATTCTTTTGAAAAGTTAACCCTTCCCAGTCCAGAGTTGATTGATAGTTATGCCAATGCTGGGGTTGTTGCTTTTTTTGAGGTTTATCTGGTTAATAATCTGGAACTCAAGCCTTTTTTGTCTTCTGCTTTTTTTGAGTATCTGAGTGGAGAGGAGCCATTTAGAAGCTTTTTGATTGATGCTTCGGCGGCGGAGTTCTTAGAAGAAGCATTAAGACCCTTTGCTCTGTAGATCAGATGGTTTCGGCTGGGGTTGGGGGATTTTGGAGTCAAGCGATCCTTGAAATCCCCTGAGAGTCAAGCTTTGAAAGGGATTGAAAAAAATGTTTGTTTTAGGGGTTGTCAATTTGTTCTCTGTTGGGTTATAGTTATAGATGTGCGACGCGGGGTAGAGCAGCCTGGTAGCTCGTCGGGCTCATAACCCGAAGGTCAGTGGTTCAAATCCGCTCCCCGCCACCAAATCTTATTCAACTTAAAAGCCCTGTACTTGAGACAGGGTTTTTGGGTTTTTAAATTAATATTAATAGCTTTCATGCAGCTTTTTATGGCTGCCCCATTTCAATGCTGATGACGTACGGAGAGGGAGGGATTCGAACCCTCGGATAGGCCTTACGTACCTATCAACAGATTAGCAATCTGCCGCTTTCGACCACTCAGCCACCTCTCCAGGTGTGACATTTTTATATACTAGCAATTTCTTTTCAGCTTGTCTAGATCCTCAAGGTAGATTTTTTGAGGGTTCTTCCCGAGTCAGGATCTCCCTTAAGAATACAACTGACGTTCTAATTGTTCAAGGGTTCGCTGTCGATCACTATTGCCACGTAACATTTTCCAGACGTTTAACCCCAGATTAACAGAGGATTCGTCATTGTCTTGATTTAAACCCATAACCCCTTCGATTTCCATTAAAATGGCGCGATAAGCCGCCTCGCCGGATAACTGACTGATTCCTTGTTCTTGTGTTCCTAATGGACTCACCGCTTGCCAATTTCCCCCCAGAGTGGTATTAACGGTTGCGGTATCTGGAAGGGGAAAAATTCCCAACTTGATTTTTTCGGCATTGGTCCTTTCACTCAAACGAGCGATCGCCATTTTAGCCGCAACTTCTATAAAGGTTTTTGAGTTTTTGATGATCGCCATTCCGCTTAATAACCCCAAACCGCCTCTAGATACCGAATGATAAGCCGTTTCGGTTAACATTCCTGGCTTAATCTCCATCAAATTCACGAGATAACTATCGCGGTTGCCATTTTTAGAAGATCGAACCGCTTGAGTAACGGTTTCTATGATTTTAAAAGATTTACTAAAATCATCCAGTTCAAATTCATCATCCAGTTGAAATTTCTCCTGACGAACTAGCTTGTAAAACACCTTACATCTCCAGGGTAAATCCCCCTGTTCAACCCAAGCATCAAAGGCTTCTAAGGTTCTTAAATCTACGACCTCTTGATCCGACCTCAGTTGTTGATAAACGGCTAAGAATCGAGGTCTATCTGGCTGATTAATTTGTTGATTAACATCAATTTCATTCACCATAATCCAATCCAGGGTCATCACTCGTGACCCCGCACTGGCTCGTAAATAATATTTCTTGAATTCCGGTTTTAAATTAGAATAGAGAAGAATAGCATCTAACTGTTCTAAAACCTGTAAATTGGGAACCGCTTCTCCACTTCTCAAGTATTGATAAGTCGAACGAATCCGTTTTTGATCTTCATTGTCCAGTTGAGATCCGCTCAAAGATGATTGTAGACAATCTTCGAGTTTTAATAGGCGAGAATTTTGACTTGCGATTGTATACCGTTGACCGATTTCTGAATAAAGTTTTGAGGAAAAAATTAAATAATCCAGCAAATTCAACGCATCAATATCTTCAATTGCAACCGAGCCAATTACACGATTATAAGCTTCTAAACACCTCACTTTCGTCTGATCATAAATCGGAGATTGAACAACTAAACTATTCACTTTTCGATCAATATTAAACACCGAATTTAATAATGTATGCAGCACCAAAAAAGCATCCTGACCCTGCAAGCCACATCCTTTTAAACGGAGAGTTGAACCCTCAGTGGGTGCAGTGGGAATTTTCACATTGTAGCTTTTTCCCGTTTTCAGAGTGACCATTTGAGTCCCTCCATAACTTGCCGTTTGAGAGCGGACAAAGATATGATAGAGTTCATCTAAACCCCAGTCATGTAATTGAGTCGATTCGGGACTTTCTTCTGATTCTGAGTAAACATTTTCAACCCAATTTTGAGTCTGTTTCTTCGCGGACTCCACCGAACCTGTTGCCGTTTCTATGACTTTTTTTCCGGCTGACGATGCACTCTGACTAATGGCTTCACCCATTTCAGTTGCTTTTTTTTGAGCGGCTTCCGTCGCTTTTTCTGTCATGGTTTTCCGGGTTTCGTTGGCTTTTTGACCAATTGATTTTCCTAAACCTGATGCTTTTTGGCTAACAGAATTCCAGAAAGATTTCTGCTGATCGCTCATATTTGACTCCTTCAGTCACTCCTTTGAGAAATAGAGACCTAAACTTAAAATAATAATCTCAACAGTAAAGGGGCTGCTTGTTGTAACGTTCCGAGAAATCCACCGCCATTATTATTCGGCTTTTGCGGATTTTGCCGATTTTCCAAAACTTGAACCAGCTGAGTTGACATTTCTTTGCCTTGCTGAGACCCTAGAGATTCATACAGTTGTTGGGCGGTTCGGGCATCTTCAATCGCACCTGCTAAATTTCCTAAATCCGCTTTGGCCATACTGCGACCAAAATAAGCGGCCGCTAGTTTTGGGTCTAAGCGAATGGCTTCTGTGTAGAAATCAATGGCATTAGCGTAGTTAGATTCTTTGGCTTCTTGAACACCCCAGAAGTAGTAATCTTCTGCATTGGCACTATTGGTCGGCATCCCAATCACACCGACTAATTTAGCATCTCTGATATTGCTCATGGTGAGAACCGCATTCATTAAAAAGGCCCCCCGC